>DATMDR010000022.1:0-84000 GCA_035557635.1 Solirubrobacterales bacterium | reverse complement strand
GCGCCGCCCGGGGCTCGTCGATGCGGTAGTTGAAGCCGAGGTCGAGGACGTCGTAGCCGGCGGAGTGGCCGCGGTGGCGGTCCCAGGTGCCAGAGGTCATCGCGTGCGAACGGCGGCTGCGCGCCAGCGCCGCCACGTCGTCGTCATCGGTCGCCAACAGGCCGCCCTCCCCGCAGGAGAGCACCTTGTTGGAGAAGAAGCTGAAGCAGCCGGCGAGCCCGTAGGTGCCGAGCTTGCGCTCACTCCCCGGCGCGGTCGCGCTCGGCGCGTGTGCGGCGTCCTCGATCAGGGCCAGGCCGTGCTCTGCGCAGAGCTCGCCGAGGCGCTCGACGTCGGCCGCGTAGCCCGCGTAGTGGACGGCGCAGATCGCCTTGGTGCGAGGAGTGATCCGGGCGGCGACGTCGTCGGGGTCGAGGTTGAGGTCGCTCTCCCCGTGCACGTCGGCGAGGACCGGCGTGGCGCCGCAGTAGCGCACCGCGGCGGCGGTGGCGACGAAGGTGATCGCCGGGACGATCACCTCGTCGCCCGGCCCGACCCCGGCGGCCAGGTAGGCGAGGTGCAGCGCCGCGGTGCAGCTGGAGAGCGCCACGGCGTGGCGGCAGCCGAGGTGCTCGGCGAAGTCCTGCTCGAACTGCTCGGTGCGCGGACCCATCGTCAGCCAGCCCGAGCGCAGGGTGTCGGCGGTCGCCTCGATCTCCCCGGCTGACAGCTCGACGTCGAAGAGCGGGATCAGCCGCTCGCGCCCATCACCCATCGGCAGCCTGGGCGCTGTCCACGGCAGCCGCCTCCTCGTACATGAAGACCGATCGCAGCTTGCCGAACTCGGTGATCGCCCGCTCGTAGTCGTCGTGCCGCCCGATGTCGAGCCAGTAGCCGTCGAAGAGATAGGAGCCGACCGGCTCGCCGGCGTCCAGCAGGCGCAGCACCAGCTCTGGCAGGTCGAGGCGGGCGCCGGGCTCGATGTAGCTCAAGGCCTTGGGGGACATCGCGTAGACGCCCATGCTGACGACGTAGGGGATCTCGGGCTTCTCCTCGAACCCCAGCACTGCCTGGGTCGGGCCGTCGTCTTCGCTGACGTGCAGAACGCCGTAGTCGGTGCTGACCACGCGCCGGTGCGAGGCGATCGTCAGCACGTTGCCGGACTCGGCGTGCATATCGAGCAGGCCGGCGAAGTCGAGCGTGGTGAGCACGTCGCCGTTCATCACGATGAAGTGGTCGTCGAGACCCTCGATCGACGCCAGCGGGCCGACGGTGCCGAGCGGCTCGCGCTCTTCCGCATATCCGATCTCGATGCCCCAGCGCGAGCCGTCGCCCATCGCCGCCCGCACCAGGTGGGCCAGGTAGCCGACGGCCAGGGTCAGCTCGGTGAAGCCGAGATGGCGCAGCTGGTGGACCACGACGTCGAGGATCGCGTGGTCCCCCACCGGCAGCAGCGGCTTCGGCAGGACGGTCGTGTACGGGCCCAACCGGGATCCCTTGCCCCCGGCGAGGATCACGGCGCGACGTTTCGGATCAGTCACGCGGGTAAGTGTATGTGGCCGAAGGACCGTAACTCGATCCCACCGCAGCGTCTGCAATAGTCCCCGAAAGGGGGGGAGGAACCATGGTGTTTATCGTCATTGGAGCCTTGATCGTGGGCGCGCTCTTGCTCGTGCTCGCGCTAGGCGCCGCCGCAAACGCATCGAACGAAGGAAGCGACCTGCTCTGAGTCAGCGTCAGTGCGCCTCGTCTGAGGCGTGCGCGGGGGGGCGGGACTCCTCCGCCAGCGAGGTGATCTCGAGCGGGCCGCGGGCGGCTTCCTCGAGCACATTCGTCGCCTCCTCGGCCGAGCGCGCGTAGAGCTCGACCAGCATGTGGACGACGATCCGCTCCTCGTCGTGCTTGTGGAAGCGGACGTGGGTGAAGAACTCGCGCACACCGGCGTCGCCGAAGGCGCCGTAGGTGAGGAACTCGATCGCTTCCGGGCCGGAGCAGGTCTCGACCCGGTCCTGGTCGACCGTGACCGTGCAGGAGGCCACCCAGGGCGTGCCGGCGACCATCCGCTCCCAGCGATCCTCGATCGGGACCACGCGGTCGTCCTGGAAGCCGAGGTGGGGCTGGTCGTGCATGCAGTCCATGCACTGCACGACCGCCTCCTGCACCTCGTCGACCCCCTCGGCCAGGATGCCGGTGTCGGGGTCGACGCGGCGGATCGCGTCGTAGTGGATCTGGATCTCGAGGTTGCGGGACCAGCAGCGGTAGCAGCGCTGCCAGGCCGAGCGGTCCCCATTGAGCTCGCTCATGGCCGTTATTGTCGCGCGTCCAGCTCGTCGGCGATCAGCCGTGCCAGGGCCAGCGAGGAGGTGGCTGCCGGCGAGGGGGCGTTACGCACGTGGATCGCCCGCTCGGTGCGATGCACGACGAAGTCGTCGACGAGGGTCCCGTCACGGTTGATCGTCTGAGCGCGAATGCCTGCCGGCCCAGGCCTGACCTCGAGGCCGGCCAGCGCAGGGACCATGCGGATCGCCTCGGCGGCGAAGGCCGTGCGACTGGCGGCGTGTCGCATCTCCAGTAGGCCGGCACGCCAATTGCGAGCCGCCATCCGCCAGGTGCCCGGCCAGGCGAGGGTCTGGCCGAGGTCACGCGCCCGCACGGTGGAGAGGCGGTAGGCGTCGCGGGCGGGGGCGAGCAAGGCGCTCGGACCGATCAGCACGCGGCCGTTCATCGTCGGCGTCAGGTGGGCGCCGAGGAAGGGGAGGTCTGGGTTGGGCACCGGATAGACGTTGCCGCGGATCAGGCTCGAGGCCGCCGCCGGCAGCTCCAGATAGCTACCGCGGAAGGGAACGATGCGCGGGCTCTTGGGCGCGCCGCAGGCGACCGCGAGCCGGTCCGACCAGAGACCCGCGCAGAAGACGGCGGCGCCGGTCGCGGTGGTCCCATGCGAGTGGGTTAGGGCGAGACGACCGGCGCCTGACCGGGCTCCTGTGACAGCGGCGCCGAGGTGGACGGTGCCGCCGCCGCGTCGAACGTCGTCTGCGTAGGCCTCGGCGACCGCACCGAAGTCGACGATCCCGGTGCGGGGCGAGTGCAGCGCCGCGACTCCGCGGGCGTTCGGCTCGATCGCCGCGATCTCGTCTGCGCCCAGCCGGCGCAGGTCCGGCACCTCGTTGGCGCGACCGCGCCGCTCGAGCTCGTCGAGGCGCGCCATCTCGTCTTCCTCGACCGCGACGACCAGCTTGCCGTTCTGCTTGTAGGGGATCCCGCGCTGGTCGCAGTAGGCGTAGAGCTCGCGCGCCCCGTCCACGCAGAGGCGTGCCTTCAGGGATCCCGGCTGGTAGTAGATGCCGGCGTGGATGACGCCGCTCGAGTGGCTGGTCTGGTGTCGGCCGAGGCCGCTTTCACCCTCGAGCAGGCAAAGACTCGCGCCGGGGTTCCGCGCAAGCAGCTCCCGCGCGACCGCGAGGCCGACGATGCCGCCGCCGACGACTGCCAGGTCGCACTCGGAGGGGGGAGGCGAAGCCGAGCCGTTCAAGCGGCTGCGCCGGTGCTCGCGCGCTGCTCGACCAGCCCGACGATCTCGCCCATGATCCGGTTGATGTCGAAGTCCTTGGGCGTGTAGACGCCGGCGACGCCCGCCTTGCGCAGGCTCTCGGCGTCGGCGGCGGGGATGATGCCGCCGACCACGACGGGGACGTCTACCCCCGCCCCGCCCAACATGCGCACCACCTCGGGGATCAGCTCCAGGTGGGAGCCGGAGAGGATCGAGAGCCCGACCACGTCGACGTCCTCCTGCAGCGCTGACTCGGCGATCTCCGCCGGAGTCAGGCGTATCCCCTGGTAGATCACCTCCATGCCGGCGTCGCGGGCGCGCAGCGCGATCTGCTCCGAGCCGTTCGAGTGGCCGTCGAGTCCTGGCTTGCCGACCAGAATCTTGACTCGGTGCCCGATCCGTTCGGAGACTTCGTCCACGCGGCGGCGGATCTCGACCAGCTGCTCGCGCTCGGCGGGAGCGCCGGCGCCGTCGACGCCGGTCGGCGCCCGGTAGGCGCCAAAGGACTCGCGCAGCACCTCGGCCCACTCACCTGTGGTCGCGCCGGCTTTGGCAGCGGCGATCGTGGCCGGCATCACGTTCTCGTCCTCGGCGGCAGCCACGCGGGCCAGCTCGTCGAGCGCCGCGCGCACCACTGTCTCGTCGCGCTCGGCCTTCCAGGTCTCCAGCGCCTCGATCCGTTCGCGCTCGACCTCGGGGTCGGGGGTGAGGATGCCGCCGTCGGCGCCGGCGGTCAGCGGCGAGTCCTCGCTCTCGGTGAAGCTGTTTTGGCCGATCACCTTCTGCTCGCCACTCTCGATCCGCGCCACCCGCTCGCGGTGCGACTCGACCAGGCGGGCCTTCATGTAGGGGACGGCGGCGACCGCGCCGCCGTGCTCCTCGACCACGGCCATCTCGGCCCGGGCGCCCTCGGCCAGCTCCTCGACCAGGCCGTCCATCACCTTCGAGCCCTCGAAGACGTCGGGGTACTCGAGCAGGTCGGTCTCGTTCGCCAGCACCTGCTGGATCCGCAGGCTCCACTGCTGGTCCCAGGGGCGGGGCAGGCCCATCGCCTCGTTCCAGGCGGGGAGCTGGAGCGCGCGGGCGCGAGCGTCGCGGCTCAGCGTCACCGCCAGCGCCTCGAGCACGATCCGCTGGATGTTGTTCTCCGGCTGCGCCTCGGTCAGGCCGAGGCTGTTGACCTGGACGCCGTAGCGGAAGCGCAGCATCTTCTCGTCGGTGACGCCGTAGCGCTCGCGGCCGATCTCGTTCCAGATCCGGCCCATCGCGCGCAGCTTGGCGATCTCCTCGATCAGCCTAATGCCGGCGTTGACGAAGAAGGAGATGCGGCCGAAGACCTTGGGGAAGTCCTCGTCGGCGACCTGGCCGCGCGCTTTGACCTCGTCGAGCACGGCGATCCCGGTCGAGAGCGCGTAGGCGATCTCCTGCACCGGCGTCGCCCCCGCCTCCTGCAGGTGGTAGCTGCAGATGTTGGTCGGGTTCCAGCTCGGCACCTCGTTGACGGTGAAGGCGACCATGTCGGCGATCAGCCGCATCGATGGCTTGGGCGGGAAGGCGTAGGTGCCGCGCGAGAGGTACTCCTTGATGATGTCGTTCTGGGTCGTGCCCTTCAGCTGGGAGCGCTCGACCCCATTCTCTTCGGCGACCGTGGTGTAGAGGGCGAGCAGCCAGGCCGCGGTCGCGTTGATCGTCATCGAGGTGTTCATCTCGTCGAGCGGGATCTCGTCGAGCAGCTGGTGCATGTCGCCCTTGTGGGCGATCGAGACGCCGACCTTGCCGACCTCGCCGCGGGCGAGGACGTGGTCGGGGTCGTACCCGGTTTGCGTCGGCAGGTCGAAGGCGACGGAGAGGCCGGTCTGCCCCTTGGCCAGGTTGCCTCGGTAGAGCTCGTTGGAGCGGCGGGCGTCGGAATGGCCCGCGTAGGTGCGCATCACCCAGGGGCGGTCACGCTCGGGAAGGCGGTGCTCAGCCATCGTCACCAATGATATTTGCCACAAGAAGAAAGACAGCGTTCATCGGTCACAACGCGCATCTTTTCCCAGGACCTGTGTTTAGGCTGCGAACGATGAAGGTGCGACTCACAGCCCTCTGCCTGGCGACGATCGCCGCATCGCTCCTGCTCGTCGCGAGCGCTGCGGCGGCGCTGATCGGCGTTTACCGCAACAGCATGGAGACGACGGCGCTGCGCGGCCAGATCGTCAAGCTCTCAGGTCAGAGCTGCGGTCGCGGCGACCTCGACGGCGCCCTGCGGATCGCGATCGGCGAGGAGACACGCGAGTGCTCCTACCGGACCCCGGTCCTTGGGCGCGACCTCGAGATCGCCGCGACCGAGCGGCTGCTGGGCGGGACGCCGAAAGCGCTGAAGCGGAAGGTGTTCCTGGGGCTTCAGCTGCGGGCGGGGGACGGGGCCTACTACCAGCTCGCGGTCTTCCCGGGACAGCGCAAGGTCCAGCTGCGCAAGGTGCTCGGCGACGGCACGACCAGATATCTCGACGTCGCCAAATCTGTGCCTGAGGTCAAAGGAGTCGGCCAGGCCAACCAGCTGCGGCTCAGCGCGATCAACGTGACCAGCGGGCCCGATCGTGGCCTCTGCCGCCTACGCGCTTACGTCGGCGGCAGCCTCGTCGCCGAGGCCGTCGACGACGGAGCGGGAGACCTCAGCGGTCGGGCGTCCGGGGTCTCGGTCGGCGCTGAAGTCCAGGCCAAAGGGACGATTGCCAGCGTAGACGACGTCGTCGTCCGGGTTCCCAGCCCGTTTTAGGCCCGCCGAGGGCGACTTGGCAGCATCGTGGCGGCCCGGCGGCGAAGCTCGGCGAGGTCGGAAAGCGTGAGCTCGCGCGTCGCCAGCAGCGCGCCGACGTAGACGGCCAGGCCCAGGGCGCCACCGACGATCAGCAGCGGCAGCGATACCTCGCCGGTGCCGAAGGCAAAGAGGACGGCGCTCATGCAGGCGATCGCGAGCAGCACCGCCGCGAACGTTCGCGCCAGCGGCCGCAGCTGGGTGCCGATCAGCCGCTTGCAGATCCAGAGGTGGGCGGCGACGTAGAGGGTGTAGGCGACGTCGGTCCCGATCGCGCCGGCGACGATGCCGATCTGCGAGAGCAGGGCGAGGTCGATCGCGAGGTTGACCAGCAGCGCCCCGATCGCGATCGGAATCCGCAGCCGCGCCTCGCCCATGTAGGTGACACCGCGGGCGAGCACGGGCGAGATCGCCAGCAGGAAGACGAAGGGCGTGACCGCGCGCAGCACGTCGGCCGATTCCGCGTAGCCCGATCCCAGCGCCAGCTGGGTCAGCGGCTCGGCCCAGATCAGGAACGGCGCTATGAAGATGCCCTGGACCGCCATCAGGCGCCTCAGGGAGGAGTCGAACGCGGCCGTGTTGGGCCCATCCTTGCCGCGCGCGACCCGCGGCGCCACGCCGGCCGCGACGGCGGCGCCGGCGTAGGTCGTCATCGCTGCCAGCCGCATCGCGGCTTCGAACTCGCCGACGGCTTTGATGTCGATGATCGCGCCGATCAGCAGCACGTCGATCTTGCTGAAGAGCGTGAAGGCGCCGTCGATGATGAGCAACGCCGATCCGTAGCCGACGATCCGCCTCACATTGCCGTGACCACGGCCGGTGAGCTTCGGCCTCATCCCGAGCGTGCGCACGATGAGCACCAAGCCGAAGCCGGCGGCGAACAGGTAGGCGCCGGCGCGTCCGGCGATCGCACCGGAGACACCGAGCCCGGCGAGCACGAGCACGATCGAGCTCAGTGTCTCGACCGCGCTCTCGGCGCCGACGATCCGGAGGTTGATCGCGATCTTCCCCTCGGCCTCAAAGATCTGGTTGTAGAGCTGGAGCATGCTCTCGCCGAAGACGGCAAGCGAGAGGATCCGGATCGGCCAGGTCAGCTCGGGGGTGTCGTAGGCGTTGGCGATCGGCTCGGCGGCGATCACGAGGACGAGGCAGAAGACGCCCGAGACGAGCAACTTGAGGCGGAAGGCATCGGAGACGACACCGTGCACGGCTGCGCGGTCGTGGCGCGACTCCGCCATGAAGCGGGCGGTTGCGCTCGAGATGCCGAGGTTCGCCGGCAGCGTCACCAAGCCGCCGACGCTCATCGCCAGCACGAAGACGCCGTACTCCTCCGGCCCCAGCTCGCGCACGAGGAAGAACAGCAGGACCGCCGTGAAGACGGCGCTGGTAACGCCCATGGCGAAGGAGAACCCGACGTTGCGGGCGATGCTGTCGGGTGAGGATGGCTCGGGGGAGGCGCTCATCGAGCCGCCGCGCCCCAGTCACGTGACACGTCCTCGTAGAGGGCGATCAGCCGGTCGCCCCATGCCTCGAGGCCGCGCTCGGTCTTCACCCACTCATGCGAGATGGCGCCCTCCCGCCGAGCGAGCTCGGGATCGCGGTCGAGCAAAGCCGCAGCGGTCTTCGCGATGCCCTTCGGGGCCAGCGGCGCAATGGACAACGCCGGCGGCCCGTCGATGAAGGCCGAGTGGCCGGGAATGTCGGTTGCGACCACGCCAAGCCCGCTGGCGAGCGCCTCCAGCACGGCGAGCGGTTCGCCCTCGCCCCTGCTGGTGGCCATCATCAGGTCCGAGGCGGCGTACAGCAGGCGGATATCCGAGACGTCTTCGAGCACCAGGGCGCGGTCATCGAGCCGGTGTCGTGTGACTTCAGCGCGGGCGTCGTCCCCGCCGCGGAGCATCAGCGCAACCAAGCCGTCGCGGTCGCTGAGGAGCCGAAAGGCCTCGAGGAATAGGTCGCCCCCCTTGACCTGCCAATCGCGACTGAAATGCAGCAGGGCGACGGCATCGGACGGTACGCCCAGCGCGGCGCGCGCCGAGGCCCGCTCATCGGCCTCTATTCCGCCTGGAAAGCGCGAAACGTCAAGGCCGGCAGGGAAATGAAGAACCTTGTCGCGCGGCGCGCCTCGTGCGCAGATCGCCTCGACCAGGCCGGGCCCGGCGCAGAGCATGCGCTCGACGTAACGGCTCGCCAGGGCGAAGCGGAGGCGGTTACGCACCTGCGCGCGCAGGTCGTCGTTGAGCACCGTATGGAAGTGCCAAATCGCCCTGATGTCCCGGCGGCGGCGGGCGAGCCCGGCGACGGCGAGGTCGTAGGCGGTCATGTGAGAGTGCAGGATCGTCGGTCCGGGGTCGGAGGCGACGACCTCCGCGAGCCAGCGGCCGAGCTGCCGGCGGCTGACGTCAGGGGCGACGAGCACCTCGTTGCCGTGTTCCGCTTCGAACTCAGGCAACCACTCGCGTGAACGCGTGCGGGCTCGCGCGGGGAAAGTCGCCAATGGCTTCCAGCCGCAGGCGCGGATTCGGGCCATCGCGGTGCGCAGCATCGGCACGAAGGCGCCCGCGTGCGGGCTTCCGTAGTCGGTGACGTGGATAACCCGCACGACTTCGCCGTTGCCGCCGGCCTACTGCGCGGTCCTCGGCTTGGATCGCCCGTCGGCGACGGCATCGGCCAGCCACTCGAACTCGGCGCCGAGGCCCTGTTCGAGCGACGTCCCCGGCTCGAAGCCGAGGTGCTCGCGCGCGAGAGTGGTGTCGGCCGCCGTGTCGCGCACGTCGCCTCGCTCTTTGTCGAGGTACTCGACCTCCACCGGGTGCCCGGCCAGCTGCTCGATCATCTCCAGCACCTCCCTGATCGAGGCCGGCGTGCCACCGCCGATGTTGAAGACCCGCGCCTCGTCGAGCGGCCGGTCGGCAGCGGCGAGGGTGGCGGCCACGACATCTCCGACGTAGCTGAAGTCGCGGGTCTGGCGGCCGTCCCCGAAGACCGTGATCGGGCGCTTCTCGAGCGCCGCCCGGCAGAAGATGTGGAAGGCCATGTCGGGTCGCTGGCGCGGGCCGAAGACGGTGAAGTAGCGCAGCGAGACGGCGTCGAGGCCGTAGTTGGCGACGTAGAGCGAGCAGAGGTGCTCGGCGGCGAGCTTCGTCTGCCCGTACGGGGAGAGCGGCTGGACCGGGGCAGTCTCCGGCGTCGGGCGCTGCTCGGCGTCGCCGTACACCGACGACGAGGAGGCGTTGACGAGCCGCACGTCGTCGCGGTCCTTCAGCGCCTCGAGCAGGTGCTGGGTGGCGATCACGTTGTTGTGCACGTAGCGCTCGTAGCGCTCCCCCCAGCTCGAGCGCACGCCGGGCTCGGCGGCGAGGTGGATGACCGCGTCGCGGTCGTCGGTGATCTGCTCGAGGTCGCCTCGCCCGAGGTCGATCGGCACGAACTCGAAGCCGTCCCAGTCGTAGAAGTGGCGCAGGTTGCGCAGCTTCTGGGGTCGGCCGTAGTTGTCGTTGAAGCAGTCGACGCCCACCACCTCGTCGCCCCGCTGCAGCAGGGCCTCGGTGACCTGGGAGCCGATGAAGCCGGCGCAGCCGGTGACGAGGGCTCGCATCAGGCTCGGAACCCTAGCTGCCGAGCCGGGCGCCCTAGCGCTGCGAGCGGCCGGCGATCTGAGCCAGCCAGACCCGCGACCTCGGGGTCGCGGCCTTCCTCATGCGCTTCCTCCGGGTGGTCCGCTTGGAGCGCGACGGCTTCCTTGCGCGCTCCTTGCCTTCGTTCGCCGGGATCGTGGTCGGGAAAGGCGTGAAGGAGGGCATCGTCTCCGTCGGAGGCGGAGAAGGCTCGGTCGGAGGCGGTGTGGGTTCAGCCGGCGGAGGGATGGGCTCGGACGGCGGAGGAGAGGGCTCAGCTGGAGGTGGTGCGGGCTCAGCCGGCGGAGGAGAGGGCTCAGCTGGTGGCGGAGGAGAAGGCTCGGTCGGAGGCGGTGTGGGTTCAGCCGGCGGCGGAGGCGTGGGCTCAGCCGGAGGCGGAGAAGGCTCGGTCGGAGGGGGTGTGGGTTCAGCCGGCGGCGGAGGCGAGGGCTCAGCCGGCGGAGGAGTGGGCTCCGACGCCGGGGGGGCGGTCTCGCCGGTTACGGCGGCGACGACGTCACCGACCAGCTCGACGCAGGGGCTGTCCGGCTTGAAGCGATAGTCGCCGCCGGCCCGGTCGACGTAGGGGTAACCGTCGAGAGCGGTGTTGTCAGGGGCGGAGAAGCCGCTGCCGGAGGAGATCCCGCTTGGCTGGTTCGGCTCAGTGCTGTAGACGCAGTTGCCGGTGGCGACGTTGCCGCTGCCGGACGGGCCGCCCGACCAGGAGCTCTCGATGTTCCAGCGCGGGCTGTTGCCGGTGATCGCGTTGTTGCGGACGACGTTGTTGTCCGAGGTGTCGTCCTCGCCGTCGCCGGCGAAGATCACGCCGCCCTGGTTGCCGTCGATGATGTTGTGCTCGATCAGCGTGCCGTCGGCGCCGGGATACAGGTGCACGCCCCAGCCACCGGCGTTGGCGCTGAGGATGTTCCAGCGCACGACCGCGTTGCTGGTGCCGGCGAGGTAGATCAGGTGGTCGAACTTGTTGTGCGAGCCGTCCGGCTTCACCGCCGAGCCGCAGTCATAGATGTAGTTGCGCTCGATGATCACGCGCTGGGCCGGGTTGTAGGTGCCGGCGAGGACGCAGATGCCCTCGCTGCCCTTGGTGATCACGTTGTCGCTGAGCACGGCGTCATCGGCCTGCAGCTTGGTGCCGACGCCGTTCGAGTTGCCGCTGGTGTCGATCGTCAACCCCGAGACGCGGGAGCGCGGCGCTTCCGGCGTCACTTCGAGGAAGGCGGTCAGGGTCGCCCGCTCGCCGGGGTAGCTCTGCAGGGCGGTGTCCGGCTCGCGCATGTAGAGCGCCGAACCGCCGTAGGTCCCGGCCCGCAGGCAGCCGGTCTCGCCGGCGTCGAGCTCGCTGACCAG
This sequence comes from Solirubrobacterales bacterium, assembly GCA_035557635.1. Taxonomy (GTDB): domain Bacteria; phylum Actinomycetota; class Thermoleophilia; order Solirubrobacterales; family 70-9; genus VRUE01. The sequence continues at coordinate 72,689 of DATMDR010000022.1, read as the reverse complement.
GCGTTGAACGGTGCCGTACGGAGCGACCTCGGTGCCGGTGTCCGAGTCGGTGCCGTACGGGGCGGCGACCTTGGCGCAACCGGTTGAGGCCGCCGATGCGGGGGTGGCCATGAGTGCCGGCAGCGCGAAGATCGCGGCGAGCAGCGCGACGAACACTCCTGCCGCCGACCCGGTGGCGGCGTAGACGCAGCCGTCTTCCTTGCCTTGTCCGCTCACTGGCTTCCCTGGCGGGGAAGGCTAGCGGTGGAGCTGTCCGCGCGCGCGGACGTTGCCGATGCGTGGGCGCGAGTCGGTGCGACGCGACCGCGAGGCCCGCTTCTTCGCCCGCTTCTTCTTCGTCGTCCGCTTCGGACTCGGCGCCTCCTCGGGGGCGGCGGGTGGTGAAGGGGTCGATGACGGCGGCGTGGATGACACCGGAGGAGTGGCCTCAGGCGCCGGCGTGGTCTCGGGCGACGCCGGTGTGGTCTCCGGCGACGGCGGCGTGGGTTCCGAAGGCGGGGGAGTCGTCGACGTGGGCGGCGTGGGCTCCAAAGGCGGAATGGAGGTTTCGCCGCTCACGGTGGCGACGACGTCGCCGACCAGCTCGGCGCAGGGACTGCCGGGCTTGAAGCGGTAGTCGCCCGCGGCCCGGTCGACGTAGGGGTAGCTGTTGAGCACGGTGTTGCCGGTGGCGGAGAAGCTCGTGCTCGAGGGGATCCCGCTTGGCTGACTCGGGCCGGTGCTGTGGACGCAGTTGCCGGTGGCGACGTTGCCAGTGCCGGCCGGGCCGCCGGACCACGAGGCCTCGACGTTCCAGCGCGGACCGTTGCCGGTGATCGCGTTGTTGCGGACGACGTTGTTGTCCGAGGTGTCGTCCTCGCCGTCGCCGGCGAAGATCACCCCGCCCTGGTTGCCGTCGATGATGTTGTGCTCGACCAGCGTGCCGTCGGCACCGGGGTACAGGTGCACGCCCCAGCCACCGGGGCTGGTGCGGATGATGTTCCAGCGCACGACCGCGTTGCTGGTGCCCGCGAGGTAGATCGCATGGTCCCACTTGTTGTGTGAGCCGTCTGGCGTTACCGCCGAGCTGCAGTCGTAGATGTAGTTGCGCTCGATGATCACGCGCTGGGCCGGGTTGTAGGTGCCGGCGAGGACGCAGATGCCCTCGTTCCCCTTGGTGATCACGTTGTCGCTGAGCACGGCGTCGTCGGCCTGCAGCTTGGTGCCGACGCCGTTCGAGTTGCCGGTGGTATCGATCGTCAACCCCGAGACCCGGGAGCGCGGGGCTTCCGGCGTCACCTCGAGGAAGGCGGTCAGCGTCGCCCGCTCGCCGGGGTAGCTCTGCAGGGCGGTGTCCGGCTCCCGCATGTAGAGCGGCTTGCCGCCGTAGGTTCCGGTCCGCAGGCAGCCGGTCTCGCCGGCGTCGAGCTCGCTGATCAGGCGCTGAACGGTGCCGTACGGAGCGGCCTCGGTGCCGGCGGCGGAATCGGAGCCATAGGGGGCAGCGACCTTGGTGCAGCTGGTGGAGGCGGCTGACGCCGGGGAGGCCGCGAGCACAAGCGCGACGGCGGTGGCAAGAAGCGCGCCGATCGCCTTGTTCTTGGCGTTTCCGCTGCGAGGCATGCCGCCTCCATCGGGTCGCCGGGATCGATTGCTTCAACGAGAGCGCTGTGTGTAGACGAATGTCCAGGTGCCGCTCAGCGGCTCGCGACGGTCGCCTGAGCGACGTCGCCGACCAGCATCCGGCAGGGACTTTCGGAGAGGAAGCTGTAGTCGCCGCCATGCCGGTCGACGTACGGCGATTCGCTCAGCACCAGATTGCCTTCGGCCGTGAAGCCCTCCGCTTCGTTGATTCCGGCTGGCTCGTCGGCTCCGCGCGAGAACAGGCAATTGGAGTAGGCGAGGTTGTCCCTGCCGGCGGGCTCGTCGCTCCAAGAACTCTCGATGTTCCAGCGCGGCCCGGAGTAGGTGATCGCGTTGTCGCGCACGACGTTGCGGTCCGAGGTCTCTCCATCGGTCCCCGCGAAGATGACGCCGCCCCGGTTCTCGTCGATCACGTTGTGCTCGATCAGCGTGTCGTCGGCATCGGGATAGAGATGCACGGCCCAGCCGCCCGGGTTGTCCGTCAACAGGTTCCACCTGATCGTCGTGCCGACGGCGTTCTGGACGTAGATCAGGTGGTCGAACTTGCCGTGACGGCCGCAGTGGCTGATGCGATTGCCCTCGATCGTGACGCCGTGGGTCTCGCGCTGCGAACCGATCAGGATGCAGATCGTGTTCAAGCTGCCGGTGATGCTGTTGCCGGCCACACGGGCGCGGTCAGCTTGCACCTTGAGCGGTTCCGGATACTCGCGGTTGCGGGAGGTGAGCGAGACACCGAGTAGCTGGGCGCCGGTCGCGCTGGGCATGAACCAGATCGGGCTGAGGATTTGGACGGTGTCCGGCTCGAGGCTGCGCAGGACGGTCCCCCGGCGAAAGATCTGAGCCACGTCTTCGTGTCTGTAGACACCCGGCTCCAGGCAGCCCGTTTGCCCGCCCCGCAGCGAGCGCAAGAGTCGCGGCACGCTGCGGTAGGGGCGACGGAGGGTGCCCCGGTGTGGGCCGCTATCGGCGCCCTGAGGGCTCGCGAAGCGGTCGCAATCCTGGATCGTCGCGGTGTCGCTAATGGCTGGAGGGGATGGGGGAGACAGCTCCCAGGATTCTCCAGGCAGGGCGAGAAGGCCCAAGCCCACGGCCAACACCAACGCAGCCACCGCACCGCTGTGGAATCGCCGCGACATCGTCGTGGGGAGGGTAGGGGAAGACCTTAATACTCGTCTGAATCGGGGCTTGTGGCGCGGTAGAAGTGCTCGAGCGCGCCGCGCCGCTGCCTCGTCTCGACCAGCTCGATGAAGCCGAGCTGGCGTAGCACCCTGATGTGGTAGGCGAGGTGGCTGACGTCCACGTCGAGTCGCTTGGCGACCTGGATCGGGCTGACCGCTCCCTTGGCGAAGAGCGGCAGCGCCTTCGCCCGGAGTGGATGAGCCAGTGCTTTCAGCAGGCGCTGATCGACGTTTGCGTTGCCGTCTTGGGTCACTCCATGAACCTCCAGGTCGTCTTCAGGGCCTGGAAGTACCATAACTAATCTGAGTATTTAAATCATGTTTAGGCAAAGGCAGGGGGGCTTCCCTGGCTTGTCTCCTTCTCGCATAATTGGCGCGATGTCGACGACCACGGTGGAGCGGCCGCGCGGGGCGGGTCCCGGCGCGGGCTTGGGGGGCGAGTGGCGGGTGATCGTCTGCAACGACAACCACAACACCTTCGATCACGTCGCCCAGACGCTGGCCCGTGTCCTGCCGGGGGTCAGCCTCGACCAGGGCCATCGCTTCGCCGACAGCATCCACCACAGCGGTCAGGCGATCGTTTGGACGGGCCCCAAGGAGCCCGCCGAGCATTACTGGGAGCAGCTGGACGGAGCGGGCTTGACGATGGCCCCGTTGGAGCGCGCTTGAGAGCCAGGGCAGCCGCGGCCATCTGCTCGCTCCTCGCGAGCCTCTTGCTGATCCTCGCCCCGGGCTCCGCGCTTGGCGTCGGCCTGCCAAGCGGCTTTCAGGACGAGATCGTGATCGCGGGGCTCGACGAACCGACCGCGCTCCAGTTCTCCCCGGACGGCAGAATCTTCGTCGCCGAGAAGGCGGGGATCATCAAGATCTACGAGAGCATCGCGGATGAGAACCCGGTGGAGTTCGCCGATCTTCGAACCAAGGTCTACGACTCCGGCGACCGGGGTCTGCTCGGGTTCGCGCTCGACCCGGAGTTCCCTGCCAGGCCTTACGTCTATGTCCTCTACTCCCACGACGCGCCGATCGGCGGAACGGCGCCGGTCTGGGGCGAGGAGGACGAGGCAGGCGACGGCTGCCCGAATCCGCCGGGCTCCAACACCGACGGCTGCGTGATCAGCGGACGGCTCTCGCGACTGACAGCGGTGGGGAACCAAGCGAGCGGCGAGCAAGTGTTGATCGAGGACTGGTGCCAGCAGTTTCCCTCCCACTCGATCGGCGACCTCCACTTCGACGCGGACGGCATGCTCTACGCCAGCGCGGGTGACGGCGCCAGCTACTCCGTTCGCGACTACGGGCAGTTCGGATTCCCGGAAGTCAATCCCTGCGGCGATCCCCCGGCGGGAGTCGGCGGGATCATGGCTCCACCGAGCGCCGAAGGAGGGGCGCTGCGAGCGCAGGACGTGCTCACGCCTGAGGACCCGACCGGCCTCGACGGCACGATCATTCGCATCGACCCCGACACCGGCGAGGGCCTGCCGGACAACCCGATGGCGACCAGTCTCGACGCCAACGCCCGACGAATCGTCGCCTTCGGTTTCCGCAATCCCTTTCGCTTCACGATCCACCCCGAGACCCGTGAGGTCTACGTGGGCAATGTCGGTCAGGGCAGCTATGAGGAGCTCGACCGCTTCGCCCCCACATCAATCGAAACCTTCAACTCTGGCTGGCCCTGCTACGAGGGTGACATCCGTCCCTACAGCGAGGTCGGTCTCGGTCTCTGCGAGAGCTTCTACGCGGATCCCGACTCGAACCCCGCGCCCTTTTTCGCCTACCACCACATCCTCGGAGTGTTCCCCGGCGATACGTGCTCGGTTTCGGAGGGATCGGCGATCTCCGGTCTTGCCTTCTACGACGGAGGCGCCTTCCCCGCCTCCTACGAGGGCGCTCTCTTCTTCGCCGACTCCGTGCGAGGCTGCATCTACGCGATGTTCCCTGGCGAGGATGGGCGCCCCGATCCCTCGACGGTGGCGCCCTTTCTCTCTGACGCCGCCCCCTATCCCGGCATAGACATCGAGGTTGGGCCGGAAGGAAACCTGTACTACGTAAGCATCGTCACGGAGGCCGGCGGCGAGTTCGAACCGGGAGCGGTCCACCGAATCTCTTACTTCTCGGGCAACCAGCCGCCCGTGGCTCGCCTTGTCGCTGACAAACAGTGGGGCGGCGAACCACTGGAGGTCGAGTTCGACGCGGCCGGTTCATCCGACGCCGACGACGATCAGCTCCAGTACGAGTGGGACCTGGATGGGGACGGGATTTTCGATCCGCCCACCTCGACCGGCACCGCCGGCGAAACCTATCTCGACGACGAGAATTACATCGCCACGGTCCGGGTCAGCGACGGCAACGGGGCCAGCAGCGTCGCGCGGCTGACCATCTACCCCGACAACACGCCGCCGCAGCCGGAGATCGCCGCTCCCACCGAAGCTCTCGAGTGGGCAGTCGGAGAGGACGTCGACTTCTCAGGGACCGCGGAAGACGACGAGGACGACGAGCTTCCTTCGACCAGTCTCGACTGGAGCGCTCGTCTCTTCCACTGCCCGGCGGAGGGTTGTCACGCGCACTCGCTGCAGGCTTTTCCGGGGGTCGACTCCGGGAGCTTTGCCGCGCCCGATCACGGCCATCCTTCGCGCATCGAGCTGACCCTGACGGCGGTCGATTCACGCGGCCTCGCGGCAAAGGAGACGGTCACGATCCATCCCCGCACCGTCGAGTTGACGATTGAGTCGGATCCACCCGGCGTAGCAGTAGAGGCCGGCTTGCTCTCCAAAGCCGCGCCATTCACGCTGACCTCGATCGAGGGCTCCAACGTCACGCTTTCCGCGCCTGCTTCGGCACAGCTCGACGGCGAGACCTATAGCTGGCAGAGCTGGTCCGACGGGGGAGAGCGGGTTCACACGGTGGTCGCCGGCGCCTCGGCTTCGTACGTCGCGATGTACGCGAAAGATGAAGAAGAAGGCGGCAAAGAAGAAGGGAGCGGTGGTAACGGCGGCGGCGGCGGGAGCGGTGCGCCCGCCGTTGGTCCGTTCGAGGTTCCGCCGCTGGGCACGACCCCACTCTGGACCCGCATCGACAGACATCCGAAAAAGAGGACACGAAGCTCGATCGCGAGGTTCGCCTTCTCCGCATCGAGCCCCGGCGCCACCTTCTTCTGCAAGCTCAACGGCGAGCCTTACACGCCGTCCGGATCCCCGCATGTTTACAGGAACCTTAGGCCCGGCCGGCACGTTTTCCGTGTCGCTGCCGTCCTCGCTGGAGAGCGCGACCAGACGCCGGCGACCTTCCGCTGGAGGGTGCTGCCGCGGGATTGAGCGCGTCGCTACTCGGCGACGACGAGCGTGTGCCAGCTCGGCAGGACCGGTATGCCGTGAAGGTCTATGACCAGGGCGCGGGCGGCCTCGATCTCGTCCGAGAACCAGTAGCGCTCGAAGTCGGTGCGGCTCTCCCAGACCGAGGACTGCTGGAAGTGCAGCGGGTCGTCGATCGAGCGGATCAGCGACCAGCTCTTGGCGCCGAAGGCGGGCATCCGCGCCGCCGCAGGCTCCCAGAGATCGAGCCAGCGGTCCGCCCGGAACGGGGCGATGTGCCAGTCGATCGTGCAGACCTCGCTCATGCTCCCACCTCCGCCCGGATCGCCCCCGGGCCGTCGACGTTGCGGCCCTCGTCCTCGGACTCGGCCCCGACCAGGATCGAGATCTTGCCGAGATGCTTGTTTTCGTGCAGCAGCTGGTGCGCCTCGGCGACCCCGTCGAAGCCCATCGTCTGCCAGATCACCGGCCGGACCTTGCCCTCTGCCATCAGCTGGTTCGCCCGCATGCACTCGTAGGCGTTGGCGAAGTGCGAACCGATGATCTGCTTCTGGCGCATCCACAGGTAGCGCACGTCGAAGTCGAGCTGGAAGCCCGAGGTGGCACCGCAGATGACGACTTTGCCGAACGGCTTGACGACGAAGACCGAGGTCGGGAAGGTCGCCTGCCCGACGTGCTCGAAGACGATGTCGGGAGCGTCGCCGAGGATCTCCTTGACCCGCTTGGCGAAGCCGCGTGAGGCCTTGAAGCGCTCCTTGTCGGCTGCCGGGTCGGCGAGGTTCTCCTTGGTCCTCATCATCTCCCCGAACTCGGCTCGGTTGATGTAGTCGACCGCGCCCAGTTGCTTGACCAGCTCGCCCTTCTCGTCGGAGGAGACGACGCCGACCGCGTTGGCGCCCGCCGCCTTGCAGAGCTGGACGGCGAAGACGCCGAGGCCGCCGGCAGCGCCCCAGATCAGCACGTTGTGGCCGGGCTGCAGCTTGCACTGGTCGATCAGCATCCGGTAGGCGGTGAAGTAGGTGAGGCCGTAGGCGGAGGAATCAGCCCAGGAGAGGTTCTGGGGGCGGGGGAGGAGCTGCTGCGCCTGCACCTTGGTGAACTGGGCGAAGGAGCCCCAGGTCGTCTCGTAGCCCCAGATCTTCTGGCTCGGCGCAGCGAGCGGGTCGAGCCCGTGCACCTCGACGTCCTCGTAGGAGGCCTGGTTGCAGTGGACGACGACCTCGTCGCCCGGCTTCCAGCGGGTGACGCCCTCGCCGACCTTCCAGACGATCCCGGAGGCGTCGGAGCCGCCGATGTGGTGGCCGTACTCTGGGTGGTCGCCGTAGCCGAAGACGGAGACCGGCTTGCCCAGCGCCGCCCAGACATTGTTGAAGTTGACCCCGGCGGCCATCACCCGCACGACCACCTCGAAGGCGCCGGGCTCGGGAACCTCGATTTGCTCGAGCTGAAAGGCCTCGGTCGGCTCGCCCTCGCGCTCCTGGCGGATCACCCAGGCCGCCATCGTCTCCGGCAGCGTGCCGGGCTCGACGTCCAATTTCGCGACTGCGCTGGTGTCTACGGCCAAGGGGATCCTCCGCGGGGTCGTTTGGTGACGGGCGGCGAATCCTACGCGGCTTCGGACGTCTCGCGCAGCTCCGGCGCCGTGATCGCCCGCACGGCGATCTCGGCCGGTTCGGGCGGCTCGATCTCCTTGCCTGGGGCGACACCGAGGCCCTCGACCTTGCGCAGCTGCGGCAGCAGCCGGCGCTCCATCGAGCCAACGGCGGAGTCGTAGGCGGTTGCCGCCGTGGTCAGGCCCTTGCCGACCTTCTCAAATTCGCCGAGGAACTTCGAGAAGCGCGAGTGCAGCGTCCCCGCCGCCTCGGCGATCTCCGCCGCCTCGGCGACCATTCGCTCCTGGCGCCAGCCGAGCTCCATCGTCCGCAGCAGTCCGATCAGCGAGGTCGGGCTGACGAGCAGGACGTTGCGCTCCAGGGCGTAGTCGAAGAGCTCAGGGTCGGCGGCGAAGGCCGCGTGCAGGGCGGGCTCGTTGGGGATGAAGCAGACCACCAGGTCCGGCATCTCGCCGGCCTTGAACTGGCCCTGGTAGTCCTTCGAGCTGAGGCTCCGCACGTGCTCGCGCGCCTGCCGGGCGTGGCGCTCGAGGTGGACCTTGCGCTCGGAATCGACCTCGGACTCCTGAGCGTCGAGGAAGGCGTCGAGCGGGACCTTCGAGTCGGCGACGAAGCTGCGTCCCTCCGGCAGCAGGAAGCGGGCGTCGGGCCGCAGCCGGCCGTCTTCGGTGCGCAGCGTCTGCTGCAGCTCGAAGTCGACGTGCTCGGTCATGCCCGCGATCTCGATGCAGCGTCGCAGCTGCAGCTCGCCCCACTGGCCGCGGGTCTGGGGCTGGCGCAGCGCCTTCTTCAGGCCCGCGGTCTCTGCCCCCAGGTTGCCGACGGTCTGGCCCACCTGCTCGATCAGTGCCCGCGTCTGAAGGTCGGTCTCGCCGCGTCGCTGGACCTCCTTCTCGATTCTCTCCTGGCCCCTCGCGATTCGCTCGGCCAGGGCTTTGATCTCCGCCTGCCGCTTGTCCAGGGCCGCCTCTGCCGTCTTCGCGTCGAGCTTGCGCGCCTCGTCGTTGCTCTGCAGCAGCGTCGGCACCATCTCGGCGACGGCTTTCAAGGTCGCTTCCTGGATCGCGGGGCCGAGATCCGGCTGCTCGAGCGGACCCTCGCGGCGGGCGAGGAGCGCGTAGACGAGCCCCGCTGCGAGCAGGACGACGGCGATTGCGAGCACGACGATCATCGCCATCGATGCTGACAAGCCGTCCAGACGGGACCGCCGTCCTGAAAAGCCGCTTGCAGCGGCTTATCTACGGCAGCAGGATGTCGTTATCGGAGGAGGTCCGGTAGGGACCGACGACGAGGCGGGCGGGTTTGGCGCCGGGGAGGCCGGCCGCGACGATCTCGTAGGCCCCGGTGGGCAGGTCGGTGAGGAGGGTGCCGTTGCCGTTGGGGACGAGGGTGCCCGAGCTGGTGTCTTTCGGTCCGCGCAGGACCAGCCGCGAGCGGACGTCGGTGAGGTTGGCGGCGACGATGAGCACGTTGAGTGGCGCGTTGCTGCGCACCGTCGGCTGCTCGACCTCCTCGTTCTGGGGGATCTGCTGGGTCGGTTCGGGCCCGACAGCGATTCGCTCGGGCTGCACCGTGACCTCGCCCTCGGTGACCGAGACGCTGACGTGGGTGGGTGGCTGCGGCCGTGGGTCGTTGACCCGCTCCTCGGCACCGCAGCCGGCGACGATCAGTGCCAGCGCACCCAGTGCGCATGCCAGCGCCGCAACGCTCCCTCTCCGACGACCCATCGCGGCGAGAATCTAACCGAAGGGCAAGTCGACCACGCGCGCCGTAACGCCATCTTCACCTACGGCGAGCTCGTCGCCGGGCTCCGCCTCGCGGCGGACGATCGCCAGTCCGAGTGGGCCGAGCGCCGGGGAGAGGCAGGAACTACCGACCTCGCCGACCTCCTTCTCGCCCAGTCGCAGGGGCGTTCCGTGTGCCGCCGGGGCGCTCAGCCTCAGCCCGCGCAGGTGCCGGTTCGGACGGCCCTTGTAGTGGAGGCGGGCCACTGGCTCCTGACCGATGTAGCAGCCCTTGGTGAAGCTCACCGCGGCCTCGACGATGCCGGCCTCGGCGGGCATCGTCCGCGGGCCCATCTCGGCGCCGAAGCGCGGCGTGCCCGCCTCGATCCGCAGGATCTCCGCCACCTCGGGAACGACCTCGGGGGCACCGGCCGTGACCAGCGCCCCCCGCAGGCGCTCGGCATCGTCCGCGGCGGCGATCAGGTCGATCCCGTCGCGGGTCCCGACCGCGAGGCACTCGACGCCGTGCGCCGCCAGCCGCTCGCAGCGGTAAGGGGGAAGCGGGGGAGAGGCGGCGATCTCAGCGCTGCGCGGACCGATCAGGGAGAGGAGTGCCCGCTCGGCGTCGGCGACCTCGACCTGGCGGCCGATCTTGTAGGTCTGCAGGTGGCGGCGGGCTGCTTCGAGCGCCTCCGGCTCGGTGTCGATCCAGATCTCGTCCGCGGCCAGCCTCAGGACGCGCATATCGGCCTGCATGTGGCCCTTGCGGTCGAGCAGGGCCGCATAGCCACCTTCGCCCGGCTCCAGCGCCTCGACCTCGTTGGTCAGCTGCCCCTGCAGGTACTCGGCGGCCTCGGGACCGGTGACCAGCAGCTTGCCGCGCGCCGAGCGATCAAGCAGCCCACACTCTTCGCGCACTTGGCGGTACTGAGCATCGATCTCGACTGTGGTCGCATCAGGCATTCCCCAATTCTAAGAAGCTCCGGTCGGGAGGCGACGGGGATGACCCCTCCCTCGCAACAGCAGGGAGGCTCGTTCGGGGTCATCCCCGTCGCCTCCACCAAGCGTCTTTAGATGTGTCTAAACTCTGATTTAGACGTGTCGAAATATCTCCGCAAGAGGATCCGGTGAGCGAGGACGGCGGCAAGCTCAGTCGGCGAAAGCTGCTCGGCGCTGCTGCAGTAGTTCCGGCTGCGGTTGGGATCAACTCACTGCTGCAGCGCGGAGAGGGGGCCAGCGCCTTGGCTCAGGGCCAGGGTGCCGCTGCGGACGGGAAAGCCCCTCACATGGGACACGAAAGCTTTGCCCACGCGACCTTCGCTCCGGGACGAAGCGTCGACCACCGGGCCAACGGCTTCAACCCCAGTCAGCTACTGCGCGACTTCGACTACGGCAAGACACGGCGCCTCGCCAGCGGCCGCGTCCTGCGTGAGTGGGAGATCGTTGCCCACGATAAGGAGATCGAAGTCGCGCCGGGGGTCAAGTACGAAGCCTGGACCTACAACGGCCGCGTCCCGGGGCCGACCCTGCGCGCCCGTGAGGGGGAGAAGCTGCGGATCCGCTTTGTCAACGGCTCCTCCCACCCGCACACGATGCACTTCCACGGCATTCACCCGGCGCTGATGGACGGCATGCCAGGGATCGGCGAGCGCCAGGGCGGCGGCCAGATCGAGCCCGGGGAAGCGTTCTCCTACGAATTCGAGGCCGAGCCGTTCGGCCTCCACCTCTACCACTGCCACGTCGCGCCGCTGGCCGCCCACATCGCTCGCGGGCTCTACGGCGCCTTCATCGTCGACCCGAAGAAGGGGCGTCCGGAAGCCGACGAGATGGTGATGGTGATGAACGGCTTCGATACCAACTTCGACCTCGCCAACGAGGTCTACGCGGTCAACACGGTCGGCTTCCACTACATCAACGAGCCGATCCGGGTGGCGCGCGACGAGCTGGTCCGGATCTACCTGGTCAACGTGCTCGAGTACGACCCGCTGAACTCGTTCCACGTTCACGCCAACTTCTTCCAGCACTACCCGACCGGAACCTCGCTGGCGCCGGCTGAATTCACCGACACGATCGTCCAGGGCCAGGGCCAGCGCTCGATCCTCGAGATGAAGTTCCCCTTCGACGGCGACTACATGTTCCACGCCCACGTCAGCGAGTTCGCCGAGCTGGGCTGGACCGGGTTCTTCCGCGTCGGCAACCCGTCGCTGCTGACTCCGGCGGCCGCGGCCGCCGCCTACTGCAAGCTGCCCTGGGGCGGCGGGAAACCCGCCTGACGATGGAGGCGGGAACGCAGGCCGAGCAGCTACGCGGCGGCCGCCTGCCGGCCTGGGCCCTGGGCCTGATCCCGCTGGCTCTGATCGCGGTCGCGATCGGTGCCTTCGCGCTGCTCGGCGGGCCTGGGCTCGGCGAGCGGACCGGCCCTCCGGTCGAGGAGGTCACGGTCGAGCGCACCGTGCTGCGGCCCGGCGAGATCGAGCTGACCCTGCGCAACGACGGGCCCGACCCGGTCGAGGTGGCCCAGGTCGCGGTCAACGACGCCTTCGCCCCGTTCGCGACCAGCGAGGGGCGCGAGATCAGTCGGCTCGGCTCGGCCACGCTGCGGATCGAATACCCCTGGATCGAAGGCGAGGCCTACGAGATCTTCATCCTCACCTCCACCGGGGGGACGATCGACGCCGCGATCGACGTCGCCGCCGAAACCCCCGAGGCGGACCTGAGCTTCTACGGCCTGATGGCGCTGCTGGGGATCTACGTGGGCGTGATCCCGGTCAGCCTCGGCATGCTCTGGCTGCCCTTCGTGCGCCGCATCGGCGAGCGCTGGATCGGGGCATTGATCGCTTTCACCGTCGGGCTGCTCGCCTTCCTCGGGATCGACGCCGGCCTCGAGGGACTGGAGATCGCGGGTGAAGCGCCCGGAGCCTTCGGCGGTGCCGAGCTCGTCTTCGCGGGCGGCATCGCCGCCTACCTGGCGCTGGCCGGAGTCGACGCCTACCTGGCGCGCCGTCGCGAGGCGGCCGGCGGTGGCACCGCGGCCGGCGGCCTCTACCTGGCGCTGCTGGTCGCCATCGGGATCGGCCTGCACAACCTCGGCGAGGGCCTGGCGATCGGCTCGGCCTACGCGACCGGGGCGCTCGCCCTGGGGGCCTTCCTGGTGGTCGGCTTCGCGATCCACAACACCACCGAGGGGCTGGCGATCGTGGCCCCGCTGCGCGAGGGCGAGGACGGTCCCAGCGCTCGTCCCGGCCTCCGCCGTCTCGCGGCCCTGGGGCTGATCGCGGGCGCTCCGGCGGTCCTCGGCGCCTGGATTGGCGCGGCGGCCTTCAACCCCAGCCTCGCGGCCCTGCTCTTCGGCGTCGGGGTCGGGGCGATCGCCAGGGTGGTGGTGCAGATCGCGCCGGCGATGCGCGACGACGAGGGTCGCTACCTGCACCCGCTATCGGTCGCCGGCATCCTGATCGGCATCCTTGCCCTCTACCTGACCGGGCTCCTGGTGAGCGTCTGATGGGTGCGCGAAGCGAGAACGTTCGAGGAGCGGCTGGGACGGCGGCGATCGAGGACTACGCGAAGGCGATCTACGCCGTCGCGCTGGAGCGGGAGGGACCGGTGACGAACGGCGAGCTGGCGGAGCGGCTGGGGGTGACTCCGGCCACGGCGACCTCGATGCTGAAGCGGCTCGACGATCTGGGGCTTGCCGACTACCTCCCCTACAAGGGCGTCACCCTGACCCCGGCCGGGGAGAAGGTCGCGCTGGAGGTGATCCGCCACCACCGCTTGATCGAGGCCTACCTCTCCGAGGCGCTGGGCATGCCCGACGACCGCGTCCACGCCGAGGCCGAGGTGCTCGAGCACTACATCTCCGAGGAGCTGGAGCTGCTGATCGCCGCCAAGCTCGGCGAACCCAGTCACGACCCCCACGGCACCCCGATCCCGGGTCCCGACCTGAGCCCACCCAGCGGCTAGGCTGCCCCCGTGGCCTTGGCCGACGACTTCCAGCAGGTGCTCGACTCGCTGCCGCCGGACTGGACCGACCTGGAGGTCGACCTGCGAATCGAGGACGAGAGCCAGTATGTCGACACGGCGGTCGCCCTAAGCCAGGTCAACGCCCAGCCCTACTCGGAGGCGGACTGGCACTGGCGGCTGCTCGTCGCGCACAGCTTCGGGCACGCGGCGGCGGCGGAGACGGTGAAGGGCGTGCTGGCGAAGCTCGACGGCGAAGGCGTCGCCGGCGAGATGCAGGTGCGCGAGGTGCGCGAGGGCCGCTCCGAGGTCGTGCAGATGTGGGGCCGGCCGGAGAGCGTCCGCGAAGAGTTCCGCCAGCGCCGCTCGCTGTAAGACGAATGACTCAAATTGACGTACCCACGGATGACACGCCTGGCACGGCGCTGGATCGGCACCCACAGTCCTCGCGCGTAGCGCTGCTACGCGCTGCGGCTGCGTGCACCGCCCAGCTAGGCCAGTCGTGCCCCCGCAGGCACGTCAATTGGGAGTCAGTCGTCTAGTGGCGCGCGTCGTCGCTCTCGCCACTGACCTGATGCTGGGCAGCAAGGTCGAGGAGACGCTGCGGGCGGCTGGACATGAGGTAACGCTCTCGGCGTCTTTGCAGGAGGCGGAGCTCGAAGGCGTCGAGCTAATCGTCGCCGACCTGGACGCCGAGAATCCCGAGGCACTGGTCGGACTCGGTATGCCGGTGCTCGGTTACTACTCCCACGTCGACGTTGAGACGCGCGAGACGGCGGAGGCAGCCGGGGTTGACCTGGTGGTGCCGCGCTCGCGAATGGCTCGGGAACTGCCGCTGCTGGCCGAACGGTTGTTGGGTGGGAGGGACTGATGTCCCTCTGCTGGAGGCCCTTCGGCTGAGTCTCCATCAGAGGGACATCAGTCCCTCCCATTCAGCGCAGTTGGAAGGCCGCTTCGACGTCGAGCGGGCGCTGGAGGATCCCGTGCTCGAGGTCCCACGTCGCCCATTTGCGCAGCACGACGGGATCGAAGGGAGCGGGGCGGAGGTCGGGGCCGAGAGCGTGCAGCTGAGCCGCCTGTTCGGCGCGGTCGAGACCGGGGACTTCGGCTAGCAGGTCGTCGAGGGCCTGTTGGGGCTCGCGAACCGCGAGGGCGTAGCCGCGGGTGGTGGCATCGACGACGGCGTCGATCAGTTCGGGGTCGCGTTCGAGCGTCTCGCGCGAGGTGGTCAGGACCAGCTCGGGATAGGGCGGGGCGCCGTAGCGGTCGACCTTGAAGACCCGGGTCGGGATGCCTTGGCGCTGCAGCGTGACCCCCTCGGCGTTCCAGAATCCGGTGGTCGCGTCGACGCGACCGGCGGCGAGGGAGGCGACTGCGTTGAAGCCGATCGTGACCCGACGCACGCGGCCCGGGTCGCCGCCGTCGGCACTCACCTCGGAGTCGACCACGGCTTCGTCGGAGGGCAGTCCGGTCACGCCGACGACCCTCCCTTCGAGATCACGCGGGCGGCGCACTGGGCCATCGCCGCGAGCGAGCACCGCCGCCAGCGGGCGCTGCACCAAGGGCATCACGCCGACCAGGTCGAGCCCGCGCTCGCGGGCGATCCCGAGGTCGTGGATGTCAAGGATCGCGAGCTCCGCTCGTCCCGCCTCGAGCAGCTTCGGCGCGTCGGTCGATTCGCCGGGCTGGCGTACGGTCAGATCGATCCCCGCGTCGGCGTAGAAGCCCCGCTCCCGCGCCGCGTAGATCCCCGAGTGGACCGCGTTGGGGGTGAAATCGAGCACAAGCGTCGCGCCGCTCGGCGCGCCCGGTTCTGCGTCGCTCCCACCGCAGCCGATCGCGCCGGCCCACAGCAGGGCGACCGCCAGCAGCGCGGTACCCCATCTCATGCGGGGGAGACCTTATTGGCTCGGTCGATGTGAGTAGACTGCCGCCCGCGAAACCGCAACCTGGGAACTAGGAGGAGAGCGTGCAGCAAAGAGGACTTCCGGCTTACCTTGCCGAGCTGATCGGCACCTTCCTACTGGTGTTCTTCGTCACCAGCGTCGTCGTGATCTACCTCTCGACTGGTGAACAGGCACAGTTTGGAACCGACTTCGCCGTCATCGGCCTCGTTCACGCCTTCCTGCTGTTCGGGCTGATCGTGATGTTCGGCATCGCCAGCGGCGGCCACTTCAACCCCGCGGTGACGCTCGCGGTGCTCGCGATCAGGCGGATAGCGCCGATCGACGCGCTGATCTACATGCTCGCCCAGCTCTCCGGCGGCGTGCTCGGCGCTCTGCTCTGCAAGGGCCTGCTGCTAGACGAGGGACGTGCCACCAACTACGGCGCGGTCCAGGTCAGCGGCCTGCTCAGCAGCAACTTCCAGGGGATGATCGTCGAGGCTGTCGGGACCTTCTGTCTGGTCCTGGTGATCCTCGCCGCGGTCTTCTCGAAGAAGAGCGTCAAGGACTGGGCGCCGCTCGCCATTGGCGTCACGCTGGGCTTCATCGTCATGGTCGGCGGACCGCTCGACGGCGGCTCGTTCAATCCGGCGCGCTGGTTCGGCCCGGCGCTGGTCGGCAACGAGTGGGGCGACGTCTGGCTCTACATCGTCGGCCCGATCGTCGGCGCCCTCGCCGCCGTCGGCGTCTTCAAGTTCGTGCTCGAGCCGGGCGGTCCGGCGCCGACCGAGCCGCCAGAGCGGGTCAAGCCCACGGCTTCGCCGACCGCAGGCACCGGCAGAAGCCCCGGCGCCGCTTCCTGAGCCTCAGCAGCTTCGCGAGCCGCCGGGACTGCACGCCCCGGCGGCTCGCCTGTTTCTAGCCCCGCACTAGAGTGACGGTCGTGCGCCGGGTCACCTTCTCGCGGAACTACACGCTCTCCCTCTCGCGCACCTGCCAGTGCCACTGCAAGTACTGCGCGTTCGCCACGCATCGCGCCCACATCCACTCTCCCGAGGCAGTCGAAAGCCGCCTCGACGAGGCTGAGCGGCGCAACGCCAAGGAGCTGCTCGTCCTCACCGGCGAGCGGCCGGAGGTCAACGCCGAGGTCGCGGCCCGGCTCGCCGAGTGGGGCCACGACGACTTCACCTCCTACGTCGTCTGGGTCTGCGAACGGGCACTCGAGCGCGGCATCCTGCCCCACACCAACATCGGTGTCCTCGACCGCGGCGATCTCGCCCGCCTGCGTGAGGTGACCGCCTCCCAGGGCCTGATGCTCGAGTCCACCGCCGAGCACCTGATGGACACCGTCCACGCCGGCTCCCCGACCAAGCACCCAGCCAAGCGGTTGGCGACGATCGAGGCAGCGGGCGAGCTCAAAATCCCCTTCACCAGTGGGATCCTGGTTGGTATCGGAGAGACCGAGGACGAGCGCATCGAATCGCTCGAAGCGCTCGCGCGGCTACACGGACGCTATGGGCACCTGCAGGAGGTGATCCTCCAGAACTTCGTCCCGCACCCTCGCTACTACGGCCAAGAAGTGGCGGATATCGCCGATGCTTCGGCACGCCGGAGGTGGGGGGACGATGGGGACTCCCCCGCTGGGGCTTCATCCCAAGGTGACGCAGGGACGAAAGGAACTCCGCTCCGCGAGTTCCCATCGGGGGAGCCCCCATCGTCCCTTCCAGCCTGGGCAAGTCCAGTCAGCGTCGATGACATCAAGCGGCTGATAGCCGAGTGCCGGAGGTTGATGCCCGATGTAGGCGTTCAGGTGCCGCCGAATCTGTCGGATGCCTGGCCCGAGTTGGTCGAGGAGGGAGCGACTGATCTCGGTGGACTATCAGCGAATGGAGATCACATCTCACCTGAGGAGCCATTTCCGAGCCCCCATGAGGTGCGGAAGAAGTTGGCTCCAAAGGGCTATGCGCTGACCGAGAGGTTGTGCGTCTACCCGCAATACATGGACCCCGAGTGGATGGAGCAGGGGGTCCTCGACGTGGTCAAGCTGAAGTACTGGAGCTTCATCCCTCGGCGCGGGTCGGGGCGACGCTCGGAAGAGTCGCTCGAGTCCGGCTTGACCGAGAGGGCGATCGCCAAGGGGCGCGAGGGCGGGGAGCTGAGCGAGGACGAGCTGACCGCGCTCTTCGCCGAGACGCGGCCTGGGGCGATCGAGGAGATGCGGGCCGCCGCCGACGAGCTGCGTGTCGAGCTGGCTGGCAACCGGGTCACCTTCGTCGTCAACCGCAACATCAACTTCACCAACATCTGCGTGGTCGGCTGCGCCTTCTGCGGCTTCGGGCAGGGCCGGCGCTCGCCCGACGCCTACGAGGTCTCCGAGCAGGACTTCGCCGCGCGGATTCGGGAAGCGGTCGAGTTCGGTGCGACCGAGATTTGCATGCAGGGCGGCATCCATCCCGACCTGACCCTGGAGGAGTACGGCAGGTGGCTGCGGCTGGCCAAGGACGTGGCGCCGCAGCTGCACCTGCACGCCTACTCGCCGATGGAGGTCCACTACATGTGCGAGCGCTCGGGCAAGGGGCCGGAGGAAGTGTTCGAGTTCCTGATCGAGTGCGGGCTCGGCTCGACTCCCGGCACCGCGGCCGAGGTGCTCGACGATGGGGTGCGCCAGCGCATCTCGCCCAACAAGCTCCCGGTCGATCGCTGGGTCGAGATCATCGAGGCCTCTCACCGGGCCGGGCTGCGCTCGACCTCGACGGTGATGTTCGGCCACATCGAGGAGCCGCGCGAGCTGGCCCGCCACATGCGCGTCGTCCGCGCTCTGCAGGAGCGCACCGGCGGCATCACCGAGTTCGTGCCGCTCAGCTTCATCCCCTTCAACACGATGCTCGGCCGCACCCACGGGATCGAGGAGATATCGGCGAGCGAGAACCTCAAGCACACCGCCGCCTTCCGTCTGGCGCTGGGCAAGACGATCCCCAACCTGCAGGCGAGCTGGGTGAAGATGGGCCTCGACGCCGCCACCGAGGCGCTGCGCTGGGGCGTCAACGACCTCGGCGGCACCCTGATGGAGGAGAACATCTCGCGGATGGCGGGCTCCCAGCACGGCGTGCGGCTGGAGCCGGAGCAGCTGATCGCGGCTGCCCGCGCCGGTGGCCGCGAGCCCGCCCAGCGCACGACGCTCTACGAGATCGTCGAGACCTACTAGCTGGACGTTTGTTCTAGCGGTATGGTGCGTTTATCGCTTCGCGTTCGTCTGCAGTAAGGGGAGGAGGATCGGGGCTGGCAGTCTTCTCGCTGCTTGCCCTGCTGCTCGTGCTTGCCGCCGCGGCGCTGATCAGCCTGCGGCCCTGGGAGACCAACTCGGTCACCCCTCAGCTGCGGGTCTCGCCCGAGGTCGAAGCGGGGCTGGGCGATGCGATCGCTTTGGCGCCCGGTCGTTCGGCTGTCTCGCCCGCCGTCGCGGGCGCTCAGGTGGCCGCGTACTCGATCCCCGCGATCGAGCCGGTGACCGTCCGGGAGCCGGCGCCGATTTCGCGGATCGGCATCTCACCGGGCCGCGCGCTGAGTGACGCTCAGCCCGTTTCGCTCCCCGCGCCGCCACCGCCCGAGCCCCAGGCTCCACCAATCGTGCCGGTCGTGGCGCTGCCGGAGCCGGTGCCCCCCGCCCCGGCCGTGCCCCCAGTCGCGCCCGCGGCCCCGCACCTGGTCGCTGACTTCGAGAACGGCATGGAGGGATGGAGCACCGCCGCGACCAGCGAGGTGACGCCGAGGCTGGTCAGCGGGATCGTGCGCGACGGCGAAAGGTCCAGCCTGGTTCGGCTGACCGGCACGCGGTCCCGTTCGCAACTGATCCTGGGCGGCGACGGCGACGAAGGCGACGAAGGCGTGGTCCAGATCCACGAGGGCGACGAGTACGCGTTCGCCTTCTCCTTCTACATCCAAACGATGACCTACGGCGAGCCCGGTGTCGACAACGCGATCCTGCGGCTCACGAGCGATGCGAGCGAGACCTCGGCCTTCGGCCTGCAGCTCTGGAATCCGGCGGTCGGCGGGCAGGACGGCGAGCGCGGACTCTGGTCGAGCGGAGAGGCGGTCGGCGGCGACCGCTTCCTGGCGCCGGTCCCGGAGCTGGAATGGCATGACGCGATCGTCCACTTCAGGGCGTCCAGCCAGGGTGCCGGCTTCTACGCGGTTTATCTCGACGGCGAGCTGGTCGACGCCCGCGACGCGGTCAGCATGATCGTCCCCGGCAGCAGCTACGTGCAGATCGAAGTCGGCCTCCACCGCAGCGGCGAGCAGGTAGCGGGGACTTCCGAGATCCGCATCGACGCCGCCAAGCTCGGCCCGACGCTGGAATCCGTCCAGCCTCTAGCGGAATAGGTCCTCGCCGCGGGGGCGGCGCAGGGCGGCGGCGCCCGGGCCGTCCTCAGGGGTGACGAAGCGGCCGAGGCCGCGGACGATCGTGGCGGGGACTCGACTCGTCTTGTCACGGACGAGGTCGGCGGCTGCCGCGGCCTCGTCGGCGACCGCGATCAGGGTCGCTTCCAGCTTGCGGCCCTCGGCGTCGCCGCGCCCCCGCCAGTCGTCGAGCGGGGCCAGTCCTGCGCAGCCGATCGCCACCTCGGCCTGGCCGAGGCGCCAGGCGCGGCCGAAGCTGTCGGCGATCACGACGCCGATGCTGTGGGGAGCTCGGGGGTGGGACTCGCCGGACGTAGAGTGTCCGGCGAGTCCCACCCCCGGCCCCCCAGCAGTGGCAGCGGTGATTTCGGCTCTGAGCTTGCGGGCAGAGGCATCGGGGTCCTCGGGGAGGAGGCATGCCGTCCCGGGCTCGGGGAGGTTGGAGGTGTCGACGCCGGCGTTGGCGCAGACGAAGCCGTGGTGGGTCTCGACGATGAGGACGCCGCGCTCGGCGCGCAGCACCTCGCGACTCTCCTGGAGGACGAGCTCGACCAGCTCCGGCTCCTTGTCCAGCGCCGCGGCGAGGCGACGCGCCTCGGCGCTCGCCTCCACCGAGGAGAGACGGCGAACGCGGCCCTCGGTCTTGGAGACGATCTTCTGCGCGACGACGACCACGTCCCCGTCGCGCAGCTCGGCCGATTTCGCGATCTCCTCGCCGACCCGCATCCCCTCGGTGAACTCCGGCAGGCCCGCTACAGGCAGGACTCTCAGCTCCGCCGCCTCGCTCATATCCCAAGCGCCTTCGCGGTTCGCTTTGCCCGGCCTCGCTTCGCCGCCAGCGCCCGCGTCAGGGCGACGAGGTCGGCCGGGGTGTCGAGGTCGAGGGCGAGCGAGGGCAGCTCCTCGACCGCGAAGGGGATGCCCGCCTCGCGAGCGGCGGCGACGTGGCGCGCGCAGCTGCCCCCGCCGAAGGCGGGCTGGATCGCATCGGGGGGAGAGAGGACCAGGGCGTTGGTGCCGGTGCCGTGGCGGTCCGGCACGATGGCGACGTAACGCTCGGGAACGCCTGTCAGCACCCGGTCGAGCTCGCGTGGCTCGAGTAGCGGGCAGTCTCCTGGAAGCAGCATCACGCGCTCGGCTCCGAGCGTCTCGGCGCGGGCGATTCCCGCCAGCGCCGCCTCGGAATGGCCCTCCTCGGGAGGGTCGGGGACGACCTCGGCCCCAGCGCTCCGAGCCAGCTCGACCGCGCGCGGCTCGTCGCTGACGACGATCGTGCGCTCGATCGTCCGCGCCGCGCCGATCGCCTCGAGCACGTCCTCCAGCATCGCCGCGACCAGCGCCTCCCGCCGGGGCTCGTCGATTCCCGCCGCGAGGCGCCGCTTCGCCGCCGCGAAGCGCTTGACCGGGAGGATGGCGGTCGCTTTCAACCTTCGGCGAGGCTAGCGGCGTAGTCGAGCACGATGCGTGCCACCCTGACCCTGCCGGCGGCGCCCTCCATCAGGGTCGGCGCGGCGAGGGTCGGGATCTCGCCGGGGGGTGGGTCGGGGTCGTCCTCGTCGACGACCATCGCGTCGATCAGGCCCGTGTAGAGCGACGCCACGCCCGCCGCGGTCGAAGGGCGGCCGACCGCCTGCATGAAGCGCTCGGTCGGTCCCTTGACGACCTCGCCGGCGACGAAGGGGCTGACCGCCACGACCGGGGCCTCGGCCTCGGCGATCGCCTCCCGCATCCCGGGCACGGCGAGGATCGGGCCGATGCTGATGATCGGGTTAGAGGGGCCGATCACGATCGCCTCCGCCAGGCGCAGCGCCTCGAGCACCTCCGGCGTCGGCTCGGCCTCCGCGATCCCCTCCAGCTCGACGCCCGTCACCTGCGGCTCGCCGCGGTCGACGATCAGGTACTCCTGCAGGCCGCGCGCGCCGGCGGCGGTGTGCACCTGGGTGCGGACCTTCGCCTCGCACATCGGCAGCACCCGCGCCTCGACTCCGAGAGCACGGGCGATCTGGCCCTGCGCGTCGGTGAGGCGGCCGCCCTCGTCGAGGAACTCGCGACGGTAGAGGCAGGCGGCGAGGTCGCGGTCGGAGAGGCCGAACCAGCTCGGCGCGCCGAGCCGCCCCAGGCGCTCGAAGACGGTGAAGGAGTCGTCGCGGAGCCCCCAGCCGCGCTCCTCGTCGATCTCCCCGCTGAGCCAGTAGGTGCAGAGGTCGGGATCGGGGGAGACGTGGACGCCGAGGACCTCGACGTCGTCGCCAGTGTTGGCGATCACCGCGAGGTCGGCGCCGATCTCCTCCTGCATGCCGGCGGCGAGCTTGGCGCCTCCGGTTCCCCCGGCGAGCAGGGCGACCCGCACGGCGCTACGCCCAGTGGTCGGCGTCGGGCAGCCCGGTGAGCTTGATCCCGGCGTGGGCCTTGTAGCGCGAGTTGATCGAGATCAGCAGCGGCGTCAGCTGCTCGACGATCCGCGCCATCTCCAGCGGCCCGGCGTTGACGGCGCGCAGGCCCCCGATCAGCTCGATCAGCTGCGCCACCCGCGCCTTGTCGGCCTTGCGGTCGCCGCAGACGAGCACGTCCTCGTCCAGCTCCGCCGCCGGGTTGGCGAGGGTCGGGGCGGCGATCGTGTGCAGGGCGGCGACGACTGTTACTCCGTCGGGGACCATCTCCTGCGCCTGCTGCGCGGCCGATCCCTGCCAGACGCCGAGCGAGCGAGTCGCCCTGCCGCTGACCGCGGCCGCGAGCGGCACCGTGCAGTCGACCAGGATCTGGCCGGGCCGCAGCGTCTCGCGCAGGTTGTTGAGGTTCTCCGACTGGGCGCGGAAGGGAACGGTGAGAAAGACGATCTCGGCGCGCGTCGCCGCCTCCTCGTTCGACAGCCCCTCGACCTCGGCGCCGGGGACCGCGTCGCACAGCTTGGCGGCCGCTTCCTCGGCACGCTCCGCCGAGCGGGAGCCGATCGCGATCGGCCGCCCCGCCTTCGCCCAGCGCAGCGCCAGGCCGGCGCCGAGGGCGCCGGTGCCGCCGACGATCGGGATCGGCTCGTCCATCAGGCGCGCCAGTCTATGCTCACGGCCTCGATGAGGCTGGAGGGACGCAAAGCGCTGGTCACCGGCGGTGCCAGCGGCATCGGCGCCGCGATCGCCGCCCGGCTCGCCGCCGAGGGGGCGGAGGTCTGGGTCGGCGACATCGACGTCGCCGGCGCGGAGCGGGTCGCGGGCGAGGTCGCCGGCCACGCGATTGAGCTGGACGTCACCGATATCGAGTCGGCCAGGGCCGCCGTCGAGGCCGCCGGCGCCTTCGACGTTCTCGTCAACAACGCCGGCACCGACGAGTTCGGCTTCTTCACCTACACCAAGCCCGAGCAGTGGCGACGCCTGCTGGCGATCAACCTCGAGGGGGTCTTCAACTGCACCCACGCCGCGCTTCCCGGCATGCAGGAGGCCGGCTACGGCCGGATTGTCACCATCTCCTCGGAGGCGGGGCGGGTCGGCTCGAAGGGCTCGGCCGTCTACTCGGCGACCAAGGGCGCCGTCGTCTCCTTCATGAAGGCGATCGCGCGCGAGAACGCCCGCTACGGGATCACCGCCAACGCGATCGCCCCGGGCCCGATCGAGACGCCGCTGCTGATGGGCGCCAAGGAGTTCGGCGAGATCGGCGAGAAAGTGATCGAGACGATGAAGGCGGCGACGCAGATGAAGCGCCTGGGGCAGCCCGAGGAGGTCGCGGCCGCGGTCGCCTTCCTCGCCTCCGACGACGCCGCCTACGTCACCGGCGAGACGATCGGCGTCAGCGGCGGCCTCGGGATGGTCTGATGGGCCTCGAGCCTGGTATCGAGCGCGGCGACGAGTTCACAGTCGCGCCGCCGCTGGTGACAGACGTCGGCGGCACGATCGGCACCGGCGTCCTCTCGACCCCGGGGATGATCGGGATGATGGAGGGCACCGCCTCGATGCTCGCCTTCGAGCACCTGCCGGAGGGCCAGGCGACCGTCGGCTTCGAAGTCTGCGTCAAGCACGTGGCCGCCGCTGCCGAGGGCGCGATCTGCCGCACGAGGGCGAGCCTGCGTGAGGTCGTCGACGGCCGCAAGCTCCGCTTCGACGTCGAGGTGACCGAAGGCGAGCGGACGATCGGCGTCGGCACGCACGAGCGGCGCGTGGTCGGTCAAGTCGGTCCGCCGACGGCGTAGTCACATGAACTGAGCCTCGAAGGGGGAGAGTTCGCGCCGCTCGATGCATTGACCACACCAGAGTGTGTTCGATCGATCGAACGGCGGAGGGGGAGGGCGTTTGGGGGTTGGTCCGTGACCAGCACGGCGTGGTTTCGCGCCGGCAGCTCCTCGACCTTGGGTTGAGTCGTCGGGCCATCGAGCACAGGCTGGCGCGTGGTCGGCTGCGTCTCATTGCGAATGGCGTCTACGCCGTCGGACGACCGGAGGTGACGCGGCATGGGCAATGGATGGCAGCAGTCCTCTCTTGCGGGCCCAACGCAATGTTGAGTCACGGCAGCGCCGCGGCGCTCTTGGGGATTGGTCGCGAGTATCGAGGAATCGAGATCTCGGTGCGAGTGGCCTCGCCGCGTCGGCGGTCTGGCCTGCGCGTTTATCGGCGTCCGACCCTGGCGGATCGCGATGTCGCGAATCGGGATGGGATCCCCGTGACCGGCCTCGTGCGCACCTTGCTCGACCAGGCAACCTTTCTCGATCCGGCCTTGCTCGAGCGAGCGGTCAACGAGGCCGACCGGTGCGGCTTGATCGATCCAGAGGCGCTGAGCCATGCGCTCGACGCCTATTCGTGCCAACCGGGCGTCGCTCGTCTGCGGGATGTCGTCGACCGGCGCACTTTCCGTCTCACTGACTCGGAGTTGGAGCGGCGCTTCCTGCGGGTCGTGGAGCGAGCAGGCATGCCTTTCCCTCAGACTCAGCAGCAGCTAAACGGGTTCAGGGTCGACTTCTACTGGCCCGACCTCGGGCTGGTCGTCGAGACCGATGGGCTGCACTACCACCGTACGCCGGCGCAGCAAGCACGCGATCACCTTCGTGATCAGACCCATCTTGCCGCCGGCCTGACGCCGCTCCGCTTCACCCACGCTCAGGTGCGCTACGAGGCCCAGTACGTCCGCGCGACACTGCGCGCCGTCATGCAGCGCCTGAGGCTCAAGCGGGATGCCTAAGCTGTCGCTCATGGTCGAGCTGCCGAAAAGCGTGAGGGTCCGCGAGGTCGGGCCGCGCGACGGGTTCCAGAACGAGCCGGAGACGATCGCGACCGCCGACAAGGTGCGGCTGGTCGACCTGCTCTCGGCGAGCGGGCTGAAGCGGATCGAGGTGACCTCGTTCGTGCGCGCCGACGTGATCCCCCAGCTTTCCGACGCCGAGGAGGTGCTGGCCGGCGTGCAGCGGCGCGACGGGGTCGCCTTCTCGGTCCTGATCCCCAACGAGCGGGGGCTGGAGCGGGCACTGACGGTGCGTGACCGTTTCGACGAGGTCAGCGTCTTCCTCTCCGCCTCGGAGACCCACAGCCGCAAGAACGTCAACCGCTCGATCGAGGAGTCGCTGGCCGGGCTGGAGCGCACCCTCGCCGGCGCCGGCGAGGCGGGGCTGCGCCGCGAGGGCGTGATCTCGGTCTCCTTCGGCTGTCCCTACGAGGGCGAGGTGCCGCCCGAGCGCGTCTTCGAGATCGCCGAGCGGCTCGCCGCCGCCGGTTGCGAGGAGGTCGGCTTCGGCGACACCACCGGGATGGCGAACCCGCGCCAAGTCGGCGAGTTCTTCGCCGCCGCCCGCGAGCGGCTGGGCGGGGTCGAGCTGACCGCGCACTTCCACAACACGCGCGGGCAGGGGCTGGCCAACGTGCTGGCGGCGCTGGAGCAGGGCGTCGAGTCCTTCGAGGCGAGCTTCGGCGAGCTCGGCGGCTGCCCGGTGCCGCCGGGGTCGACCGGCAACGTCTCCACCGAGGACGTGGTCTCGATGCTGCACGAGATGGGGGTCGAGACCGGGATCGACCTGCCGGCGCTGATCGAGGCCTCGCGCGCTGTCCAGGACGTGCTCGGCCGGCCGCTCGGCGCCCACGTGCTGCGCGCCGGGCCGGTGGATTGGGCAAGCCGAGCCGAGTAGTCTCGGGTGCGATGAAGAGCGACGCCTTCAGGCAAGCCGCCGAAGCCAAGGACTTCTCGCAGGGCGAGGAGCTGTTCTCGCCGGATGTCGTCTTCCGCAGCCCGGCCGTGTTCAAGCCCTACTCCGGGCTCGAGGCCCTTGGGGTGATCCTGGGGGCAGTTTCGGCGGTCTTCGAGGACTTCCGCTACGTCGACCAGGTCGAGACCGGCGACACGGCGGTCCTCGTCTTCGAGGCGCGGGTCGGCGAGAAGCAGCTCAACGGGGTCGACGTGCTGCGCTTCGGCGAGGACGGAAAGATCGCCGAGATGATGGTGATGATTCGCCCGCTCAGCGGCCTCACCGCGCTCGGCGAAGAGATGGGCCGTCGGCTCGAAGCCGCCGCAGGCTAGAGCCCTCTAGGCTCACCCTCGCCGTGACCGATATCCGACCCGCCCTCGAGGCCGCCCTCTCCGGCGGCCCGCAGCGCCATCACGAGAAGACGGCGGAGCAGGGCAAGCTGCCGGTGCGCGAGCGGGTCGAGCGGCTGGTCGACGCCGGCTCCTTCGCTGAGGAGGGGCTGTTGGCCAACTGGGAGCAGGAGGGGTTGGGCGCCGACGGCGTGCTCACCGGGATGGCGCGGATCGACGGCCGCCCTGTGGCGCTGATGGCTAACGACCCGACGGTGAAGGCGGGCTCCTGGGGCCCGAAGACGGTGGAGAAGATCCTCCGCGTCCAGGAGCGGGCGCTGAGCCTGCAGGTGCCGATGGTCTACCTGGTCGACTCGGCCGGGGCGCGGATCACCGACCAGGTGCAGATGTTCCCCGGCCGGCGCGGCGCCGGGCGGATCTTCCACAACGAGGTGCGGCTCTCCGGCCAGGTGCCGCAGGTCTGCCTGCTGTTCGGACCGAGCGCCGCCGGTGGCGCCTACATCCCGGCCTTCTGCGACGTGGTGATCATGCGCGAGGGCAACGCCTCTATGTACCTGGGCTCGCCGCGAATGGCGGAGATGGTGATCGGCGAGAAGGTGACGCTGGAGGAGATGGGCGGGGCGAAGATGCACACCGGCGTCTCCGGCTGCGGCCACTTCCTGGTCAAGAGCGACGAGGAGGCGATCGACCTCGCCAAGCGCTACCTCTCCTTCATGCCGGGCAACTGGCGCGAGGAGCCGCCCGTCGCTCCCCCGGCGGAGCCGAGCTCGACTGCGGCGATCGCCGCGATCGTCCCCGCCGACGAGAACCAGCCCTTCGACATGCGCGAGGCGCTCGACACGCTGCTCGACGCCGACTCGTTCCTCGAAGTGCACAAGCGCTGGGCGAAGGAGCTGATCGTCGGCTACGGGCGCCTCGACGGCCGCGTCGTCGGCGTCGTCGCCAACCAGCCGCGGCAGAAGGGCGGCGTGCTCTTCGTCGACTCGGCCGACAAGGCGGCGCGCTTCATCCAGACCTGCAACGCCTTCAACGTGCCGCTGCTCTTCCTCGCCGACGTGCCCGGCTTCATGATCGGCACCGCGGTCGAGCGCCAGGGGATTATCCGCCACGGGGCGAAGATGATCAGCGCCGTCTCCGAAGCGACGGTGCCGAAGCTCTCGGTGATCGTGCGCAAGGCCTACGGCGCCGGCCTCTACGCGATGGCGGGGCCGGCCTTCGAGCCGGACTGCTGCATCGCCCTGCCCAGCGCCTCGATCGCCGTGATGGGGCCGCAGGCGGCGATCAACGCCGTCTTCTACAACCAGATCCAGGCGATCGAGGACGAGGCCGAGCGCGAGGCCTTCGTCGCCGCCAAGCGCGAGGAGTACGCCGAGGACATCGACCTCCTCCACCTCGCCTCGGAGCTGGTGGTCGACGCGGTCGTCCAGCCCGAGGACCTGCGCGCCGAGCTGATCCGCCGCTTCGCCCTCGCGGCGGGCAAGGACCGCTCCTTCGCCGAGCGTCGCAACCCGGTCACGCCGGCTTAACGCCGCGCTGCCGGGGTCAGCTGTCGAGCGACCCGGCCAGCTCGACGAACCAGTCGAGCGCGGCGGGGTTGGCGAGCGAGTCGCGGCTGGCGGCCTGCTCCGGCGGGGTCCCCATCAGGATCCGCTTCACCGGCACCTCCAGCACCTTGCCGCTGAGCGTGCGCGGCACCTCGGCTATCTGGAAGACCTCGTCGGGGACGTGGCGCGGGGAGCAGCGCTCGCGGACGCGGCGGGCGATCTCCTTACGCAGTTCGTCGTCGAGCTCGGCTCCCTCGCGCAGGACGACGAAGAGCGGCATCCAGCCCTCGGTGCCGGGACGGGGGACGTCGACGACGAGCGCGTCGAGCACCGCGTCGACGTCGAGCACAGCGCGGTAGATCTCGCTGGTGCCCATGCGGATGCCGGAGCGGTTGATGGTCGAGTCGGAGCGGCCGTAGATCACCGCGGTACCGCGCGAGGTGATCTCGATCCAGTCGCCGTGGCGCCAGACCCCGGGGTAGTGCTCGAAGTAGCTGGCCCGGTAGCGGCTGCCGTCGGGGTCGCCCCAGAAGAAGACCGGCATCGAGGGCATCGGCTCGGTGACGACCAGCTCGCCGACCTCGTCGACGACCGAGTTGCCCTCTTCGTCCCAGGCCTCGACCGCGGCGCCGAGGGCGCGGCCCTGCAGCTCGCCGCGGTAGACGGGCAGCAGCGAGACGCCGCCGACGAAGGCGGTGCAGAGGTCGGTGCCGCCGCTGGTCGAGAAGAGCCAGGTCTCGTCGCCGACGTGCTCGTAGACCCAGTCGAAGCCCTCGGGCGAGAGGGGGGAGCCGGTCGAGCCGACCGCTCCCAGGCGGCTGAGGTCGCGCCCGGCGCCCGGCTCGACGCCGTCCTTCATGCAGGCGGCGATGTAGGAGGCGCTGGTGCCGAACATCGTCACCCCGGCCCGCTCCGCGAGGTCCCAGAGCACGCCCATGTCGGGGTGGCCGGGGTTGCCGTCGTAGAGGACGATCGCGGCCCGGGTGAGCAGGCCGGAGACGAGGAAGTTCCACATCATCCAGCCGGTCGTCGTGAACCAGAAGAGGCGGTCGCCAGGGTGGGCGTCGACGTGGAGGTGGAGCTTCTTCAGGTGCTCGAGCAGGATGCCGCCCTGGCCCTGGACGATCGCCTTCGGCAGGCCGGTGGTGCCGGAGGAGTAGAGGACCCAGAGCGGGTGGTCGAAGGGGACGCGCTCGAAGGCCGGCTCGGCGCCCTCGCCGGAGGCGAGCAACTCGTCCCAGCGAGTCGCGTCGCGCAGGGGGGAGAGGTCGGGGTCGGGATCGAGGTAGGGGAGCACGACGGTGCGCACGAGGCTCGGCATCTCGGCCTGCAACTGGGCGAGCGTCTCGCGGCGGTCGAAGTCCTTGCCTCCGTAGCGGTAGCCGTCGACCGCGAACAGGACCTTGGGCTCGATCTGGGCGAAGCGGTCGACGACGCTGGCCGGGCCGAAGTCGGGCGAGCAGCTCGACCAGACCGCGCCGATGCTGGCGCTGGCGAGGAAGGCGACGGTCGCCTCGGGGATGTTGGGCAGGTAGGCGACGACCCGGTCGCCTCGCTCGACCCCGAGCTCGCGCAGGCTGGCGGCCACGGCAGCGACCTGGGTGCGCAGCTCGCCCCAGCTCAGCTCGGACAGCTCACGCAGCTCGGAGGCGTGCAGGATCGCCGTCTCGGCGTCGTCCTTGCCGGCGAAGACGTGCTCGGCGTAGTTGAGGCTGGTGTTCGGGAACCAGCGCGCCCCCGGCATCTCGCGGCTGGCCAGCGCCGGCGCAGGGTCGCCGTCGGCCCGCACCTCGAAGAAGTCCCAGATCGAGGACCAGAAGCCCTCGAGGTCGTCGACCGACCAGCGCCAGAGCTCGTCGTAGTCTGCGAAGCGCAGCCCGCGCTCGGCCTCGAGCCAGCGCATGTACTCGGTGAGGCGTGCGTTCTCGATCACCCCGGCGGGCGGGTCCCAGAGCTTCTCGGCCTGGGATGGGCTCACGCCGCGGCGGTGGCGGCGCTCGCCGCCTGCGCCCGCTCCAGCTCGTGCCGGTCGTGGGCGCAGAAGAGGCTGACCTCGTCGCCATGGGCGCGGTTCAGCTCCTGCAGCCGTTCCACGTTGCGAATGCGGGCCTTGTTGTCGGACGCCATGAACGCCTGGAAGGCGCGCAGCATCGGCGGGCACTCGGCGGGCGTCTCGACCTCGTGCTGATGGAAGTAGGCGTCGCCGCAGTGCAGCAGCCAGCCCTCGCCGTTCCTGACCGCGACCGCGGTGTGGCCGCGCGAGTGGCCGACCAGCGGCACCAGCAGCACCTCTGCGTCGCTGCCCGGCAGGATCCGCACGCTCTCGAAGCCGAGCCACTCCTCGCCGCCGGCGTCGTGCTCGACCCAGCGCGGGTTGTGCTTCCAGTGGGCGCCGCCGATGTAGCGGCTGCGTTCGCGCAGGCTCGGGTTCAGCGCCGCTTTCAGCTCCGGCGCGAAGACGTGGACCTCGGCCTCGGGGAAGTCGGGGAGGCCGCCAGCGTGGTCGAGGTCGAGGTGCGTGGTGACGATGTGGCGCACGTCGCCGGCGGCGAAGCCGAGCGCTTCGAGCTGGGCCAGCGCGGTCGTCTCGAGCTTCGGCCGCGGCTGCATCAGCAGCCGGAAGGGGGCGCCGAGCTGGCGGGGATTGCGCGCGTCGTCGGTACCGAAACCGGTGTCGACCAGGACGATCCCGTCGCCGGTCTCGAGCGCCAGGCAGTGGCAGACGATCTGGGTCCGCGCCAGCAGCCCACCTTCACCGGCAATTAGGCGCGCCCCGTGGGGGCAGAGCGAGCCGCAGTTGAGGTGATGGATGCGCATGGCGCGGGCCGCAGTCTAGTTCTATCGTTCATTCCTCGCCGGAGTGGCGGAATTGGCATACGCGATCGGCTCAAAATCGATTGCCCTCACGGGCTTGTGGGTTCGAGTCCCACCTCCGGCATCACGCGTCTGCTGTGGCCCCCGCTATACGGGGGTAACTGCAGACGCGTGGCCCACGGGGCCTCAGGCGGGCTGCGTCGCGCTGGGGCCGGGCGAGGCGCCGTAATCCTCGCCGGAGCCGATCGGCCGTTCCTCCTCAACGTGCCAGTCCTGGTTGAAGCCGTAGAGGGCGAGCGCGATCAGCACGATCTGCAGCAGGACGAGGACGAGGACGAGCAGCCCGATCAGCGAGGCCGGAATCAGCGCGTCCTCGAAGCCCGACTTGTCGCGGGCGAACCAGCTGTCGACGCCGACCGCGCAGAAGATCGCCAGGATCATCGAGAAGGCGGCCGAGATCGGCAGCACGCCGCGGCTCCAGCGGAGGACCAGGAAGGCGAAGAGGGCGTAGAGCGCCACGTAGACGAAGCAGACGATCGCCATCCCGCCACCGCCGCTGAGCAATGAGAAGCCCGTGATCGTGATCAGCGCCGCGATCGCGGCGGTAGCCACCATCAGCAGGACGATCACGACCCGCGTCGTGATCACCTCAGCTTTTTCCCTGTTGGGGTGCCAGAGCTCGTACCCCGGCCTCACCTCTCCTACAGCCACGGATCGATCATAGAATCTATGGGCGACGAAGCGGCATTGGTCGCGCGTTAAGGCCCCGGAATGCACCCTCCACGGGCTAGCGCTTGGGACCGACGAACTCGTCGAGCAGCGCGACCGATTCCTTGCGGTAGATGGCGATCTGTCGGTCCGACGGTCGCGTCCATCGGATCCCAAGCGCATCGCAGCTTTCGCAAAAGAGTCGCTTGATGTCCTCCGACTTGTTGCTGAAGGCATATCGGGGCGCGCGTCGCACGTAGGACCCCTTGCGCTCTGTGGCGATGATTCTCGTTCCGTCGCTGTGGATCAGGCCCTTGATGAAGGGCTTGCGGTTTGCAGCGACGATCTCGCCTTGCCATTGCTTCAGAACGATCGGCCGGAGGTGCTTGCGTCCGGGGCCATGCTGAGGGATCAAGCATGGCCAGTGCTTCGACCACATGGAGACATCGACGCACCGGCTATTGCGACGTTGTCCAGGGTGGGCTTTCTTTTCGGGAAAGACCGCCTCCAGGGCAATGCAGCACTCGCTGATGATGCCGGGGTAGGCCGAGTCGAGGGTGATGCGTATGCGCCAGACGCCGCGTCGCCCGGCAGAGATACAGCCATCTCCGAGATAGAGGCCCAACAGGTAGGCGTATGGCGATCCTGGGAGCTCGGAGAAATCGTGACCTTGACACTGGTGGGAATACCGTCGACGGCGCCAACGGCCTTTCCGCTCTCCCCGTCGCCAGCCAGAGATCGTCCGTCGTGGAATGCCGGTCCGGCGGGCAATCTCCTGATCGCAACAGCCCTGCGCCACTAGCTGCTGGACCGCGAGGACCTCGTGTTGTGGCCTCATATCCGGATAGCAGACATAGGGAACATATGTTCGTATAATAGTCCGTGGGTGGACGACAGGACTGTCTCTCAGGCAAATTCGGGCAACTAAGATGGGCAAGGCGCGGGCGTGGTGAAATTCGGAAAACACGCCGGCTTTAGGTGCCGGTGCTCGAAAGAGCTTGGGGGTTCGAGTCCCTCCGCCCGCATAGCGATTCGCAAGCCCCAGCCCGAGCGGCGATCAGCGCCTCGGCCCGGCTAGCATGGCTTTTCTCGGGGCAGTGGCCCAACTGGCTAAGGCACCGGTCTCCAAAACCGGCGATTCCAGGTTCGAGTCCTGGCTGCCCCGCTCTCCTTCTCTCTGCCTTGGGGCGTCAGCGCAGCTCGTCGAGCGACGTGACCTCTAGGTCGAACGGCTCCTCGTCGGAACGCCGACGCCGATACGGGGAGACGGTCACACGGTGGACCTCACCGCAAACGCAAGGGACCTCGATCGGTCGCGTGTCGCTGGCCGGATCGGTCTTGACCTTTAGGCGCCGGAGCTCGCCGGCCGGCTTGCAGCCAAATGAGATCACCCAGCCGTAGTCGACAGATTCGTGCGGCTTTTTCGGGCGACGGGACTGAGGCATCTACCCATCCTTTCCGGTTTTGTGCCTGAGTGTCGCCGGGTGCCTTGGTCTTCCAGATCCCACCGCTGCACCGCTTCACGATTGTCGAGGAGGAGAGCTGGGTGGCACTGGCTGCGTTTGTGATCGTCAGCAGCACTGTCGCCGGGCCTCGCGCGCGCGGTCGAAGCCGAGCACCGTCGCGAAGAAGTCGCTCGTGCGCTTGTGTGCTCGCTTGACCCGGGCGCTTCACCGTTGACAGACGTTTTGTTAATGCGCTATAAACCTTGATCGATGCGCATTGCCATGACTACTCTGGGTGATTGGGAGAGTGCAGGTCAAGGTAGCCGCCGCTGGAAATGGGAGGGCCATACGTGACTCCTCCAGATGACCTCCTCGTCTTTCACTATGAGGGACTGGCATCCCGGTCGCAGAAATTCTTCGATGCGCTCGGTGAGAGCGATGCACTGGTGGAGGAGTTCGTAACCGACCCGGTGCGCATCCTGAGCGAGCAAGTTCTTCCACTCCCGGAGTCGTTGTCCGACGTCGAGATTGGCAAGGCCAACAGGTTTCTCTATTCGCTTCTCAGCAACGAGCGCTTCATGCGTTGGGCCGAGGAGTGGCAGAAAGAGCATGAATCCGCCATCCGCACCACCGGCGAGGGCGAGGAGGCCCGAGTGGCTGTACAGATCGCCCGCGAGGAGCTCTTTCGTGACCTTGCCCACGCGCTGTGGGAGTACGGTGATCGCGAGACGCTGAACTCCATCATTGGCTTGGACCTCGAGGAGGCAGCGCAAGAGCGTGACCTGACTCCTGACCTGACCCCGGCGGAGCTCCTCGCGGAGGAGAGCAACTTCAGGCTGCCGCCGCTGCCGAAACCAGTGAACTTCAACGTGTCCGTCAATGTGACTGTCAACTTCTCTGTGGCTGCCGCTGCCGCTGCGGTTATCGTGGTCGTATTCGTGATCCCGGTGGTCGTGATCGGCCGCGTCGAGCCCAAGACCGTCAGCCGCGAGGATCTGCAGCGAATGACCGGACTCCTCACTGAGGAGCTTGGAGCACGCGCCGCCGAGCTTCGTGAGCGCGGGGACCTGAGCCCCTGAGCGACGTGTGACCGTATTCCCCCCGCGGCCGTCCTCTCGCACTCTCTCGGTGATGCCCACCTACCGGTGTACCGCCGCGTGTAAGCATTGTGGCACGCTGAGTAGCCCGAAGGAGGACACTTGGCTGCCCGTCGATGACATGCTGAGAGCGATCGACGAGGCCGCCAGCGCAGGCTATGGACTCGTCGTCTTCACTGGCGGTGAGCCGACGCTTGCCGGTGAGCACCTGTTGCTCGGCATCCGCCGCGCTGCATCACACGGAGTGGTCGTTCGCATGGTCACGAACGGCTGGTGGGCGGAGAGCGTTGAGGCGGCGGGCGAGGCCATGCGGACATGGGTGGAGGCTGGACTCAATGAGCTCAATGTGAGCACCGGCGACCAACACCATCGTTTCGTACCGGTCGAATCGGTTGTACGTGCGATTCAGGCCGGAGTGGAGCACGATCTCACTGTCGCGGTGATGATCGAGGTAGTCGATGGCCGCGACATCAGTCGTGACACCGTGGAGTCCCACCCCCTCTACGAGGCCATGCTCGACCGACGCCCGGAGGCCCGCGTTAGCTTTCACGAGAGTCCCTGGATGCCGCTTTCACCGACGCGCACCTACGAGTATCCCAATGGCCAGGCTGCCAATCGTCAAAATCTCGCTTCGCGGACGGGTTGCGACAGTATCCTGACCACCACCACGGTGCAGGCTGACGGACGAATCGCCGCATGCTGTGGGCTCGGGATGCGGAACATCCCGGAGCTGCAATTGGGCATGATCGGCAGTACGAGCATCACAGAGGCGGATGAGCGTGCAGCCGATGATTTCCTCAAGCGCTGGATCCAGATTGAGGGTCCGGAGAAGATTCTCGCCTGGGCAGCGGAGCTCGACGCCTCGATCGAGTGGGAGGATATGTATGCCCATCGCTGCCAGGCATGCATACGCATCTACAAGGATCCGAAGGTTCGTAAGGTGATCACTGAGCAGCACCTCAACAAGCTGGCCGACGTCTGTTTCCAGGAGTGGATGATGTTCCACTTCGACGCGGCGCGCGGCGCTGCGGAGCCCGAGTAGCCCTGAGGGCCTGGGTCGGCCCAGGCCCCCGATTACAATCGCTCACAGGTATCGCCATGGCTTTCTCGCGTCACGTTCACCTATCTGATGAGGCCGTCGAAGTGAGATTCACCGGACTCTTGTCGCTCAAGACGCTGCGACGGCGGTTGAGCGTCCCGTATAGCCGGATCGTCTTGGTTTCGACCGAGCCGTTTGACGACAAGCGAGGACTTCTCCGCATCGCCGGCTACGCGCTTGGTCGCTCGCTGCACGGATTGTTCAGGCAGCGCGGGCGGTGGCTCTTTCTTTCTTTCGAGAACCCGCGCCAGGTGATTCATCTCAAGCTCGATCCAACTGGAGCGGGGTGGCCGCGACTCGAGGAGGTTGTCCTCCAGGTCCCAGACCCGGATTCGACGGTCACCGAGATCGAGCGTCGCCGCATGCCCCGGGTCGCCGCTGCGGAATAAGTCTCGCCGCCGATGCCCGCCCTGATTAGGTTCCGAGGCGCAAAGGCCGGAGTCGGTCTCCAAAACCGGCGATTCCAGGTTCGAGTCCTGGCTGCCCCGCTTTCCCTGAGTCGCTATCGCTGGACCGTCACCCGCAGAAAAGTGGCCGGGATCGAAGTGGCCCCGTCCTCGCTGGTGTTCTGCTCATTGAACAGCTCCTCCAGCTCCGCCCGGAGATCGGCCTCGCGGCCGTCCGCCGCTGCCGCCGCGAACGCGTTCATGGTCGGTCCGTAGTAGCTCTTGAACTCGGCGACCAGCTCCGACGGCGGACCCGGGTAGTCGAAGGTGTAGGTGCTTCTCTGGAAGGAGATCTGATCCTCCGGCACCCCGGCGGCGGTGAAGCGCGCGATCACCTCGTCCTCCACGCCCCAGGTCATCGGGCTGACGAAGCCCTCCGGAGGCGGGGGCGAGTAGGAGGCGCTG
Organism: Solirubrobacterales bacterium; assembly: GCA_035557635.1. GTDB lineage: Bacteria > Actinomycetota > Thermoleophilia > Solirubrobacterales > 70-9 > VRUE01. Next base: position 36,943 of record DATMDR010000022.1, on the reverse strand, counting down.
ATCTTCAAGATCTGCGCGACCAGGGTCGGGTCGTTGGGAATCCAGTTCCCCATCACGATCCGGCCGCCGGGCTTGGTCACCCGGACCATCTCCTTGGCCACGTCGAATGGCTTGGGAGCGAACATCGCGCCGAAGATGCTGACCACCAGGTCGAAGCTCTCGTCATCGAGCTCACTCAGGTCCGTTGCGTCGCCCTCCTGGAGCCTGCAATTCGCCAGGCCGAGTGCTTGGGCGCGCGCGTTGCCCGCCGCGACGAGGTTGGCGGCGATGTCGACGCCCAGGACATCCGCCCCGAGCTGAGCCGCCGGCACGGCGGTGGTCCCGTCGCCACAGCCGAGGTCCAGCACTTTGAGGCCGTCGGTGACGCCCAGCTCGGCGACGAGCGCTTCGCCGCTCTCCCGCATGCTCTCGGCGATACGGGTGAAATCGCCCTTCTCCCACAATTCCTTGTTCGCGTTCATCGGTTCCCTCCAGGTTCGAGTGGGTACCCCGAGCCTATCCCGGGACGGTCAGTGCAGCTACCCCCAGGCCTTCCCTAAGAACGCAGCTCGTCGAGCGAGGAGACCTCGAGGTCGAACGGCTCCTCCGCGGAGCGCCGACGCCGGTACGGGGAGACGATCACGCGGTGGACCTCACCGCAGGCGCACGGGACTTCGATTGGTCGCGTGTCGCTGGCCGGGTCGGTGTCGACCTTGAGACGCCGGAGCTCGCCGGCGGATTTGCAGCCGAACGAGATCACCCAGCCGTAGTCGACGGGTTCGGCCTGCTTTTTCAGGCGGCGGGGCGGGGGCATCTACCTATCCTCTCCGGTTACGGGCTCGACTGTCGCCGAGGTTGGGTTGACGCGCTCAGTGTCACCGCCATTGCCGCTCAAAGGTAGCTATAGGATCGGTTCGTGCAGGGGGCAAGGGGAATCGCTGGAGTGCTGGTCGCCGCGGCGATCGTGCTCGGCGCGGGCGAGAGCGCGGGTGCTGCCACGCTGAAGGCCAACTACCAGCTGCAGGGCAACCTGGCTTCTGCGGTTGCCGGCGCGCCCGACCTCACGAATCTCGGGGCGGGTAACCGCTTCGCCTTCGAGACCGTCGATGGCGTCAGGCGGCAGGTGCTGAGGTTCCCCAGGGGCAGCGGGCTCGCCCTGGGCACGGCCGGGCTGGTTGACCCACGCAGCTACTCGGTGGTGCTGCTGTTCCGCCTGGACGACCTCGAGCGCTTCAGGCGCATCCTCGACTTCAGCAACAGCACGTCCGACAACGGCTTCTACGACTACAGCGGGAATGCGGTCATCTACGGCAGCGACGGCAGGCCCACCCGCGGCGGGATCGTGTTCGACGAGTCCTACGCCCAGGTCGCTTTCACCAGCGCGCCTGCCGCCGACGGCTCGCAGCGGGTGGTCGCGTACGTGAACGGCGCCGAGGTCGTCGCCGCGACCGCCTCCAAAGACTTCGATCTCGGCCCCGGGACGCTGCGGCTCTTCCAGGACAACACCAGCGGCCCGGCGGGTGGTGAGGAGTCGGCCGGGGCGCTTGCCTGCCTCTTGGTCTACGACGGCGTTCTGACCGCTGACGAGGTCGGTCAGGTCGCCACCGAACCCGCTCTATGCCCGGCTCCCAGGCCGACGCTGAGGCGGGCGAAAGCATTCGCGACGAGCAAGCCGGAGCTGCGGGATTCGGGCCGGTCGGAGCGCTCGCCGGTGGTCGACACGGGCCTGACCGTGCGTTGTCCGATCGGCCCCACTCCCTGCTCGGTACGTGCGCGCGTGGACCTCGCCAGGTCCAGCCAACGGGCCGTAGGCACAAGGCTCAGCCGCCTGGGCGCAGGCCGCTTCTCCCTGCCGGGGGGAGCCAGCGCGAAAGTCCTGGTGCGCCTCTCGCGTAGCGGCTCCAGGGTCCTGCGCGATGCCGGATCGGTGAAGGTCAGGACCTCGGTGAGGATCACGGTGCCCGGAGGAAGGGCCGCCACCGCCGGACAGGCGGGCAGGATCGAGGCGCCGCAGCCTCCCCCTTTCGGGCGCGGCCTCTACACCGGGACGACCAGCCAGAACCTGCCGATCTTCATCGCGGTGGATCGGACCTCGATTCGATCCGTCTTCCTGCGCTGGCGCGCCCGTTGCGCCGATGGCAAGCTGCACACCAACACAACCTCCTTCCGCGGTGAGCGGATCCGCCGGGGCCGCTTCTCCTTTCGCCGGACACTGGAGACCGGAGGCACGGTTCGCATGTCGGGCAGGATCAAGGGGGCGCGCGCGTCGGGAACGCTATCCCGCATCGGTGGGAGTGCCTTCGGGACCAAGTGCGCGGCGAAGGACATCGGCTGGCGGGTCCGCCTCACGGGTGTCGAAACCGAGCCGCGGCGCTGAGTCAGCGCCGCTTCGGCTCGAGGCCGATCACCTCGTAGTAGCCGATCAGGTAGAGGCGGTGGCCGTCGGAGACGACCGGGGTGTAGCCCGCCTGGCGCAGCTGGAACGTCTTGCGGTGGGTGTGGACGTCGATGCCGATCGCGTCGCGGGTCTTGAAGCTCGAGGTGTAGACGGTGTGCCCGATCACGGTCGCCGTCCCCGGCACCGGCCCACCGACGTCGAACTTCCACCGCTGCTTGCCGGTCAGCGCGTTGAGCGCGTAGAAGTGCTCGTCGTAGGAGCCGATGTAAACGGTCGGCGGCGTGCCGGGGACCTTGGCGACCGCCGGCGAGCCGTAGACGTAGTCGTTGGTGGGGAAGGACCACTCGACCTTGCCGGTCTTCGCGTCGAGGGCGAAGACGGTGCCGTCGTCGCGCCCGGCGTAGACGCGACCGAAGGCGACCGCGGGGGAGGAGTAGAAGCCGCCCTCGCCGAACGGGGGCGCCTCCGAGGTGTTGGTGCGCCAAATCGGTTTGCCGGTATCCGCGTCGAGGCAGAACATCGCGCTCTTGTAGTCGGCGACGTAGACGCGGCCGTCGTGGAAGGTCGGGCTGGCTTTGATCGCGCCGGGCGCGTTGAACTGCCAGCGGACCTTGCCGTCGGAAGCGCGCAGGGCGATCAGGTTGGTCTCGTTTGAGCCGACGTAGAGGGTGCCACCTACCGCCAGCGGCGAGGATTCGAGCTCGGTGTGCAGGTTGCGCACCCAGGCACGCTTGCCGGTGTCGGCGTCGATCGCGACCAAGTTGCCGTCCATGAAGGCGAAGAAGACGAGGCCGCGGTGGTAGGTCGGGCCGGTGACGTCGGTCGGCGAGCCTTTCTGGTTTGGGTGAGTGACGCGTTCCCAGAGCACCTTGCGGTCGCGCAGGCGGATCGCTTTCGCGTTGCCGTACTTGTTGACGACGTAGGCGACGCCGCCGGCGATCGCCGGCGGGAACTCGATCAGCGCATGGGTACTGATCGACCAGGCTTCGCGCAGCGGCGGATCGAGCGCGGCGCGCCCCGCCGGCAGGTAGTGAGTGCGCTGATGGACGCGGCCGAACAGCGGCCAGTCGACGAGGCCGGGTTCGCCGGCAGAGGCGTCGTCCTGCTCGTCCGCCTCGCTGCCACAGCCGCCGAGCGCGAGGCCGGCGACGAGCATCGCGACGCAGGCGAAGGCACTTCCTTTCCCGATCCAGGTCCGCATTCGTGCCTACCGAATCGGCATTCGGGCACGAAACTGAAGCGGCGGACGGGAGTCGAACCCGCGTCATCAGCTTGGAAGGCTGAGGCTCTACCATTGAGCTACCGCCGCGCAGATCCGTCAGAATACGCGGAACCACGGGGCGTGGCGCAGTCTGGTAGCGCACTCGGCTGGGGGCCGAGCGGTCGCTGGTTCAAATCCAGTCGCCCCGATGAGACGAGGCTGAGCTAGGCCGGTTCCTCCTTTGCCCTGATCGACCTCCACCAGGTCTCGAAGTTCCTTTTTTGCCAGCCCTCGCCGGTGTCAGTGCCGGCGAAGGCGCGGGCGAGGAAGGGGCCGACGAGCGAGTCGACCGCGCCTTCCGGGTCGACGTCGCCGCGGATGTCTCCACGTGCCTGGCCACGTTCGATCAGCGAGCGGACGATCGCGCGGCGGGGACGCGTGACGCTGCTGCGGAAGGTCTCGATCAGCTCCGGGTGCCGCTCCTGCTCGGCCATCAGGCCGCCGGTCAGACGGATGTAGGCCAGGCCGTCTCTGGGCATCCCGGTTTCGACCGCGATCCAGAGCTCGGCGCGCGTGTCGCCGAGCTCGGGCACGTCGAGCTCGGGCAGCTGCCGGGCGATCACGGCCGCCACCAGCGACGCCTTGCTGGGAAAGCGGCGGTAGATCGTCGGCTTGCCGACCTTGGCCATCTCCGCTACCGCCTCCATCGTCATCGCGGCGAAACCGCGCTCGTTGAGCAGCTTCAGCGTTGCGTCGGCGATCGCCTCGTCCACACGGGGGTCCAGCGGCCGGGCCATAGGCATAACGTAACGGCTGTTACGTAACGCCATATCTATGTACAAACTGGATTCCTCACCGCTGCGTGAGCATCGGCTGGATCGCCTTATAGTTGTTCCTTGTGGAGGAGGCCACCGGGGTCGAGCACCGAATCGAGCGCGTGGTCTTCGAGACGGACCGGTTGCGCATCGTCGGTGACGTGCAGCTACCGCCGGAGGGCTACCAGAGCCGCTTTTCCGACCTGCTCAACCGCGAGGACCTGAGCTTCGTCCCGCTCGTCAACGTGGAGGTCTCTCCGCTCGCGGGCGGTGAGGCCAAGCGCTACCCCTTCCTGACGCTGGGTAAGGCCCACGTCCTTGTCGCCTACCCGCTACCGCCGGGCGAGTAGCTCAGCGCTCGTACCGGCTGCGGCTGCCTCCGGCGTAGGCGCCGAGGTCGAAGAGGAAGGCGAAGACGACGATGAACCACTCGAAGCCGACGACGCCGTCCGAGGAGCTCCACATCAGGGCGTAGGCGAGCGTCGTCCAAGGGAGCAGGAAGAAGCCGAGGAATGGGACCAGCCAGCTGTCGAAGGCGCGACTGAGCAGGTCGCTGAACAGGAAGATGACGAACAGCGCCAGGCGCGGCGAGATCAGGGCGAGGAGGATCGCTAGGCAGCCGATTGGCGCACTGTAACGTCAGGGGGAGATGAACCTGCTGGGTCGCAGCGAGCCTGCTTTCGAGGTCCCCGAGCGCCACGCCGTGCTCGGCACGCCGCTGCAGCCGCCCTTCCCGGAGGGAGTCGAGACGGCCTACTTCGCGCTCGGCTGCTTCTGGGGGGCGGAGCGACTCTTCTGGGGGCTCGACGGCGTTTACACGACGACGGTCGGCTACATGAGCGGGACCACGCCGAATCCCACCTACGAGGAGGTTTGCAGCGGACAGACCGGCCACGCCGAGGCGGTGCTCGTCGCCTTCGATCCGGCCAAGATCTCCTACGCCGATCTGCTCAAGGTCTTCTTCGAGGAGCACGACCCGACCCAGGGCATGCGCCAGGGCAACGATGTCGGCACCCAGTACCGCTCCGGCATCTACTTCGTCAATGACACCCAGAAGGAGACCGCGGAGATGGCACGGCGCGCCTACGACGAGGCGCTGCGCGACGCCGGCCACGCCCCGATCACCACCGAGGTCGAGCCTGCCGGCCACTTCTACTACGCCGAGGACTACCACCAGCAGTACCTGCACAAGGTGCCGAACGGCTACTGCGGCCTAGCCGGTACCGGCGTCTCCTGCCGCATCCCCACCGCCGCTTCCTAGCCCGTGGTGCAGGCGGACCCGCCCGCCCGGCGCTGCGAATAGCATCCCGCGCCGGTGACCCCGTCCTTTGCCTCCTACATCGGCGGCTGCCTCGCCGTCATCGCGATCCTTTCCGCGCTCGGCCTCGGTGCCTACTGGCTGCGGCGCTGGATCGTGCCCGAGTTCTCCGGCGCCCTGGCGCGCCTCGCCGACCTGACGATCGCTACGGCGCTGCTGATCCTCGCCCTGCAGCTGCTCGGCACGCTGGGCATCCTGACGCTGGGCTGGACGATCATCGGCTGCATCGCGGTCGGCCTGCTCGCCGCCTGGGTCGGCTGGCGCCAGGCGCCGCGCGACGGCCGCGAAATCGAGGCGCCGCGAGCGCAGACGGCCGCCCTGGTGCTGGCGCTTGGGGTCGCCTCCTGGGTGGTCGCCGAGTGGACCTTCCCCGCCCAGCAGGCGCTCGACTACGGCATGTTCGGCGGCGACACCACCTGGTACCACATGCCGTTCTCGGGCCGGATCGCGCAGGAGGGCACGATCCTGCCCCTGCACTTCACCGACCCGCTGCGGCTCGCCGCCTGGTTCTACCCCGGCAGCGCGGAGCTGATCCACGCCGCCGGCATCGTCCTCTTCGATAGCGACTGGCTCTCGCCGCTGATCAACCTCGCCTGGCTGGCGATCGGCCTGCTCGCTGCCTGGTGCGTTGGCCGCCCCTACAAGGTCGGCCCGGCGACGCTGGTCGCCTCGGCGCTGGTCTTCTCGGCCGGGGTGATGATCGAGACCCAGCCCGGCGAGGGCCGCAACGACATCATGGGACTCGCCTTCCTGCTCGCCTTCGCCGCCTTCCTGATCAACGGCCACCAGCGCCGCGCGCCTGACGCGGGGGCGGTGCATGACACGCCCGAACGCGACGCGCCGCTGCTTGACAAGGGCCCGCTGATCCTGGCCGGGATTGCGGCTGGGCTCGCGATCTCGGTGAAGCTGCCGCTGCTGGCCCCGGTCGGCGCGATAGCGGTCGGCATGGTCGTCGTCAGCGGTGCCGGGCGGCGGCTGATGACCGCCGCCGCGATCGGTATTCCCGCCTTCGTGGTCGGCGGCTACTGGTACGTGCGCGCGGCGATCCACACCGGCGGCAACCCGATCCCGCAGATCGGCTGGGGGCCGCTGAGCCTGCCGCAGCCAGACCAGATGCCGCTCGACCCGCGCCCGCGCTTCGCCGTCGCCGACTACCTGACCGAGCCAACGATCTACCGCAAGTGGTTCTTCCCCCAGCTCGAGAACGCACTGGGGCCGCTCTGGCCGCTGATCCTGATCTGCGCGGTCGCCGCCGCCGTCTACATCGTGGTGCGCTCGCGCAACCAGATCCTGCGCGTGTTGGCCGGCGCCGCCCTGCTCACCGCCGCCGTCTATGTCGTCACGCCGCTGACGGCGGCGGGCCAGGAAGGCTCGCCCACCGGCTTCTTCACCAACACCCGCTACCTGATGCCCGGGCTGCTGCTCGCCCTGGCGCTGCTGCCGATCGCGCGGCCACTGCGAGCGCCCGACAGCCGCGCCTGGCAGACCCTGCTCTTCCTCGCCGGCGTCTTCGCGATCATGGTCCTCGCCACGCCCCGCTGGTACCCGGGCTACATCGTCGGCACGATCTTCCTCACCCTGGCCCTGGTCTGGGCGCCGGCGGCGCTGACGATGCTGCGCGGGCGGCGGCAGGTCAGCCGCGGTCTGGTCGCCGGGACGGCGGCGGCGATCCTCCTCTTCGCGGTCGGCCTCGGCCGCGCCCAGGAGGTCCAGTACTACAAGCATCACTACGAGAAAACGACGCCCTTCTTGCAGGAAGGCGGTCCGCGCAAGGCCTACACCTTCGCCCACAACCAAAGCGACCGGCGGATCGGGATCGCTGGCTCGGGCGAGATCTTCTTCGGCCAGTACGGCTTCTATGGCCGCAACCTCGACAACTACGTCCAGTACATCGGCGTCGAGGGTCCGGACGGGACCTACCGGCTGCCGACGAGCTGCGCGCAGTTCCGCCGTCTGGTCAACGACGGCGACTACGACTTCCTCATCGTCAGCCGCTTCACTGTCGACGCGTTCGACTCTCCCTACTGGTACCGGATCTACTACTGGCTGCAGGACGACCCGGGGGTCGAGGAGATCATCGCCGAGCCCGACATCACGCCTCAGCCCGACTACGTGTTCAAGGTCAACGGCGAGCTCGACCCGGCCGGGTGCGCCGAGCTCGACGAAGGCTGAGCGCCGCTCAGACCGGGGCGAGCGCGTGCTCGCGGATCAGCTCCGCCGAGCGCTGCGGCTGCTCCCACCAGAACATGTGGCCGATGCCCTCGAGCGTCTCCAGACGGGCCGACGGGATCAGGGCGGCGATCTCGCGGCCGTTGTCGTAGTCGAGCAGGCGATCGACGTCGCCGTGGATGACCATGGTGGGGAGGGAGATCTGGCTGAGGCGCTCGTGCGTGTCGTGTTCGGCGCAGGCGCGCATCTGCTGCAGGACGACCGGCTGCGGGGCTGGCAGCGCCGACCCCATCTCGACGAAGGCGGCGAAGCGCGAGTCGTCCTCGCGGAAGCCGGGGGAGAGGTTGATCTCCCACATCGCCCGCATGACCTGCTCGGGCTCGCCGGAGGCATAGGCGGTGCCGAGCAGCTGCAGGTCCTCGGGCGCCATCAGCGAACCCTGCGGGCCGCCGCAGTAGCTGGCGCCGATCGTCAGGGTGCGGATCCGCTCGGGATGGGCGAGGGCCAGCTCCTGGGCGATCATCCCGCCCATCGAGATCCCGACCACGTGGGCGGTCTCGACATCCAGCGCGTCGAGCAGGGCGGCCGTGTCCGCCGCCATGTCAGCGGTGGTGAAAGGCAGCTCGGCGCGGCCGGAAAGGCCCATGCCGCGGTTGTCGAAGACGGTGCACTCGAAGCTTCGCTCGAGCTCGTCGAGGAAGGGACGACCCCAGGCCATGTGGGTCGCGCTCATCCCCTGGATCAGGAGCAGCGGCTCGCCCTCGCCGCTGCGCTCGTAGTAGAGCTCGGTACCGCCTATGTCGACCGCCGGCATCGCCACCAAAGCCTACGGGAGCGGGTCTCAGGCAGGCGCAGTCGGCCCGGCCTCGTCAACGTCTTTGGCCTCCAGCCGCTCCTGTGCCAATGGCCGCAGGCACTCGCTTAGCTCCTGCCAGGTATAGGTGCGGCCCGGGCTCACGTGCGGGGGCGCTGGCTCGAGCGGCACGAACAGGTCCCGGTCGTCGTCCTCGTCTTTCAGCCAGAGTGTCATCAGGTAGAGGGCGGGGATGCGGAGGAGTCGCAGTTCGAAGTCTCCTTCGGCGACGTCACTGGAGTCCTCGGCGGCCCGGATGGCGTCGACGGTCCCCTGCGTGAACGGTCCGTGCGAGGTGATGGCTCCCTCGTTGCCGTTGGGTTCGGGCAACTCCACTGTGGCGATCGGTTTGTCACCGCTGGTGATCAGGCAGCGCACGCCCACCGATGTCGCGGCCTCGGGCCCCGACGATCCCGCAAGCGCGGTGAGCGGCAGGTTGTAGACGTCGTGGGCCGCCGCGGTTTGGAGATTCCGCTCCGCTGCGGCTCCGGCTAGCAGCGCAAGGTCCGGCTGCACTGCCTCTGAGCGGACCGACAGGTTGGACAGCTGCGATTGAATCGTCTCCAGTGCTGCCGGGGAGAGCTTTGCAGTGCGGATGCTCATGGTTTGGTGTGGAAGAGGTGAGTCAATGCTCCCGTTCCCTGGTACCGGTTGAGCAGGTTGGTTGGGAGCTCGGACGCCCCGTACCAGGGATCCTCAACGGCAACCATAGCTCCGTCGTTGCGAAACCCCTCGAGGGCGATCACGTGCCCGCCGCCTCCGTCCCAGGCGATTCGGAGGCCGACCGGTTTGCCGCCTTCGATGTCGTCTGCGGCGCTGCGTGGCAGTCCGGGATTCGGGTGGGGAACCTGCTCCAGCCCGGCAAAAATTCCGACTCGCTCCAGGGCTTTGTCGAGATACCAGGGTTGGTTGCAGACTTCGGAGTCACCGTTCTCACAGCAATCGTCGCGCCCGAACTCGCTGCAGACCATTTTGCACTGGGTCCAGGTGGTCGGCTTCCTGTAGAAGTCGTCAATGCTTACGGAAACCGCCGCCCAGCACCACTGCGTCTGCTGTTGGCGCTGAACGGTGAGGTCGAGGCGGTGCCAGGTCGGCTCGGTCGGCTGTGTTTCGCCAGCGAGGGTTGTCAGCGGCTCAGTGAGCGGGACACTGGTTTCACTGACTAGGTCAGGCAAGGTAAGCGGACCTTGGAAAAAGCCAGGTTAATGCCGGAATTATTTCAGATTAGTCCGGTGTGTCAAGTGAGAGGTGAAGCCGCTCTACCTGTCGCCGAGGTCGCGAGACATAAACGGGAGGAACGCCCCGGGCAGGATTCGAACCTGCGACATCTGGCTTAGAAGGCCAGCGCTCTATCCAGCTGAGCTACCGGGGCCGGATCCCCCCTGATTATCCCCCACATGCTTCGACCGGGGCGCCGTTGGCCGTCAGCGTGACGTCGATATTGCCCCGGGTGGCGTTCGAGTAGGGGCAGACCTTGTGGGCCGCCTCGACCAGCTCGGCCGCGGCGTTCCCCTCGATCGACGGCAGGGTCACCGCCAGCTCCACCGCGATCGTGAAGCTGCGTTCCTCGCCGGTGACCAGCATCACCTTGGAGTCGATCTCGACATCGTCGACCTCGAGCTTGCGGCGGCGGGCGACCGCGGCCAGGGCGTTCTCAAAGCAGGCGGCGTAGCCGACGGCGAAGAGCTGCTCGGGGTTGGTCCCGTCGCCCTCGCCACCCAGCTCGGGTGGCGGGCGCAGATTGACCTCCAGAAGTCCGTCGCTGGTGCGGCCGTGCCCGGCCAACCTGCCGCCGGTCACATGCGCCTCCGCTGTGTAGATGACCTTGCCGATGCCTCCAGCGTAGCCGCCGGCCCTGCACCGCCCGACCCGAGCAGGGGTGTTCGGGTCAGGCTCCGTAGGTGAAGCGGACCTTCTGCACTCTGCCGTCTTCGACTCGCCGGCAGGCAACCCTGGCCAGCTCGGAGCCCACCCGGTTTCGCTCACAGGCGAACCCGTCGGGGCTGGGATCTTGGTACCCGGCGAAGATCTCGGCGGTGTAGAGGCGAGCGACGCGGCGGGCTTTCCCACAGCGAATGCCGTGCGCCTTGACGTCGTACCAGCCGGCTCCGGGATTCGGTTGGCTGCCGCACTCGTGCCAGTAGGCGGCCGAGCTGGAGTCCACCCCGGCGAGGGCGAATGCCGCCGCCAGGAGGAGCGTTGCCGCCACCCCTCTGGCCCCTGTCGTTGCGAGTCGCGAAGCCTGCACCGACCGAGAGCATAGGAGCTACATTCCCGGCTTGTGATCGACCTGATCATCTACGCGATCCCGGCCTTCGTGCTGCTGCTCGTGGTCGAGATGCTCTCGTTCAAGTACGCGCGGGACGAGGAGCTGGTCGGCTACGAGTCGCGCGACACCCGCACCAGCCTGACGATGGGCGGCGGCAACGTCGCGATCAACGCGGTCTGGAAGCTCGGCGTCGTCTTCATCTACGCCGGTCTCTATGAGCTGACCCCGCTGCGGATGCCGGCCGATGAGTGGTGGACCTACGTCCTGCTCTTCCTCGCCGACGACCTCGCCTACTACTGGTTCCACCGCATCCACCACGAGGTGCGCGTCTTCTGGGCCAGCCACGTCGTCCACCACTCCTCCCAGCACTACAACCTCTCGACCGCGCTGCGCCAGACCTGGACGCCGATGACGGCGCTGCCGTTCTGGGCGCCGCTGGCCCTGCTCGGCTTCGCGCCCTGGATGATCCTCACCGCGCAGGCGGTCAGCCTGATCTACCAGTTCTGGATCCACACCGAGCGGGTGAAGAAGCTGCCGGCGCCGCTCGAGTACGTGCTCAACACGCCCTCGCACCACCGCGTCCACCACGGCGCCAATGAGGTCTATCTCGACCGCAACTACGGCGGCATCCTGATCGTCTGGGACCGGATCTTCGGCAGCTTCCAGGGCGAGACCGAGCAGCCCCGCTATGGCCTCACCCAGAACATCCGCAGCTTCCGCCCGACCCGCGTCGCCTTCCACGAGTTCTCGGCGCTGATCCGCGACGTGCGCGAGGCGACGGGCTGGCGCGAGCGGCTCGGCTACGTCTTCCGCGGCCCCGGCTGGTCGCCGGACGGGCGCGGCGGCGGTACGCGGGGCTGACGCTGCCCGCCGCGGACGACACGCCGGTCCTAATCGTCACCGGGCCTCCCGGGGTCGGCAAGACGACTGCCGCCGGGATCCTCGCCGGGCGGTCCCCGCGCGCGGTCCACATGGAAGCCGACAGGTTCTTCCACTTCATCCGCAACAGCTACGTCGAGCCGTGGCGGCCCGAGTCGCACGAGCAGAACCGGGTCGTGATGGAGATCGTCGCCAAGGCGGCGGCGGGCTACGCCGAGGCGGGCTACCTGACGATCGTCGACGGGATCGTCATCCCCGAGTGGTTCCTCGAGCCCCTGCGCGGCGCGCTCCAGGCGGCGGACCACCGGATCGCCTACGCGGTGCTGCGGGCGCCGCTGGCGAGCTGCCTGGCGCGGGTGCAGGAGCGCGAAGGCCAGCCGCCGGTCGACCACGAGGCGCTCACGCGGCTCTGGCAGAGCTTCAGCGGGCTCGGCGAGCTAGAGGCGAACGTCATCGACGTCGACGGCAGGTCCGCCGAGGAGGCGGCCGACATACTCGAACAGCGCCTCGCGGACGGGCGCCTCGCGGTTTGACGCCCTTGGCCCGGGTAGCTGCATGAGATCGCGATCAGCGCCCTAATCGCTGGAGCCACCGGGTTCGTCGGCGGACGGCTCGCGACGTCGCTGGCGGATTCAGGTGCGCAGGTCCGGTGCCTGGTGCGCAACCGCGGTCGCGCCGCCGCGCTCGAGGCGCGCGGCCTTGAGCTGCACGAGGGCGACGTCACCGTCGCCGCCAGCCTGGCAGGTGCCGGTCGCGGCATCGACATCGCCTATTACCTGGTGCACGCGATGGGCGGCGGGGCCGGGTACTCCCGGCGCGAGCATCAGGGCGCGCTCAACTTCGCCCGCATGGCGAAGGAGGAGGGCGTCGGCCGCGTCGTCTATCTCGGCGGGCTGGGGGACCCCTCGACCTCCGAGCATCTGCGCAGTCGCCACCAGACGGCGCTGACCTTGGCCGCCCAGGGCCCACCGCTCACTTATTTCCGGGCGGCGATGGTCGTCGGTGCCGGTAGCGAGTCCTACCGGACGCTGCGTTACCTGGTCGCCCGTCTGCCGGCGATGGTCGCGCCGGCCTGGTTGCGCACGACGACCCAGCCGATCGGCATTGATGCGGCGGTTGAGTACCTGCGCCGCGCCCCCGGGGCGCCTGAGTCCGAGGGCCGGGAAGTGCAGATTGGCGGGCCGGACGTGCTCACCTACGAGGAGATGCTCGATCGCATGGCGCTGGCGATGGGCAAGCACCCGCGCCTGAAGCTGCGGGTGCCGCTGCTTACGCCCCGGCTTTCATCGCTTTGGCTCGGCCTGGTCACGCCCGTCGACACCAGTGTCGCCCGTCCCCTCGTCGACGGGCTGAGGACGCCCACCGTCGTCACCGACCCCAGCGCGGCCGAGCCCTTCGGGGTCGAGCCGGAGTCGTTCGACGACGCGCTACGGTTGGCGCTCGCCGAAGAGGCTCGCGAGGAGTGAGCACCGCGCTCGTCCTCTTCACGCGCGACCTGCGCCTGCGCGACCAGCCGGCGCTGGCGGCGGCGGCGCGCACGGCGGACCGGGTCGTGCCGCTCTTCGTGCTCGACGACGAGCTGCTGCGGCGTCGGGGGGGCTCGCCGAACCGGGTCGCATTCCTGCTCGACTGCCTGCGCGACCTGGACGGCTCACTGCGGCCGCGGAGCGGGCGGCTGGTCGTCCGCCGCGGCGACCCGGTCGGGGAGGCGCTGCGGCTGGCGCGCGAGACCGGGGCAGGGTCGATCCACCTCAGCGACGACGTCAGCGCTTACGCGCGCGGCCGGCAGCGGCGGCTGGAGGAGGGTTGCGCGGAGGAGGGGATCGAGCTCTGCGCCCATCCTGGGATCACCGTAGTCGAGCCGGGCGAGGTCGTTCCCACCGGCGGCGACCACTACCGCGTCTTCACCCCGTACTGGCGGGCGTGGCGCGAGCAGCCGCGCCCCAAGCAGGAGCGGGCGCCGCGCCGGCTGGCGCTGCCGGCCGGCGTTCGCGTGGGGCGGATCCCTCCGGCTCGCGAGCTGAGCGACGGCGAGCCCTCGCCGCGGCTGCCGCGCGGGGGTGAGGAGGCGGCGCGGGGCCGACTCGAGCGTTGGCTGCGCGGCGGGCTTTCCGGCTATGAGGCCGGCCGCGACGACCTCGCGGCCGATGCCACCTCCCATCTCAGTGCCGACCTGCACTTCGGCTGCCTCTCGCCGGCGGCGGTCCTGGAGCGCATCGAAGGCAGGCCCGGAGCCGAGGCCTTCGCCCGCCAGCTCTGCTGGCGCGACTTCCACCACCAGGTGATGGCCGCCCGTCCCGACCTGCCCAGTGCCGACTACCGCTCGCGCGGCGACCGCTGGCGACGCAGCAAGCGCCTTGCCGATGCCTGGCGTCGTGGCCTAACCGGCTACCCGATCGTCGACGCCGGGATGCGCCAGCTCGCCCGCGAGGGCTACATGCACAACCGCGCGCGGATGATCGTCGCCTCCTTCCTCACCAAGACCCTCTACCTCGACTGGCGGCTTGGCGCCGCCCACTTCGCCGACCTGCTGGTCGACGCCGACCTCGCCAACAACGTCGGCAACTGGCAGTGGGTCGCCGGCACCGGCAACGACACGCGGCCGAACCGGGTGCTGAACCCGGTCCGCCAGGCGTACCGCTTCGACCCCGAGGGCGAGTACGCGCGCCGCCACGTGCCCGAGCTGGCCGGGGTCGCCGGCGGGGCGGTGCACGAGCCGTGGCGGCTGGACCCGGAGCTGCGCCGCGGCCTCGACTACCCGGAGCCGGTGGTCGACCACGAGGTTGCAGCCAAGGCGTTCACAGGTTTGCGCGCCCGTGGGCGCGGGTAAGTCGGCGCCATGTCACTAGCGATACTGCTCATAATCATCGGCATTGCCCTAGCGATCTTGGTGCATTACGCACTCGGGATCATCGTGATCCTGGTCGGCTTGGCGCTATTGCTCATCCCTCGCCTCGGAGGAGGCGCGGGGACGAGACGCGCCTAAGACGGCGCGAGCGCACGGTCGTGCCTGGACGGCCCGGGACGGTCGTGGCAGCCTAAGGGCGATGGATGCCTGGAAGCTGCCACTGATCGTCGCCGGGATCGCCGTCCCGATCGTCGCTGGGTTCATGCTCGGCGGTGCCGCGGTCGGAGCAGCGGTTGGAGCACTCGCTGCTCTGGCGATCCTGGTCGTGGCGGCGCGACAGAAGCCGCGCGGGCCGATCCGCCCGGCGCCCGCCGACGACCTAGAGCGCCACGTCCTCGTGGTCGCCACCTGCGCGGTGGAGGACCCGGCGGCGATCGCCGCGATCTCCCGCGCGGCGCGGGTCGATGGCGTGCACGGCGGCGAGGGGGCGGAGCTGCTCGTCCTCGCCCCGACCCAGATCGGCTTCCTCGATCGTTGGGCCTCCGACGTCGAGCCGTCCCGCCACCGCGCCCAGCAGCGCCTGGTGACCACGGTCGCGGCGCTGGCCAAGGCCGGCGTCGCGGCGGAGGCGCGGGTCGGTGACGAGGACGTCGTGCAGGCGGTCGAGGACCAGCTGCAGAGCTTCCCGGCCACCGACGTGATCCTGGTCCTCGCCGGGCCGGAGGAGGCCGCGGCGGCGGCGGAGGCGAGCGCCGAACTCGAGTCCCGCCTCCAGGCCCGCTTCAGCCGCGTCGTGGTCGGCGAGGGCTGACTCAGCAGACGTGCGCGCGGGCGGCGCTGCGCACGACCTCGAAGGCGCTGCCGGGGATCCGCTTCAGCTGGTTCAGGTTCTCGTCATCCCAGCGCCGGTCGCTGCTGCCGCTGAAGAACCAGTTGGAGCCGTTGTCGGCGACGATCATCCCGTAGCGCTTCAGCGCTTCGGCGATCGCCTTGGCGCCGCCGCTGAAGCCGCTGAGGCCGTAGCCGGCCTTGAGCCGCAGGCGCGTTCCCATCGCCGGCGCGTTCGGGCTGGCGGTGTCGCCGGCGCAGTGGGAGGCGGGGTGGACCCAGGCATCTCGGGTGCTCTCGAAGGTGACCCGGATCGCGTGCTCGATGCGTCCGGCCGCGACCTCGTCGTAGCGGACCAGGCCGGGGAAGATCGGCAGCCCGGCCGCGTCGGCCGAGGTCCACGAGTCGGGCCGCAGCTCGCTTGAGCGCAGGTCCCAGCTGACCCCGGAGTCGGCGTTCCAGTGGGCGCCGCCGCTGCGGGAGAAGAAAGCGCGGTAGAGCTCGTAGAGGACGCAGCGCGAGCGGTCGACGACGAGCACGTGGCGGTCGCCCTCGCTGCCCTGGCCGCCCTCGACCGGGGCGCCGGTCGGGACGGGGAACGGTCCGCGGTCGCTCTCGCTGCCGTAGGCGGTGTAGCGGACGGGGAGCTTGCGCTGCTTGGCGCCGACCACCGCGTAGGGGAAGCCGTAGGCGCGCGGCGAGCCGAAGTCGGGGTGGAGGTGGTCACCGCCGTTGGCGTTGATGTAGGCGATGACGGCGGTCGAGTTGCGGGCGACCGGGGCCCGGGAGATGTCCTGGTTCCAGGCGGCTTGGTTCGGGAGCGAGGCCGTGGTGGGGGAAAGCGAGGCGGGCGGCGCCGGGAAGACCGGGCAGGTGCCGAGGTCCGGGTAGGGCCCGAGGGCAGCGGACGCCGGGTGGGCGGTGACAGCGGGGATCGCGAGCCCGACGCAGAGCGCTGCCAGAACGTGTAGCCGACTTTTACCCCACCCTGGTGTGGTCAATGTCGGCTACGTCCCTTCGCCGGAGCGTTCGCGAACGTGCAAGCGACCAATCTCCAGCTCGTCGACCCTCAGCTTGCAGATCGACGCCCGGCCAACTGCGAGCCGCCCGACGGCGAGCCGCCCGATCGCAAAGCCACCCACGGCCGCGGCACCGACAGCCAAGGCCCCGATGGCAACCGCGCCTCGAGCCTGGGCGCCTCCCGCCGTCGCACGAAACGCCGCGATCCCAGATCTCCGCCGCATCGTCCCCAAAGCTACCGCTAGATTGAGGGAGCGCGGTGGACGTAGCTCAGTTGGTAGAGCTCCTGGTTGTGGTCCAGGCGGTCGCCGGTTCGAGTCCGGTCGTCCACCCTCCTTGAAGTTTCTGGAAATGGGCGGATGGGGTTGTGGTGGTCGCCTGAACTGGAGCCAAATCCGCCCCCGTCAGGCAGTAACTGCCTGCTTGGCGATGGATATTGCGGCATTGGCCCAAGACAGTCGGCCGCAAGTGCATCCTGGATTACCGCGGCAGGGCGGGCTGTAGGTCCTTTACCAGGGCTGTGGCTCACGGTCGCGCAGCTGACTACGCACCGCGATGTGAGTCGCCTTTGGCTCTACTGCCCTGGTTTCGGCGGGTCCTGCCTAGGGGAGTCCTCGACCGGGGCGTCGTCTGACGACGTGGGCGTCTCCCCACGGCCCCCCGGGTCATGCCTTGACGGAAGCTTGAATACGCCGACTACCAGGCCGGGCACATGCATTCGTCGCGTGATGGTGTCCGCGAACTCGCGCCAATAAGGCCAAGCATGGAGGGTGCCATTGGCGACGGCAAAATTGTCCAGGTCCTGATCTTGAAGCCCGACATCCGAGCTCACGGTGTACGTCAGCTCAAAGCTTGCGTGAATCTCAATCTCCGGAGGGTCGCCGGGGTCGCGCGCTGGCAACTCGTGCGTCTCGGAATCCCAGCCCGCCTTGAAAACCGCGACGAAAGCCGAGTCAATGGTGAAGTCTTGGCTGTCGGGACGACGCTCACCGACTGTCGTATCGAACCCGACAAAAGCGTGATCTGACCAGTCCTCCGGGATTTGCGAAGCCAGAACATTCAAGCTTGCGCTTGACGAGCGCAGCGCGATATCTCGCAGTTCGACCGCACTAGCGATCCGAGCGATCGACGCGTAGTCGACAGGAGCAGCTGCGTTCTTGCTGTTTAGGTGGGTCATGACTTAGCGCGCGGCTTTTTCCTGTTCATTGCTTGCCTGTAGCGGTTCATAGGTCCCCAAAAGCAGAAGATCGGGTCTCTCGTCTCCGCGGCGGGCGTTGGAGTAGACCGTCGTTGATACCCGGTTTGCCCAAAAAGTAGAGGCAGCTGCCTCGGCGGCAGGCTGCCGCCGAGGACTATCGCTTACCTGCTTATCCCTTGCATGGGCAATGAACTCACCCGCGCCCGCATAGACGCGAGTCATGGACTGGCTGTGGCTGGTCATGGCTTCTCCTCCGTTGCCGCTCTCAATTAGTGGCAACGCCGCGACCTTGACGCGATGTTCAAGCGCGAAGGCGAGATCAGCCAGGGTTCGTAGGGTCATGTTGCGATCGCCAGCCAGGATCTGAGTAACGAATCCCTTTGATCGTCCGAGCCTCTCGGCGAGTTCCTTGCGGTTCAAGTCGGTCAGCTCAAGGAGCTCCTCGATCAACTCAGTTGCCTCAAGGATCAAGGACTCCTCCTCGACCAAGCGCTCGTAATCGCGCTCCTTGTCCTTCCGGTTCTTCTTCATCTGCACACCCCCTTCATTTCTTCTCTAGGTAGTGGTCCTTCAGCTTTGCTGCCGTTTCCAGCTCGCGGCGACTGCGCTTGCTCTTGGTTGCC
The DNA here is from genome assembly GCA_035557635.1 of Solirubrobacterales bacterium. Taxonomy (GTDB): domain Bacteria; phylum Actinomycetota; class Thermoleophilia; order Solirubrobacterales; family 70-9; genus VRUE01. Next base: position 18,545 of record DATMDR010000022.1, on the reverse strand, counting down.
TTCTTTCCGAAGCCGTGGATCAGAACAACGTCCCTTTCGTCAAAGAGGCAGGCAATTCGCATGCCGTGCTGCTTGAAACACCAGATGCCGCCTGGCTCTTTGACGAACCTCTCTTTGCTCTTGATGTGACCCGTCTCGGCAAGCATCCGAAATGACGCCTCGAACTTGGCTCGGTCGGGGTCTTTGAGGTCATCGAAGTATTCGCGTGCTCTGAATCGGCCAGAGGAGTCAGCTCCCCAGACCAATCTTCGGCTGCCGCCCTCGAGGAGAACATCGAACATCGGTTTATATCTGACTAAACATTGATAGCGGATTCGGGGCGTTGGCTGACCTGCTAGACTGGTTTATATAAGTGTAAACCGACCTGTCAAGCGAGTAACCGCTGATTCCTAAACAAAGTCGATCATATGCTCAAGAGACGATCGAACAAAGGGGCTTGAGTGCGCACGGTCCTCGTCGCGTACGACCTCAATAGACCGGGCCAGAACTACCCCGCCCTCTACGACGCCCTGAAAGCCGTGCCTCTGTGGTGGCACTACCTGGATTCGACCTGGCTTCTTCGCATCGAGGAGAGCGCAATCCAAGTTCGCGATCGCCTCATCCGGCACATCGATGAGGGTGACGAGCTCCTCGTCGTCGACGTGACGGGCACGGAAGCAGCTTGGAGCGGCTTCGATCAGCGATCCAGTCAGTGGATCAGGGACAACTATTAGGAGGAAGAGAAATGGCAAAGAATCCCCCCAGGGGGGCGGGGCGTCGCGGAGCGGTAAGACAACGGTCTCAGACGCTCAATCCCAACGGCCACTGGACCAAACGCGACACCACTTCTGGTCGCTTCATCGACCAGAAGGCCGACGGCAAGCCCTTCAAGGGCGTGCGTAAGGAGCGTTAGATGGACCTTGCAGATCGACTCGCGGAGCGCTGGTACGAGGAAAGTCAGGAACAGGGGCTGCCAACCGACTCCTATCATCCATTGAAGGCAGGTCTGCGCGCCTTTCTCCCGGTTGACGCGCCGGCCGGCATCGCCTATCGCGACGAGCACCCGTTCGTCCTCGCCCTCGCCCCTGAGGCCCTACTCTTCTTTGCGCCGCCGGCTGTTGATCAGCTACTCGACGCTTTCGCATTGCCGATAGCGAGCATTCGCGTACTAGCGGTCAGCTCGGGCCATGTAAGCACCCCCCGCACCAACTATCGCCTCTGCACCTGGACCCTGCGTGAGGCCGATGGTTCCCCGTGCGTTCACCAGACCCGGCGTGTGATTGGCAATGGGTTTGATTCCGACAACGGCGGCGAGGCGGTGATGCTCGGGCTTTCTCAGCGTCTGGGCTGGCCGACGCCGCTTTATCAGAAGGAGGGGAAGTGATCTTCGAGCTCCAGGCGCAGTTCATCAGCCAACGAGCCGGTGTCAGCGTCGAGTCGGGCCCCGGCGTCCTCCTGGTTCGCAGCGAAGGGCTTACCCATCGCGCCCGCGACCTTTCTCAGGCGATCAGAATCGCCGCGGCCGCCGTCGGGACGCTGATGGAGCGCGGCGATCGCCTCGGCGAAGGCTGGGGGCTAATGGTGGCCGCCGGGGCGGTTAGCGTCGCCTACGGGAGCTGGCCAGCCGGGCCGCCTCGCGACCCCGGCGAGGCTCCCGAGGATCTGCAGGCAATTCTCAGCCAGTACCGCTCGGGCGACGGCGCTCGCGCCGCTCTGCAGAACGCGATCAAGGTAGTCGAAGCGTTCGCCGAGTATCGCCCGAGCCAGGTTAGGAGGGCCGCCTAAATGGCAGTCGACGCGGTCTTCATCAGCAGCGCAATCGGCGGCTTCGAGGCGGTTCGTGAGGCTGCCGCGACCGCGGTCGCGGCGAGCGGCATGTACCCGGTTCGATCCGAGGAGCTGAGTGCAGCCCCCGCCTCCTCCCAGCGGGCCCTTCTGGACCAAGTCGGTGCCGCCGAGTTTTACCTGCTCTTGCTCGGAACCCGCTACGGCGAGACCAGCGTCGGCGCCACTTCCCCGACCGAGGACGAGTACAACGAGGCGACGCGGCTCGGCAAGCCGATCCTCGTCCTCGTCCAGGAAACTGAGTTGGAGCCCCGCCAGCGTGAGTTCCTCGAGCGGATCCGTGGTAACTGGGGAGAAGGCGTCTTTTACGGCAGGTTCGCTGATGCTGGCGATGTTGGCGCCAAGGTCACTGAAGCCCTTGCCCGCCAGCGGGTGGGGATCACCGAGGACGGCCCGGCCGCACAGGAGCGTGCCATGGCGCTCGCTACCGCTGATGACCGTTCGGGCTGGAGCGATCCGGCGTGCGTCCGGATCGCCTTCGCGCCGCTGCGCCAGACGACGCTGCTCGATGCGATGGCACTTGATGATGGGGATCTCGCTGATGACCTGATTGCCGCGCTGCGCAGTGGAGGCGCGATTCCCCAAAGCGTCGGGATTTCTGCCGAGGTTTCAGCAGGTGGTGTGAGGCTGGGCCCGGGACCACAGCAACTGGGTCCCGATGCCAAGGTGGATGCGGATGGGGGTATCTCCATCTCTGCTTCGGTCGCCGCGGAGGGGATGCTCGGCGGGATGCAGATCGACCCGATCCGCCTCGGCTTCTTTCTGATCGAGGCGGGTCGCTCAGCGCAGCTGATCTGGGACCGGATCGATACCCGCTCTGAGGTTGGCCGGGTCGCCGTTACGGTCGCCGTCCTCGATGCACAGCATCTCGCCTACGGTGACTCATCAGGCTCGGTTTCCATGGGGGGCTCTGTCCCCCCAACTGTGATCGCTCCCAACCCTCCAACGCTCGTGCCCAAGGCGCAACTCGATCAAGAGGCACTCTCCCGCCAGTTGCAGGCCTCGATCAAGCGCGTCTTCGCCGACGCCGGCCGGGTGCACGAGTGAGCGTCCGATCGATACAGGCGAGCCAATCGCGCGGTGTCGCGAGGCGAATGTCTCAATTAGACAGTCGTTACGATTACTGCCTGAATACCGATATACTTTTGTATATTGGCGCACATCGAGATTCTTGTCTGCGTCTGCGCATTTCCAGCAAGCCCTTACTGATGCGATTTGCGGGCTTCTTTGAACAAACGTTCGCCTAAACGTGGTCCAGGCGGTCGCCGGTTCGAATCCAGTCATCCGCCTTCTCAAGCGCTGGTCGGCCGAGATAGACGACGTAGACCGCGATTACTTGCTCTTGTCTGACCGGTGCGGTAGAAGATCGCGGGCGTTCTTAAGTAGCGAACCGTGCTCAAACTGAATCGACCTCGGTCGGACCGCGGTCGACTAGCGGGGGACGGCAAGGAGAGATCAGAGCGCGCCGACCCAGTCTGCGATGCGAAAAGCACTGCAAGGAGAGAGATCATGAATACGAAGAGAGCAAGGGCCTTCCTGGCGGGCCTGCTCGTGGCCGTGGCGCTCTGCGCCGTCTTAGCGGCCGGCGCGAGCGCGGCTCCTGCCTGGAGGTTCGGCGGGACAGAACTGAAAGGCACGGAAACGCTCCTCGGTGGGGCTGAAAAAAGCGGCCTCAGCATGTGGGGGATGACGACCACCTGCGACAACTTCCTCTACCAGGTCTCGATCTGGAACACCGGGGGGACGGGCGAAGGAAACGTCACCGACCTGCCTCTGTTCAACTGCTACACGAACACGACCTGCACGGTTGAGGCGATCGAAGCCGAATCGTTCCCCTGGCCCGCCAAACTGAGCACTGTCAGCAGCAGCAACTACCTGACGGTCAAAGGCGTTGACGTCTGGATCCTCTACGGCGGCTGGTTCTGCCCGGTGTGGGGGTGGTGGGTCAACGTCACCGGCTCCGCCGGCGGCCTGGTCAGCAACGCGACCGAAAGCGCGACGTTCAGCACGTCGAGCTTCAAAGCGACGGGCACGACCCTGGAAGCGTTCGGTGAACCGGTCGAATGGAAAGGGTTCTTCCCCTCCGAAGGATTCGGATGGAACCGGGAAGCAGCGCTGAGCGTGTCCTGAGCTCCAAGTTCCGGCAGGCGAGCGCCAGGGCCATCCTGGCGCTCGCCGCCGCGGCGACGCTCGCCCTGTCCGGCTGCGGAGACAGCTCCTCCGACGACCAGACGGCGAGCGCGCCGACCTCGCAGGGCAAGCAGGCAGAGACAGCCCCCTCTGCCGGCGATCCCGCGACCCCGGGCCCGAACCCAGTCTCGGGCCCGGGGTCGCGAACCTCTTCGAGCCAGGACAAGCAAGCCTCGGAGAGCCAGGGCAAGCCCAGCCAGGGCAAGCCCAGTCCGGAAATCGCGGTTCCCTCAGGCGAACGGGAAAAAGGGATCACCCCCAGGCAGCGCGCCGAAGCGACGACGCAGAGCATGCGCCTCGAAAGCCCGACGCTTCAGCCCGCGCCCACCGGCGGCCCGCCCATGCTCGCCGCCGCCAACACCTGCGACGGCGAGGGCCTCTGGCCCGAGCTCGCCTGGCAGGGAGTGCCTCCGGGCACCGCTGAGCTGGCGCTCTTCGCGATGGGCTTGAGGCCGGTCGAAGGCGAACTTTCCTACAGCTGGACCGTTGCGGGCATCGACCCAGACCTGACAGGCATACCGGCAGGTCGACTCCCAAAGGGCGCCGTCATGGGCCGCAACAGCTTCGGCAAGGTCGGCTACACGGTCTGCCCGCCGAAAGGCTCGAGCGAGACCTTCATCTTCACCCTCTACGCCCTGCCCGAGCGCCTCACGGTGCGAAGCGGCTTCGACCCCAACGCGTTGCGCAGGGAAGTCGGCCAGCTCTCCAGCAACGGTGGGCTGATGGCCGTGGGTTACCGGCGTTGATGAGACCGCGGGCCAAGAGCGTCCAATCCCGCGGATAGCCTGCGCGGCCATCGAGGTCTCGGTTGGCAATTCGCGCTGGTGGCGGGCCGTCGTCGGCCCCCTGTCGCTGGCTGCAATCGTCTCCTTTGCGGTGGGCTTTCTTGCTGCTCAAGCTCCCGCAGCGGCCGACGGCGGGCGCGCTTCGTCCAGCGCGGACGTGCTCTTCGCGGTGCAGGCCGAGGGGGGCAGGTTGGTGCCGAAGGGGGAGGGCCGCTACTCGCTCACCCTGTCCGGGCTGCCGCGCCGGGTCGTCGGCTTCTCGGACCGGCCGCGCCGCGACGCGTTCAGCATGGCGACCCGTCGCTTCTTTGGAGCGTTCTGGCGGCGAGCGAACCCGATGCCTCCGTCGGTGGCTCTCGACCTACGCGACTCCGACAACCGCCGGGACGCGCTGGTCCTCACGGTCAGCCACCCGCGCCTGAAAGGCGGGACTCTGCGGCTTGCCGCTGTATCGGCTACTCACGGCAGCGATCTCGACCACTACGCCCACCGCGTCGATCCAACTCCGCCGCGCCGCTTCGGATCGGCCAGCCTCTTCTTCGATACCCGCCCCCGCGGCGGTGGGCGACCCGAATCCGCTCCGCGCAAACGGGTCGGGGTGGACCTCCTCTTCGTCACCGGAGCGAAGTCGGGTCGCCTCGATCGGGGCAGGAAAGGTGGATACGAGCTGACCCTGAGGGGGGTTCGCGACCACGTAGTCGCCTTCTCCGATCACCCGGTCGACCTCAGCTACAACGTCGGCTCGCCGTCCTTCTTCGGACGCTGGTGGCGCAACCTGTTCTCCGACTCCTCGCCCAACGCCGCCCTGGACGTGGTGGCGCGCTCGGGCCGCGGCGCCTCGGTCGCCTTGGAGCTGAGCAACCCGCGTCTCGACGGCTCGGTCCTGCGCCTCGACGCCCGCCGGCTCAAGCAGAGCGGGGGCTGGCTCGCCGATGGCCTGACACCGCGCCTTTCGCCGCTGCCCCGGCGCTTTCGCGGGGTCAGCCTCTTCATCGATCCCAGCATCGGCAACCCGCCGAACAGCTCCGAATGCCGCTTTCACATACGCAATCGCTCCAGCCGCCTCAGCTATGGCAAATTCGAAGCCGAGGGAACCGACTTCAGGTGGAAGACGACCATGAGCGGGTACGGCGTCCCATTCGACGGCGTCTCGGCGCCCGAGATGGTCGGAACCACCGTCAAGACCGAGGGCGGCGCTCGCTGGGCCGGGGAAGCGACGCAGCGCACCTTCGGCTCACTGGACCACTGCTCGGCCAAGGTGTACCTGAACGACTTCATGGGGCCCCTGTACACGGTGAAAGTGACCGACTACATGCTCGTCACCGAACGCCATCTGCCGGGCTCGGCCGAGTGCGCAGGCCTGAGGCAGTACTTCCACTGCGAAAAGTCGGTTGCGGGGGACTACTACCACGAATGCTATTACCCGACTCAGGGCGCAACCGAAGAGGCCTATTGCGTCGAGGAATGGATCACGACCGGCACCTTCGTCCTCTGCGACGAAGCCCCGGCCTTTCCCCCGCGGCATACCTGCCCAAGCTGGGTGCCGCCGCACAACCCCGGGGACGACGAACCGCTCGCACAGCTAGGACCAGATCAGTAGGCCCGACGGTCGGGAGTGCCCAGCGAGCTACCGGCTCGCTGTCAGCGTCGCGCTGGTGTAGCTGCTGCCGCCGGCTGACGCGGCGGTGAGCGTCTCGGTGTAGCTCCCGGTCGATTTGGCGGTGAAGGTGAACTGGGTCGCGGATTCGGCGGGACCGGAGCTGTTGATCGTCATCGGGCTGCCGACGATCACGCCGCCGGTCGAGGTGACTTTGACGCTATTGCCAGTGCCCAGCGCGTTGACGGTGTTGGCGAGGCTGTCGGTGACGCTGATTTTCGCCATGATCGTGCCGCTGTTGCCCAGCCCCGTCACCGAGCAGGAGAAGGCGCAGATCGAGCTGAGCACGCCACCGCTGATTTCGACGCCGGAGAAGGCCAGCCGGGTTGGTGATCCCGGGTTGACGGTGATCGATAGAGGGGCGGAGGAGATGGTGCCGTCGCTGACCGCGACGCTAGCCGCACCTGCCCGATTGAGTTTCATCACCCCGTTTTTCGACGAAGAGACTTTGGCGACGCCCGAGCTGAAGCTGATCGGGGTTACCGCACCGAAGGCAACGGCCGTGCCGGCGCTGCTGGTCACGGTCGGCAGGGTTCCGTTGGGGCTCGCCGAGGAGCCCGAGAAGGTGAGGTTGCGGGAGCCGGAGTAGGAAGTCGCCGTGTTGCCGAAAGGATCGAACGCGGTGGTGGTCAGGCTGTTGGAGGCTCCTGCCGTGGGCGTCGTCGAGGCGGCGGCAAGCGTGAGGCTCGACGCCGCTGCGGCGGCGACGGTGACCGAGGCCGTTGCGCTGAGCGAGCCGTCGCTCACTTTGAGGGTGGTGGCCCCGCTTTTGTAGAGCTTCAGCACGCCGTTGGCGGCGCCGGCGACTTTTGCCACCCCAGCGTCGAAGCTGATCGCGGTCGCCGAGCCGAGCGGCACGTCGACCCCGGAGCTGTTACTGACCGTGGGCGTATTGCCCCAGGCGCTGGGCGAGGCGCCGGTAAAGGTCAGGTTGCGCGGTCCCGTATACGTCGGCAGCGGGTTGCCGTAGGTGTCGGAAACCGTGATCGTCAGGTCGTTCGCGACTCCGGCTGTGGGTGTCGTCGAGGCAGCGACGAGCGAGATTTTCGAGGTCGCCTCGAGCGAGACGGTGAGGGAGAGGTCCGGAGAGCTGGAGATCGAGCCGTCGCTGACTTTGACGCTCGTCGCCCCGCTCCGGTAGAGCCTCATCACCCCGTTTTTGGAGGAGGAGACTTTGGCGACGCCCAAGCTGAAGCTGATCGTGGTCGCCGAGCCGAAGGCGATCGCCGTTCCGGAGCTGTTGCTCACGGTGGGGCTCGACCCGCTGGGGCTCGCCGAGGCGCCCGAGAAGGTGAGGCTGCGGGAGCCGGTGTAGGTCGTGACGGTGTTGTCGTTCGCGTCCTGGGCGGTGATCGTCAGGTTGTTCGCGGCTCCAGCCGTCGGGATCGTGGAGGCGGCTTTGAGGTCCAGGTGCGTTGCCTGCCCGACCGTGATTTTCGCCGTGGCGGTGGAGCTGCTGGCGCTCCAAGAACGCCAGTACGCCGTGACGACATAGCTGTAGGTGCCGACATCGAGGCCGCTGTCGGTGCAGCTGGTGACGGGGGTCCGGGCGGAGGAGTTGGGGCAGGTGCCGCCGGGGGCGCCCCCACCGCGCGAGACGGCATAGGTGACAGTGCCCGGTCCGGGGGGGACCACCGCGGTCCAGCTCAGCGCCACCGTGCCGCCGACAGCGGGTGTCGCGGTGAGGGTCGTGAGCGTGGACAGTTTCGAGACGCCCGCGGATGCGTTCCCCGCGCCTTTGGTCGAGAAGTAGGCGAAGGCCGCGCTGGAAAGCATCCCGACCAGGATCAGGACCAGGACGGCGCCGGCGATTCCGGTCCGTACCGACTTCATCCCCTTGCCTCCCCGGAGAAGGCGAGGGGGAACTGGGCACGCTGGCAGGCGTCCTGGTTGACGGGCAGGTCACGCAGCTGGATCGCCGGCGCCGAGGCGCCCTCTGCCGGCAATCCCACCGATCCCCTGGCGGGCACTCTGAGCGGTGCCGCGCTCGACACGCTGGAGGGGGTCAGCTCGAGGTTCGCGGCGCTGGCGCATCCCGGGGGATCGGCGGTCGCCGCGACCCTGAGGCTGGTGACGTGGATCGGCACCGGGTTGGGGTTGGAGATCGTCAGCGGCAGCGGCTCCGGGGGCGCTCCGGGGTAGAGCGGGCCGAGGCCGGCCAGCTGCGGCTCGATCGAGAAGCCCTTCGGCGCGAGCAGGGTCCAGCGGAACCGAGCCGCGCGCCCGTGCCGCCGCCGTCGGTCCGCCGCTCGCACGGCGAATGCGTGAGCGCCGGGCGAGAGCCCCGCGAAGACAATCGGCGCTCGGCAGGCTCGCCACCCGCGCCGGTCGAGGCGGCACAGGAAACGCCGGTTGCGCCCGCGCACGGTGAAGCCGAACCTGGCGCGGGTCGAGGTGGCCAGCTTGTCGGGATGGTGTGTGATCGTCGGCATCGGGAGTCGCGCGCGGGCCGGCCGGCGCTCGGCGCCGGGCCCGGCGGCTCCGCGTGGCGCAGCCGCGTAGGCGACGGCACCGAGGCAGACGGCCACGCCGAGCGCCGCCGTCAGCGCTCCGGGAATCGCGCCGCCGCCGCGACTTCGTCGCTCTCTACGGGCACCACCCTTCATGGGAGCGGATCAGTCGTTGGTCAGGTGCAGCGTCAGCGCCGCGCCCTGGCAGGCGTCCTGGTTGACCCCGGTTTCGTTCATCGTCAGGGTTCCGCCCGGCGTCACGCTCTGACCGTTCCCGGGTGGGAAGACTGTGTTCACGTTGATCGCGGCCATGGTGAAGTCCGGGTTCCCGCCCGAGATCGCGGTGCTGCAGGCCGAATGCCCGGCATCGACGGAGATGCTCGCCAGCGTGACCGTCCCCACCCGCTGCGAGCCCGAAGACGGGTTGTCGACGGTGAGCGATACCGGCGAGGAGGAGCCGGGGTAGAGATCGGAGGAGATCGTGGCGTGAAGCGTCACGGCCGAGCTCGAGCCAACCGCGGCAGTTCCGGTGCCCGATCCGCTCGACGTGAAATAAGCGATGGCTGCGCCTGCGGCCGTCAGCGCGGCTACGCAGCCGAGCGCCGTAAGCATGCGCTTCCCTGTGGTCCGACTCATCTTCCGATCCCCCTTGTCGATTTTCTGCGATACAAGCGGGATCTAGACCCGCCGACCAGGGAGCATCGGCGAATCGCGTAAACATCTTGAAGCGTGAATGGCAGACAGGACCTTTCCTTCTTGTCCAGTCTGTACAGCTAGGCCTGGGCCTCCCTGGCGCGGGTAGGGTCGGGGCTCGATGCCATTGCTTTCGACTGAGCGGGCAGAACCTGGCGCCACGGCGGTGCGCGCGGTCGTACGCGGGGATGTGCAGGCGGTCGGGTTCCGAGACGCAACCGTGCGCCGGGCGCCCCGGCTCGGAGTCATGGGCTGGGTGCGAAACCAGGAGGACGGCAGCGTGCTCGTGCACGCCGAGGGGCCCGAGCAGGCGGTCGAGGGCCTGGTGGAGTTCCTGCGCGAGGGGCCGCGGGCTGCGCGGGTAGCCGAGGTGGCGGTCGAGCAGGTCAAGGTCGAGGGCCACGAGCAGTTCGCGATCCGCGGCGTCAGCGCCGGCGCCTTCGTCGTACAGGAGCACGCCGCCACTGCCCGTCACTTCGACCTGCGTCTGGAGGTCGGCGGGGTGATGCGCTCCTGGGCGGTTCCGAAGGGCCCTTCGCTGGATCCCGCCGTCAAGCGCCTCGCGGTGGAGGTCGGCGACCACTCGATCGCCCACAACGACTTCGAGGGGAAGAGCGGGGAGGGCGGGGTGATCGTCTGGGATCGCGGCCACTACGAGCAGGGCGGCCGCGTCGCCTGGCCGGAGGCGCTTGAGCGCGGCCACGCCGTCTTCGTCCTCCACGGAGAGAAGCTGCACGGCGGCTTCGCCCTGCAGCGCACCCGGCCCGGCGAGAAGCCCCAGTGGCTACTGATCAAGCGGCGCGATGACGAGGCCCGGCCGGGCTCGGACCTGGTCGCCGAAGAGCCGCGATCGGCGCTCAGCGGCAAGACGCTCGACGAGCTTCTCGAAAAGCCCTGACGGCTTAGGCTGAAGAGGCGATGGCGAGCTCCGGCGACAGTCCCAAGGTGCTGACCAAGAAGGAGTACGAGAAGGAGCTTGCGCATCTGCAGGAAGAGCTGGTGCGGCTGCAGGAATGGGTGGTCCACGCCGGGCTGCGGGTCGCCGTCCTCTTCGAGGGCCGCGACACCGCCGGCAAGGGCGGGGTGATCAAGCGGATCGCCGAGAAGACGAACCCGCGCGTGGTGCGGACCGTCGCCCTCGGCACGCCGACCGAGCGGGAGAAGACCCAGTGGTACTTCCAGCGCTACGTCGCGCATTTGCCGGCGGCCGGCGAGATGGTCCTCTTCGACCGCAGCTGGTACAACCGCGCCGGCGTCGAGCGGGTCATGGGCTTCTGCACCGAGGCCGAGTACCAGGAGTTCATGCGCGCGACCCCGAGCTTCGAGCGGATCCTGATGCGCTCGGGATTGATCCTGATCAAGTACTGGCTCTCGATCTCCGACGAGGAGCAGGAGCGCCGCTTCAAGGCCCGGATCGAAGACCCGGCCAAGCAGTGGAAGCTGAGCCCGATGGACCTCGAGGCGCGGGCGCGCTGGGTCGATTACGCCGAGGCCAAGGACGAGATGTTCGCCTACACCGACACCAAGGACTCGCCCTGGTTCGTGGTCGAGGCCGACGACAAGCGCACCGCCCGCCTCAATCTGATCAGCCACCTGCTCGAACGAATTCCCTACGAGCAGGTGCCGGCGGAGAAGATCGAGCTGCCGCCTCGTCAGGAGCGCGCCTACGTACGGCCGCCGGTCGACACGCAGACCTTCGTGCCGACGCGCTACGTCGTCGAGTAGAGCGGCTCAGCCGCCGAGCTGTTCGGGGCCCTCGCCGAGCACCGCGGAGATCTCGTCGATCACGGCCCGCTCGGCGTCGCTGACCGGCTGGTCGCCCTCCTCCTTGGCGTTCGCGACCCGCTCCGCGAGGCTGAGCGTGAAGCGCCTGTATTCCTCGAGCTCCTCGGATGTCGCCTTCGCCTCGAGCAGCGCGACCGCCTGCCGGAGGATGCCCAGATGGTGTTCCTTCAGCTCCTCGGCCGAGCCGTGCCGTGCCCGGTCGACCTTCGGCTTGGCCTGGGCGATCTCGTCCATCAGGCCGGAGGCGCCGGTGGCGCTTCGCGCCTCGGTGTAGGCCTTCGCCAGCGAGAAGGACTCGCGGAACGAGCCCCCGCGCTGTGCCGTCGAGACGATCAGGCCGGCGCTCGTCGGGCCCTCCAGGACCGTCTCCCACTCTTGCTCTGTGAAGTCCGCTTTCCCGGTCATGGGAGTCGCCTACCCGGCGCGGCGCCGCCCTAAGCGAGCGAGGTCGCAGCGAGGCGCGGTTGCCGAGCGTTTCGGCCCCTCTCCGCGGGGTAAGGCGAGGCGGGACCGAGCGAACGAGAAAGGGAGCGCCCATGGCGGATTTGAACGAGCGGGACGCGAAGCTGGTCCAGTACCTGAGCGAGGCCTACGGCAAGGAGAAGGAACTGGAGACCAGCCTCCAGGCGCACATCGCGATGACCACCAAGACGCCGTATAAGAAGCGGCTGAAAGCCCATCTCAAAGAGACGAAGGCCCATGCCAGGGGTGTCGAGCGCCGGATCAAGAAACTCGGCGGGGGTGGGCAGCTGACCCAAACCGTGGTTGGGAAGGCGATGGCTGCCGCAAAGGGACCGATGCACATGGTCCGCGGCAGCGGCGAGCAGGAGAAGATGCTGAAGAACGCCAAGACCGAGTACTTCAACGAGCACGAGGAGATCGCCACCTACCTGGCGATCGAGACCCTCGCCGAGAAAGTCGGCGACCGCGAGACGGCAAAACTCGCGAAGGGGATCCGTCGCGACGAGGAACGGATGGCCAAGTTCCTCGAGGGCCAGATCAAGTCGCTGACCCGCGCCGTCGTGGCCGAGGAGGTTCCGAGCTCCCAACGAAAGGCCCCGTCGAGCTCTCGCAAACGGTCAGCTGCGAAACGACCCACACGGGCCCGTGCAGGAGCGAAACGCCGCGCCGCGGCGCGTTAGCCGAGCAGCCCACCCGAGCCCCGGCTAACTTTCCCGCGTGGCTCCGACGCTCGACGAGCTGGCGGTTGCGGACATGCCGAGCGCATGGACGGCGATCGGGTTCGAGCTCGACGGCGACACCTGCGTTGTCGGGGACGTGCGGATTCGGCTTGCGGGCCCAGCTGCGGGCAGGGGACTGACCGGCTGGTCGCTGCGCGACCTTCGAACCACCGAGCTGGATGGGTTGTCGACGGCCCGGTCCGATCGCTCGCCGCCCGACGAGCCTCCCTTGCACCCCAACGGCATCACCGCGCTTGACCACGTCGTCGCGATCACGCCTGATCTCGATCGCACCGTCTCGACGCTTCAGGGGGCCGGTCTCGACCTGCGTCGCATCCGCGAGGAGCCGACGCCGGCGGGCGCTCCGCGGCAGGCGTTCTTCCGCCTCGGCGCGGTCATCCTCGAGGTCGTGCAGGAGCCGCAGGAGGCGATCGAGCGCGGCGGCGGCACCGATCGTCCCGCCTTCTTCTGGGGCCTCGCCTTCGTCGCGCCGGACCTGGACTCCACCGTCGCCGGCCTGGGCGATCGCGTCAGCGAGGTTCGCGACGCCGTCCAGCCGGGCCGTCGCATCGCCACCCTGCGCCGCTCCGCCGGTCTTGCGATTCCAGTTGCGCTGATGACGCCCGAGGCCCGATGAACCGTTCTGCATTTACCCGGGCCATAGGCCGGGAAAGTGCAGCAGGGTGGTGAAGCGATGAGCCAGATCGACGAGCTGCTCGGCAACGCGGAGGCCCATGCCAAGGGATTCGACGACGGCCGGCTGCCGTCGGCGCCAGCCAGGAAGGTGGCCGTAGTCACCTGCATGGACGCCCGCATCGACCCCTATCGCCTGCTCGGGTTGCGCGCCGGCGACGCGCACGTGATCCGCAACGCCGGCGGCGTCGTCACCGAGGACACGATCCGCTCGCTCTCGATCTCACAGCGGAAGCTGGGCACGGGGGAGATCGCCCTGATCCAGCACACGGGCTGTGGCCTGCTCACCTTCACCGACGAGGAGTTCGCAGCGGAGCTCGAGATCGAGACGGGCGAGCGGCCGCGATGGGGTGCCCACACGTTTCCGGACCTCGAGCAGTCCTTGTGCAACGGCGTCGAGCGGATCAGGTCGAGCCCGTTCGTCCCTCGCACCGGTAGCGTCAGGGGCCTCGTCTACGAGGTCGAGACAGGGAGACTGCGCGAGGTCCACATGCCATGACCGTCCCCAACGACATCCAGCCGGACCACGAGGTCGCGGTGATCGGGGCCGGGTTCTCTGGCATCGGCACGGCGATCAAGCTCGACCAGGCCGGGATCAGGGACTGGGTCGTGCTCGAGGCGGGCGACGGTGTTGGCGGGGCGTGGCACTGGAACACGTACCCCGGTATCGGTGTCGACATCCCCTCGTTCAGCTACCAGTTCTCCTTCGAGCAGCGCAGCGACTGGTCGCGCGTCTACGCGCCCGGTGAGGAGCTGAAGGCCTACGCCGAGCACTGCGTCGACGCCTACGGCCTGCGCTCCCGGATTCGTCTCAACACGAAAGTCTCCGGGGTTAGCTTCGACGACGAGCACCACCTCTGGCGCCTGGAGACCACCGACGGGCCGGTTGTCACGGCGCGATTCCTGGTCGGCGCAACCGGCGTCTTCACCCAGCCGAAGCCACCCGAGATCCCCGGTCTGGAGACCTTTGCCGGCTCGGTCATGCACACCGCGCGTTGGGATCACGAGCAGGACCTGCGTGGGCGCAGGGTGGCGATCATCGGCACCGGCGCCTCCGCCGTCCAGGTGATTCCTTCGATCGCACCCGAGGTCGAGAAGCTGACCGTGCTGCAGCGCACGCCGATCTGGTGCCTGCCCAAGCCCGATGGTCGGATCGGGCCGCGCGTGCGCGGGCTGCTCCGCCGCGTCCCGGGCGCTCAGGCCGCGGCGCGCGCCCTGAGCCAGACCTACGTCGAGCTCAACTTCCCGCTGCCGGCGCACTTCCACGGTGTGGTGCCTGTCGCCACGGCGGCGGAACGCATCGGGCACAGGCATCTGCGCCGCCAGGTACGCGATCCGGCGGTGCGGGAGAAGCTGACCCCGCGCTACGGGCTCGGCTGCAAGCGCCCGAGCTTCTCGAACGAGTACCTGCGCACGTTCAACCGTCCCAACGTCCAGCTGGAGACGACTCCGGTCGAGGAGATCGTCGCCACCGGCGTTCGCACCGCGGACGGCACCGAGCACGAGTTCGACGTGCTGATCCTCGCCACCGGCTTCCAGGTGTTCGACAAGGGCAATCTGCCGGCGTTCTCCGTGCGGGGAAGCGACGGGGTCGACCTCGCGGAGTGGTGGGAGGCGAACCGGTTCCAGGCCTACGAGGGAGTGAGCGTGCCCGGCTTCCCCAATCTGTTCCTGATTCTCGGGCCCTACGGTTACAACGGCGCCAGCTACTTCACCCTGATTGAGAACCAGGCGCGGCACATCGTGCGCTGCCTGCAGCGCGCGCGCAGCACCGACTCGACCTCGGTTGAGGTCACCCGTGAGGCGAACCGGCGCTACTTCGAGACGATGCTGTCCCGGCGCGACCGCCAGGTCTTCTTCCGCAACAGCTGCTCGACGGCGAACAGCTACTACTTCGACTCACACGGCGACGCGCCGTTCCGTTCGGCGACCACGCTCGAGGTCGCCTGGCACAGCGCCCACTTCGACCTCGACGATTACCGGTTCACACGCCGCAGCGGCCAGCGCGCTTCGGCCTCGATGGTTGCTTAGATCAAAAGGTCAAACCGATTTAGCCTCGAATATTCGGAGCGATGAGCGCTCCGATGTGTGCCCATTTTCGTTTTGGCCTGCCCGTGTTCGCCCTGGCGTGCCTGACTTCTTTCGTCGCGCTCTCAAGCTTCGCGAGCCCTGCCTTGGCGCAGGAACGGCAACTGACGAGGCTCAGCGTTTGCATCAAGGCAGCAGGGCCTCGCAAGGGCAGCATTCGCTTCGCGCAGACGAAGAGGCGTTGTGGGAAGGGTGGGCAAGCTGTCCAGGTGGTGACCGCGCCGGACCCCCAGATCGTCAAGGGCCGCGCCGGAGAGAAGGGCGACCGGGGCGACCCCGGCCCGGAGGGTCCCGCCGGTCCTGTCGGACCGATCGGCTCGACGGGGCCCACCGGTCCAGTAGGCCTCACTGGGCCGGAAGGTCCCGCTGGCCCACAGGGCGTTACGGGTGAGGCCGGCGCGCCGGGTGCCCAGGGCCCGCAGGGCATCCAGGGAGACCAAGGCCCGACTGGCGCCCAGGGTCCACCGGGTGAGACGGGAGCGACCGGTTCTCAGGGTCCACCGGGTGAGGCGGGCCCGACTGGCGCTCAGGGGCCGCCAGGTGCAGTGGGCCCGACTGGCGCTCAGGGTCTACCGGGCGAACCCGGCCCTCCAGGCGAACCAGGTACTGAGGGTCCCCCGGGCGAACCGGGTCTTCAAGGAGAACCAGGACCGCCGGGCGAACCGGGCTCTCCGGGTGAACAGGGCCCGACCGGCCCGCAGGGCCCGCCTGGCCCTGCGGGGAGTGGCCTGTGGGCGGTCGTAGGAGCCACTGGTGTGCTCGCGCGCGGGAGTGGAGTCACCACCGTCAGCGGCCCCAGCTCCAACGTCTTCACTGTTGAGTTCAACCAGAGCGTGACCGGCTGTGCCTATCTCGCTGTGCCTGGGGAAACCGGCACCTCAACGCCCGGTAGCGAGCCTCCTGGGTTCGCGGTGCCAACCGGGCATGCGAGCAACGCCAAAGCCGTCAGGGTGAAGACCTACGACAAGGGCGGCTCGGTCGCCAACAGGGCGTTCCACCTGACTGTGGTTTGCTGAGCGAAAGCTCCTGCTCAGCGGCGCGGTTTTTTCGCTTTCGCTTTCGGCGCGATCACTTTGAAGTTCACCGTCTCGGTGCGTGAGACGTTGCCGGCCTCGTCGGTGACCACGAGCGTCGCGCGGTACTGGCCGGGCGTCAGTTTGCGTCCCGCGATGCGGCCGTCGAAGACGATGGTGTTGCGGCCGGCTTTTACTTTCTGGCGGATCTCGCCGATCCGTCTGTAGGCGCGGCAGCGCAGTTTTTTGAGCAGTTTGCGGTAGGCGGCCGCGCTGTCGGCTTTTTTGCGCAGCGCGCGCAGGCGTTTTTTGTTGCGCGGCAGGCACGTTTTTTTGCCTTTGCGTTTGCCTTTCAGCCCGCTGAACTGCTTCTCGAAGGTGAGGACGGCAAGGCCGGCCTCACTCGCATTGAAGGTGAAGCTAGTGCCCTGTCCCGGGCGAAGGGTGTCGTCGCCGATGCCGAATCCGGTGACTTTCGGTTTCGTTTTGTCGGGTTTGGCCGGTTTGGCCGGGCTCGCCGGCTCTGGCTGTGGGTCGAGTGGCACGACGCGGATCGCACCGGTGGAGCCTGGGGTCCAGGTCGCGAAGCCTTTGCCGTCACTGCCCGCGCCGAGCTCCGGCTCGTGGAAGCCCTCGGACGCCGCCAGGTTGGCCGGGGCGGTGAAGTTGTTGCCGGCAACGTCGCTGACTCGGTAGCGGAGGCGACCGCCGTCGTGGAGCGAGACCCAGGCGAGATGGATCCGTCCCGCCGGGTCCTGGAAGCTGTCCGGCTCTTGCAGGCCGTTCTCGTCGATCGGGTCGTCGCCGTCGAGGTAGACCGGACCGCCGAAGGTGTTCGACCCGGAGTCGTAGCGCCGCAGGCCGATCCTGTCGGGGCTCGACTGCGTCTCCAGGTAGGTCATGGTGACGCCGTTGGGGCCAGAGGTGAGGCTGGTGTCGCGGTTGTCGCCCTCGGCGGCGCCGAGCGTCTTGTCGACCTCCCATTTGGTCGGGTCATTGATCATCGGCGTCGTCAGCGGTGCGCCGGTGAAGACGCCGTACTTGACCACGTTGAGGTCGTTCGTCGCCGCCACCAGCTCGTTGGTTCCGGGCAGGCGAACCACCTCGGGCCCGAAGACGAAGGTCCCGCCGGTCGCGTACTGCACGCCTTCTCCTCCCGGCGTTGCGGCCTTCGCCCGCGAGCCGCTGGCGGCGACGAAGATGCCGGCGTCCTCCAGCCAGGTGCCGAAGCCCTCGGTTCGGAAGCCGTTGCCGATTTCCGACGGCGCCGGGAAGCTGCTCCCGTTGTCGGCCGAGAGCCAGCGATAGTTTCTGTCCGTGACGCCGCCGACGCCGCAGTTCCAGCAGCTGGCGACGATCACGACTTTGTTGGCGACGGGCGCGAAGACCCTGGCCTTGCCAGCCGAGTTGGCGTCAGTGGCGCCGGGGAAGCTGATCAGCTCGGTGCGGTTGCAGGCGCTCGCTCCGGGACTGATCCGGCAGTAGCCGACCTTGACGCTTTCTTCGGTCGTCACCCAGACCACGTGGCCGGTCCCGTCGGGGCCTACCGCCACCGTGGGGCCAGCGCCGGATCCGGCGGTGAACGGTGTCGCGGCCTGGGCCGCGACGGGTGTGGCCAGGCAGGCCGCGACGGTCAGCAGGATGCGAATGGACCAGCGCATGAACTCCCCCTCAGCCTCGTCGTCTGCGAACGAAGGCGTAGGGTCTCAGATCGTGCACTTTCGGGGAGGTTGAGTTGGACGGATCGCAGACGCAGATGAGTACGGTCCTCGTCACCGGCGGCTCCGGCTATCTCGGCGGCTGGTGCCTGGTCGAGCTGCTGCGGCAGGGCTATGCGGTGCGGACGACCGTGCGGGACGTCGCGCGGGAGCCGGAGGTGCGGGCCAGGGTCGCATCCCAGGTCGAGGCCGGCGACAGGCTCACGGTGCTGGCCGCCGACCTCGCCGCTGACGAGGGCTGGGAGGAGGCGGCGCGGGGCTGCGACTACGTCATGCACGTCGCCTCGCCGTTCCCGCCGGTGCAGCCGAAAGATCCCGACGAGCTGATCGTGCCGGCGCGCGAGGGAACGCTGCGGGTGCTGCGCGCGGCGCTCGACGCCGGCGCCGAGCGCGTCGTCGTCACCTCTTCGATCGCCGCCGTCGGCGGCAGCACCAGCCACTCGTCCGTGCCGCTGACCGAGGAGAGTT
>DATMDR010000021.1:0-11234 GCA_035557635.1 Solirubrobacterales bacterium | reverse complement strand
ACCCCGTCAATGACGCCGACGCGGGTGGTTACTTTGGTGTCCGATGTCGCAAGCGCTCACCGCCCACGTCCCGCCGCAGAACATCGAGGCCGAGGAATCGGTCCTGGGCGCGATGCTGGTCGCCGAGCCATCGCTGACCCGGGTCATCGACGAGGTCAAGCTCAACGCCGAAGATTTCTATCTCGACAAGCACGCGGCGATCTTCCGCGCCGTCTACGACCTCTACGCGGGCTCACAGCCGGTCGACGAGCTGAGCGTCACCGAGTCGCTGGTCCAGCGCAACCAGATCGAGGACGCGGGCGGCAAGCACTACGTCTCCGAGCTGGCCGCGAAGGTGCCGGCCGCCGGCAACGCCAAGCACTACGCCGAGATCGTCCAGCAGAACTCGCTTCTGCGCCGCCTGCTCGGCGCCGGGCAGCAGATCCAGGGCTGGGTCCACGAGCGCGACGGCGAACCGCGCGAGCTCTCCGAGCGGGCCGAGAAGCTGCTCTTCGACGTCGCCCACAAAGAGCAGGCGAGCGACTTCCGCCTGCTCTCGGAGATCCTCCACGACGAGGTCGACCGCCTCGAGAAGCTCTCGACCGGCGAGACCGAGATGACCGGCACCCCGTCCGGCTTCCGCGACATCGACGCGATCACCGGCGGCTTCCAGCCCGGCAACCTGATCATCGTCGCCGCGAGGCCGGCCATGGGCAAGTCGGCGATCGTCGCCAACATCGCCGAGAACGTGGCGGTGAAGCGGGGCATGCCGGTCGCCTTCTTCTCGCTCGAGATGTCCGAGGTCGAGCTGGCGCAGCGCTTCATCGCCTGCCGGGCACGGATCTCGGGCGACAAGCTGCGCAAGGGGCAGGTCGCGCAGAAGGACTGGCCGAAGGTGGTGCGCGCCTGCAACGAGCTCGAGGAGGCGCCGCTCTGGTTCGACGACTCCTCCGATCTCGGCCTGCTCGACCTGCGGGCCAAGGCACGGCGGCTGCACGCGCAGACGCAGGACCAGGGCGGCCTCGGCCTCGTGATCGTCGACTACCTGCAGCTGATGCGCTCTGACGACATGCGCGCCAACCGGGTCGAGCAGGTCGGCCAGATGAGCCGTGGCTTGAAGATCCTCGCCCGCGAGCTGGAGGTGCCGGTGCTGGCGATCTCCCAGCTCTCGCGCGCACCCGAGCAGCGCCACCCACCGAAGCCGCAGCTCTCCGACCTGCGTGAGTCCGGGCAGCTGGAGCAGGACGCGGACCTGGTCGGCTTCCTCTTCCGCGAGGACTACTACCGCGACCCCGAGGACGAGCCCGACGGTCTCGCCGACCTGATCATCGCCAAGCACCGCAACGGCCCGATCGGCACCCGCAAGCTGGTCTTTCTCGACCGCTTCCCCAAGTTCGCCGACTTCTCCGGCCAGGATCGGCCGATCGAGCAGCCCGCGGGCGAGGGGCCGCCGCTCGAGGAAGCCGCGGCGGCGGGGCCTGAGCTCTAGTGGCGGCGATCGCCCGCAGCGAGCCGTTTCGCGAGCAGGCCTGTCCGCGCGGCGTCTGCGACGGCTCCGGCTGGATCCTCGGCCCCGAGGACGTGGCACGGCCCTGTGAGTGTCGTGAGCAGCGGCTCAAGCGCGGCCGCAGCCGCGGCGTCGCCTCGGTGATCCCGCCGCGCTACCGCGGCGTCTCCTTCGAGCGTCCGCCGGTCAGCGACATGACGCGGGACATGGCCAGCCGTCACGCGGTCGCCGCAAGCCGGGCGTTCATAGACGGGCTGGAGGAGAACCTCGGCGAGGGGCGCGGCCTCTGGCTGATGGGCAACACCGGCACCGGCAAGACGACGCTGGGGATGCTGGTCGCGAAGGCGACGGCGGACGCCGGGTACTCGGTCGGCGTCTACTTCACCCCGAAGCTGCTGACCCGGATCCGCCAGACCTACCAGGCCGCGGACGGCGAGGACTCCTACGCCGCCTTCTTCGAGCGGCTCGCCTCCGTCGACCTGCTCTACATCGACGACCTCGGCTCCGAGCGCCACACCGACTGGGTGGTCGAGCAGCTCTACGCGCTCGTCAACGAGCGCTACGAGCGCAAGCGCTCGATGCTCGTCACCAGCAACGCCAGCGACGACATCGCCCAGGGCCAGGCGGAGCTGGAGGAGCAGATCGGCCCGCGAACCGTCTCCCGCCTGATCGAGATCTGCGGAGATCCGCTCCCCCTCTTCGGTACGGACAACCGGGTCCACCCCACCAAGCTCGCGAGCTAGCCCGAGGGGCAGCCCACGCGCGGCGGTCAACAGGGAGAATTCCCCTGAAATGCCAGGACTCGCAATAGTCGGCGCCCAGTGGGGCGACGAGGGCAAGGGCAAGGTCACCGACCTGCTTGCCGAGCGCGCGGACGCGATCGTGCGCTTCCAGGGGGGGAACAACGCCGGCCACACGATCGTGCGCGACGGTGAGGAGTTCAAGTTCCACCTGATTCCGTCCGGGATCCTCTACGCCGACAAGGCCTGCGTGATCGGCAACGGCGTCGTCCTCGACCCGAAGATCCTGCTGGGCGAGATCGACGGCCTGCGGCGGCGCGGCATCGACGTCGGCAACCTGCGGATCTCCGCCAACGCCCACCTGATCATGCCCTACCACGTGCTGCTCGACACGGCCGGGGAGACGAAGCTGGGAAAGCTCTCGATCGGGACCACGCGGCGCGGCATCGGCCCCTGCTACGCGGACAAGGCGCTGCGCCTCGGCATCCGCGTCCAGGACCTGCTGGACGAGAAGATCCTGCGGACCAAGATCCGCGCCGCCCTCGAGCCCAAGCAGCAGGCGCTGCGGGAGCTCTCGGTGCAGAGGCGAAAGCTGCGCAAGGAGGCGGGCGAGGGCAGTGACAAGGAGGCGGCGGAGCAAGCGGCCGGCGAGGCACCCGACCCCCGCCTCGACCTGCACACGATGACCGAGGAGCACGTCAGCTTCGGCCACCGGCTCGAGCCCCACATCGCCGATACCTCGCGGCTCTGCTGCGAGACGCTGGACGGCGGCGGCACGGTGATCTTCGAGGGCGCCCAGGCGACGCTGCTCGACCTCGACCACGGCACCTATCCCTTCGTCACCTCCTCCAACCCGATCGCCGGTGCCGCCTGCGTCGGCGCCGGCGTGGCTCCCTCCGACATCGACGAGGTCTGGGGCGTCGCCAAGGCCTACGCCACCCGGGTCGGAGCGGGACCCTTCCCCACCGAGCTCGAAGACGAGGTTGGGCGGCACATGCTCGAGCGTGGCCACGAGTACGGCACGACGACCGGCCGCGAGCGGCGCTGCGGCTGGATCGACCTGGTGGCGCTGCGCTACGCGGTGCGGATCAACGGGATGAGCGCGCTGGCGATCACCAAGCTCGACGTGCTGAGCGGGCTGGCGACGCTGCGACTCGCTGTCCGCTACCGCTCGCGCGAGGGCGCCGTCCTCGACAGCTTCCCGTACCACCAATCGATCCTGCACTCGGCGGAGCCCGAATACGAGGACCTGCCCGGCTTCGACGCCGATATCACTGGCTGCCGCAACTTGGAGGATCTGCCTCCCCAGGCCCGCGAGTACCTCGACTACATCGCCGACTTCACCGGGGTCCCGATCCGCCTCATCGGCGTCGGCCCCAGCCGCGAGCAGGTCATCAGCCTCTGAAGTCGCCTCAGCCCAGAGAGGTGGCCGCGAGCGATTCCACCTTCCACTCGCCGTCTTCTTCGTGCAGGGGTATCGAGTAAGTCTCGCCGCCGGCACCCTGGTAGACGAGGGAGGCCTGCTTGCCATCGACGCGCAGGCTTTCGGCATCCATCACGGTGGCCTCCCGCCATTCCTCATTCGACATCGGGGTCGAGAACGATTCGAGGAGATCCGTGCAGCCTTTCCGTTCGGACTGCGCTGCGAGCGATTCCAGTTTTTCGAGCTGGGCCTGGGCGACCCGCGAGCAAGTGGCGCTCCATTCGTCCCTGGCCCGGGCGACATAGAACGCGTGCACCGCTTCCGCCGCCTCGCGCAGCTCCGCGCCATCCCCGGAGACGCGCAGCGGAGCCGGCTCGAAGTCGGCTCCAGGCTCGCCGCCTCCCGTCTGCGATCCGCCTTCCTTCGAGCTGGAGGCGGTTTCGCCGTCTGATGAGCCCCCGTCGTCGTCGTCGCAGGCGGGGAGACCCAGCGCGAGCAGAGCCGCGAGCGCTGCCGCGACGAGGACCTTGAAGATTCCACCCCTCATGCGATTCAGCCTAGGGCCGTCGGCGAGATGAGGGTCAGCTTCCAGGTGCCGTCTTCCTCCACCAGCGGCATCGCGAAGACGGTCCCGCCGGCGCCACGGTAGATCAAGAACGAGTTGCCCTCACCGATCCGCAGGCTGCCGGCGTCGACGATGGTCGATTCGCGCCGCACCGACGCCGGCAGGGGATGCCGGGTGAGCGTCTTCAGCAACACCGCGCAGTCGGGGGCTTCCTGGCCCGGTTGCTCGGCGAACCGCCTGAGCTGCTCGAGGAGCGGCGACCCAATGTAGGTGCAGGCCTTGGCCCATTCTTCGTTGGCGCGAGCGACGTAGTAGGCGTGTACCGCTTCCGCTGCGGCTTGGAGCTGCGATTCGTCGCTCTCCTCGCCCCAGCTCTGAACGCTGTTGTCGCCGCCTTTGACCCGGAACTGGTCCGAGCCACCCCCGGAGACCTCGAGCGGAGTCGGGTCGATCACGGCGCCGGTGGGAGTGTCCTTACCGGTCCCCGATCCGCCCTCACCGGTTCCCGATCCGCCGCCGGCGGCTTTCTTCCCCGCGCTTTCGCCGGCCTGCCCCGAATCGCCTTTCTGCGCGGAGCCCTGGCCGTCCGGCAACGCGGCAGCGGCACCCTCGCTCGACGATGTCGTCGCGGTGTCGTCGTCCCCGCCGCAGGCAGCGAGGCCCGACGCGAGCAGCGCCACGAGAGCCGCCGCGATGAAGATCCTGGCAATTCCCCCCCTCACACCAGAGATTCTATTCAGGCTCGCCGGCCAAGGAGACTCGGGAGTACACAACTCGCGGTTTTCCGCTTCCTGCTCTACATTTTGTCGGTGGCTACGGGTAGACGCACGGCTAAAGTGAGCGAGCGCCTGCCGAGGGGCCGGCACGGGCTGACGCGGGAGGCTGTGACGGCATCTCAGCGGCAGCGCATCCTGCAGGCGATGATCGAAGTGGTCTCCGAGCGCGGCTATCCGGAGACCCGGGTCGTCGACGTGATCGAGGTCGCGGGAGTATCGAGAAAGACGTTCTATGAGCTGTTCGTCAGCAAGGAGGATTGCTTCCTGGCCGCCTACGACGTGCTCCTTGGCAACCTCCTGGGAGACACCGCGCGGGGATTCGAGTCGAAACCCGGCTCGCCCTGGGCGGAGCGGGTCGCCGGAGGCCTGGGCGAACTGCTCAAACACCTGGCCGAGCATCCCGACGAGGCCCGCTTCGCGATCGTCGAGGTGCTCGCGGCGGGACCGAAAGCGCTGGCGCGACGGGACGCAGCGCTGCGCCAGTTCACTGGGTTTCTCGATGCCGGACGGGCAGAGACTTCGGTGGAGTTGCCAGGGATCACCGCGCTCTCGCTTGCCGGCGGCATCAACGAGTTGCTCTACAGCGAGATCCTCCACGGCGCCACGGCGCGACTGCCGAGCCGCCTGCCCGACCTGATGTTCTGGATCACGCTTCCCTTCCTGGGGCCGGAGGGCGCGGCGGAAGAGCGCGAGCGAACGCGGCTCTCGATGCTCCAAAGCTGAGGTGCCCCTTGCACGAGGCCGCTCCTTATGTGAATGAGAGGGTTTCCCTAAAGACGGATGTTGGTAACTTGGACTGAGGAAGCACTACCAAGTTTTCGAGAGGCCGGGGCTCAAAGGGGCAGGCCACAAAGGAGAGACATAGGGACATGCGCAAGCGTTTGACATGGACAGTCGTCCTAGCTGCGTTCGCCGCCGTGGCGTTCGCCGCCGTGGCGATTGCGGCCAAACCCACGATCATCCGGATGGGGAACCTGATCCTCACCGTCAACGGCGACTTCGCACCGAAGAAGCTGTTCAAAACCAAACTGAGCCCGGTCAAGCTCAACGTCAGCGGCAATCTCAAAACGGCCGACGGCACCCATCCGGCCGCACTGAGGGAAGTGGTGGTCGACTTCGACAAGAACGCGGCCAATGACGTCTCGGGCCTGCCGGTCTGCACGCAGGCGAAACTCGTCGCCACCGACACCAAGACCGCGAAGAAACAATGCGGCCCGTCGATCGTCGGCGAAGGCAGCACCGAAGTCAAAGTCGAATTCCCCGAACAGAAACCGTTCAGCGCGCGGGGCCCGTTGGTCTTCTTCAACGGCGGTAAAAAAGGCGGGAAGATCACCCTCTTCATCCACGCCTACGTGGCCGTGCCGGCACCGACCGCACTGATCACCACCACCACGATCAGCAAACAGCGCAGCGGCCGCTACGGTCTCCACACCGTCTCGAAGATCCCGGTGATCGCCGGCGGCAGCGGTTCGGTGATCTCATTCGATTTCACCGTCAACAAAAAACTGGACGACTACGCGCAGGCGAAGTGCCCGGACGGGCACCTCAACGCCCGCGTGACCAAAGCCCTGTTCGACGACGGGACCAACGGCAGCGGCACCTTCGTTCGGTCCTGCACCCCGAAGGGCTAGCGCCAGCTTCCACTCAGGACGAAGCAGGGGTAGAGAAAGGGCGGCCGCAAGGCCGCCCTTTCTCTACGCCGTGCCCGGTTGCCCACGACCACCTCTTCCGCCTCCGCCTCCCGTCTTCCCTCGAGCGCCAGACCCGAAGCGACCAGCGCTGCAAGCGCGAACCCCAGGGAGGGAACGAAGAGAAGGAGGACCCGCAACGCGCTCACTGGGACAAGAGGCCCCAGTTCGAGCTCATAACCCCCGAAGGTCACGGGCTTGAATCCGTCAGCTACTCGCCCTGCTGTGCGTACGTCTGCTGATAGGCGGTGGGTGGGCCTTCTTTGCCCAGCGGGCTGAAGGGCGGCTGCTGGGCGCAGGCCGGCGCCGGGATCGAGGCCGAGCTGCCCTGTTCGGCGAAGGCGTACTTTTTCAGCCGGTCGAAGAATTCGGCCGATCTTTTTTCGTTTTCCGCGGCCGTCCTGTTGTTTTCGGCGACGCGGCCCGCGAAGGCGGGATCTTTGGCGCTTTCCGGGTTGAGCGAGGCGACGACGCCCGAGCTGCACTGGCTCGTGTCGAAGCTGAGCAGGCCTTCGGCCAGCCGCTGGGTGGCCAGCGGCTGGCTGTAAGCGCTGTTGCGGTTGCTGGTGAGGCGCCGGGGGTAAGTCGAGAGCGATTCGGGCCCGAGAACCGGCAGCACCCTCAGGTAGCGGACCTGGATGCCTTTCGCGTTGTTCGGCAGCCGCGCGTTCGTGAGAGCCGCGACGTTCGCCATCGCCGCGCTCAGCTCGCGCCTGTAGAGGCTGGCGCCGCTGACGATCGGGTTGAGGTTGCGCAGGAACGGATCCAGGGCCCGCAGGAAGGGTGGGAACTCGTCGCGGAAGAACCTGCGCAGGGCGGAGAAGCCCGATGGGGCGCGGTCGATCACCGGCCCGAGGCCTTCGAAGAATCCCTTCGCGTGGGGGGCGAACCGGGAGAAGGCGATCAGGGTCGGCGAGAGCTCTTCCGCTGCCGGCACCAGCTGGCGGATCACCGGACCGGCGTTGCGGGCGAAGCTTTCGAGGCGCTCGAGGGTCAGTTTCGACTCGTCGAGGAAGGTCGGGAAGGCACGGAACAGCGCTTCGATCTCACGGTCGCGCGCGGCGGTCGTCTGGAAGACCGCGTCGGAGCTGTCGATCAGGCTCGCCAGCTCGCCTTCCCGCCCGCGCAGCGCCTGCAGGCTGGTCGCGCCGTTGCTGAAGAGCTGGCTGACCGCACGGCGCTGGGTGTCGAGGACGCGGAAGAGTTTGTCGAACTCAGTGAAGAACGGTTCGAGCTGGCTGAACGCGTAGGAGAGGTCGGCGCCGCGGCCCTCGATCGAGAGTGCCCCGTCCCGCATCCAGGTCTGGAAGGCCGCCCGCGTCTGCGGATTGAAGGTGCGGAAGATCTCGTCGAGCTGGACCGAGTCGGCGACGTTGGCGGCGGGCAGGGTGCCGCCGTCGGCGAGCATCTCCGACTCGCCGTCGGAGGGGGTCAGCTCGACGTAGGTCTCGCCGAGCAGCGTCTTGGTGCGCAGTACGGCGCGGGAACCCTCCGGGATCGGCGCGTAGCGGTTCTCGAGCGCGATCGTCGCCAACGCCTGTTTGCCATCGGGGGTGAGCCCGATCGACTGCACCTTGCCGACCGAGACGCCGGAGATCCGCACGTCGGACTGCTGGGCCAGCTGGGTGGCCTCGCGGAAGGGGATCTTCAGCTCGTAGGACTTCGCCTTGAAGGGGGTCGGGCCGCCGAAGGTGATCCAGAGGAAGAGCAGGATCCCGAAGCAGGACAGCGCGAAGCCGACGATGGCGAGGAGCTGGGCTGTGCTGGGTGCTTGCTTGCTCATGGTCCCGCCAGTTCAGGGCCGCATCTCGAGGCGCCGTCGCCGGATTCCCTTAGCGCCCTTGGGTCGGGGGGGATCACCGGCAGCTGGTCCGCCCGGGGTACGTTCGCACCCTGGATGATGGTCTTCAGCAACGGCTTGATATTGCCGACGCCCTCGGCGAGGAAGGCACCGTTGCAGGAGATCATCACCAGCCCGCGGGAGATCGGCCCGGCCGGATCGTCGAGGTTGTAGGTGGCGTTGATGTTGTGGTTGACCCATGGCAGGTAGAAGAGGTAGCTCTCACGCGAGCCTTTCGGGTTGAAGGCGAGCGTGTTGAGGAAGCTGTTGAAGGCGCCGAGCGAGCTGCCGAAGCCGCGCAGCGACTTTTCGAACGGCGTCGCGCTCTGCTGAGTGAGGTTGAGGAAGGGCCGGATCTGCCGGGTGAAGGGCCGGATCTGGTCGCGGATCGGCGTCGTGGTCTCTTCGAAGAGGCGCCTGGTCGCGTCGAAGGCCGGACCCAGCGCCTGCGCCTGGGGGATGAGCGAGAGCAGGGCCGGCCTGGCGATGGTCGAGAAGCGGTCCGAGCTGGCGAAGCCGGTCTGGGCCGCGGCCAGGGTGGCCGGCAGCTCGATCAGCGATTCCTGGACCTTCTGCTGCTCGTTGGCGAAGTTGGCCAGCCCCGCCCGCGAGCCGCGGACGAAGCGTTCGATTTGGGCGTCGCGGCGGCCCAGCTCCGTGGTCAGCAGGCTGAAGTAATGGATCGCCCGTGCCAGCGCGACGCGCCGCTGCGACACCGCCCGGTTGAGATCGGCGACGTAGTGGACGAAGGGCTGGAAGCGGCGGAGGGCGCCGGAGAGCTGGCGGCCACGGCCGCCGATTCCCTCCGCGCCGCCGGCGACGAGCAGCTGGATGTACTGGCGCGTGTCGGCGTCGAGGGTGGCGAAGAAGGCATCGAGGTTGACGTTGGGTTCGGTGCGGGAGAGCGGGAAGTTGTGCCCGTCCTCGATGTGGCCCTTGCCGGCGCCGGGGTCGATCTCGACGACCATGTCGTTGAGGTTGGTTTTCGGCCGCAGCAGCAGGGTCGCGTTGGGGTGGATCAGCTCCAGGTACTCGGGCTCGACGTCCATCCCGACCACGGCCCTGCCTTCCCTGAGGTCGACCGAGGTCACCTTGCCGATCTGGATCCCGGCGATGTCGACCCCCTGGCCCTGGCCAGGCGTGACCGCCTGGGCGACGCTGAATTCACCGGTGAGGTGAGCGAAGTCTTCCCCGACGAGGGGCGCCCACGAGGGCAGCGAGGCTTTCTGCTGGGTGAAGATCCAGAGCGTCATCACGATCCCGGCGATCGTGAGCAGGACGATCGCGATCGTGTCCTTGCTGCGGCCACGCGACTGGCGGGACAGCGAGGCGCGGAAGTGTTGCCAGCGGCTTCTGCGGGGCTCGGGGCTCATGGACTCGCCGCCGGGGTCGGGGGGCCCACCTGGCCGAGGGGGCCGTTGACGTCGGGGACCGGGTTTCCGTCGCAGCGCACGCCTGGCTTCTTCGGCGGCCGCCCGCCGAGCTGGGGCTGGGTGCCGCTCGGAGCGACGACCGTGTGGGCGAAGTCGACCCTGTCCGTGGTCAGGTTGCCGAAGGGATTTTCGGCGCTGACCAGGGTGTCGCCACCGCCGGGCTGGACGCGAAGGAAGGAGCCGTTGCCGTCGATGCCCTGGCCCCAGCCGGAGAAGTTGGCGAGCATGTAGAAGAACTCGCGGTAGTTGGGGCCGCCGGTGCTGAACTGGTCGTTGATCGTCTGGTTGCCGGTGGGCACGATCACCTGGCTCGTGCAGAGGCTGATCCGGTTGATCTGCGGCAGGACGAGCGCCTTGCCGAGCTGAGCGGCCCCGGCCAGCCCCGGCGTCGCTTCCTCGAGCAGGCGGGCCGTCCCGCCCAGCTCGCGACCCGAGAGCAACGGGTAGGCCTGTTCGGTCCAGGGCTCGGCGGCGCTGATCAGCCCCGGCAGCTCGGCGATGGCCGGACGCATCTCGATCGCGTATGCGCGCAGCGGCGGCAGCGCCCGGTTGAGGCTGGCAAAGGAGGCGCGGGCCTCGCTCAGGGTCGGCGCCAGGCGGTGAACCGTGGTGCTCAGGTTGGAGGACTGGGCGGCGAGGGCGCCGGTGAAGACGTCGAAGTTGACGATCAGGCCTTCGAGCTCCTCCTCGCTGGCGGCAAGGGCGCCGAAGGTGCGGCCGGCGCCGGAGACCAGCCGGGATAGGTCGCCTGGGCGGGTGCCGAGCAGGGCGTTGGTCACCTGGGCGCTGTAGCGGCCGGCGTCGCCGCCGTAGAGGAGGGCGCCGTTGAGCGCCTCGCCGCCGGTCTTGCCCTGCACCTCGGGCAGCTGGGTGGCGTCTTCGGCGGCGGTCGGCTCATGGTTGAGGGCGATGCCGATGCCCTCCAGGATGCGGCTGAAGTCGGCCCGCACCGGCGCCTGCAGCGCGGTCAGGATCTCGTCGAGCTGCACGGTCGTCGAGGTGTGGCTGATCGGGATCGTGCCGCCGCTGTCCAGCTCCGCGGCGCTGGGGCTGCCCGGATAGAGGTCGACGAAGAAGTTGCCCTCGAGGAAGATCCGCGGGCGGATCGCGGCGAAGGCGTCCTCGTGGATCGGGCGCCCGGCGTCGCCGACCGTGAAGGTGACGGTCGTCGCGTTGCCGTCGCGCTCGGTCGAGATCACTTTGCCGACTTCGACGCCGGCGATCCGGACCGGCGAGTTTTTCGAGATGTTGACGCCGTTGGCGAAGGTCGCCTTGACCTCATA
>DATMDR010000020.1:0-7160 GCA_035557635.1 Solirubrobacterales bacterium | reverse complement strand
GCCATCTCGAACTCGTACTCGAAGTCGGAGATCGCCCGCATCCCCTTGACGATCGCCTTCGCGCCGAGTTCGCGGGCGAACTCGACCAGCAGGTTGGAGAAGATCCTCACCTCCACGTTGGGCAGGTCCGCCGTCGCCTCTTCGATGAAGGCGCGGCGCTCCTCGGCCGTGAACAACGTCTTCTCCTTGCGAATCGGGTTGTTGACGACGCCGACCACCACCCGCTCGAAGACCCGTGAGGTGCGGGTGATGATGTCGACGTGGCCGTTGGTGACCGGGTCATAGCTGCCCGGACAGACCACCGTCCCGTTCTGCTCGCCGGTCATTTCGCCACCCCACCGTAGAAGGAGACGTCGGTGGCGCCGTAGCGGCGCTGGCGGAGCGGCGCCAGGGAGTCGAGGCGGAGCGGCCGTCGCGCGGCGCTCTCAACGACCGCGGTCCCCCCCTCGGCGAGAAGGCGCGGCAGATGGGTGTCGAGTTCCTGCCCCACGCGGTCGGCGAGTCTATAGGGGGCGTCGACGAAAACGAGGTCGAAGCGAGCCTCTGCGGGGGCGTCGGCCAGCCAGCGCGGCACGTCGGCGCGGACCAAGCGGGTGCGCTCGCCGAGGCCGAGATGCTCGACGTTGCCAAGCGCCGCACGGGTATCGCGATCGACCAGCGTCGCCTCGGCGGCCCCGCGCGAAAGGGCCTCGATCGCCAGCGCTCCGGTGCCGCAGTAGAGATCGAGGACGCGGCTGCCGGCGACCTTGCCCCCGAGCGCCGAGAAGATCGCCTCGCGGACCCGGTCGGACGTCGGCCGCACCTGCCAGCCCCGCGGCGCGACCAGGCGCCGGCCCTTCAGCTCTCCCGCGATCACTCGCATGGTCAAAGTGGTATCGGGTCGGAGGCGCCGGCGCCGAAGCGGCGGCCCGCCGCCTCGAGCAGCGGGCCGAGCTCCGGCGCGCCGAGGGAGCCGTGGCGACGGAGCAGGGCCAAGACCTCGTCCCGGGCGGCGACCAGGACCGCGGTTTCCTCCGGCAGCTCGGCGAGCCCGAAGCGCGGCAGGCCGTGCTGGCGAGTGCCAAGCACCTCTCCCTCGCCGCGCAGCGTGAGGTCGATCTCGGCGAGCTTGAACCCGTCGCCCTCGCGCTCCACCGCCTCGAGGCGGCGTCGCGCCATCCCGCCCG
Source organism: Solirubrobacterales bacterium (assembly GCA_035557635.1). GTDB lineage: Bacteria > Actinomycetota > Thermoleophilia > Solirubrobacterales > 70-9 > VRUE01. The sequence continues at coordinate 5,994 of DATMDR010000020.1, read as the reverse complement.
TTCCTTCAGGGAGCAACAGGCAGTGGGAGCTGTGCGTCCCCCGCCCCACCCGTCCCCTCAGCTGGTGCAACTGGGAGACGCCGTAGCGCTCGGCCCCCTCGATTGCCATCACGGTCGCGTTGGACACGTCGATCCCGACCTCGATCACCGTGGTCGCGACGAGCACGTCGGTCTCCCCCGCGACGAACGCCGCCATCGCCTCGGCCTTGCGGGCTGAGGGCATCTGGCCGTGGATGACGCCGACCGTGAAGTCGCGCAGCTCGCCCGCCGCCAGCCGCGCCGCCTCTTTCTCGGCCGCCCTCCCCTGCATCTTCTCGGACTCTTCGACCAGCGGGCAGACGACGTAGGCCTGGCGGCCCGCCCGCAGCTGAGCGCGGATGAACTCGTATGCCCCCTCGCGTTCGTCGCCGGCCACCACCCGGGTCTCGATCGGCTTGCGGCCGGCGGGAAGCTCGCGCAGGGCGGTGGTGTCGAGATCGCCGTAGGCGGTCAGCGAGAGGGTGCGCGGGATCGGCGTCGCGGTCATGTGGAGGACGTGCGGCGCCAGCCCCTCGACCCCCTTCGAGTCGAGCGCCCGGCGCTGCTCGACGCCGAAGCGGTGCTGCTCGTCGACCACGCAGACCGCCAGCCGGGCAAACTCGACAGTGGGCTCGAGCAGGGCGTGGGTGCCGACGATCATCCCCAGCTCACCGCTGGCGAGCTGGTCCAGCGCCTGCCGACGTCGCTTGGCCGGGGTGGCGCCGGTCAGGAGCGCGAACGGGGTGGCTTCCGCCGCCAGCAGCCTCGCCAGAGTCGCCGCGTGCTGCTCGGCCAGGGTCTCGGTCGGTGCCATAAGGGCCGCCTGGTAGCCAGCTTCCAGCGCCCGCAGCATCGAGTACAGCGCCACCACGGTCTTGCCGCTGCCCACCTCCCCCATCAGCAGCCGCTGCATCGGCTCGCCGGAGCGCAGGTCGGCGTCGACCTCGTCGAAGGCTCGCAGCTGGTCCCCTGTCGGCTCGAACGGCAGCGACTCGATCCAGCGCCCGACCGGCTCTCCCGGCTTCCCCAGGAGAGGCGCCGGGCGCGCGGTGCGGTGGGAGCGCTTCCGCGTGGCCAGGATCGCCTGGTAGAGGAACAGCTCTTCGAACGCCAGCCGCTCCCGAGCCTCCTCCACGTCCTCCTCGCTCTCCGGGAAGTGCACGGTCCGGATCGCATCGCCGACCCCGGCCAGCCCCCGCCGCGTGCGCAGCTCCGCCGGCAACGGCTCGATCGCGTTCCCGGCCCAGGCCACCGCCTGCTCCATCCATTGCCGGATCCGCTGTGCTTTGAGCTCCTGGGTGGCGGGGTGCACCGGAACGAGGTTCCTGTCCTCCCCCACGCCGCCCGCATCAGAGACGAACTCGTATTCGCTCACCCTGAAGCCGCGTTTGTCGCGAGAGCCGGTGAGCAGGAGCTGTGTTCCAGGAGCCAGCTTCTGAGCGACCCAGGGCTGGTTGAACCAGGACGCCCTGACTGAACCGGACTCGTCGCCGACCTTGACCGAGGTGATCGCAAGGCCGCGGCGCCGGAACGTGCTGGCTTTGGCGCCAAGCACCTCGACCTGAACGGTCGCCTGGGCTCCCACTTCAGCTTCGGCCAGCGGCACGACTGTGCGGTCGCGGTGACGGTTCGGGAAGCGCAGGAGCAGGTCGCTGACCGTGGCGATCCCGGCGTCCGACGCCGCTTCGGCCAGTTTCGGGCCGACCCCTGAGAGAACGGTAAGCGGAGCCTCAAGAACGCTGGGGCGAGGCCAGCGGACGGGCGCGTCGCGCAGCTGCTCCGGGGTGAACTCGAACTCGCCGGCGAAGGAACGCACCGCTACTGCGCCGCGAGCAGCCACCACCAGCTCGGCTGGCCGCCCTCGTGCGTCTCGATCTCGACCCCGTCCGGAACGTGCGGGTCGAGCTCCCCCAGCGGGATCGGCGCCGCCTCGCCGGCGATCACGGTGACGATCTCCGCGCCCTCTGCCAGCCGCTCGATCGTCGCCGCCAGGGTCGACCCGGCCCCTCCCCAGGCGACGATCTCGCCGGCGACGAAGCCGACCGCGTCGCCCTTGCGAAAGCGCCCCTGGGCATCGTCCCGGGCAGCGGGCGCGACGCCGCCACTGGCGATTTCCCCGAGCGCGGCGTGGAGCCGCTCGCCGTTCTCCTCCAGCGAGGCCGCCCGGTCCAGCTCGACCAGGACCAGCAGGCTCTCCTGCTGGGAGGTGGAAGGCACCACCCGTGCCGGCTTCTCCGACAGCTCGCAAGCACGCTCGGCGGCCATGATCACGTTGGAGGAGCTGGGCAGAACCAGCACTTCCTCGGCCGGCACCCCGTGGATGCCGGCCAGCAGCTCGTAGGTCGAGGGGTTGAGCGTCTCGCCGCCGTCGACGACGTCGGCGCCGAGCTCGGCGAAGAGCCGCGTCAGCCCCTCGCCGGCGGCGACGGCGAGGACGCCGGTCCTGCCCTCCTCGAGGCGGGCCCGGCGTTCCGCGACCTGCTCCCGCATGTCGCCGACGTCGAGGTTGGTCACCTCGCCGGCGCCCTCGAATAGGGCGACGGCGGCTTCGGGATCGTCGGTGTGGACGTGAACCTTCAGCGTCACCTCGTCGCCGACGACGAGGACGGAGTCCCCCATGCCCTCCAGCCGCGGCAGGAAGTCGCGCGCCGAGAGCCCGGTGCCGGAGACGATGAAGTTGGTGCAGTAGCGGAAGCGGCTGTCCTCGTGGCGGGGGCGGCTTGCCGGCGGCGCCTCGTGGTGGGCGACCTCCGGCGAGGCCGCCCCGTCGCCGCGCAGGCCGGCGACGACTCCGGCGAGGATCAGGACCAGGCCGTAGCCGCCGGCGTCGACGACGCCCGATTCGCGCAGCACCTCGAGCTGCTCGGGCGTCCGCTCGACCGCGCGCTGCCCGTCGGCGATCGCCCGCTCGAGGATCCCGGCGAGGACGGCGTCTTGCTCCTCGTCGCTGACCCCGCGGTCGAGCCGCTGCTTCTCGGTATCGAGGCGGGAGAGCTGGCGGGCGATCGAGTGCGCCATCTCGCGGAAGACGGTCAGCATCGTCCCCTCGGCCGGCTCGCGCACCGACTCGTAGGCGGCGTCGGCGGCGCTGGCGAAGGCCGAGGCGATCAGGACGGGGTCGATCAGCTCGCCGGGCCGGCTGGCCAGCTCCTCGGCGGCGCCGCGGACGATCTGGCTGAGGATCACCCCGGAGTTCCCTCGCGCCCCCATCAGCGCCGCCCGCGCCAGGGCCTGGACCAGCTGGGTGCGGCCGATCTCGTCGACCTCGAGCCCGTTGAGCCGCTCCAGCTCCTCCATCACGGCGCGCATCGTCATCGCCATGTTGTCGCCGGTGTCCCCATCCGCAACGGGGAAGACGTTGAGGTCGTTGACCTCCTGGCGCCGCTCCTCGAGGTGCGCGTAAGCCGCCGTGACGACGCGCCGAAAGCGCACGATGCTGGGATCGGGCATTGCTCGCAATCTAAACGTCGTACGCGGATGCCCCCTGAGGTCGACCGACCAAGCCAGAGCGTGCACGCCGACGAGCGAATAGCAAGGCTATTTGCGAGGAGGTGGGTGCGCTATGGCGAAGGTCAGGCGGCCTCAGGCGGCCTTGGTGACCTTGTTGGCCTTGAGGCAGCGAGTGCAGACGTAGGTGCGCAGCTTGCGACCGTTCTCCTGAATCCGCACCTTCTGCAGGTTCGGATCGAAGCGTCGCTTGGTGGCGACCATCGAGTGGCTGCGGGACTGGCCGAATGCCGGTCCCTTGCCGCAGCTGTGGCATACCTTGGCCATCGGGTCGTGCATGGTAGCCTGACTCTGAGTTAGCTAAGTAGCCTAATCACCAGCAGAAGTCGCGTCACCTCGATCGAAGGGGAGAGAAATGGGCATCGAGGACTTGAGTCAGGTGAACATGCACGAAGCAAAGACCCACCTCTCGAAGCTGGTCGAGCGTGTCGAAGGCGGCGAGGAGATCGTGATCAGCCGATCCGGCACACCGGCAGCAAAGCTGGTGCCCGTTCCCAAGGACAAACTCGGGCCGCGCAAGCTCGGTGGATGGGAGGGAAAGTTCGACGTGCCGTCCCTTGAGGAATGGGCAGAGATGAAGCGGGAAACCGCCAGCGAATTTGAAGGCGAGATCTTCCCGGGCGGCGAGGATCGCGGGCGGGGCGATTGAAGCTGCTTCTCGACACCCACGCGATGATCTGGGTCTTTTCCGCGCCTGGCCTCTTGTCAGCCGAGGCCAGGAACGCCATCTCCGCTGAAGGGAACGAAGTCTTCATCAGCGTGATCAGTCCATGGGAGGTTGAGATCAAGCGCGCCAAGAAAAGGCTTCGCGCACCCGACGACCTCAGTGACGCCGTGGAGGCTCACAGGTTCCAGTTGCTGCCGGTATTGCTTCGCCACACTAAGGCGATCGGCTCGATGCCGGACCACCACGGAGACCCCTTCGACCGCATGCTCGTCGCTCAGGCGACCGTCGACGGACTGACGCTGGTTACCTCTGATCGAACCCTGCGCCGCTATCCAATCGCGACGTTGCAGGCAAGCTAGCCCAGCTCGCGCTTAAGCAGGGCCATGCGGGCGACGGTGAGGGCGGCGTTGCGGCCCTGGTCGCGCTTGCCGCCGCCGGCGCGGGCGAGGGCCTGCTCCATCGTGTCGCAGGTGATCACGCCGAAGGCGCAGGGAACGCCGGTCTGCAGCTGCACGTCCTGGATGCCGCGCGCCGCCTCGGCGCAGACGAAGTCGTAGTGGTCGGTCTCGCCGCGGATGACGACGCCGAGGCAGGCGACGCCATCGAAGCTGGCGTCCGCCAGCTGCTTGGCGGCGAAGGGCAGCTCGTAGGCGCCGGGCACCGAGAGCTCCTTAACACTGCCCCCGTCCACACCGGCTATCTTGAAACCCTCTCTGGCGCCGCTCAGCAGCCGCTCGGCGAGGTCCTCGTAGAAGCGGCCGACGCAGACCGCGAAGTGCAGCGGCGCCAGAGCGTTGCGCTCCTCCTCGCTGAACGTTTCGAGGAACTCCCCGCCCTCAGCCACCCTCCGCCTCCGCGTCGCGCTCCTCCTCGTGGATCATCTCCTCGTCGAGCGCAAGTCCCTGGTGGTGCAGCGAGTGGCCCATCTTGTCCCGCTTCGCTCGCAGGTAGGCCTCGTTGTGGGAGTTGGGAGAGGCTTCGATCGGCACCTGTTCGGCGACCGAGAGCCCGTACCCCTCGAGGCCGTGGATCTTCTTCGGGTTGTTGGTGAGGATGCGGATGCTGGTCAGGCCGAGGTCGACCAGGATCTGGGCGCCGATCCCGTAGTCGCGCAGGTCGGCAGGCAGCCCCAGCTTCAGGTTCGCCTCGACCGTGTCGGCGCCCTCCTCCTGCAGCTTGTAGGCCTTCAGCTTGTTGAGCAGGCCGATCCCGCGCCCCTCCTGGGAGAGGTAGAGGAGGACGCCGCGGCCCTCTTCCTCGATCATCGAGAGCGCCGCCACCAGCTGTTCGCCACAGTCGCAGCGCATGCTGTGGAAGACGTCGCCGGTCAGGCACTCGCTGTGGACGCGGACGAGCACGTCCTGCTCCCCGTCGACCTCGCCCTTGACCATCGCCACGTGGTGTTTGTCGTCGACCAGGGAGCGGTAGCCGACCGCGGTGAAGTCGCCGAACTCGGTCGGCAGCGCCGTCGCCACCACCCGCTCGACCAGCTTCTCGGTGCGGCGCCGGTAGGCGATCAGCTCGGCGACGGTGATCATCTTCAGGCCGTGCTTCTCGCAGTAGGGGATCAGGTCGGGGACGCGGGCCATCGTGCCGTCGTCGTTCATCACCTCGCAGATCACCCCGGCCGGGGTCAGCCCGGCGAGGCGAGCGAGGTCGACGCTGGCCTCGGTGTGCCCGGTCCGCTCCAGGACGCCGCCGTCTTTGGCGCGCAGCGGGAACATGTGGCCGGGGACGACGATGTCGCGCGGCCCCGAGCTGGGATCGATCGCGACCTGGATCGTGTGGGCGCGGTCGTGGGC
>DATMDR010000019.1:0-38329 GCA_035557635.1 Solirubrobacterales bacterium | reverse complement strand
ATGGCCTACCGATCCCACCGCCATCGAAACCGGGCCCTGCCACACTGGCTTGAGCACTACAACGAGACAAGGCCGCACAGCTCACTGGGGGGCCGGCCGCCGATCAGCCGCGTTCACAACGTCCGTGGGCAGGACATCTAGCTACGCATCAACGCAAAAACTGAAGCTCTCGGGCGAAGCCTTTGACTGCTGTCGTTTAGGCAGGGCTGAATGTCAACCTGCTTAGTGCATTAGTCCTCGTCGTTGCTAGTTGGATTCCTGTTCGATTGCCGCCGATTGCTCGTGGCTCAGTGGGGATCGGTGCTCGAACTGTTTTGGTGATCGAGCCGACGTAGCAATTCAGGCCAAGGAACGGGTTTTCGAGTAGTTCTCTGACCTGTTGGCGGAATATCCGTTGGTCATCGCCTGTGCGACCAAGGGTTGTTGTCTCTACTGAGAAATCGATTTCGGAATCGTCATGAGGACAATGCTGGAACTTGGTGAATTCACCGGTTAGTTTTGCTGCGGCTGAACTTATGAATGCCAGTGCGGCCAGGGCCGCGGCCACCAGCGCAACGCTGATGCGTCTGATTCTCTTTCGTGCTGTCACTTGAACGCTCCATTTCTGGGCTGTCGCCAGCCCATCGCTTTCTTGACATAGAAAGAACTCTCGCGAGTAACGAGAGGCTCCACTTAGGGGCGAGCCAGGAGGCAGGGTCGCGCTGGTCTCCGAAGACCCAGGTGAGACCCGAGCCAAGCCTGAGCTTGGCATCCCTGCACGTTGGCTTCATTAGGGAGTGCCTCCTGCTCGCATCCCATCGGTACGAGTGAAGGCCCAGCAAGAAAAAGCAGGCCGGATCTGGCGAAGCTCAGGCGCTAGTTGTCGGAGCCGGCGCGGTCCCAGATGTAGAGCTCGACCGCCTCTAGGGCGAGCTCCATCAGGCGGGGCTGGGAGAGCAGGCCGAGGACCAGCTCCAGCGCGTCCTCCTCGGTGAGGCCGGCGTCGACCGCCTCCTCGCCGCGGAACCCTGCCGCGAGCTTCAGTGCCTCGCGGCGCTCTTCGCCGAGCGAGCCGAAGGCGCCCATGAGGAAGTCCCGGTTGGGGAGCGGGTGGCCGAGCTCCATCGAGCCGTGCCAGGCGGCGAGCATCGAGAGGTCGTGCTCGTCGAGCTCCGAGAGGGCTTTCGCGTAGTGGACCTCGAGCTCGTTGTCCGGGATCTCGTCGACCCAGGCCCGCACCGCCTCGCCGAGCAGCTGGCGGCGCGCCTCGCGGCCGATCGAGTCCCCGATCGCCCGGATCGCGTCAGCTGGGTCTACGAAGCAGAGGGCCATTCGCGATCCAATTTAAAGAGGGCGGTAGACGCCAAATCGCAGGCGTAAAGCCGCAGCTTGCGGGGGAGCGAGCGCCGGGGCCGGACATAAGGTGAGGGAGTGCCGCTGAAGCTGATCCACGGACCCCCGAATTCGGGCCGCGCGGGCCGGATTCGGCGCGCCCTGACGACCGTCCTCGACCGCGACCCGGTCCTGGTCGTGCCGACCGTGGACGACGTCTACAGCTTCGAGCGGGAGCTCTGCACCGGAGGCGCCGTGCTCGGCGCCGAGGTGATGACCTTCGACGGCCTCTTCCAGGCGGTGGCGACGGCCGGCGGCTCTCCTCCCCGCCCCGGGCTCACCCCGGCCCAGCGCCTGGGTGCGGTGGCCGCGGCGATCGCCGAGCAGCGCCCGGGGCTGCGCCCGCTGCGCGGCTCCGCCGGCCAGCCCGGCTTCCCGGTCGCGCTGGAGCGGTTGCTCGAGGAGCTCCAGGGGGCTGGCCTCGAGCCCGCCGACGTGGAGGCGGTGGCGGCGACCCTGGAGGGCTCGGCCTACCTCGGCGACATATCGGCCCTGTTCGCCGGCTACGCGCTGATACGCGACCGGCTCGGGCTCACCGACAGGCACGGCGTCGCGCGCGAGGCGATCGACCTGCTGAAGGCCGGGGGCGCCGGCTGGTGGCCGCGACCGGTGTTCATCTACGGCTTCGACGACCTGACCCGCAACCAGCTCGACCTGATCGGCGCGCTCGCCACGGTCGCCGAGGTGACCGTGGCTCTCCCCTACGAGGAGGGCAACGCGGCGCTCGAGGGCCGGACCGCTCCGCTGCTCTCGCACTTCGGGGAGATCGGCATCGACTCCACCGAGAAGCTCGACGCGGACCCGGCCAACACGCAGGAGGCGCCGCTCCTCTTCCACCTCGAGCGCGGATTCGGCGCCGGCGAGCCGGGCCGGATGCCCGTCGACGACAGCCTCGTCCACCTGCGCTCGGCGGGCGAGCGCGGCGAGGCGGAAGCGATCGCCGTCGAGGTGGCGCGGCTGCTCGCCGACGGCGTCGAGCCGGAGGAGATCGCGATCGTCGTGCGCGACCCGGCTCGGCGGGGGCCGCTGCTGGCGGCGGTGCTCGAGTCCTACGGAGTCCCCACCGCGCTCGAGGCGGAGGTCCCAGCCGCGACGACCTCGGTGGGTGGGTCGCTTATCGCCCTGCTGGAGGCGGTGCTGGGAAGCGGTAGGGCCGCGGACCTGCTGCGCTACCTGCGTGGCCAGTCCGGCGCCCCACCGGGTCGGATCGACTGGTTCGAGCGCAGGGTGCGCCGCAACCGGGTCCTGACCGCGGGCGCCGCGCTGGACCTCTGGGAGGAGCGGTTCGGCGAGCTGCCCACAGACGTCCTACGGGTGCGGGAGGCCGCCGCCCGGCCCCCGGCGCTCGCGGTAGCGATCGGCGAGATGGCGGCGGCGATGGGCGTGAGGGCGGACTCGGAGCTCGAGTCGCGAGCCGGCGCGGCGATCTCCACCGCGATGGCCGAGCGGGCGGAGCTCGACGGCCTGGCGCCGCGGCCCGGCTCCCTCGCCCAGGCGCTGGCCGGGATCGCCGTGCGGGTCTGGAGCGGCCCGGTCGGCGACCGGGTGAGGATCGCCGACCCCTACAGGGTGAGGGCCGCGCGCTTCGACAACGTCTTCGTCGCCTCCCTGCAGGAGGGCGAGTTCCCCCGCGGCGGCGGGGCGGGAACCGACCCTTTCCTCTCCGAGGGCCAGCGGGAGTCCCTCGGCCTGCCGCCACGCCACGACACCGAGGCCGAGGAGCGCTACCTGTTCCACGCCTGCCTCGCGCTGCCGCGCAAGCGACTCTTTCTCTCCTACCGCGACAGCGACGAGAACGGCGTGGCGGAAGCTCCCTCCCCCTTCCTCGACGACGTCCGCCGCCTGCTCGACCCGCCCCCCGGAGCGGAGGACCCCGACCCGGTCGAGGCGCGGCTCCGCAGGCGCGACCTGGCCCGGGTCGTCCACCGGATCGCCGACGCCCCGTCGGAGACCGAGCTGGCCCGGGCGATCGCGGCCCGCGGCACGGGCACGGACACCGCCTCCCTGCTCGGGTCGGCGGGCGCCGAGGGCGAAATCGCCGAGCGGATCGAGGCAAGACTGGTCGCGGCGACCCGCGCCGAGGCCGCCAGCCGGGCACCGGGGCCGCTCTCCAACCCGGCGGTGATCGAGGCACTGGGCGAGGTGCCCGCCTATGGCGGCACCACCATCGAGGGCTTCGACGTCTGCTCCTACCGCTGGTTCGTCTCCCACGAGCTCGCCCCCCAGCCGCTGGACCCGACACCGGACCCGCTCCTCCAGGGCGGCATCGTGCACGCCGTCCTCTACGCGCTCTACCGGGAGCGGCCGGATGGCGACCCGCTTCCCCGGCCGGGCTCGCTGGACGCCTGGATCGAGCGCGGCCATGAGCTCGTCGCCGAGACCGCCGCCGCAAGGAGGATGGGCGAGCACCCGGCCGAGCGGGCGATGCTGCGCCGCATCGAGGGCCTGCTCGCCCGCTTCCTCGGGGAGGAGGCGCAACGCGAGGCCGCCGGCTTCGAGCCCTGGCTGCTCGAGGCAGGCTTCTCCGACGCCGAGGAGACGGGGCGGCCGGCGCTGGAGGTGGACGGCTGGCGCCTGCACGGAGCGATCGACCGGGTGGACCGGGCGCCGGACGGTCGCGCCCTGGTCCTCGACTACAAGCTCTCGGGCTCGGTCACCGCGCGCGAAAAGCTCGAGGAGGAGGCGAAGCTCCAGCTGCAGCTCTACCTGATCGCCGTCGCCGAGCTCTGGGAGGCGGAAGCGGTCGGCGGCATCTACCACCCGCTGCGCGGGACCTCGACCCGGCGGCCGCGGGGCGCGGTCTTCGGGGACGAGGCGCCCGAGCTCGTCGCGTCCTACGGGATCTCCCGCACCGACGTGGTCGACCGCGAGGGGTTCGAGGAGCTGCTCGCCGACGCTCGCCAGCGGGCGGGCGAGATCGTCGCGCGGATGCGCGAAGGGCGGATCGACCGCGACCCCGGGCCCCGCGCCGGCCTGCGCGGCCACGGGATATGCCCGCGGTTCTGCGATTTCGCGCCGATCTGCCGCCGCGACCGCGCCCCGGTCGAGCCGGTGGACGACGAAGAGGACGAGGAGAGCCGGTGAGCGGGCGGAAGCCGACGGAGGAGCAGCGACGCGCGATCGAGGCCTCCGGCGCCGAGGTGCTGGTCGAGGCCGGCGCCGGCACCGGGAAGACCGGCGTGATGGTTGACCGCTACTGCCGCCTGGTCTGCAACGAGGGCATCTCCCCCGACGCCGTGCTCGCCTTCACCTTCACCGACAAGGCCGCAGCCGAGCTGCGCCAGCGGATCCGGGCCGAGATCGAGCGCCGCGCCGAGGAGGGCTCGGAGCGGGCCCGGGAGCTGCTCCCCGGCCTCGGCGCTGCTCATGTGACGACGATCCACGGGTTCTGCAACCGGCTGCTCTCCGCCCACCCGATCGCGGTCGGGATCGACCCCCGCTTCCGGGTGATCGACGCGCCGGAGGCGGAGCGGACGGCCCGCGAGGCATTCGACGAGGCGCTCGAAGCATTCCTCGCCGGCGGCGACCGCGAGCGGGAAGAGACGGTCGCCGCCTTCGACGTCGGCGGCCTGCGGGGAATGGTGATCGGCGCCCACGCCGAGCTGCGCAGCCGCGGGGCCGCCGAGCCCGAGCTGCCCGACCCCCCCACGCCGGACCTGCCCGGCGCGCTCGGGCGCGCCGCCGAGGTCGCCGCGCAGACAGTCGACGAGCTGAAGGCCGGCAGCGCCAACCGCAAGCTGGTCGAGCTGTCCCTGGACCTGCTCGCCGACCCCGAGCGCCCGCCCACGCTCGAGCAGCTGGCCGCGGTGCGGACGAGGAGCAAAGCGAAGCCGATGGCCGCCTACAGGGAGGCGATCGAGACGGCGCTCTCCGCCGTCGCCGAGGCAGGCGCCGGAGGCCGTGCCTACCGCCACCTCGGGGAGCTCCTGGGTCTCTTCTCCGAGCGCTTCGCGGCGGCGAAGGAGCGGCGCGCGGGAGTCGACTTCGAGGATCTGCAGATCCTCGCGGCGCAGCTGCTCGAGCGGACCGAGACGGGATCCGCCTACCGGACGCGCTTCAAGCATCTCCTCGTCGACGAGTTCCAGGACACCAACCGCCTGCAGCTGCGCCTGGTCGAAGCGCTGCGCGGGCCGAAGAGCCAGCTGATGGTGGTCGGCGACGAGCTGCAGTCGATCTACGGGTTCAGGCACGCCGACCTCGAGGTGTTCCGGGAGCGGCGCGCGGCGATCGAGGCGAGCCCCGACGGCACGGCGATCCCGCTGAGCGGCAACTTCCGCTCGCGACCGGAGGTGATCGGCGCCGTCAACGCGATCGGCGAGAAGCTGCTCGGCGACGACTTCCGGCCGCTGCGGGTGGGCGCCCCGCCGGAGCGCCTCAATCCGCCCGGAGAGGGACCGGCGGTCGAGCTGCTGCTCACCGGCCGCGAAGGCTGGGACGACGGCGAGATCCGGCTCGATCCCGCGACCGACGCCCGCACTCCGGCCAACCAGCTGGCGGAGGCGCGCTTCCTCGCCGCCCGGCTGCGTGAGCTGGCGGACCAGGGCGTGGAGCGCGGGGCGATGGTCGTGCTGCTGCGCTCCTTCACCAGGCTCGACGCCCACGAGGACTCGCTCGAGCGAGCGGGACTGCGTCCCTACGTCGTCGGCGGGCGCGGCTACTGGTCCCAGCAGCAGGTGGCCGACGTCTGCACGCTGCTGGCGACGATCGCCAACCCGCTCGACGACCAGGCCCTACTGGGAGCGCTCGCCTCTCCCGCCTGCGGCGTCGCGCCCGACACGCTCTGGCTGCTGCGCGCCGCGGCCGGCAGGGGTCGTCACCTCTGGCCGGCGGTGGAGCAGGCGACCGGCCTGGGCGAGGACGAGGACGCCGACCGGGCGCGGCTCGAGGCGATCCCCGACACCGAGCTCGAGCTGCTGCGCGGCTTCGCCGAGACCCTGCGCGACCTGCGCCGGCGCGCGACCTCGCTCTCGCTCCCCGGGCTGATCGACGCTGCCGTCACCGAGACCGGCTACGACCTGGCGGTGCTGATGCGCCCCGCCGGCGAGGCGCGCTTCGCCAACGTGCGCAAGCTGATGCGCCTCGCCGCTGACTTCGAGTCCGCCGAGGGCCGCGACCTGCGGGGCCTGCTCGACTTCCTCGCGGCGCGCGCGGACGCCGACGCCGACGCGCAGGCAGCGACCGCGGTCGAGGGTCACGACGGGGTGCGGATCATGACCATCCACAGCGCCAAGGGCCTCGAGTTCGACGTGGTCGCGATCCCGCACCTTTCGCGGGGCCTGCTGCCCTTCTCGGGGACGCCCCTGCTGACCCTGGGCCGTGAGCAGGAGCAGCCGCGGGTCGGCATGCAGCTGCGCCGGCTCGGTGCGCGCGGGATCAACCTCTACTCCCAGCGCGAGCTCTGCGAGGAGGCACAGGTGCGCGAAGCCGAGGAGGAGCTGCGGCTCTTCCACGTCGGCGCGACGCGGGCGCGCGAGCGGCTGCTGCTGAGCGGCGTGGTGAATCCCGCCCCCAGCTCCCAGTCGACTCCCGGGATGTCGGTGATCGAGCGCATCGCCGCCGCTTTCGAGATCGACCGCGAGGGCGACTCGACGGTCGCGGTCCCCGCGCCCAAACCCCGGCCGGGACTCGACCTGGCCTTCGGGCCATCGGAGATCGCGGTCAAGCTCAGCCTCGCCTCGCCGGAGCGGGCAAGGGAGCTGGCCGCCGTGCGCCGGGAGGCGGCAGCGGCACCCGAGCCCGGCGAGGGCCCCGCGCCCCTGGTCGGCCGGCTTTCACCGAAGGCCCCCGCCCGGCCGCTCTCCTATACCGCGATCACCGCCGACGGCGAGGGCGCGCCGACCGACAGCGACGTCGTGCTCCGCGGGGGCGCCGGCGAGGGCTCCGCCGCCGTAGGCGAGGAGGCGGCCGCCAGGGGCAGGGCGGTGCACGCGCTGCTCGAGTGGAGCCAGGCAAACGAGTGGCAGGAGCCCTCGGCGGAGCTGGTCGGCCGGATCTCAGCCTCCGCCGAGGTCGACGCGGGGTCAGAGCTGCCGGCAGACGGGCTGATGGAGCCGTTCCACGCCTGGCTGGGGTCGAGCTTCTTCGCCGAACGGGTGCGTGGCGCCGGAAGCAGCCGGACGGAGGTCCCGATCCTGGTCACGGTTGGCGGCACGATCCTCCGCGGCTCGATCGACCTGCTCGTCGAGCAGCCGGGATTTCCCCCCCTGATCGTCGACTACAAGACCGATGGCGTCGGCAGCGCCGGCCTTGCCGAGCTCGCTGCCCGCTATGAGATCCAGCAGTCGATCTACGCGCTCGCGGTTGCTGAGGCACGGAGCGCCTCCGAGGTCGAGCTCGCCTACGTCTTCCTCGAGCGCCCCGACGAGCCCGTGCTCCAGGTGTGGGGCGCGGCCGAGATCGAGGCGGCCCGCGGCAGGCTCGAGTCCGCGATCGCCAAGGTCAGCGGCTGATCACGAAGCGGCGGAGGTGTCGAGCTTCGCCGCCAGCTCGTCGAGCTTCAGCTCCTTCAGGCCCTCGCCGACCGCGTCCAGCTCCGCCGCGCAGTAGGTGACCAGCTCCCGCCCCTCGTGACAGAGCTCGAGCGTCTCGCGCAGCCCGGCCTGGCCGGAGTCGAGCCGGTCGATGATCTGCTCCAGCCGCTCCACGGCGGCCTCGTATGACTCAGGCGTCTCGCTCATCGTCCTCCTCGATCCTGGCACCGATGCGCCCATCGGCGAAGCGCAGTCTGACGCGCGCCGCGGCGCTGGCCGCGGCGGCGCTGCCGATCGGCTCGCCGGCTTCGTCCTCGACCAGAGCGTAGCCCCGCTCGAGCGTCCGCTCGGGCTGGTGGGCGCGAAGCGCGACCTCGGCGCGGTGGAGGGCAGCGCGGCGGCGCTCCATCTCCGGCCCGGCGGCGCGGCGCCGCGCCCGCTCCAGCACCACGGCGGCGAGCCGCCGCTGGAATCCGAGCCGCTCGGTGAGGCCACGCTCGGAGGCGGCCCGGATCTCCCGCGTCTTCTGGTTGAGGCCGAGCCGCTCGCGGCGCAGCGCCCGCGCCGGGCCGCGAGCCAGCGCCGCCAGGTGCGGGGTCCGCGCCCGGACGGCGCCCTCGGCGGCCCGAGCCAGGCCGGCGGTCCGTCCGCCGAGCGCCGCGCGGGCGGCTGCGCACTCGATCGGCACCGCCGCCTCGGCCGCGTGGGTAGGCGTCGAGCAGGCGATAGCGGCGACATCGTCGATCAGGGTCGAGTCGCGCTCGTGCCCGACCGCGGCGATCACCGGCACCCGCAGCATCGCCACCGTGCGGCAGAGCGTCTCGTCGCAGAAGGCCCAGAGGTCGGCGAGGCTGCCGCCGCCCCGGGTGACGACGATCGCCTCCACCTCGGGCCTGGCGGCGAGGTCCTGGATCGCCCCGGTTATCGCCGGCGCGGCGCGGCGGTCCTGCACAGGCGCGAACGCCCAGACGACCGTCCCGGCCCAGCCGCGCCGCTCGAGGCCGGCGAGCAGGTCCCGGCGCGCGGCGCCGCCCTCGGCGGTCACGACCCCGATCGTCTTCGGCAGCGCCGGCCGCCGCAGCTGCTTCTGCAGCGCGAACAGCCCCTCGCCCTGGAGCTGCTTGCGCAGCGCCTCGAGTCGGGCGAGCAGGTCGCCCTCCCCGGCCAGACGAATGTGAGATGCGCGAAAGAAAAAAGAGGGAGACGCCTGCGCACCCCCGCGGTAGTAGTCGGGGCCGCCGCCGATCACGACCTCGGCGCCGTCCCGAAGACCCCGCTCGGGCAGATCGAGCTTCTCCAGCTCGTTGAGCCAAATCGCGCAAGGGACGGCGCCCTCGTTGTCGCGCAGCTCGAAGTAGGCCTGGGCTTTGCTGCGACTGAGGCCAGTGACCTCGCCGATCAGCGAAACCCGCGCGCGGCGGCGCATCTCTTCCTCCAGCTTGCGGGCGTAACGCCCTACCGGAAATGGGCCGGGCAATCCCATCCGGCCAGGCTATTCCCGAGCTCGGCGGCTGGCGCGCTCAGCCGGTCTTGTGCCAGCGCTGCGCCCACTGGCGCAGCTCGGCGATCGCCGGCCGCAGCTCGGCACCCTTCTCGGTCAGCGAGTAGGTGACGCGCACCGGCGCCCCCGGCTCGACCTGCCGCTCGACCAGCCCTTCCTCCTCGAGCTCGCGCAGGCGGCGCGAGAGCAACCGGTCCGAGAGGCCCGGCACCGCCTTCGCCAGCTCGCCGTAGCGCAACGGCCGTTCGGTCAGCGCGCAGACGATCGCTCCCGTCCAGCGCTTGCCGATCAGCTCGATCGCAGCATGGAAATGCGGACAGACTCCCTGTGCGGCCGTCTCCCCGGCCGCCGACGTTGCTTCCACGTTGAGAGACCTTACCTTAGGTAAGTGATGGGGAGGGAGGATTGGGGCGCCCTCCCGCTCAACTTTTTCGGGGCGGCGCGCTCATGCCGACCAAGATGGGTAGAGACCGAAAAAGTACAAGCCGCGGGAGGGACACCCCAACCCTCCCTCCTCTCCCTAGCGTGCGCAAGGGCCGGTCTCAACGGGAGTTGAGCTGGCGTTTTGAAGGGCGTTGCGGACGACTGCGTTGGGGATCGCGAAGCCGCCGCGGGGACCGGTGGTGGTGGCGGCGAAGACGGTGCCGAGGACGCGGCCCCGGGAGTCGACCAGCGGCCCTCCGGAGTTGCCGCTGCGAACCGAGCCGCGCAGCGAGGCGAGCGTGCGCCGGACCGGGCCGCGGCCGTAGGAGTCCTCGCTGATCACCTCGCGAGTCTCGCCGAGGCGCGCGGCGACCACCGCATAGGGCCCGTTCAGCGGGTAGCCCAGCACCGCGCCGGGAATGCCGCGCCGTGCCTCTGCCGCGATCGCCAGGGCAGGAAGGGTGCCCCCGATGCGGAGCAGGGCGAGGTCGTTGCGCGTGTCATAGCCGACCGCAGAGGCGGCCAGCGAGCCGCCGTCACGAGTGACGACCGAAGCGTCCTCCACCCCGGCGAGCACGTGCGCGTTGGTGACGACGACTCCGGGTGCCACCACCCACCCCGAGCCCTCGACGCCAAGGCCGCAGGCGGTGCCGAGCACCCGGACCACGGAACGTCCCGCCCGCCGGACGTCGGGGTCGGCGGCAATCGCGGGGTCGGGCGGCGCCACCGGCGTCACCCGACCGGTGATCGTCGGCGCCGGATCGATTCGCCGCAGCGCCTCGATCACCGATTTCGACGGAGGCAGGACATCGTCGAGGCTGCGCAGGATCAACGAGTGTCGCGCGTCGCGCCTGACCTCAGCCGTCACCGGCCCGTGCAGCGCAAGCGCTCCGACCAGCCAGACGAATCCGACCGTCGCGCCGGTCAGCAGCACGCCGACGATCGCCCCTTCGCGAAAACCCCAGAGGGCAACGGCCAGCACGAACGCGACGATCACCCAGTCGACGACGGTCACAGGCGAATACAAGCAGCCGCTGGCACCGCCACTACCTTTACCGCTCGTGAGCAATCTCCCCTCTGAAGTGGAGCGGCGCCGCCGTCTCCTCACCCGCATGCTTCCCCTGGGCGCCGTTGCCCTGGTCGCCTTCGTCGCCGGGGCGGCGACCGGCGCTCCGGGCTCGCCGGAGCGGGACGCGGCCTCGCGCTACGCCGAGGCCTGGGCACGAAAGGACTTCGCTCTGATGCACCGCGAGCTGAACGACGCCTCGCGCCGGGAGGTCTCGGTCGACGAGCTCGCCGCCGCCTACCGCGAAGCGGCGGAGACGGCGACCCTGCGCAGCCTCGACCCGGCGGAGCCGGGGGACGCCGAAACGGCGGACGGGGTCGCCCTGGTGCCGGTCCCAGTCGCGCTGACCACCGTCGCCTTCGGCCCGCTCGAGGCCGAGCTGGCGCTGCCCTACGCGGACGGCGGCATCGCCTGGGACCCCCGGCTCGTCTTCCCCGGCCTGCGGCGCGGCGAGCGGCTCGAGGCGAGGGTCGAGCTGGCCGAGCGGGCGTCGATCCTGGCGCGCGACGGCTCAGCGCTCGCCGAAGGGCCGGTCGAGGCGCGCGAACACCCGCTGGGAAGCGCCGCGATCGACGTCACCGGGGAAATCGGGACGGCCGAGCCGGAAGACCTCGAGCGGCTGGCGCGACAGGGGTTTCCGCCAGAAACACCGGTCGGGGTGAGCGGCGTCGAGCAGGCCCTCAACCGGCGCCTGGCCGGCAAGCCCGGCGGCTCGCTGCTCGCCGTCGCCGAAGCCGTAGGCGCCGAGCGGGTCCTGGCCCAGTCGGAGCCCCGTCCCGGCGCACCCGTGAAGACGACGATCGACCCGGACCTCCAGTCCGCCACGGTCGCCGCGCTGGGGGGACGCTTCGGCGGGATCGCGGTGCTCGACACGCGCAGCGGCGACATCCGCGCCCTCGCCGGCCAGGCCTTCTCGGCCCCGCAGCCGCCCGGCTCCACCTTCAAGATGATCACCACCGTCGCCGCCCTGCAGAAGGGCGTCGTCACGCTCGACGAGTACTTCCCGATCGTCGACGGCGTCAACGTCGGCGGGCGCTTCATCCACAACGCCAACGGCGAGTTCTGCGGCGGCACCTTCCGCGAAGCGTTCGCCGAGTCCTGCAACGCCGACTTCGCCCCGCTCGGGCCGGAGATCGGCAACGACGACCTGGTCGCAGCGGCGGAACGATTCGGCTTCAACTCTCCGCTGAGGCTCTACGCGCCGCGCATCGTGCGCGAAGTCGACCCGCCGGAATCGAGCATCCCGACCGAGATCGGGGAAGAAATCGACCTCGGGGTCAGCGCGATCGGCCAGGGCGAGGTGCTGGCGACGCCGCTGCAGATGGCGAGCGTCGCGCAGACGATCGCCAACGGGGGCGTCCGCGCGCCGACCTCGCTCGTCGCCAACCGCAAGCTGCGCTCCCGTGCCGAGACGGTGCGCGTGATGTCGGAGAAGACAGCAGCTCAGCTGACCGAGCTGATGGTCGGCGTGGTGGCGGGCGGGACCGGGACTGCCGGTGCGATCGCCGAGGCGCAGGTGGCGGGCAAGACCGGGACGGCGGAGCTCGGCCCCAAGCCCGGCCAGGAGAACCTCCCCAACCCGATTCAGGTCAAGAACGCCTGGTTCGCCGCCTTTGCCCCGGCGGAGAAGCCCCGGCTCGCGGTCTCGGTGCTGCTGATCGAAGCCGAAGCGTCAGGAGGGGAAGTGGCCGCCCCCGCCGCGGCCGAAGTGCTCTCAGCCGGCCTCTGAGCCCTCGGCCGGGGCTAGAGGTCGAGCGAGACCTCGCCCGGCCCGTCGGGGCCCTCGATCTCGAGCACCAGCGGTCGGTTGCTGGAGACCGTGTCGGGGAGCAGGAAGAGGACCAGCGAACCCTCGATCGGCCCTTGGAAGGCGGTCGAGTCGAGCACCGGTACCTGTTCTTCGGCTTCGACTTCTCCACCCAGCGGGAAGGCGTAGAGGCTCTCGCTCTCTATCGAGTCGTAGGCGGTGTGCTCGGCGTCGTGGATCGTGAACGAGTCCGGCAGGGGCTGGGGCTCGTCGTGCTCGTTCTGAACTTCGAAGAATACGCCGAAGTAGCTGCTGCCTTTCGGCGGCGGCGGCTGACCGAGGAGGTAAGCGGAGTCCTCGGTGTCGTTGGGGTTGAGGAAGCGCGAGAAGACGACGTTGTATTTGACCTCACCGAGCGTCACCGGCTCTCCCTCGACCACCTCCTTCTCGTCGCTCTCATAGCCGCAGGCGGCGACGCCGAGGGAGCTCACCCCGAGGGCGAGGGCGGCAACCAGCGTGAGGATGGTCCGGCGGGGGAAGGTCATCGGCGGCGGCAGTCTATAAAGGCGCCCGGCAGCGGCGGTCTCACGGGATCCCCGTCGCGACCGGATTGCCGCCGGCGACCGTGGCCCGGCTCTCGCCGAGCCGACCCGCCTCGAGCAGGTCGCGGAGGCGGCGCAGCGCCTCGCGCCAGTGGCGCTGGTAGGGGATCGAGGCAGCGGAGAGCAGCTCGAGGCCGCGATCGACCGGGTTGGCGGGCTCGGTCCAGTAGGAGACCCGCACCCCGGTCAGCGAGCCCGGGCCCTCGGTCAGCTCCCAGAGGGTGGTCGAGGGGATCCGGTTCCCCCGCCCGCCGCGCCCGTGCTCGAGGATGCGGTGCGGCCTCTCCACCTCGACGATGGTCGTGTCCATCCACACCGCCCGCGGCCTGACGGCGAAGCGGAAGCGCGCCCCGCCGCCCACCCCGACGGACTCGATTCGGGTCAGGTGGAAGTCGGAGATGAAGTGGTCGGTGAACGCCGGGCGCAGGGCGAGATCGGCGAGCGCCTCGAAGACCCGCGGTCGCGGGACGTCGATCTCGACTTCAGCGCTGACGGGACCCATCGGCCGCGCGATTCTAGTCGTGGAAGCGGGGTTTACGGCCGCGGCAAGCGGGTAAGGCCTCGGCAGCGCCTCCGCCATCGCGCTACGATCCCGACTGGAGGCGCCGGGAAAGGAGACTCTCATCTTCGCTAGTCCTGGCTCCAGCTTGACCGTTGACAGATACGCGTCGGGGATGCTCCCCGGCTCTGGCACGTTCTTCTGCCTCGATTGCGGTTCGCAGCTCTCGCTGCAAGAGAACGACGCGCTGCCCGAGTGCCCGCGCTGCCACGGCAGCGCATTTCGCCGCGACTCGATGTTCGAGCCGATGCAGGAACATGGCCAGCAGACGGCGGAGATGCCCGTCCTCCCCGAGCTCGCGCCACCCGACTGGCTCGAGGAAGCACGGATTCGCCTACCCCGGCCCGGCACCTACCTGGCAAGGCGCGCCGAAGAAGGAGAGATCCTGGTCTTCCCGATCGACCGTGGCTGGACCCGCATCGGCCGCAGCATCGCCGCCGACGTCCGCCTCGACGACCCCAGCGTCTCGCGGCGCCACGCCCTGATCGTCTCCGAGCAACCCAATTCCCTGCGCGTTCTCGACGACCGCAGCCTCAACGGGATCTTCCTCAACGGTGAGCTGATTGAGTGGGCGAGGCTCGAGGACGGCGACGAGCTGACGATCGGTCGCTACCGCCTCTTCGCGCTGGAAGCCTGATCCCGCGCGGGTTCCGGCCACCGCTGCCCGAGGAGGAGCAAGGTGCTCGACAGTGCCTGCGAGAGAACTTGCGCATCAGATCGGCGAATCTGTGACAATTTCCTAACTGGCTAAGCTGGATCCAGGCGACGGGCTCGGGATGAAGACACGCACATCGATTGCCATCCCAGCCCTAGTTGCGGTTGCGGGGCTCGCGATGTTGGCCGGGCCCTCCATGTACGAGGTCGTTGACAAGGGGCGCGACGTTCGGCCCTATGAGTCAGGGGTCATCTACAAGATCCGGGTCGCGGACTCCGTCACCATCTACGCGGCCGAGGAGTCGCAGCCGGACATGGACGCGATCAGCGGATCTGTCCTCGTTGCACTCGCGGTGGCAACCCTGATCACCTTGCTGGTTCTCCGCGCAGCCGGTGAGGACCGCCGTCTGCGCCGCTTCTATGCGCTGGCCAGCGCCGGCTTCGCGTTGTTGGCGGTCGACGAGTTCTTCGCACTCCACGAGACGCTCGGGCACAACCTCCTGCCTCTGACCAACCTTCCCGGCATCGAACGTCCCGACGATCTCGTCTTCGCCGCGCTGCTGATTCCCGCGCTCGTCTTTGCTTATGCCTATCGCGACATCTTCCTCTGCACCGCCAGGCTGCGGTGGCTGTTCGGGGGAGCGCTCGTCGCCTTCGCGTTGGCGGCCGGCTCCGACATCGCCAGTGTCTCCGCGGACGAGCCGCTCGAGGTGATCAGCGGGGCTTGCATCCTTGGCGGCTTCGCATCCCTGATCGCCCGGCACATCTCGCGCTGCATCGCCGCGCCGGTGGCGATGGCGGACCCCGAGCCTTCAGCGCCCGCGCGTGCACCCGATGCGGCGCCGACGGCTGGCTAGAGGCGGTTCCGGCCACCGCTGGCCGTAGCATCCGGAGCATGAATTCTTCCCCTGCCGTCGATCCCTCAGCTGCTGCCGAGCAGGCCCGCGTCCGCCTGCACGAGGAAATCGAGCGGGTGCGCGTCGGTGTCGAGGAGATGCTCGCCGAGCAGGACGGCGATGACGCCGATCTCCGCCGCGAGCTCGATGCGATCCGCGCCGAGACCCGTAAGTACGTCAAGAAGCGCGTCCGCAAGAGCGAAAAGCGCATCGACAAGCTGGAGCGCAGGATCGATCAGGTCGAGCAGGACCGCAAGCAAGCGGAGTGGCGCATCCACACCAATACCGAGGCGATGTTGGACGGCCTCCTGCGCGAGATCCGCGCCATCGCCGACCTCCTGACCCGAGCTCGGTAGAGCCCCTGACCACTGCCACGACCACCATCCAGGCGCAGGCGCTGACCGAGATCGTCGTGCGCTGCTGCCGCGACGTCGGCCTGCCCCGCGCCGACGCGGAGGCGGTGGCGGAGGTGCTCCTCTACGCCAACCTCCGCGGCCAAGAAGGACACGGCCTCGTCCGCCTGCCCAACTACATGAGGCGAGTGAAGAATGGCCTTGCCGGTGACAGCGGCCGGGTCCAGCCGGCGGCGGGGAACGGACCGCTGCGGCGGCTCGACGCCGACCGATCGATCGGCCCGGCGGCGGCGATCAAGGCCGCCGACATGTCCGCCGAACTGGGGCGGGAGCACGGGGTCGCCGTGGTCGCGCTGGGCAACACCACCCACTTCGGACCGGCCGGGTTCTACGCCCGCCGGGTCGCCGAGCAGGGATTCGTCTCGATCGTCACCTCGAACGGACCCAAGTGGGTCGCCCCCCATGGCGCCGCCAAGGCGCTGCTCGGTACGAACCCGTTGGCGCTCGGCATCCCGATCGGCGATCGCGGACCGATGGTGTTCGACATGGCGACCAGCGCGATCGCACGTGGAAAGATCCGTCGGGCGGCGGCAGCCGACACGCCACTGCCCGAGCACGTCGCGATCGACTCCGATGGCCGCCCGACGACCGATGCCCGCGCTGCACTCGAAGGAAGCATGCTGCCGATCGCGGGAGCGAAGGGCTCGGGCCTGTCGCTGGCGATCTCGATGCTCGCGATCATGCTCGCCGATGCACAGGCCGACTACGAATTCACTACGCACGCGACAGAGGACGACCCAGGCAAGTTCCCCTTGATCGGCGGGTCAGTCGGGCAGGTCTTCATCGCCATCGACCCCCAGCCACTGCTCGGAGACGCCTCCATGGCGCGGGTCGAGGACCTCGTGGATCGCCTGCACGACCTCCCACCCGCAAAGGGCTTCGAGGCACCGCGCCTACCGGGAGAGACGGGCGACGCCGTCGCCGCCGAACGCCTCGCCGACGGCATACCGATCAGGACCGACCTTCTCGCGCTGATCGCCGAGACCTGCAGGGAGTTCGATCTGGATTCGACCGCTGCCTGGCTCGAGGCCAAGCACCCCCGAGACTGAGGCTCGCCGACCTAGTTGCCCGGCTTGACCGGGTCGGCCGCACCGACGCCGTCGCTGACGCCACCCTCCTCGAGGATCGCGTCCACCCAGCCATTATCGAACTCGCCCCGTGCCACGGCTTCGCTGTAGGCCTTGGATGCAGCCTCCCTGCTCTTCAGCTGCTCGAGCAGTTCCGTGCAGAACCCCTGCGGGACGACCACGACGCCGTTCTCGTCGGCGACGATGATGTCGCCGGGCTCGACGACGACGCCGCCGGCTGCGATCGGGTAATTGATCTCCCCCGGCCCGCGATGCAGGGGCCCGATCGGGGTGATGCCCTTGGCGAAGACGGGGAAATCCCCCAGCCCCTTGATGTCGGGCAGGTCGCGGATCAGGCCGTCGACGACGAAGCCGGCGATGCCGCGATGCCGCGCCTTGGTGCTGATCAGGTCCCCCAGGGCCGCCGTCGAGGACTTCGAGTCGACCACGACGACGTCGCCTGGTTTTGCCACGTCGAGGCACTTGTGGACCATCAGGTTGTCGCCGGGGAAGACCTTGACGGTGCAGGCCGGACCGACGACCGACGGGCTGCCGGGCGTCAACGCCTGGATCTCCGAGCTCATCGTGTAGAGCCGGTTCATGAAATCGGACACCTCAGGACTGTCGAAGCCCGCGAATGCACTCACCACATCTTCCGGCGGGCGCGAGATCTCCTCGCGGACACGGAACCCCGGGCCGGCCCGCATCTCGGCTGATTTCGGCTTTCCGACCATCTAGTTCTCGAGAGCTCCGGGCAAGGTCGGCAACTTAGCAGGCGGGTGGGCGTGCAAGAAGGGTTGGCCGACGGCAACCCGGACTAGTACATACGTCCAGTACCGCGTGGACACAAGCAATTTCGCGGCCGGGCTGGCGACAAGAGAGTCGTGCCGCGCAAGCTCTCATCGATCGCTCTCGCCATCCTGGTCTCTCTCGCCGTTGCTCCCAACGCGATGGCAGCGGCCGGGCTCGCCAATCACAAGGTCGCCCCCAAGCCGGCTCCCGGCTCACAGGGCAAGGACCGCACCCCTCGGGGGCCACTGGCCCCGCTCGCAGTCTGTCCTGGCCAGGGGGACCTCGATGCCCATCTGGCGGTGCAGCGGCGAGCGATGCACTGCATGACCGACTTCGCCCGCCGCAGCGCTGGCCTCGGCAGCCTCAGGGACGTCAGGCAGCTGGACCGCTCGGCCAGCGGCAAGACGAAGGACATCCTGCGCTGCGACAGCTTCAGCCACTTCGCCTGCGGCCGCGACTTCACCTACTGGATGAGGCAGTCCGGCTATCTCGCGGCCAGCTGCTGGCGAGCGGGCGAGAACCTCGCCTGGGGAACCGGTGCGGCGGGCACGGTGCGTGCGATCTTCCGCGCCTGGATGCACTCCCCCGGCCACCGCCGCAACATCCTCGGCCGCTTCAGCCAGCTCGGCGTCGGCCTGCGGGTCGGCGACCTCGACGGGCGGAACGCCACCCACGTCTGGACGCAGCACTTCGGCTCGCACTGCTGAAGGGCCAGCGGCGAGCGCCTGCCCAGCCATCACTCGCTCAGCAAGCGTTCCAGGACTGGGATCGCGACGCGCGTCGCCTGCTCAGGGTCGGCGACGACGTAGTGGTAGTGCAGGCCGGGCCTGCCGTTCACCTCGTTGAGCACGCCGCCCACCTCGCGGAGTGGCCGGGTCGGGTCGGGGGTGATGACGTCCACCCCCGCCAGCCTCAGCCCCAGCGTCTCGGCGCCCGCCCGTGCTTCCTCCTTGATGCTGTCCGCGAGCGGGGCGGTGTAGGTCTCGCACCGCTCTGGCCCGCTGCCGTTGGTGATGCTGCGGATCGGCACGCTTTGCCCGGCACCGAGAACCGACGAGAACGAAAGTCCCCCCTGCTCGAGCGTCAGTGCCAGGTCGAGGTCGACGCCCAGCACGGCCAGCCCGGCAGTGCCGAACGCCGCCGCCCGCCGGTGGTTCTCCGTCCGCATCAGCTTGGAGATCGTCGAGCGGCCGTCGCCGGTGAGCCGCTCGGGCGTGGTGCGAACGACATCCAACAGCTCGCCGTCGAGCAGGAGCAGCCTGTAGACGGGGCCAGGCGCCTGCCGCTCGATCAGTAGGCGGTCGGTGTCCCTCGCGGCGTACGTGCAGGCCCGGCGCAGCTCCTCCGGGCGGGCGATGCCCGCGGTGACGCCGTGACCGCCGCCGGTGCCGGCAGCCGGCTTGACTACGCAGGGACCGTCGGCCTGCTCCAGGAACGCCCGCGCCGGCGCCTGGTCGCCGAAGTGAAACTCGACGTGCTCGGAGACTGTCACCTTCGCGTCCGCCAGCAGGCGATGCGCCAGGGTCTTGTCCATGGCTCGCCGCAGCGTGTCCGGATCGTCCAGCGCGACGGCCCGGCCGTCCACGCGCGTCTTCGCGCCGCCGCGACTCAGCTCGAACTGGCCGGGCCCGAGCTGGGTTGCCTGCGCGCCCACGGCTGTCGCCGCCTCGCGCCAGATCTGGTCGTAGACGGCGTCGCGGGCGCCCTTGTAGAACCGCGAGTACCGGCGTTGGTCGCGCAGGCGGTGCAGGTAATAGCCCACCCCCGCGAAGCCCAGGAGGTCGAGCCTGGCAGCGAGATTGCGACCCGGGCGCCCCAAGCGAGCCATCTGGTCAAGGAGCCGCATCGGGCGCAATCGGGCGCGCCGGCTCGGAGACGGCTGCCATCGCCGTCGCCCCGCTCGGGCCGGTTGATGGTGGGGCAGGAGCACTATCGCGGCTGCGTGCACGCTTGAGTTTTTCGGCGTGGCGGACAATCGCCGGCAGGGGATCGCTGAGACGGGCCACCGGGAAGTGCTGCCGATGGGCGATGCTGCGCAGCCACGCGGGGAGGGTCAGTTCGCCGCGCCGCCGGTAGACCAGAAAGGCGCGTGTGTCGTTGATCGGTTCCCACAGGCGCACGTCGTCGCGGTAGGAGTCGACCGGCGGGGTCGGGCGGCCGACCAGCCGGTTGTAGGCGAAGAGGGGGAGATCGATCCCGGCGCGGCGGATCACCTCATTAGAAGCGGTAAAGCGGGCGTTGCACTCGATCACCTTGAGCTGCCCGTCGCGACCGTCACGCTTGAACTCGACGTTGCCGAGCCCACGCATCCCGACTGCCTCGAGGAAGCGCTGGCCGAGCTCTGCAACCTCCGGGTCGTGGGTCGATGCGTGGTAGGTGCCGAGCCCGAATCCAGGCGGGTGCTGGCGAATCTTGCACTTGGTGAAACGAACGAGCGGAACTCCCGTCTCGTCGAGATAGCCGAAGTAGGAGACGAATTCGTCGCTGGGCCCGCAGATTACCTCGGTGACGAGCATCTCGATCCCAGCCTCCTGCAGCCGCCCGAACTCGGTCCGCAACTCGGCCGGACTGCCGATCACGAGCGCCTTCACGTTCGACTCGGCGCGCAACCGGAAAAGATGCGCATGGTTCGGCTTCAACATGCACGGATAGCTCAGCTCGTCGGCGATCTCCTCCACGTCGGCGGCGGTGCGCAAGGCGATTGTGTTCGGCGTCCCGATCCCGTGTGCGTCGGCAAGCTCGTAGGTGCGCTGCTTGTCCAGCATCGTCAGCAGCACCTCGCCGTCTGCCTCCATTGGCCGCAGCCCGCGCTGGGCGAGCTCGGCCCCGTGGCGGGCGATCAGTTCGAGGCCGTCGTCGCTGCCGGCAAGGACGACGGCGCCGTCCGGGGCGGTATCGAGCCAGTCGAGCATGCGGTCCTGCATGTCGGGACCGCCGACGTCGACGAAGGAGGTGCGATGCCGCGAGACCCGTGCCGGCGAGTCACGCCGGTCGAGCACGTGGACCTGGATGCCGGCGTCCCAGAGGCTGCGAGCTACCGAGAGCGCGGTCACTGTTCCGCCCAGGACTATTGCCGGTGGATCGCTGACGTTGCGCGGGGTTTTGGTCTGCTCTCTGGAGGCAGCGAGCTTCATCGTTCTTCCCCGGCCTGCCGGGAGTAGCCGGGAAAGGCGAACGATACGGCGTCCAGTTGCCGTGCGCCGCACCTAAGCGTGCACGCTTGCTCGAACATGTGTCCGGAGCCCCCTTTTCGCCGTCCGGGGGCGGGATGGAACATTCCGCCCTCAAGTAACCGCACTGTGCGCCGACAAGGAGCACATGTCCCGAAAGGCAGTGATCCTCGCAGGCGGCAAAGGCTCGCGGCTCGGCCCGTACACGACGGTGCTGCCCAAGCCACTGCTGCCGATCGGAGATCGCGCCATTCTCGATGTCGTCGTCGGCCAGCTGCGATCGGCCGGATTCGATGACATCACGCTCGCCGTCGACCATCTCGCCCGCCTGATCAAGATCGTCTTCGGCGACGGCTCCGAGCACGGGGTCCGGATCCGCTACAGCGAGGCTGATGAGCCGCAAGGCACCGCCGGCGCCCTCAGGGAGATCGACGACCTCGACGAGCCGTTCATCGCGATGAACGGTGACGTGCTGACCACCCTCGACTACGAGGAGCTCTACGAGGCCCACCTGAATGCCGACAACGTGCTCACGCTCGCCTCCCAGCAGCGCGTCGTCCCAGTCGACTACGGCGTCCTCCGCGTCAAGGGGAATACCGGCACGCCGACCACGCCGATCGTCGACTACGAAGAGAAGCCTGAGATCCATTACACAGTCAGCATGGGCGTCTACGTCATCTCGCCGGCCGCCCTACGCCACATCCCTGCCGAGGGGACGCTGGACATACCGGACCTGGTGCAGCGGCTGATCGACGCCGGCGAGCGCGTCGGCTCCTACCACTACGACGGCCTCTGGCTCGATATTGGCCGGAGCGAAGACTACGAACGGGCGATCGCCGAGTACGGCCCGTCGCGAACCGGGCCCGGCGTCAACGGAAGCAAGCTGGGCGCGGTTGCCTCCTCGGCCCACGTCGCCGCCCAGCCGTAGCTTGCGGATCGCCCCCGGGCAGTGGAAGATCCAGGGTCGATGACCCGCCTGCTCCACATCCTCTCGGTCGCCCTGATCACTGCCGGCCTGGTGCTCTTTCTCGAGATCGGCGTCACCCTCTTCTACAAGGAGCCGCTCTCCTCGATCTACGCGTCGGTCCAGCAGGGCAAGGCGGAGGACCAGCTCAACGAGACCGAAGCGAGCTACCCGAACCGGGCCGCCCAGCGCGCCGTCACCCGGATCCGCAGCCGCAAGCTGCGCGTCGCCGCCCTGGCTCGGCGCTTTGCGGCCGAAGTCGACACGGGAGACGCGATCGGCCGCCTCCACGCCCCGGCGATGGACCTCGACGCGATCGCCATCCAGGGCACCGATACCGCCAGCCTCGAGAAGGGGCCCGGGCATTTCCCCGAGACGCCGTTCCCCGGCGAGGGCGGCACGGTCGGGATCGCCGGCCACCGCACGACCTACGGAGCGCCGTTCCGCAACGCCGACTCAGTCGAGCGCGGCGACCGCATCGTGCTCGAGATGCCCTACGCGACCATCGTCTACCGGGTGCAGAAGACCGAGATCGTCGACCCGAGCTCCGTCGGCGTGGTCAAGGACGTCGGCTACGAGCGGCTCGTCCTCACGACCTGCCACCCGCTCTACAGCGCGGCCCAACGCCTCATCGTCTTTGCGAAGGCCGTTGGGGAGCGGCTCGACCGGCGGGCTCGTCCGTCTTAGGCCGGCTTTCCGAGGCGCTGGGGGTCGGGACCGAGGACGAGGACGCGTCCCCGCCGCCGCCGACAACGAAGATCGCCAGGTACGCAAGCACGAGGCCGACGGCAAGGCCGAGCAGGATGCCGGCCGCGAGGTCCAGCTTGGCGGCCCAGCGCATCGCCCGATGCTAGCCGAGACTTCGGTGGGCTTACCCTTCTGGGGGTGAGCGAGCACGCGAGCTGGGAGTTCGAGGAGGGCAGCGAGATCGCCCCCGGCCGGGTCGTTTTGAAGACGATCGGCGGCGGCAACCGCTACGAGGTCTGCCTGGTCTGGGACGAGTCGTTCTTCGCCCTCGGCGTGGCAAAGGTCCTGCGCCCCGGTCAGGCAACGGAGGAGAAGGCGCTGCGCGACCTCGCGCGCGAGGTCGCGGTCTTGGGCGAGCTGGCGCACCCGGTACTGGTGCGCAGCTTCGGCGCGGTCCTCGACGGGCCGTACCCGCACGTGCTGATCGAGCACCTGGAGGGCCCCTCCCTGCGCCGCCTGATCAGGCGCGACGGGGCGATCGGGCTCGAACAGCTCCTCCCCCTTGCCGTGCACGTCGCCGGCGCCTTGCAGTACATGGCCAACTCCGGCTACGTCCATCTCGACGTCAAGCCCGACAACATCGTGATGGGGGTGCCGCCACGGCTGATCGACCTCAGCATCGCCCGCACCCTCGAGCGGGCCGCAAAGACGGAGGGCCCGATCGGCACCGACCCCTATATGCCCCCGGAGCAGTGCGTTGGCGAGTCGGCGGGCGCACGGATCGGCCCGGCCGCGGACGCCTGGGGGCTGGGAGCGACGCTCTTCCACGCGGTGTCGGGCGAGAAGCCGTTCCCTGCAGGATCCGGCGAGGAGGGACCGGAGCGCTTCCCCCAGCTGGGGCTGGAGCCGCGCCAGCTGCCGACCCAGGTGCCGGAGGCGCTGCGAACGCTGCTCGCCGAGCTGCTCGAACGCGATCCGGCCCGTCGCCCCAGCTGCGGCGAGGTGGTCGAGCGACTCGAGCCGCTGGTCGCCGAGCTGCCCCGCAAGATCAGCCTCACGCGGCGCGGTGCGATCGGCGTCTGACCTTGCGTGATCTCAGGCCGGCGTTCGGGTTAACGAAGCACCCAAGCGGGTAACCGGCCACCTATGCAAGAGGAGGACAAGATGTCAACGCAAAGCACCGGGACGCGAGCGGTATCTCCCGCGGCGCGTGTCTTCAGCAGCCTGCAGGCAGACGACGCCCTGCTTCCCGGGCAAACGCCGGCGTTGCGGAAAGCCGGGGCGCTCTTCCTGGCTCTTCTGGTACTCGGCGCAGTGCCGCTCTTCTGGGCCGCCAACGCGGCGGGCCTGATCGGAGACCTGCCGGCCGCGGTCGCCAAGGGCAGCAACAGCGGCCCCGGTGGCGGCAGCGATGACGACGACAACAGCGGCCCCGGTGGCGGCGGCGACGACGATGACGACGCCAGCGCCGCCGCGACTGACCAAACCAGCGCCAACGGCAAATCGACGCGAGGCACCACCCACGACAACGACACGAACACGCGGACCCAGATGGGGACCGACGACACCAGCCGCAACGGCAACTCGACCCGTGGGACCACCAACGACAACGACACGAACACACGCACTAACACGAACACCGGGACGCGCGGAGGAACACAGACGCGCACCCGCACTGGCAGCTAACCGTAACTCAGCCCAACCGGCGCTAACCGTAACTCGCCGGAGCACTGAAAAGGGCCGCCCCTAGGGCGGCCCTTTTTGGTTCCCGCGCCCAGGACCCTTAGATCTTGTGGCGCTGGAGCAGCTTCTTGCCGATCACCATGCGCTGGATCTCGGAGGTGCCCTCGCCGATCAGGAGCAGCGGCGCGTCGCGGTAGAGGCGCTCGATCTCGTACTCCTTCGAGTAGCCATAGCCGCCGTGGATGCGGAAGCACTCCTCGACGCACTCCTTGCCGGTCTCCGAGGCGAGCAGCTTCGCCATCCCCGCCTCGAGGTCGGAGCGAATGCCCGCGTCCTTCATCTGCGCCGCCTTGCGGGTGACGAGGCGAGCCGCCTCGATCTTGGTCGCCATGTCGGCGAGCTTGAACTGGATCGCCTGGTGCTGGGCGATCGGCTTGCCGAAGGTCTTGCGCTCCTGGCTGTAGCGGAGGGCGAGCTCGAGGGCTCGCTGGGCGATCCCGACGCCGCGGGCGGCGACGTTGACGCGGCCGACCTCGAGCGCGTCCATCATCTGCACGAAGCCCTGCCCGACCCCGTCCTCCTCACCGCCGAGGACCCGCTCCGGCAGGCAGCGGTAGCCGTCGTAGACGAGCTCGGTCGACTCGACGCCCTTGTAGCCCATCTTCTTGATCTTGGGCGGGACGACGAGACCGGCGAAGTCGCCCTCGTTCGTTTCCTTCCAGGGCTCCTTCTCGGTGATGAAGCAGGTCATCCCCTTGTAGGCGGGCTCGGCCTTCGGATCGGTCTTCATCAGTACGAAGACGACGCTGGAGCCGAGACCGTTGGTGACCCACATCTTCTGGCCGTTCAGCTCCCACTTGCCGTCGTCGCCTTTCTTTGCGGTGGCCTTGATCCCCTGCACGTCGGAGCCGACCTCGGGCTCGGAGAGCGAGAAGGCGGCTCGGATCTCGCCGGTCGCCATCTTCGGCAGGAAGTAGTCCTTCTGCTCGTCGGTGCCGAACTTCATCAAGAGATAGGAGCCGATGAAGTGGGTGTTGACGACGCCTGAGATCGAGATCCAGCCACGCGAAAGCTCTTCGACGATCATCGCGTAGGTGGTCAGGTCGAGGCCCATGCCGCCGTACTCTTCGGGAATCGTCACCCCGAAAAGGCCGAGCTCCTTCATTTCCTCGACGATCGGCTCCGGGAAGGAGTCCTCGTGGTCGTAGTGCTCGGCGTTGGGGATGATCTTCTCGTCGGCGAACTGACGGACCATCTCGGTGATTGCCTGTTGCTCGTCGGTCTGCTCGCGATAGGCGGCGGTGTCTACGGCCATTGCTCCTAGCCTTGTCGGGGGCGGATCCGCCGGCGGCGCGAGGCACCACACGGCGCGGGAAGCGAAGGATATCGGCGTCTCGCCTACTCCGAATTGCTCGCTGCACGTCATACGTGCGTCCGCCAGGGTCGATGCACACCTCAGCAGGGCGCCGGATGTGACGACAAGAAAGCGTGGCGCGCACGCTTTCCATCGTCCTTGGCCTGCTTTTGCTGGGGGCGCTGCTGCCGCCTGGCGCGGCAGCAGCGCCGCGCAAGCCCCTGATCGCGCCTCCGGCTGCCTGCCCGGGCCTGGACGACGCCGACGCGTCGACTGAGCAGCAGCTGCAGGCAATGCGCTGCATGACCAACGTCGCCAGACAGCGGGCCCGGCTCGACAGCCTCACGCGCTCTCCTTCGCTCAGCTCCTCCTCGCGACGTAAGGCGCGGGACATCCTCCGCTGCGACAGCGTCAGTCACTTCGCCTGCGGGCGATCGTTCACCTACTGGATGAGGAGGAGCGGCTACCTCGGCTCATGCTGGCGTGTGGCGGAGAACATCGCCAGGGGGACTCGAGGTGGGACAGCGCGCTCGATCTTCCAAGCCTGGCTGCACTCGCCGGAACACCGGCGAAACATCCTCGGCCCCTACGACGACGTGGGGATCGGCCTGGAGACCGGCAGGCTGCACGGACGCGAAGGCGTCAGGGTCTGGATCCAGCACTTCGGCTCACGTTGCGGCAGTTGACGACGCCGTCCCCGGACTCATATATTCGTCCAGGGAGGAGATCAGGCATCTCAAACGAGCGCGGGGTGACGAGATGGATGGAGTGAAGCGCACGCTCGCACTCGTCCTCGCCCTCTCGCTGGGCGCCTTGGCGCTCGCTCCGAGCGCGTCCGCAAGCCGCCTGCTCGCGCCGCCGGCCGCCTGTCCCGGCCAGAACAGCCTCGAGGCATCAGCCGAGACACAGACGCAGGCAATGCGCTGCATGACCGACTTCGCCCGCCGCCTGGCCGGTCTCAACGGCCTCGCCGGCTCGGCTGAGCTGGACGCGTCGGCCCAGAGCAAGGTGCTTGACGTGATTGACTGCGACAGCTTCAGCCACTCCGCCTGTGGGCGCGAGTTCACCTTCTGGATGAGAGAAACCGGCTACATCGGTGAAAGCTGCTGGCGGGTCGGCGAGAACCTCGCCTGGGGGATCGGACAGGAAGGTACAGTGCGCGCCACGTTCCGAGCCTGGATGCGCTCCCCGACGCATCGCCACAACCTCCTGGGCGACTACACGGACCTGGGACTCAGCGTCGAGGTCGGCACGCTGGGGGGTCGTGACGGCACCCGGGTCTGGGCTCAGCACTTCGGCTCCCGCTGCGACTAGGCGCCCCGCGGTCGCCTCCGAACGCGTTACTAGGCTTCAGTCGATGGAGAGTTCGAAAGTCGGGAAAACCGCTGGCGACAAGACCGGTCTCCGCCTGCGGCTAGCGCTGGCGGCGGTGCTCGCGATCGGCCTGGTCCTCTGGATCGCGCTCCGCGACGACGACGGCAATGACTCGCCGACCAGCTCGAGCGAGGCTCAGATCGTGAGCGTGGACTCGCTGCGCGACGCATCAGCCGAGGAGGGGGTTCCGATCTACTGGGCCGGCGAGCAGGAAGGGGCCGAGTTGGAGCTGAGCCGGCCGGATGCGGACAGGACCTACGTGCGCTACCTGACCGGAGGCGCCGAGGCCGGTGACCCGCAGCCCGACTTCCTCACCGTCGGCACCTACGAGGACGAGGACGCGCTGGCCAAGCTGAAACGCCAAGGCAAAGAACCCGGTGGGGTACTGGCCAAAGCCCCGGGAGGCGCCACGGTCTACTTCAATCGCAACCAGCCCAGCAGCGTCTACCTCGCCTACCCGGGGGTCGACGCCCAGATCGAGGTCTACGACCCTGATTTCAAACGCGCGCTGCAGCTGGTCAACTCAGGCCAGATCGTCTCGGCTGACTGAGCCCATCCACAGACTGAAACGAGGGGAGACGGCTCGTGCCGTCTCCCCTCGGTGTTTCGTCCCGTCCAGTCAGGGCGGATTAGTTGCTTACGCGGTCGGCGCGCAGATGACGTAGGCCGTCACCGTTTCACCGCTGCCCGAATCCGGGTACTGGACTCGCCAGCCGGTCGGGGTTGTGCCATTGGCGGCCAGCGGGCGGCCGCTGGCCGCGCCGGTGCCGGACACAGGCGCCGAGAGGGTCAGGTCGTCGTCATTCTCCTGGGTCTCGGTGGTATTGCCACCGCCGCCAATGGCCACCTCACCTGCGGGGCACACAGCAGTGGCCGCCGCGGTGTCCGCCGCGGTCCCGGTCACCACTTTGACTCCCGAGATCGGACCGGAGGGACCGGTCGGGCCGATTAGGCCCTGTTTGCCTTCAGCGCCTTTTTCACCCTGAGCGCCTTTTTCCCCTTTCAGACCCTGGGGGCCCTCGGGGCCAGTGGCACCCGTGCTGCCTTTAGAACCCTGGGGACCCTCTGGGCCGGTGGCTCCATCGGCGCCTTTCGGACCCTCAGGGCCAGTTGCGCCGGTGTCGCCTTTGGGACCCTGTGGGCCTACGGGACCCTCGGGACCAGCCGGACCCTCGGGACCTGTGGCACCGGTATCGCCTTTCGGACCCTCCGGGCCGGTGGCGCCGGTATCGCCTTTGTCGCCTTTAGGACCCTGGGGACCCTCCGGGCCAGTCGCACCTGTGTCGCCTTTGGCGCCCTGCGGGCCATCTTTGCCCTCTGGGCCAGCCGGGCCCTCGGGACCGGTGGCGCCAGTGTCGCCTTTGGCGCCCTGGGGACCCTCAGGACCAGTGGAACCCGTATCGCCTTTCGGACCCTGGGGGCCCTCTTTGCCCTCCGGGCCAGCTGACCCCTCGGGACCAGTCGCTCCGGTGTCACCTTTGTCGCCTTTCGGACCATCGGGACCAGCGGGTCCCTCCGGGCCGGTGGCGCCAGTATCGCCCTGCGGACCGGTACCTCCCTGAGGACCTGCTGGGCCCTCGGGACCGGTGGCGCCTTGCTCACCCTGGGGTCCCTGAGGACCTGCTGGGCCTGCGGAACCTGCTGGACCCTCAGGACCCTGCGGACCCTGGTTTCCAGTGGCGCCTTTCTCTCCTTTGTCGCCTTTGTCGCCTTTGTCGCCTTTCGCGCCTTTGTCGCCTGCCAAGCCGGCCGGACCGGTCGCCCCGGTCGGGCCGCTGCCGACTTCGGCGCCGAGCACACCGCTCTGAGTCGAGCCGGTGACGATCAGGACACCGCGCTCGGTTTTCTTACAGCGCGCTTTTGCTGAGACGAGGCGGATGGTGCCCTTGCCCGGACCACTCCGCTTGATGCAGAGGTTGACCGAGCTGAGGGTTTTCTGTGAATTCTGGGCCGATGCGGTGGCGGCTGAGAAACCAACCATGGCCATGCACACCGACAGGGCCAGCGCCAACCAGCGAAGCTGTGGAACTGCCGTCGATCGAGCGATCATTACGGGAAATCTCCTTGATTATCAGGCCTCTTTTGAGGCGAAGGAAGCCCATCGGTGGGCCGTGATTGGGGGTCGCTCGAACGTACAGACGGAGAGGACGTTTGACCAATTTTGCAGGTCAAACATTCGGCCAATCTAAGCGGTTTCGCTCAAGTTCCTCTCCGAATAGTGGGGCCGAGGCCCCTCAATGGGAGCCGCCGACCGCTCAGCGGGTGGAGTGAGAGCGGGTGTGCTGCTGCGCCGCTGCCCGATCCAGCGGCAGCCGCTGGATCTGCTGAAGTCGCTCGACCAGCCGGTCGGCCCGCTCGCTGAAGTCGCGCATGCTGTCGTCCCCCGGCTCCTCCCTGGGAGGCGGCGTCGGCTCGACGCGGTCGCGGTGGGGCTCCACGTCCACACCCGCGGCGCTGCTTGCAGCCCGTTCCGCCAGCTCGGCCGCGCGCCGAGCCTGCTCGGCAGCGTCCAGCGCCGCGGCGCCGACGGTCATTACCGCCGCCTCGGTGGCCCGCGCGGTCGCCAGTGCCTCGTCGATCCGCCCCTCCAGCTCGGCGATCGTCGGCGGCAGGCGATGCCCGGGCAGCAGCCAGTCCTGCGTGCTGTCGCGCTCTTCTCCCGGCATCGTCACTGACTCTAGGGCGGGGGCAGGCGGCAAATGCTCCGGCCGTCCGCAGCGGCGGTGGACTAGATTTCGGCCCGACTAGCGAACCCCCGAATGACACGAGGAGCAGCTTGAGAAACCCCAGAGACTTCCTCCAGCCGCAGGCGATCGGCGCCCCCGAGCCGCTGCGCGAGATACCCGTCAAGCCGTCGCGGATGATCCACTTCCTCGACTTCTCGAACGAGAAGATGGTCGCCAAGGCGGCCGACATCGCGCAGAAGACCGACATCCTGCTCGGCAACCTCGAGGACGCGATCCCGGTCGACCGCAAGGAGGCCGCCCGCGCCGGCCTGATCCAGGCCGGCCGCGAGTCCGACTTCGGCCAGACCTCGCTCTGGACCCGGGTCAACTCCCTGGAGAGCCCGTGGGTGCTCGACGACCTAACTACCCTGGTCACCGAGATCGGCGACAAGCTCGAGGTCGTGATGGTGCCCAAGGTCGAGGGAGCCTGGGACATCCACTACGTCGACCGCCTGCTCGCGCAGCTGGAGGCGAAGGCGAAACTGGAGCGCCCGATCCTGATCCACGCGATCCTCGAGACGGCGCAGGGCGTCGTCAACCTGGAGGAGATCGCCGCCGCCAGCCCGCGCATGCAGGGAATGAGCTTCGGGCCCGCCGACCTCGCCGCCTCACGGCGGATGAAGACGACGCGCGTCGGCGGCGGCCACCCCGGCTATCGCGTGATGGAGGACCCCACCGACCCCGAGAACCCCGAGGCCGACCGGGTGAGCGCCCAGCAGGACCTCTGGCACTACTCGATCGCGCGTATGGTCGACGCCTGCGCCTCGACCGGGATCCTGCCCTTCTACGGCCCCTTCGGCGACATCAAGGACACCGCCGGATGCGAGACCCAGTTCCGTGCCGCCTTCCTGATGGGCTGCGTCGGCGCCTGGTCGCTGCACCCGGTGCAGATCGACATCGCCAAGAAAGTTTTCAGCCCACCGCCGGACGAGGTCAGGTTCGCCAGGAAGGTGCTGGAGGCGATCCCAGACGGGCGCGGGGTGCACATGATCGACGGCAAGATGCAAGACGACGCCACCTGGAAGCAGTGCAAGGTGATGGTCGAGCTGGCCGAAATGCTCGCGCAGAAGGATCCCGAGCTAGCCGAGTCCTACGGGCTGTAGCCCCGGCGCGCGGGTCCTGTCGCGGGGGGTCGCAGCGCGGACGGCTAGCCCAGGCGCTCTTCTAGAGCCTCAAGCTGCTGAGTTACCTCGGCTGGCAGCTTGTCGCCGAACTTGGCCAGGTGCTCCTTGACCTGCGGCAGCTGGGCCTTGACCAGCTCGGTGTCGACGCTGAGCAGCTCCCTCATCGCCTCCGGCGAGACGTTCAGGCCCTCGGTGTCGAGCCCGTCCTCGGTCGGCAGCAGCCCGATCGGGGTCTCGGTCGCGTCGGCCTTGCCCTCGCAGCGGCGGAAGATCCACTCCAATACGCGGCTGTTCTCGCCGAAGCCCGGCCAGAGGAACTTGCCCTCGGCGTCTTTGCGGAACCAGTTGACGTAGAAGACGCGCGGCAGCTGCGCTCCCTCGCGCTCGCCCATCTTCAGCCAGTGGGCGAAGTAGTCGGCCATGTTGTAGCCGCAGAAAGGCAGCATCGCCATCGGGTCGAAGCGCAGCTCGCCAACCGCGCCGGCCGCTGCGGCAGTCGTCTCCGAGGACATCGTCGCCCCCATGAAGACCGCGTGCTCCCAGTCGAAAGCCTCCTGGACCAGCGGCACCGCGGTGGCGCGGCGGCCGCCGAAGAGGAAGGCGTCGATCGGGACGCCGGCGGGGTCCTCCCACTCAGGCGCGATCGAGGGGCACTGCGAGGCCGGCGTCGTGAAACGCGCGTTCGGGTGCGCCGCCGGGGTCTCGGAGTCCGGCGTCCACTCGTTGCCGTGCCAGTCGATCGCGTGCGGGGGCGACTCGCCGGTCATCCCCTCCCACCAGATGTCGCCGTCGTCGGTCTTGGCGCAGTTGGTGAAGATCGAGTTGCGCTCGATCGTGTCCATCGCGTTGGGGTTCGTTTTGTGGCTGGTGTTCGGGGCGACGCCGAAGAAGCCGGCCTCGGGGTTGACCGCGTAGAGGCGGCCGTCGTCGCCGAACTTCATCCAGGCGATGTCGTCGCCGACCGTCTCGACCTTCCAGCCGGGCAAGGTCGGGACCACCATCGCCAGATTGGTCTTGCCGCAGGCGGAGGGGAAGGCACCGGTGATGTACTTGACCGCCCCCTCGGGAGAGGTCAGTTTGAGGATCAGCATGTGCTCGGCCATCCAGCCCTCGTCGCGGGCCATCGCCGAGGCGATCCGCAGCGCGAAGCACTTCTTGCCCAGCAGCGCGTTGCCGCCGTAGCCCGAGCCGAAGGACCAGATCTCGCGCGTCTCCGGGTAATGGACGATGTACTTGTTCTCGGCGTTGCACGGCCACGGCACGTCCTCCTGGCCCTTGGCCAGGGGCATCCCGACGGAGTGCACGCAGGGGACGAACTCACCGTCGGCGCCGAGCACGTCGAGCGCCGCCTTGCCCATCCGGGTCATGATCCGCATCGAGACGGCGACGTAGGGGGAGTCGGTCAGCTGCACGCCGATGTGGGCGATCGGCGAGCCCAGCGGGCCCATCGAGAAGGGCACCACGTACATCGTGCGGCCGGCCATGCAGCCCTTGAAGAGGCCGCTCAGCGTCGCACGCATCTCAGCCGGGTCGCGCCAGTTGTTGGTCGGGCCGGCGTCCTCCTCCCGCTCGGAGCAGATGAAGGTGCGGTCTTCGACCCGGGCGACGTCGCCGGGGTCGGAGAGGGCCAGGTAGGAGTTCGGGCGCTTCGCCTCGGAGAGGCGCTCGAAGGTGCCCGCGTCGATCAGGGCTTGGGCGAGGGCGTCGTACTCCTCGGCCGAGCCGTCGCACCAGTGAATGGCGTCGGGCTGGGTCAAATCGGCGATCTCCCCAACCCAGTCGAGGAGCTTTGCGTGCGTGGTCGGCGCGTTGGCCGTCGTCGTTTGGCTCATCGGCGTCACTTTACTTATCGGACCTGAAGTCAGGTTTCGCTCTCTCGGAAGAGACGCGCTAGCGCCAGCGGGAGCCGAAATCGATCGTGTAGGTGGCGGCATTGCGCCCCCCGCCCAGCGGGTTGCCACGGGCCACGCCGACGCCGAAGTCGCGCAGGCCGCGGTCGAGGATGTTCCCCCGGTGAGTCGCGCTTCCCATCCACGTGCGCACGATGGCGAACGGGGACCCGAGGGAGCCCTGGCCGGCGCCGATGTTCTCGGCGGCACGGAAGCCTGACATGTCCCCCAGGTACCCGGCGCGGGCAACCCGGCTCGTCAGGGTGCTGCCTCCCGGCCCGTAGTGGGACAGGCTGCGGCTTCTGACCATGCTGGCGGAGTGCGAGCTCGCCGACTGCCGCAATGCCGGGTTGTAGTCGAGAGGCGGGATCCCGTAGTGCTCGCGAATCCGGTTGATCAAGCAGAGGACCGAGGTGCGGAGCTCGTGGTCTCTCGCCTCCCGCGGCTCCTGCCCATGCCAGCCGCAGGGCGGGGACCCAGCGTCTTCGCCGAGGGCAGCGCCGGGCAGCAGGAAGAGCGCGAACGCAGTTGCCAGCGCGATGCTCCGGAGACGGGCGAGCGCGATCATCTGCTCGACTGACCCCCTGCGGGCTGGAGGTCGACCAACGACACGTCGGCGTCGTCGTTGAGGATTTTCAGCGTGGCGATTTCCTCGTCTCCGCCAGCGAGGCTCACCATGCACTCGAAGGTGGCGCCTTTCTCCACCTCCACCCCGGAAGGGCACTCGACGGCAGACACTTTCAGCCCGCTGGAGCGCTGCAGGCTCTGTTCAAGCGTGTCCTCGGTCTTGACGTCATCAAGCTGGGTCTCGCCGCAACCGCTCGCGAAAGCAGCGACGAGCGCCAGCAAGATGATCGCCGAGCGCCTCCCGATGCTCATCTGATCTGTCTCCCTCTAGAAGGAATCGCGCGGCAGGATAACCCAGGGGGAGGTCGGTCTACACTCCCGCCGATGAAGATCGGGATAGTGGGGCTCGGCTATGTCGGCCTGCCGCTGGCCGTGGCTTTTGCCGAATCTGGGCACGAGGTCGTCGGCCTCGACGCCGATGCTCGCAAGGTCGAGGCGCTGGGCGCTGGGCGCAGCTACATCGAGGACATCCCCGACTCCGTCCTGGCGCCCCTGCTCGATCGCCTGCACGCGACCTCCGACCACGCGGCGCTCGAATCGTGCGAAGCGGTCGTGATCTGCGTGCCGACGCCGCTGACCGGCTCGCGCGAGCCCGACCTCACATACCTGACGGACTCGGCGACGGCCCTGTCCAGCGCCCTCCAGCCGGGCCAGCTGGTGGTGCTGGAGTCGACGACCTACCCCGGCACCACGCGCGAGCGCCTGTTGCCGATCCTCGAGGAGTCGGGGATGGCGGCCGGCCGCGACTTCCACCTCGCCTTCTCGCCGGAGCGGATCGACCCCGGCCGCACCGACTACACCGTGCGCACGACGCCGAAGCTGGTCGGCGGAATCACCCCGGCCTGCACGGAGCGGGCACGCGAGCTCTACTCGCTGATCTGCGACGAGGTCGTCGTCCTCTCCACACCGGAGACCGCCGAGCTTTCGAAGCTGCTGGAGAACATCTTCCGCTCGGTCAACATCGCCCTCGTCAACGAGCTCTCCCAGCTCTGCGAGCGGCTCGGCATCGACGTCTGGGAGGTGATCGACGCCGCCTCCACCAAGCCCTTCGGGTTCATGCGCTTCGAGCCCGGGCCCGGCATGGGCGGCCACTGCCTCCCAGTCGACCCGTTCTACCTCGCCTTCAAGGCGCGCGAACACGACTTCTACCCCGAGTTCATCGAGCTGGCGGGCAAGGTCAACCGCGCCCAGCCGGGCTACTGCGTCGAGCGGATCGGCCGCGCCCTCAACGAGGCCGGCAAGCCGGTCAAGGACTCAAAGATCCTCCTGCTCGGAATCAGCTACAAGCCGGGGGTCGGCGACATCCGCGAGTCGCCGGCGCTGGAGATCGTCAGCACGCTGCGCGAGCTGGGCGGGGACGTCTCTTACCACGACCCCTTTGTGCCGGAGCTGCCGGAGTTCGGCCTCTCCTCCGTCGACCTCGACGAGGCGCTGCGCACGGCCGACCTGGCGGCGATCGTCACCGCTCATCCAGAGGTCGACATCGAGGAGATCGTCGCGACGGCGCCCCGGGTCGTCGACTTCCGCGGCGTCACGCGCGAGATCGACGCCGCAAACCTGATTCGGCTGTAGGACTTGGCCGCCGCCTCCGCTCAACCGCGACCCGACCGGGAAGAGGGAATCCTCGAGACCCTGCTGGTCGTCGACGGGCGAGCGGTCGAGCTCGAGGCCCACCTCACCAGGCTCACCGCCAGCCTGGCGACGCTCTTCCCCGACCGCTCCCCGCCTGACCTCGAGGGGGCGATCCAAGCCCGCGCGCAAAACATCGAGCGGGGCAGCCTGCGGGTGAGGGTCGGGCCTGCCGGCCGAGCCGGGATCGAAGCCACGATCAGGGTCATGGAGATCGAGCCGGAGCTCGTCTTTCCTCCCGTCCCGCGCTCAGTGTCCGTCCATAGCCTCGTCCTGGCCGGTGGGCTCGGCGCCCACAAGTGGGCCGACCGCTCCCTGCTCGACCAAGCGCAGGCCGGGCTCGCCGCCGAAGCCCTGCCGCTGATCGTCGAGTGGGACGGCACCGTGCTCGAGGCCTCGCGCGGCAACGTCTTCGCGGTGCGGGGCGGCGTCCTTCTCACCCCTCCCGCCGACGGCCGCATCCTCCCCGGCATAGCCCGCGCCCGCGCGATCGAGGTGGCGAGCGCAGCCGGCCTCGAGGTTCGCGAGGGGGCGTTCACTTGCGACGACTTACTCGGCGCGGACGAGGTCTTCCTGACCAGCTCAGTGCGCGGCGTCGAGCAGGTTCGCGCGCTGAACGGGACCCAGCTCGGCACGCGGGGCGAGGTCGGCCTGCGGATCGCGACCGAGCTGCGGCGGAACTGGATCCAGGGACCGGTTGGATAGGGTTCCGCGCCGCAATGCGCTTCTACGAGTACGAGGCACGCAAGATCGTCGAGCTGGCGGGGATTCCCGTCACCCGGTACGGCTTCTGCACGACCGCCGATGAGGCACGCGCCGCCGCCGAGGAGATCGGCGGCCCGGTCGTGATCAAGTCGCAGGTGCTGAGCGGCGGGCGGATGAAGGCGGGCGGGGTCAAGTTCGCCGACACGCCGGACGAGGCCGCGGAGCACGCCGAGGCGATCCTGAAGCTTGAAATAAACGGCCACATGCCGCGCGGCGTCCTCGTCGACCCCAAGGCCGAGGTCAAGCAGGAGTACTACGCCGGCGTCGTCTGGGACGGGACCGAGAAGAAGCCGCTGATGCTGTTCAGCGACATGGGCGGCATCGACATCGAGGAGGTCGCCGAGCAGCACCCCGACCACGTCGGCAAAGGCCACGTCTCCAACCTGCTGCCGATCTCCGACTTCGAGGCGAAGCAGGTGGTCGCCGCGACCGGGGTGACCGGCTCGCAGCTGAACCGGGCAACGCCGGTCCTCGCCCGCCTCGCCCGCCTCTTCCGCGACAACGACATGACTCTGGCCGAGATCAACCCGCTGGCCGAGCTCAGCGATGGCAGCTTCGTCGCCCTCGACGCCCATATGGAGATGGAGAACGAGGCAGTCGGGCGCCAGAAGGGGCTGCTGCGAAAGAAGCTGGAGATCGCCGAGGAGGACACCCGCGAGACGTATGAGCCCTCCGCCTTCGAGCGCAACGTGGCGGCGATCGACGCCGCCGACCATCGCGGCGTGATCCAGGGCAAGGACCACGGCTTCGAGGGCAACCTCGGACTCGTGATCGGCGCCGGCGGCGGCTCGCTGACGCTTACCGATGCGGTGCGCAGCCAGGGCGGCAAGCCCGCCAACTACTCCGAGATCGGCGGCAACCCCTCGGTGGCCAAGGCCTGCGGCCTGGCCAAGGAGGTGCTGGAAAAGGACGGCGTCGAGAAGATCGCGGTGATGATGTCGATCGTCTCCAACACCCGGGTGGACATCGTCGCCCGCGGCGTGATCAAGGCCTGCCTGGAGCTGGGGAAGGACCCCGGCGAGACGATCGCGATCTTCCGCATCCCGGGCGCCTGGGAGGACGAGGGCTTCAAGATCCTCGACAAATATGGCGTCGAGTACTGCGACCGCTCGGTCCCGATGTGGGAGGCCGCCGGCCGCGCGATCGCCAAGATCCAGGGAGCGCCAGCCTGATGTCGATCCTGCTCTCCAAAGAGACCACCTTCATCGTCCAGGGGATCACCGGGCGCGAGGCGGTCAACCTGACCCGCGAGTGCCTCGACTACGGCTCCAAGGTGGTCGGCGGCGTCACCCCCGGCCGCAAGGGCCGCGAGGTGCACGGCGTACCGGTCTTCGACACAGTCGCCCAGGCGGTCGAGAACCACGGCGGCCCGATCGACGGCTCGGTCGTCACCGTCCCCCCGGCCTTCACCAAGGACGCCGTGCTCGAGGCGATCGAGAACGGGATCAAGCTGATCGTGATCGTCACCGAGCGCATCCCCCGCCGCGACGTCGCCCAGATGGTCGAGCTGGCGAACCTGCGCGGGGCGCGGATCATCGGCCCCAACTGCCTCGGCCTGATC
This sequence comes from Solirubrobacterales bacterium, assembly GCA_035557635.1. Classification (GTDB taxonomy): domain Bacteria; phylum Actinomycetota; class Thermoleophilia; order Solirubrobacterales; family 70-9; genus VRUE01. Next base: position 1,215 of record DATMDR010000019.1, on the reverse strand, counting down.
GTTCCCGAAGTCTGCAAGATGGGGGGCATCGGCGGTCCCGCCAAGGATGCCGCCAAGGCCTACGCGCCCGGCCCGGTCGGGGTGATGAGCCGCTCGGGCGGGATGACGACGGAGATCTCCTCCTCGCTGACCCAAGCCGGCCTCGGCGTCTCGACCGCGATCTCGATCGGCGGCGACGCGATCATCGGCTCCACCTACGCCGAGCTGATGCCCTACTTCGAGGCCGACGAGCAGACCCAGGCAATCGTGATCTACACCGAGCCCGGCGGCCGCATGGAGGCGCAGCTCTCCGAATGGGTCAAGGACAACGACTCACGGCTGCCGATCGTCGCCTTCATGGCTGGCAAGTTCATGGACGACGAGGAGATGAAGGGGATGAGCTTCGGCCACGCCGGCACGATCGTCGAGGGCAAGGAGGACACGGCGACGGAGAAGATCGCCCGCCTCGAAGCCGCCGGGATCCGCGTCGTCGAGCGGATCGACGAGATCCCCGACGCGGTCAAGGAGAAGCTGGGGGTGGCAGCCTGATGGCCGAGACGCTGCACAAGGTCTTCATCGACGTCGAGGTCGATGCCAGCGTCGCCGGCGACGCTGAGCTGGCGAAGAAGCTGGAGGAAGTCTGCCCCGTCGACATCTTCAAGGGAACGGGCTCCGGGGTCGAGATCGTTAACGAAAACCTCGACGAGTGCGTCCTCTGCCGCCTCTGCATCGAAGCGGCCCCGGCAGGCACGGTGCACGTCAAGAAGCTCTACGACGGCACCGAGCTCTCCTAGGAGGCCCTAGCGCTAGGCCCTTGGATCTTCGACCATGTCCTCTATGACGAAGACGCCGATGTCGCCTACCTGAGCATCGGTGAGCCGCAGCGTTCCATTGGAGAAGAAACGCCAGAGGGCCACATTGCTCTATACGGCGAGGAGACTGGCGAGTTCTGTGGGCTTACTCTGATCGGCGTTCGCCACATTGTTGAGGAGGGCGAGGCGACGGTCTCGGTTCCAGTGCCCGCCTCGGATCTCAATCAGCTCGTCTGCGCGTAGCTTCCTCCTAGACTGCCTCAGCGATGAGTGTCAGCCGTTTGCTAGCTGTCCTGCCCACGGACGTTGTGAACGCGGCTGATCGGCGGCCGGCCCCCCAGTGAGCTGTGCGGCCTTTTCTCGTTGTAGTGCTCAAGCCAGTGTGGCAGGGCCCGGTTTCGATGGCGGTGGGATCGGTAGGCCA
>DATMDR010000018.1:0-7244 GCA_035557635.1 Solirubrobacterales bacterium | reverse complement strand
TGATGCGGCTTTCCTGGATCGTGATCGCGATCCTCGTCGCGATCGTCGTCTACGCCGCAGTTCGCTAGCGCGCGACGAGCGTGGCGCTGTACGCGCGGTCCTGCGGCGAGTAGATCCTCATGGCCGTCCCGCGCGCGGCCGGCACGGCGACGCTGAAGAAGCCGCGTCCGCCGGTCTTGCGGAAGCCGCCGCTGAAACGCCACGCGCCGCGCGTCCGCACCTGGATGCGGAAGGTCTGCACGCCCGAGCGCGGCCGCACCTGGCCCCAGAGGACGAGCTTGCCGCCGCTGCGGCCCGCCTGTGCGAGGGGGAGCGGAAACGCGAGCGCGGCGAGCTTCGGCCGGCCCGACTGCTGGAAGAGGCCACTCTGGAACCGCTCCGTCTCCGGCTCGTCCTTGACGAGGTAGTGGATCAGCATGTCGACGCGTGGCGCCCGGTGCACCCGAAGGCCCGACTGACCGATCAGCTCGGCCTGGCGCTGCTGGCTGACGCCGAAGGGGCCTGTCTGGTAGCCGTACTCGCTCAGCCAGATCCGCTTCGGCCCGAAGGCGCGGCCGACCTCGGTGAGGAGCCGCCCCAGCGTCGCCATCGTGATCGTCACGCAGTGGCTGCAGCCGCCTGAGAACGGCGTCTCGCGGCTGCTCGACGGGTAGGGGTGGTGCGCGTAGGCGTCGAGGCGGGCGCCGGCGGCGCGCATGCCGCGGATCCAGGCGACCGGGGAGACGCCCCCGGTCGAGGCCCGCGGGGCAGTGACGCCCCCGGCCACCTTCGCGCTCGGAATCGCGGCGTGGATCGCGGCGTAAGCAGGGTTGAGGAGCTGGCGGACGTAGACCGCAGGCGTCGTCGGGCGCAGCCAGCGCGCCTGGTTCGGCTCGTTCCAGACGAGCCACTGGCGTACCCACCGGTAGCGCGTGGCGGCAGCGCGCGCGAAGCCGGCAAAGGAAGCCGCACCCGGCGCGAAATTCGGCGTCCGGCCGCCGTTCGCCCACCGCGGGGAGCCGACGATGCCGACCACGGCCGGGATGCCGCGTCCCCGCAAGCCGTTCAGGACGAGATCGCTGTCCTGCCAGTCGCGCTCTCCGCGAACGGGCTCGATCCGGTCCCAGTGGAGGTTGAAGCGCACGAGGTCGACGCCGAGGCGCTCGAGCCGGTCGAGCCGGTCGTCGAGGCTGCCTGGCCCGTGCACGAGCCAGGCGTCGTCCTGGATCCCGAAGCGGACGCCGCTCGAAGCGCCCGCAGCCGGAGCGGCAACGGCGACGAGGGCGGCGCACGCGACCAGGATGACGACAAGGTGCCGCATGGGAGGCGAGGTTACCCGGCCTCCAGCATCCGACACATCAGGATCCTGTAAACGATCTGCTCCGGGCGCGTCTGGCGGCTTTCCTCCGCTTGACGGAGGGCGCGAGCCGGACCGCGGCGAACCAGACGTAGACGGCGAACGCAAGCGTCGCGCCGAGGAGCTTCAGGATCCGGCGAACGAGCGTCACGCGTCGGATCCTAGCCCCCCGGGTTACTCGCGATGAGCAGCCGCTTCCACGGCTGTTCAGCTTGCGTGAGCAAGGGGTACGCTCACCCGATGGCGCGGCGCGACATCGACCGCTTGCAAGGGGAGATCGAGGAGCTCTTCGCCGACCTCTGGCAGGTGCCCCGCTTCTCCGGCCTGCGGCACGGGTTCCGGCCCGCGGTCGACTGCTTCGTCACGGAAGACCCGCATGAGCTTGTCATCGTCGTCGAGCTCGCCGGCGTCGACCCGGAGTCGATCGAGATCGCGGTTGCCGAGGGGACGCTGACAGTCGAGGGGGAGCGGGCGCGGCCCCGCATCGACGGCCAGGTGTACCAGCAGGCGGAGATCGACTACGGCCGCTTCGAGCGCCGGGTCCCGCTCGGACACGACATCGCCCCTGCGTCCGCCAGCGCCGTCTACGAGGCCGGCATGCTCAAGATCACGCTCCCGATCGCCAAGCGGGCCCCACGCAGGCAGACCGCGGCGATCATCGTCCGCAGGGTCGGGTGAGCGCATGAGCACGCCCGAGCGGATGAAGCTCCCGGTGCTGCCGCTGAAGGAGACGGTCGTGTTCCCGGAGTCGATGACGCCCCTCGCCGTCGGCCAGGAGCGCTCCGTGAGGCTGATCGACGACGTCGTGTCGGGCGAGCGGATGCTCGCGCTGCTCACGGTCCGCGATCCCGAGGCGGATCCGCCCGGCTGGGACGACCTCTACCGGGTCGGGACCGTCGCCGTCGTCCACAAGATGATCAAGGTGCCCGACGGCACGCTGCGGATCCTCGTGCAGGGTCTCCAGCGCGTGCGTCTGGTCGAGCAGGAGCAGGAGGAGCCGTACCTCACGGCGGAGCTGGAGGAGCTACCGGACGTGCTTCCCGAGTCGCCGGAGGTGGAGGCGCTCACCCGCAACGTCCAGGCCCAGTTCACGCACATCATCGGGATGACGCCGTACCTGCCCGAGGAGCTCCAGCTTGCAGCGGCGAACGTCGACGACCCCAGCGCGCTGTGCCACCTGATCGCCTCGACGCTCCGGCTCAAGACCGAGGAGCGGCAGGAGCTGCTCGAGACGGTTAACGTCGAGGAGCGCCTGCGCGCGGTGTCGCTGATCCTGAACCGCGAGGTCGAGATGTCGGAGCTGGGCTCGAAGATCCAGTCCCAGGTCGCCAGCGAGATCGACAAGGGCCAGCGCGAGTTCTTCCTCCGCCAGCAGTTGAAGGCGATCCAGGACGAGCTCGGCGAGGACGACGAGCACCAGGCGGAGATCAACGAGCTGCGCGGGCTGATCGAGGAGAAGAACCTGCCCGAGCACGCGCTCAAGGCCGCCAACCGCGAGCTCGCCCGGCTGGAGAAGCTCCCGTCCGCGGCGGCGGAGTACGGCGTCATCCGCACGTACCTCGACTGGATCATCTCGCTGCCGTGGAGCGAACAGACGCAGGACGACCTCGACCTCGACCGCGCGCGGCGAATCCTCGACGAGGACCATTTCGACCTCGACAAGGTGAAGGAGCGGATCATCGAGTACCTCGCCGTCTCCAAGCTGAAGAACGACCTCTCCGGGCCGATCCTCTGCTTCGTGGGACCGCCCGGCGTCGGCAAGACCTCGCTCGGCCACTCGATCGCCCGCTCCGTCGGCCGCCGCTTCGCGCGGATCTCGGTCGGCGGCGTCCGGGACGAGTCGGAGATTCGCGGCCACCGGCGCACCTACATCGGCGCGATGCCGGGCACGATCGTCCGCGCGATCCGCGACGCGGAGTCGCGCAACCCGGTCTTCCTGATCGACGAGATCGACAAGATGGGCGCCGACTTCCGCGGCGACCCCGCCTCGGCGATGCTCGAGGTGCTCGATCCGGCCCAGAACGACAGCTTTCGCGACCACTACCTCGACCTCGAGTTCGATCTCTCCGACGTGATGTTCATCGCCACGGCGAACGTCCTCGACACCATCCCCGGCCCGCTCCAGGATCGGATGGAGACGATCGAGCTGGCCGGCTACACCGTCGACGAGAAGCGCCACATCGCCCGCCGCTACCTGGTCCCGCGCCAGATCGAAACCAATGGCCTCAAGCCCTCGCAGATCGAGTTCGCCGAGCCGGCCTTGACAGCGATCATCGAGGAGTACACGCGCGAGGCGGGCGTCCGCAACCTCGAGCGCCAGATCGGCACGATCTGCCGCAAAGTCGCCCGCGACGTCGCCGAGGACAAGGTCGACGGCAAGGTGAAGATCTCGGCCAAGCGGGCGCGCGAGCTGCTCGGTCGTCGTCGCGTCTTCGCCGAGCAGCGGCGCCGCACCAAGGACCCCGGGGTCGCAACCGGACTTGCCTGGACCCCAACCGGGGGCGACGTGCTCTTCATCGAGGCGACGGCCATGCCGGGCTCGGGCAAGCTGACGATCACCGGCCAGCTCGGTGACGTGATGAGGGAGTCGGCGCAGGCGGCGCTCTCCTACGTGCGCGGCCACTGGCGGGAGGTGGCGCCGGAGCTGGGGGAGAACTGGTTCGCCGAGCACGACATCCACATCCACGTGCCGGCCGGCGCGGTGCCGAAGGACGGGCCCTCGGCCGGCGTGGCGATGACCGTGGCGCTCGCCTCACTGGCCAGCGGCCGGCCGGTCCGCAACGACGTCGCGATGACCGGCGAGGTGACGCTGACCGGCCAGGTGCTCCCGATCGGCGGGCTGAAGGAGAAGTCGCTCGCCGCCCAGCGGGCCGGGATCAAGCGGGTGATAGTCCCAGAGCGCAACGAAGGCGACATCGCCGAGATCCCCGAGCACGAGCGCAGCGAGCTGGAGTTCACCTACGTGGACGAGGTCTCGAAGGCGATCGACGAGGCTCTGGTTTCCTGAGGATGGAGGCCGCCGGCGCCCTGGGCAGGGGCAGCCTGTCCACCTGGGTCGAGTCGGTGCGCGAGGCGGTGCGGGCACGCTCCCGCACCTTCTGGATCGTCGCTGGACTGACTCTGCTCGCCGCCGGGCTGCGCTTTGCCACGCTCGGCCTGCAGGCCTACCACCACGACGAGATCGTCACCGCCAGCCGCATCCTGCGCGGGGACTTCTGGCATGCGATGGACGCGGTCGGCTTCAGCGAGTCGGCGCCGCCGCTCTACTACGCGCTGGCCTGGCTCTGGACTCAGGTCACCGGCACCGGCGAGTTCGGGCTGCGCTCGCTCTCCGCCCTGGCCGGGGTCGCCACCGTGCCGGTCGCCTACCTGATCGCCGCCGCGCTGCGCGATCGCCGCGCCGGGATCGCCGCCGCCGCCCTGGTCGCCGTCAACCCGATGCTGCTCTGGTACTCGCAGGAGGGTCGCGGCTACGCGCTGCTGGTCCTGCTCACCAGCATCTCGCTGCTCTATTACCTGCGCGCGCTGAAGCGCGGACGCGGACGCGACTTCGCCTTCTGGGGTCTCGCCTCCGGCCTGGCCCTCGCCACCCACTACTTCGCCTTCTTCGCGATCCTCGCCGAGGCTTCGTGGCTGCTGTTCCGCCGCCGCCGGCAGGCGCTCCGCGGCGTCGCGATCGTCGTCGCCTTCGGCTTGCTGCTGCTGCCCCTGGCTTACCACCAGATGTCCTACGGCCACGCCGAATGGATTGGCAACCACTCGTTGGGCCACCGCCTCTGGGAGATCGGGGTCGTCTTCAGTGTTGGCGAGATCGGCGACATCATCGCCCGCCCGGAGCGGCCGCTGCTCGCTCTGGCGCCGGTGGCGCTGATGGTGGCCGCGCTGGCGCTGCTGGTCCTGCGGGGCAGCCGGCGCGAGCGCCGTGGGGGCGGCCAGGTGCTGGCGATCGCGGTCGCCACCGTCGCGGTCCCGTTCGCCCTCGCCGTGCTCATCCCCAGCAAGGACTACGTCCTCGCCCGCAACCTGCTGCCGGCTTTGGTCCCGCTGCTGGTTGCGGTGGCGATCGGCCTGACCCTGCGGGGAGCACGCCGCTCCGGCACCGTGCTCGGGGTCGCGCTGGTCGTCTACTCGCTCGGCTTCTGCGTCTGGACCAACTTCTCATCCGCCCTGCAGAAACCCGACTGGAAGGCGGTGGCGGAGCGGCTGGGGGCGCCGAGCGCGCCGCGGGCGATGGTCACCTGGACGATCGGCCAGGCCTCCCTGCGCTACTACCTCTCGACCGGGTCCTTTCAGGCTCGCTCCTCCGAAGGCTTCTCCTGGTTCGTGCACGAGGTCGACTTCATCTCCGACGGCCCGGTGCCACCGGCGCCGCGAGGGCTGCTCGCGCCGGGGTTCCGCGAAGTCGGCCACGAGCGCGTCGGCCGTCTCTACATCCGCCGCTACGAGCTGCCGGGGCCCGACCTGGCCCGGCTGAGCCTGCGCGACGTGCGCAGGGTCGACACCGGCTTCCGCTCGAATGGCGTGCTTCTGGATGGAATCGGCCCGCAGTGACGCGGTGCGTGGCGTTCTGGCTATCCTGACCTACCCCGGAGATCCAGCGAGGAGAAGGCATGAGCAAGACGAAGACGAGCCAGGCAGCCGATCTTTACTCGACCGCACGCGAGAATCCCTACGTGCAGCGCCTGGTCGAGGACGAAGAACTGCGCGACAGCCTCCGTGAGGCGTTCGAGGCGGCCCGCGGCGCCTACACCCGCGCTACCGGCAACGGCAAGGGGGCGGTCAAGGCCGTCACCAGCGACAAGAAGGTGCAGAAGGACCTGCGCGTCGCGGCGGAGAGCCTGCGCGACGTCTCCGAGCAGCTGAAGGCGCCGCGTAAGCGCAAGAAGAGCCGGCTCGGGCGCCTCCTCCTCTTCGGGCTCGTCGGCGCCGGGATCGCGCTGGTGCTCAGCGAGGATGCCCGCAAGACCGTCCTCGATGCCCTCTTCGGTGCCGAGGAGGAGTTTGAGTACACGAGCTCTTCGAGCATCAACGGCTCCTGACGGTCCCAGACGACGGCAGGCGGCGTCCTCGGTCGCTCGCGTGCAGAAGCACGCCACGCTTCCTGCGTTCTTGCCTGCCGGCGCCTGGGCCTCGTCAGCCGGTAATAGACTGATCTCCCGATGGAGGCAGCAACCACAGAGCGCGAGCTGAGCGGCGAGAAGGCGCAGCGCATCGTCGATGCGATGCGCGACAGCGTCGCCGCCCGCGGCGCCGCCGGCTCGACCTTCGAGCACGTCGCCCGTGAGGCCGGCGTCAGCCGCGGTCTTCTCCACTACTACTTCGGGACCAAGGAGCGGCTCCTGGTTGAGGTCGTCCGCCGTGACGCCGAGTTCCGCGTCGCCCGCCTGGACGAGCCGCTGGGCAGAGCGAAAACAGTCGACGACGTTCTCGACGTCCTCGTCAACAGCCTCACCGAACTGATCCAGAACGAACCCGGGTTCTTTCTCTTGCTCTACGAGCTGTTCAGCGCCGGCCGCCGCAACCCGGAGATCCAGCACGAGGTCGGGCAGCTCTTCGAGCGCACCCGTTCCCACGTCGCCGAGGTTCTCAAGGCGAAGGAGCGGGAGGGTGTGCTCAACCTTCGCTTCGACGCCGAGGCGATCGTCTCCTATCTCTTCGCGGTCGGCGACGGCTTCGCCCTGCAGGCGCTTTCAGATCCGAGCCGCGAGGTCGACAGCGCCCTCGCGGCGGGCGTCGCCTCAGCCCGGTACCTGCTCGTCAGCGAGTAGCTAGCTGTCCTGCCCACGGACGTTGTGAACGCGGCTGATCGGCGGCCGGCCCCCCAGTGAGCTGTGCGGCCTTTTCTCGTTGTAGTGCTCAAGCCAGTGTGGCAGGGCCCGGTTTCGATGGCGGTGGGATCGGTAGGCCA
>DATMDR010000017.1:0-124994 GCA_035557635.1 Solirubrobacterales bacterium | reverse complement strand
CATCGTCGACCAGGCACAGCACCTTCAGCGATCCGGGCAGGCTCATCGGAGGAAAAGTACCGCCGTCGGAGCCCGCCGATCTGATCGCCGGGCGGGTCCGTCCTGTCAAGCAACCCCCTATGCTCTTCGGGCGTCGTGAGATCCGCCGAGGGTCGGCGGGTGAGAGGAGACCAACATGGGACTGCAGCTCGGTGAAATCGCGCCGGACTTCGAGGCCGACACCACGCAAGGGAAGATCCGGTTCCACGAGTGGATCGGCGACTCCTGGGCGGTCCTGTTCTCCCACCCCAAGGACTTCACGCCCGTCTGCACCACCGAGCTCGGCTACATGGCCTCCATCAAGCCCGAGTTCGACAAGCGCGGCGTGAAGATCATCGGCCTCTCGGTCGACCCGCTCGACAAGCACGAGGGCTGGGCCAAGGACATCGAGGAGACCCAGGGCGCTGCACCCAACTACCCAATCATCAGCGACTCCGACTTCCAGGTCTCCAAGCTCTACGGGATGCTGCCGGCGGACGTCTCGGGTGACGCCGGGGACCGCACCCCGGTCGACAACCAGACGGTGCGCAACGTCTTCGTCATAGGTCCCGACAAGAAGGTCAAGCTCATCTTGGTCTATCCGATGACGACCGGACGCAACTTCGACGAGGTGCTGCGCGTGATCGACTCGCTGCAGCTCACCGCCAAGCACAAAGTCGCCACCCCGGCCCAGTGGGAGCAGGGCGACGATGTGATCATCGCCGGATCGGTCTCCAACGACGAAGCGAAAGAGATCTACCCGGAGGGCTGGGAGGAGCCGAAGCCGTACATCCGGATCGTTCCCCAGCCAGAGAAGGCCGGGCAGGCCTGAGCGGGACGCCTAGCTCAGGCGCCCGAGCAGGTCGCCGAGGATGCGGGCGGTCGCTCCCCAGATCAGGTGGCCTTCGACTTCGTAGGTCGGGGTGTGGATCGGTATGCCGCGGCGGACGAGACGGCGGATCTCGTAGCTGTCGCGCAGAGTGTCGAGCGAGAAGGTGAGGACGGTCTCCACCTCGGCAGGGTTGGGCTCCAGGTTCAGCTCGGCAGGGTGGGGGATATGGCCGACGAAGGGGTGGACGCGATAGCCGGTGACGAAGGTGTTGGTCGGCGGCAGAGCGTCGCCCAGCTCGACCGCTGCCGGGTCGAGGCCAATCTCCTCGTGGGCCTCGCGCAGCGCCGCCGCCACGAGGTCGGCATCGGCCTCGTCCTTGCGGCCGCCCGGGAAGGAGATCTCCCCAGCGTGGCGCCGCAGGTCGGCGCGCCGCTCGGTGAAGACGAGCCCCGGCTCGTCGTCCGGCCAGCCGTAGAGAGGCAGTAGGACGGCGGCTTCGGTCAGATGATCACCTGGACGGTGCCGCCATCGACCGACCAGGCGGCGCCGCTGACGTAGGAGGCACGCTCGGAGCAGAGGAAGACGATCGCTGCGCCGATCTCATCGACTTTGGCGAGCCGGCCGATCGGGCGCTTCGCCCCGGCGGTCTCGAGCGCCTCCTCGCGGCTCTCGGCCCCGGACATCTCCGCCGACTGGTCGAGCAACCCGCCCTCCTCCATCCACAGCTCGGCCTCGACCGGGCCGGGGCAGATCGCGTTGACGAGCACACCGTCCTTCGCGTGGCGGTCGGCGAAGAGGCGGGAGAGCGAGAGCTCGGCGGCCTTGGCGACCGAGTACTCCGGCATCGCCGCGGAGGGCCGCTTGCCTGCGGTCGAGCAGACGTTGACGACCCGGCCCCAGCCGCGCGCGGCCATCGCCGGGATCGTGGCGCGCATCGCTCGCAGCGGCGCCATCACGTTGAGCTCGTACTGAGCGCGCCAGTCCTCGTCGGGCACCTCGTCGAGGTTGCGCCACTGGGCGGCGCCGGCGTTGTTGACGAGCACGTCGAGGGAGCCGAAGTGCTCGTTCGCGGCCGCGACGATCAGCTCGCCGGCGTTCTCGGCGGTGACGTCGAGGACGAGGTGCGCGGCCCGGCCACCCGCATCGGAGCCGGCAGCCGCGGCCACCTCCGTCGCCTCGGCCAGGCGCTCCTCGTTGCGGGCGACCAGCAACACGCCGGCGCCCTCGGCGCAGAGCAGCCGTGCCGTCTCCCGTCCGATCCCGCGGCTGGCGCCGGTGACGACGCAGGCACGCCCCGCCAGGCCGAGGTCCATCTAGGCCTTGCGCCGGCCCTCGAACAGGGCCGGATCGTCGACGTCGGCGAAGCGGGCCATCGCGTAGGCGAGGTCGGAGGCGCGGTTGACGAAGTGGATCACCGTCTCGGAGGCCAGCTCGCCGGCCTCGCTGAGGGCGCTGACGTGGCGCTCGGCGCGGCGGATCGTGGTGCGAGCGACGTCGAGCTGGGCGGAGAGCTGGTTGCCGCCGGGGATCACGAACTTCGGTGGCAGCTCGACCTGTGCCATGTAGCGGTCGATCTGCCGCTCGAGCTCGGCGACCATCTCCTCGGTGGTGCGGCTGATCCCGTCCTCGAGACGCTCGGCGGCCTCGGGCGCGGTGGCCAGCTCGGCCCCGGCGACGAAGAGGTCGTCCTGGAGGCGGAGAATGTCCGCTGCCAACTCGGCCTCACCGGCATCGCAGAGAGCGCGCGCTACACCCAGCTCCGAGCACGCCTCGTCGAGCGCGCCGTAGGCCTCGGTGCGGCCGTGGTGCTTGGGCACCCGACCGCCGTACCAGAGCGATGTCGTGCCGTCGTCGCCCTTCTTCGTGTAAATCTTGACCACGCGCCCATCCTAAGGGCGCTGGGATTCAGCCGACCGGGCTGAAGGCGAGGCCGGTTGGGACCTTGGGGAAGAAGTAGGTCGACTTCGGCGGCATGTTCTCGTCGCTCTCGCAGATCGCCTTCACCTGGTCGACCGGGATCGGGCGGAGGATGAAGGCGACGTCATACGTCCCCTCGTCGAGCAGCGCCAACGAGTCCTCGACGCTCTTCGCGTAGCCGATCCCGCGCTTGGCGAGGATGTCGTCCTCGCTCAGCTCGGCGACTCCCTTCAGCACCAGGGTCTCGAGGATCGCCGCGTCGAGGCGGCGGTAGGCCTCCGGCTTGCCCGCCAGCAGCTGATCCAGCTCGGCGATCGCCTTGTTCTTCAGGCGCAGGCGGAAGCCCTGTTTGTGATGGGAGTCGATGTAGCCGAAGACACCAGCGCCCTCCTCGCCGAGCGGATCTAGGCCCTCGACGCCGACCTCCTCGACGTCGAACAGCTCGCGCAGGCCCTCGCCGAAGCGCTTTTGGCGGTCGGGGTCGCCTGCAAAGCCAGAGAGCAGCCGGTGGGTGGGGAAGACGGTGAGGCCGGGGTCGTCGAGCCCGGTCAGCGCCATCAGCGTGTAGTTGTGCGGGCCCTCGCCGCCCACCTCGTCGCGGTAGGCGAGCGCGGTCTCGTAGCGGTGGTGGCCGTCGGCGATCAGCAGTTGGGCCTCGGCGAGCAGCGCGGTGACCTTCTTGCAGGTCTCCATGTCGCCAACTCGCCAGAGCCGCGTGACAGTTCCGAGCGTGTCCGTCGTCGCCTCACCGAAAGGCGCTTCCGCCTCGACATGGGGCGCGACCAGCGGCCAGGGATCGAGCGTGCTCAGCGAGAAGATCGGCGAGAGGTTGTGGCGGGTGGCGCGGGTCAGGTCGAGCCGGTCCTTCTTCGGGCCGGGCAGCGTGCGCTCGTGAGGCAGGACCTGGCCGGCGTCGAAGTCCTCGACCCGGACACGGGCGAGGATGCCGTGGCGGGTGCGCGCCTCGCCGTCCGGCCCGGTGTAGTCCTGCTCGATCGCCCAGATTGCCGGCTCGGCGTCGTCGACGAGCGCTCCGTCCGCCTTCCAGCTCGCGATCGCCGCCGCGGCTTCCTCGTAGGGATCGCCTTCGCCCGTGGCTTGCGGCCCGGTCTCGCCATACGGTTTCGGCAGGTCGATCGCGACGGCGTTGTAGGGGGAGCGCTCCAGCAGCTCCTTGCGCATGGCCAGGTCGATCACGTCGTACGGAGGCGCGATCACCTGCTGCAGCGACCCCACGGTCGCCGGGTCGTAATGGAGGGCGTCGAAGGCGCGAACGTCGGCCATGGCCGCGAAACCTAGCGGTTGGCCCTCGGGCGACTCAGCCAGGGTCGCGACCTCGCTCTACACTGGCGCCAGCGGGGCGTGGCGCAGCCTGGTAGCGCGCGGCCTTTGGGTGGCCGAGGTCCCCGGTTCGAATCCGGGCGCCCCGATTAGCGCGTATAGAGGTGCGGCTCCTCCTCAGGGGAGTCGAAGTCTCTTTTCTCCTTGGTGAAGACCTCGAGCATGTACAGCTGGCAGCCTCGGATCACAACCCCTATCTCGTTGACTATCTCCCAATAGGGACTGCGTTCGTGCGGCATCGGTATGTGCTTCGCGATGTACCGGCCAGTCAGTTTCATTCGCAGCTTGAGTTCGTTCTCTGAGGCGATGAACTTGCTGACGTCCCCGGGCTCGTACATCATCGCCCTCACCCTGTGCATCATCTCGTAGAGGCGCGCCAGCTGGAAGAACACAGGCGGACCGAAGAGGGTGCCAGCAGGAAGGGGCTTCAGGGTTGCGGAGGCGACTATCAGCAGGCTGGTGCCTGATTCGTCGGCACCGACCTCGTCGTCGATCGAACGCACCAGTTTCTGCTTGTGGCCTTTGAGGAAGTGAGCGAGCTCGTGACAGACGATAAAGCCCTCGCAGGCGATCATCGCGATGACCAAAGTCGGGGCGTGCCTACCGATGTCGTCCGCGAGTCGCTCGCTGATTGTCGAGTGGTGGCTGACATGCTCGCCGCCAGCGATGTTGAAGCCCGCGTTGACGATCCCCTGGCAGATCTCTTTGCCGGCTTCCGGCACCGTCCGCAGCGTTCGCTCCGCGTCCTGGCCGAAGACGAGGTTGGTGTCGGCGAGCTTCGTCTCGCCATGGATCCAGCGCCCGATGTCGTGGAAGTCGATCATTGAGCCGACGAAGATCTGCATGAACTTGATGAAGCCTTGCGAGATGCAGATGAAGTCCACCTCATCGGCGGAGATGCACGTACTCGAGAACTGGGGATTCATTACGCACCGAACCACAGTCGGGCGCAGGCGGGCAAGGTCCGGATGGTCCTGGTCACTGTCTGCGAGAGCGGCTATGAGGACCGCCTGTAGCGTCAGCTCCAGGGAAATGCTGTAGCTGGCGGGATCGGTGGCCCACGAGAAGTCGAAACGCTCCGAGAAGCGCGGGTGCGCGTCGAGCAGCTCGCTGATCTCGTCCAGCTGACGCTTTGCGTGGGGCCCGTCGAGCGGTATGTCGGACGGGAAGCCGTCTAGGGCGGCGGACTCGGGCACTGGTCGATGATCGATCCCAGCGCGGACCTTGCGGAATTCGCTGTGAATGTCCTCAGGTGTCAGCACGAGCGAATGTCGGGCCTGCCGTCAGTTGTCATGCCAGTACGTCGCGCAGAACCTTGGTAGCCCATCGCGAAGGATCAAGACGGCGACGGTGAAGGGAGGGATGCCGACGGTGCTGCTCGCGACTATGTCGGCGATTGCGGCGACCAGCTCCGGCTTGTGAGTTTCGTCCTCCCGCAGCTGGATTACCCTTGGGTCACGGCAGATTGTCTCCCGCAGAGACTCACGAATCGCTTTGTAGGTGTCGGCTCCGCGCTGCAGGAGCGAGCGTGGAAAGACATCGAGCCCAGCGCCCCCGAGTTCCGTCAGCAGTGAATCTCGCGAGCGACCGAACAGGGCGTCGATCTCCTCCGCCGTGATCACGCGGGGCAGGATAGTTCAGCGTTACGGGGCATCGACCCAAGAGACGCCTCTGCATAGCATTCCGCGTGTGACCAGCGCCGGAATCCTGCTCTTCCGCTTTGTCGAGGGTGCGCCGCAAGTGCTGCTCGTCCATCCCGGGGGGCCGTACTGGACGAAAAAGGACGAGGGGGCCTGGTCGATCCCCAAGGGAGAATGCGAGGAAGGGGAGCAGCCGCTCGAGGCCGCCTTACGGGAGCTGAGCGAGGAGCTGGGGCCGACCGCACCGGCGCTCGCGCCGGAGGTGCTGGTCGAGCTGGGCACGGTTCGCCAGAAGGGCGGCAAGCTCGTCCACTGTTGGGCAGCGGAGGCGGAGTTCGACCCTGCGGCGCTCGAGAGCATCTCCTTCGAGATGGAGTGGCCACCGCGCTCCGGTCAACAGCGGGAGTTCCCGGAGGTCGACCGTGCCGAGTGGCTCGACCCCGAGACCGCCAAGCAGAAGATCAATTCGGCCCAGGCTGCCTTCGTCGACCGGCTGTTGGATCGGCTGAAGAGCTAGCCGCCGACCTATACTCGCCCACAATGGCCGATGGCTCTGAACCGAATTCTCCGTCCTCGAGCGAGGGGCCTTCGGGAAGGCCTCTGCCGCTCTCGGTGCGCCTGCTCGGGGCGGGGGTGCGCAGCGCGCGCAGTGTCACCAAGGCCGCCGGCATCGATCGCGCGGTGGAGACCGCGGCGGAGGAGGCGATGGTCGCCGCGATCGAGAGCGAGGCGGTCGAACGGGCGCTCGCCCGGGTCCTCAAAGGGCCGATGGTCGAAGAGACGGTGCAGTCGGCGCTCGACAGCGAGGCGGTCAAGCGCGCCCTGGTCGAGGCCCTCGACAGTGAGCTGGTCGATGAGGTCTGGCGGCGGCTGCTGGCCAGCGACGAGGCGCAGCGGCTGGTCGAGCGGATCGCCGAGGCGCCGGAGCTGCGGGCCGCGATCAGCGCCCAGAGCGTCGGCCTGATCGAGGACGTCGGCCACACGATCGGCGACGGCGCCCGTCGCCTCGACAGCGGCTTCGAGCGGCTCGTGCGGCGGATCTTCTTCCGCCGTCGCCGCGAGCAACTCAGCGATCGCGCGGGCGCGGTCACGCGAGGGCTCGCCCTCGGCTTGGACGCGCTGATCGTCAACCTCTCCTTCTCCGGCCTGGCGGCGATCGCCGCGCTGGTCGCCTCGGTCTTCTCGGGCACGAGCGATGGCGGTGCTCCCGGGATTGCCCTGGCTCTCGGCGGCAGCCTCTGGCTCGCCCTCGGCGCCGTCTACCTGGTTGGCTTCTGGTCGCTGGCGGGGCAGACACCCGGCATGCGCTTCATCGGCATCCGGCTCGACGTCGATGGCCGCGGTCTCTCGCTGGGACGCTCGCTGAAACGATTGCTCGGGCTCTGGCTCTCCGTGATCACCTTCGGGATCGGCTTCCTCGGCATCGTCTTCGACCAGCGGCGGCGCGACTGGCAGGACCGCCTCAGCCGCGCCGATGTCCTCTACGTCGAGCGCACGCCGACCCCGGCGCCATGGTCGACGCTTGCCGGTGCGGAAGCCGCTGCGGCGCCCGCGGGAACGACGAAGGCCCCGGAGCGGGGCCTTCGTCCACAGCAGGTTGTCTGACCGCCCGTCTGGGCGGTGGCGTCTTGGCTAGACGGCCTTCGGGCCGGTGGGACCCTCGGCCAGCTTGTAGACGATGATGATCGAGAGCGCGAAGACCGCGAGCGACCAGAACGGGTAAGCCGGGATCGAGAGCAGCGCCCCGATCGCGTTGAGCGAGCCGACGAATATCCCGACCCAGCGGCCGTACTCGCCTCCGGAGAAGAGCGAGAACGCCGCGATCAGCTCGAGCACCCCGATGATCAGGATGATCCAACCCCAGGTGTTGAGGCTGCTGAGGATGAACTCGACGTTTTCAGCGAAGAACTTCGAGTCGCCGATCGCGGCGATCCCGTAGATGATGTTGAGGACACCGGCGATCAGGAGCAGGACACCGGCGAAGACCCACCAGCCGCCGATCAAACCCTCGTCGTTCATGAGTAACCCTTTCGTCCGCCTATTGGCAAGGAACTTACGGCCAGCCTATTCGAGGAATGCAGCGGGTTTCCTATCTTTGAGCGAGATCTGCCGTGCTGGACAAAGAACGGGTAACGGCCGTAACGTGTTGTCCATCCGCGGCAGGGAAGGGTGTTGCGGCTGGGTGACCACGGACTTGGTGACTAGTGGCCGCGAAGCTGGAAGCGAGGGAGGGCGGGGCAGGGAGTCGCCGAGACGATTGGGAGGGGGAGGGGGCGTGAGAAGGGAGACCGCGATTGAATGGAGGGGGCCATGCCCGATCTAGTCCTCGGCCCACTGCTGCGCTACGTCTCGCAAACCGAGGCCACGGTCTGGGTCGAGACCAGCGAGCCCTGCGAGGTCGAGGTCCTGGGGCATCGCGAGAAGACCTTCGGCGTCGAGGGGCACCACTACGCGCTCGTCCGCATCGAGGATCTCGAGCCCGGCGGCTTCTACGAGTACGAAGTCGCCCTCGACGACGAGCGCCGCTGGCCGCCTCCGGACAACGACCTACCGCCCAGCGTCATCCGCACTCTCGAGGCCGGCAAGCCGCTCGACGTCTGCTTCGGCTCCTGCCGTGTCGCGCTGCCGCACGAGGAGCCGTACACGCTCTCGAAAGACGAGCACGACGACGGCCATGAGCCCGATGCTCTCTACGTGCTGGCGCGGCAGATGGTCCGGGACGACCGCGACAACTGGCCGGAGCTGCTCTTCATGCTCGGCGACCAGGTCTACGTCGACGAGGGCTCTCCCCGCGCCCGCGAGCGAATCCGTGCCCGCCGTGACCTCACCCAGCCTCCCGGCGAGGAGATCAAGGACTTCGAGGAGTACACCTGGCTCTACCAGGAGTCCTGGGAGGACCCGCTGATCCGCTGGCTCTTCTCGACCGTCTCGCTCTCGATGGCCTGGGACGACCACGACATGAGCGACGACTGGAACATCTCGCGCTCCTGGCACGAGGAGATGGATCGCAAGGACTGGTGGCACGAGCGCGCCGTCGGCGGCATCATGAGCTACTGGATCTACCAGCACCTCGGCAACCTCTCGCCGCGCGAGCTCGACGACAACGAGGTGTATGCCCGGGTGCGGGGCAATCCCGACGCGGCCAATGTCCTGCGCGAGTGGGCGAAGGAGATCGACTCCACCGCGGCGGGAACGAGGTGGAGCTTCTGCCGCGACCTCGACGGGGTGCGGACGATCTTCATCGACTCGCGTGCGGCGCGGGTCCTGACCGAGGAGCGCCGCTCGATGTGCGACGACCGGGTCTGGGAGTGGATCGTCGACCATGCCAGCGGCGACTTCGACCACCTGTTGATCTGCACGACGGTGCCCTACCTGCTCTCTCCCGCCTTCCACGACCTCGAGGCCTGGAACGAGCGTCTCTGCGATGGCGCCTGGGGTGACCTGGTCGCACGCGGCAGCGAGAAGCTGCGCCGTGCCGGCGACTTCGACCACTGGGCCGCCTTCCAGTTCTCCTTCCAGCGCCTGCGCGCGCTGCTCGAAGAGGTCGGCTCGGGCAAGCGCGGCAAGCCGCCGGCCTCGATCGTGATCCTCTCCGGCGACGTCCATCACGCCTACCTCTGCGACGTCGCCTTCAAACGTGACGCCGGAGTCGAGAGCAGAGTGCTCCAGGCGGTTTGCTCGCCCTACCGCAATCCCCTCGCCGAGCATGAGCGCAAGGCGATCCAGCTCGGCTTCAGCCGGCCTTTCGGCCGGTTCGCCCGTGCCCTGGCCCGCCTCTCGGGCGCGCCCGAGCCGGGCATTCGGTGGCGCCTGCTCGAGGGGCCCTACTTCGACAACCAGGTGGGAACGGTGCGGCTCGACGGCCGCGAGGCAATCGTGCGCCTCGACAAGACGGTCGCCGGTGAGGAGGACGAGGAGTCGCTGGAGAAGAGCTTTGAGCGACGAGTGACCTGATGGCGAGGTGGGGCGGGGCGCCACCCGGCAAGATGCGCCCCGCCCCGTCGCCCCTTCAGGCGGCTGCAGAGACTGCCTCGCCGCTACTGAAGCTCTTGGTCTGGCCAGGCCGCAGGTAGACGATCTGCCCCTCGCGCAGCTCCAGCTTCTGGAGTTCGGGGCGGGTCAGCTGGGCCCAGACCTCGGTGCCGTCGCCGAGAGTGAACTCGACCCGGATCTCGAACCCGAGCGCGACGATGCGCTGCACCAGCGCCTCCTCCGTCCGCTCGTCGGGGTCGAGCACGACGTCCATGTCGTGCGGCCGCACGAAGTGATCGCCGAGCCGGTTGACCTCGCCGACGAAGCTCATCACGAACTCGTTGGCGGGATGCTCGTAGAGATCGCCTGCGGTGCCGGACTGCTCGACGCGGCCTTCGTTCATGACGACCAGCTGCTCGGCGACGTCCATCGCCTCCTCCTGGTCGTGGGTGACGAAGATCGTCGTCACGTGCATCTCGTCGTGAAGGCGGCGCAGCCAGGTGCGCAGGTCCTTGCGCACCTTGGCGTCGAGCGCGCCGAAGGGCTCGTCGAGCAGCAGCACCTGCGGCTCGACCGCCAGCGCCCGCGCCAGGGCCATGCGCTGGCGCTGGCCGCCGGAGAGCTGGTCGGGGTAACGCTCGGCGAGCCCGTCGAGCTGGACCAAGCGCAGCAGCTCGTGCACGCGGTCGCTGATCTCGGGCCTCTTCCATTTGCGGATCTTCAGACCGAAGGCGACGTTTCCGAACACGGTCATGTGCTTGAAGGCGGCGTAGTGCTGGAAGACGAAGCCGACCTCGCGCTTCTGAGCCGGCGTCGTCGTCGCGTCCTGGCCGTTGATCACGACCTGGCCCGCATCGAGATCCTCGAGCCCGGCGATCGCCCGCAGCAGCGTTGACTTGCCGCTGCCGCTGGGCCCGAGCAGGGCCGTCAGCGAGCCGTCCGGCACGTCGATCGAGACGTCGTCCAGAGCCTGAAAGTCACCGAAGCGCTTGAACGCTCCCTCGACTGCGATTCCCATCAGGAACCCTCCTTCGTGTTGGAAGTTGAGACTGCGAGCTCGGCGGCAGGAAGTGAGCCGCCGCTGCTCGCCTTCGCCTTGCGGCCGCCGACGCTCATCAGCAGCAGCGTGGTCAGGGCGAGCAGGGCGAGGACGATCGCGCCGGCGTAGGCCGCTTCCTCCTGGAACTGCTCGAAGGCCTTGGCGACGAACAGCGGCATGGTTTCCGTCTCGCCCGAGATCGAACCCGAGACGATCGTCACCGCACCGAACTCGCCCAGCACGCGGGCGACCGTCAGCACGACGCCGTAAGCGACGCCCCAGCGGATCGCCGGCAGGGTGATCCGCCAGAAGGTCTGCCACCCGTTCGCCCCGAGGGTCGAGGCCGCCTGCTCCTGCTCGGTGCCGATCTCCTGCAGTACCGGCACCGTCTCCCTCACCACGAAGGGCAGCGAGACGAAGATGCTGGCCAGGACCATGCCCGGCCACGAGAAGAGCACCTGGATGCCCCATTCGGCCATCGTGGGACCGAACCAGCCGGTGTTGCCGTAGAGCAGGTAGAGCGAAAGGCCGACGACGATTGGCGAGACCGCGAAGGGGAGGTTGATGATCCCGTCGACGATCGAGTTCCCCCACCAGCGGCGGCGGACCAGCAGCAGCGCACAACCGACACCGAAGATGGTGTTCAGGGGCACGGCGACCGCGACCATCAACAGGGTCAGCTGGATCGCGTGCAGGGCCTCCGGTGAGGTCATCGCGTCGACCGGCGGCCCAAGGCCGTGCTCGAAGGTCTTGTAGAAGATCATCCCGACGGGGGCGAGCAACAGCAGGCCGAGGTAGCCGAACGCCAAGCCGCGCAGGCCCCACTTGGCGGGAGCGGTGGGGGTCATCAGCTTCCCCCTCCCAGTTGGGAACGGCTGATCACGCGGTTGATCGCGCGAACCAGAATGCCGCGCTTCTCGCCGTGCGTTCCGGAGTGGGCGAAGAGGCTGACCGCGATCAGCATCACGACTGAGAGCGCCAGCAGCACCACCGAGACAGCGGAGGCTCCGGCGGTGTTCCCCGACTCGATCTGGCTGCGGATAAAGACCGAGGAGACCTCGGTCTCGAAGGGGATGTTTCCCGTGATCAGGATCAGCGAGCCGTACTCGCCCAGCGCCCGGGCGAAGGCGAGCATCACCCCGGCGACGACGCCCGGCAGCAGGTTGGGGAAGATGATGCGGCGGAAGGTGGTGAAACCGCCCGACCCGAGCGAGGTCGCCGCCTCCTCCATCTCGCGGTCCATCTCTATCAGCAGCGGCTGCACCGAGCGGACGACGAAGGGCAGGGTGATGAAGCAGAGCGCCACCACGATGGCCACCCTCGTCCCGGCGACGTCGAGGCCGATCGGGCTTTTTGCCCCGTAAAGGGTGAGCAGCGTGAGGCCGGCGACGATCGTCGGCAGCGCAAAGGGGAGGTCGATCAGGGCGTTGACGGCGGCCTTGCCGGGGAACTCGTCGCGGACGAGGACCCAGGCGATGATCGTGCCAAAGACGGCGTTGATCGCGACCACGATCAGCGAGCAGACGACGGTCAGCTTCAGCGCCGCCATCGCCTGGTCACCGGTGACCGAGCTCCAGAAAGCATCAAGTCCTTTGGAGAGCGACTCGTCGACTACCGCCGCCAGCGGCAGCAGCACCATCAGGGAGAGGTAGAGGACGACCATGCCGCGGCCGAGGCCGGCGCCGACCCCGGGCAGGCGGATGCCTGCCCGGGGTGCTGCCTGTACTGGGGGAATGCTTGCCGGGTGCGCGTCCATCAGCCGCTCGTCGAGACTCCGAGTTCTTTCTCGATCTCGGCGACGGAGCCGGTTTCGTCATCGAAGAACTCGTCGTTAACTTTTTCCCAGCCGCCGAACTCGGCGATCGTGAACAGGTCCTCCGGGGTCGGGAACTGTTTCGGGTCGACCAGGCTCTTGTTGGCCGGGCGGTAGCCGTTCTCGGCCCACAGTTCCTGGCCGGCGTCCGACCAGATGTAGTCGAGGAACCTCTGGGCCGCCTCCGGCGCGTCTTTGGTGACCGCGATCGGGGTCTCGATCAGGATCGTGCTGGGCGGGATCACGTAGTCGACGTCTTCGCCCTCTTCCTGGGCCTTGATCGCCTCGTTCTCGTAGCCGAGCAGGACGTCGCCCTCGCCCTGGGTGAAGGCCGCGAGTGCGTCACGGGCGCTGCCGGGCTGGACCACGGTCTTCTCCAGCACCGTCTTCACCGCGTCGAGTGCCTCCTCGGGCGACTTGCCCTGATGCAGCTGCGAGCCGTAGATCGCCATGATGTTCCAGCGGGCCGCACCGGAGCTGAACGGGTTGGGGGTGACGATCTCGACGTCCTTGGTGAGCAGGTCGTCGAGTGACTCCAGACCCTCAGGGTTGCCCTTGCGGACTGTCATGACCACGACCGAGTCCTGGGCGATTCCCTTGTATTTATTTTGATCCCAGTCGGGGACGACCTGACCGGATTCGACCAGGCGGCTCATGTCGCCGCCCTGGGCAAAGTGGACGACAGAGGCCGGCTGGCCCGCCTCGACCGCGCGACTCTGGTCGCCGGAGGCGCCGAAGGAATTGCTGAAGCTGACGTCGGCGCCCGCCGAGGTGCCCTGGAAGCCAGGCTCGAGGCTTTCCTCGTAGACGGCCTCCGGAGTGGAGTAGCCGACGATGTCGAGCTTCCCGCCGCTGGACGACCCGGTTGCGGAGTTGTCGCCACCGCATCCTGCTCCGACGACTGCGATTGCAAGCGCGAGGAGGGCGGCCAAGAGGCCGATGCTCACGCTGCGACGCCGGGTGTCCTTGCGAGCGTTCCCCATGAAAGTTCCTTTCTTTGCTGAGTGACTTAGTTTCTTGACTGACTTAGTGCTAAAGAAGGCGGGCAGAGTAGCACAAAGCTGATCGGAAAAGTGGGGATTGAGCTGACGGCACGGAATAGACTGCGCCGACAATGAGCGTGGACGTCGTCAGAACGCCGGAGGAGAGCCTTGAAGGCCTGCCCGACCTCCCTTTCAAGTCGAGCTATCACGAGGTGGACGGGCTCCGCCTCGCCTATCTGGACGAGGGGGAGGGGCAGCCGGTCGTCTTCTTCCACGGCGAGCCGACCTGGTCGTTCCTTTGGCGCAAGGTGATCCCGCCGGTGCGCGACGCCGGTTACCGCTGCATCGCCCCCGACTACGCCGGCTTCGGCCGCTCCGACAAGCCCACCGATCTCGGCTGGTACACCTATGACCGCCACGTCGAGCTGATGTCGGCCCTGCTCGAGAAGCTCGATATCCGCGACGCGACGGCGGTCGTCCACGACTGGGGCGGGCCGATCGGGCTGCGGCTGGCGGTGGAGCACCCGGATCGCTTCTCCCGCCTGGTGATCATGGACACGGGCCCGTTCACCGGTCACCAGCAGATGAGCGAGACCTGGCTCCAGTTCCGCGAGTTCGTCCGCGGCAACGAGGACGTCCCGGTCGGCTTCCTGGTCCGGGGAGGCTGCAAGAACGACCCAGGCGACGAGGTGATCGCCGCCTACGAGGCGCCCTACCCGACGCCGCAGTCGAAGGCCGGCGCGCGCGCCTTCCCGTTGATCCTGCCGACCGAGCCCGACTCGCCCGGGGCCCTCGAGGGGCAGCGGGTCGCCGATGCGTTGCGTACCGACGAGCGCCCGGCGCTGGTGCTCTGGGCCGATTCCGACCCGGTGCTGCCCTTCTCGGTCGGCGAGCGGGTCTCGGAGCGGCTCAACTTCCCGCCGCCGCGTGAGGTCGCCAACGCGGGTCACTTCCTTCAAGAGGACGCGGGACCGGAGATCGGCCGCACGATCGCCGAGTGGCTGGCGAGCCGGGGGTGACTCGCCGGAGCAACAGCGGGGAGGCTCCGTCGAGCCACCTCCGGCTCGCCTAGCGCGCGCCGTTCACGAGCCGGCCAGCCGCGCGGCGATCGCGCCGAGCTCGTCGCCGGAGCGCTCCGCGAGCAGGTTCACCTGCCGCGGAGCATCGTCGTCCTCGAGCCAGGTCACCGTCCCCGGCCAGTAGGGGCCTGGTGGGCGACCAGGGTGGTGGAAGGCCGAGGCGAAGATCCAGCTGCCCGAGTTGTGCAGGCTGCCACCGCCCGGCAGATCCCAGCCGGCCTCGTCCGCCCGGGGACCGGCCCTGTGCGTGTGACCGGTGATCATCTGGGTTGCGCCCAGCTGCAGCCGGCGTGCCAGCTCGGTCGCAGCATCGATCCCGCTGCGCGAGATCGATGCTCCGGAGAGGTCGGCGGAGAACTCGGCGTCGAGCAGGCGGTTGAGGGTCCAGACGACGGCGGGGATGCCGGCGGCGAGTGCGGTACGCGTGGCATGGCGGCGGAGCCGGCCGTTGCCTCCATCCTGCGTCGAGATCCTCCGCCAGGCTCGTTCCGAGGGCCTCGCCGCCTTTCGCGCCAGGCCCGACTGGGCGAACCCGAACGAGAGGCCGTAGATGGGGCGGAGGACCCGCTCGTAGTCCTCGGGGGTCGCGGCCTCGGGTGGCGAGCCGAAGCTGCGCATCATCGCCGCCGCCGCGAGGCACTCCATCCGCGGCAGGCTCATGTGGCAGTCCATGTAGTGGCCGTGGGTCGCGTAGAAGTCGTCGCGCAGCCAGGCGCCGGGGTAGGCGACGGCGAGCTGAGCCTCCCCGAGCCAGCTGTCGATCCGTGCCAGCGGCCCCGTGCGCGGCTCGCCGCGGTGCTCGAGCCCGAGCGGCACGCCGGCGAGTGCCAGCTCCTCCAGCAGCGGCTCGGCGAGGCGGTGGTCGTGGTTGCCGGGCACGAGCAGGACCTCTCGCCCCCGCATCGCTTCTCCGAGGTCCTCGAAGAAGGGCCGTGCCACCTCCAGCATCGGCGCCAGCGGCCTTTCGCGCAGCTCGAGCGCGTCGCCGAGCAGGACGAGCCGGTCGGCACCTGCGATCTCGCCGAGCAGGACCTGGCGGATCTCGGCGTCGCGCAGCAGGTCCTCGCCGAAGGCACTGCCGAGGTGGAGGTCGGAGACGATCGCCGTACGCACAAGGTCAACTTACTTCCTGGCCAGCTGGCCAGTCCCGGCTAGACTTCCCGCATGCACAGCCTCAGCGAGGAGCGCCTCGCGCCCGCCAACGGAATCGAGATCGCCTACCAGGAGATCGGCGACCCGGATGGTGAGCCACTCTTCCTGGTCATGGGCTTGGGCACCCAGATGCTTGCCTGGGACGAGGCCTTCTGCGCAACGCTGGCTGAGCGCGGGTTCCGGGTTGTGCGTTTCGACAACCGCGACATCGGCCGCTCGACGATGATCGACTCGGCGGGCATTCCGAAGCGCATCGATGTCTTCGTCGGCCGCCGCTCGACCGCGGCTTACCGGCTCTCTGACATGGCGGCCGACGCGGCCGGGCTGATGGATCACCTCGAGATCGACTCGGCCCATGTGGTCGGCGCCTCGATGGGCGGGATGATTGGCCAGACACTGGCGATCGAGCAGCCCGAGCGGGTTCGCTCGCTGGTCTCGATCATGTCGACGACCGGCAACCGCCTGGTCGGCACGCCGACCCCGAAGGCCTACGCCCTGCTGCTCTCCGACTTCCCTCGTGACAGGTACGCCTACGTCGAGCGCGTCGTCAAGACCTTCGAGCTGATCGGCTCACCCGCCTTCGCGATGGACGAGGAGCGGCTGCGGGAGATCGCGGGCAGGATGTACGAGCGTTCCCACAACCCCGCCGGCATCATGCGCCAGATCCACGCGATCTCGGCCTCCGGTAGTCGCACGCGGGCCCTCGGCGACCTGACCCTGCCGGTGACCGTGATCCATGGCACCCGTGACCCGCTGATCCGACCCAGCGGCGGCCGTGCCACGGCCCGCGCCATCCCCGGCGCCCGGCTGCGCATGGTCGAGGGCATGGGCCACGACTTCCCCGAAGCGCTCTGGCCACTCTTCGTCGACGAGATCGCCGACACTGCTGCCCGTGCCGGCTGGCACGCGGCGGCGAAGCAGCCCGCCTAACGCGCGCCTGAGCGCGCGGCACCTATGCGGCTGAGAGGAGTCGAACCTCCACGGAGTTGCCTCCACACGGACCTGAACCGTGCGCGTCTACCAGTTCCGCCACAGCCGCCGGAAGCAGGCAATCTACCGCCTGGCGGTCACTGCCTGGCCTCTGGCGACGAGACGAGCCGCCGCCCGCGCTCGCTAGGATGTCGCTCCCGCGCCGCTATCGTCTAGGGGACTAGGACGCCGGATTCTCAGTCCGGAAACCGGGGTTCGAATCCCCGTAGCGGTATGGCTCATGGCCCTCGTCGGCCTCGATCCCTCATCCAGACTCGCGAGACCGGCTAGACGATCCGGGCGTCGAAGCGCTTCTTGGATCGATCCTTCGCCGGCGACGAACTGCCTCGAGCTGACCTACAACCACCTCGCGATCCTCGTCGACGACCTCGGGAGGCAACCCTCGTTCCCCCGCCAAAGAAGGCGTCGAGCCGAAAAGCCGCCCTACCGCCCCGGCGGTCACCGCATCCGCTTCGTCCGTGTCGGGCGCCTACCGCATCGGGATTATCGGCGAGTAGCCCCGACCGGCGATACTGCACCCCGTGGAGCTGCTTGCGGTTTCGACGGGGGTCGCCATCGCCTACGGCATCGGTCTCTGGGTCGTGCTGATCATCGGGCCGGCGACGGTCACGGTCCTGAAGGGTCAGTGGCCCCTGTTTGATCACGGCTGGTACACGCTCGGGATTGTTTGGTGGATCACGGGCTTCAGACTGGCCCGACCCGAGTCTTGGTGGGCCCGCCATCTTTATGGCCCAGCCAAGCTTGCGCGCGCAAAAGCCCGTTACCCAGAAACCCTGGCTGAGGAGGAAGGAATTGACGGAGAACCCAACCCACGGTGGGTCTACATCGCAACCGCACTCTTCCTCGCCCTCTGCGTCCTCGCGGCGATCCTCGCGGTCGGAGGGCTCCTCGGTCTCTAACGCTGACTAGCGAGAGCCGGGACCAGCGAGCTCGACCAGTTCGGCGAGCGGGTTGACCACGTGACGATGATTTTCGGACCGCCGACGCCTATGGCAAGGGCTACCAAGAGGCTGTGGCGGCTTGGCCGACCTCCGTACCGATCTCGCTTCGGTGATTTCCGCCGATTGCGTAATGACGAACTACCGTGCCAGCGAGATCGAATCACCCACCACCCGTGCCGCGTGGTTCGTCTTGTGTTCCGCTGGCGGTACTCCACGAGCTGCTGCGCATGATCCATCTCGATCTCCAGAGGTAGGGGCCAGAGCCTTCTGAAACTCGTACAGAAGGGGCGCCGAGCCCTCGATGAGTTGAATTTGTCTTGCGCGACGGCGAGCCAAGCGAAGAGATCTGTCGCTACGTCTTCAAGGGTTCCGTCTCGGTGTCGGAGGCTGATTGATCGAGATTTAAGTCCTATGCGTGAAGAATCGGGTACTGTCGCGGTCGCTTCAACGGCTATCGGGAGGTTGAGATGCGGCAGTTCTGGGTGCTCGGGGTATTGATCGTGCTGGTTCTGGTGGCTGCAGGCTGTGGCTCAAGTGAGCCCGAGACCGTCACGGAGACCGTCACAAATTCTGCGGAATCATCTGGCGCAACCTCGGAAACGGCCGAAGAAACGACTGCTCCCACCTCAACCACGATTCCGGATGGGGTTTGGCAGCAGGGGCGCGACTATCAGCCCGGCGTATATCGCGCTCCTGGGGGCGGCAGTTGCTACTGGGCGCTGCTCGGAAAGGCGAATCCCGGCGCGATTCGCGAAAACGGCGGTGCGAACAGCACTCAAACACTGGAAATCAACTCCCCCTATTTCGAAACCGGTGGCTGCGGCACCTGGGAAAAGATCGAATAAGGATGGGTTGTCAGTAGATGAAACGACCGCGGTGGCGAAAGATGACCTGGGCGCTGATCGTCTGGTCGACGCTGATCCTTCTGTGGGCGATTGCCGGAGCAGCCGGAAGCGATTGCACATCCGAGGCGACGCAACTAGAGCAGGAAGCCTGTGAAGCTGGGACGGGAATCGGTGTCGCCCTAATTCTTTTCATCGGCTTCATCGGCTTTGTGTTCCTTTCGCTGATTTGGCTGATGACTAGACCAAAGGGCCGTGTGTGTCCGGTATGCGGGGAGAGAGTCAAGAAGGGTCTGACTGCGTGTCCTGGCTGCAATCATGACTTCGCCGCCGCAGCCCAGCTCAAACCGCAGCCAGCTGACTCTTCCACCTAGCTTGGCAGCAGATGAGCGATCGGCCCAAACAGCCAGACTCGGAGAGCAAGCCAGCATCGGGCGACGCCATTGCCAAGGAACCGCCGGTTCGAGTCTGCCCGAACTGTTCGGCACAGTCGCAAACGCTTGATGACACTTGCCCTCATTGCGGCGCCAGCTTCATCCGCAGCCGGAGGCTGCGAGCGAAGAAACGCATCAAAGGCATGTCGAAACGACAGAAGATTGCTGTCGGTGGCGTGATTCTCGGCCTGCTCGTCGGGGCATGTACGGCTGGAGTGATCGCCAAGGTCAACCACGACAATCGGGTTGCACAGGAACAGAAGGAAGAACAAGAAGAACGCGAGCTTGCACAGCAAGAAAAGGCTGAAGAAGAAAGGTTGGCTGAAGAAGAGCTGGAAACCGAAGAAGAACTCGAACGCGTCGAAGCAGAGTACGGACGAGAAAGCGTTAAGGAACTTGAGGTGGCCATCACTGAGGACGCGAATGGCGAAGCCGAAGAAGGCATCTCGGAATACGTCTCTGAAACGTCATGCGAAGCCGAAGGTGGAAAGGTAGATACCAGCCTCGCCGCCCAGAACTTCTCTTGCTTGGCAATTACCAGCGAAGAAGGCGAATTTCAGGAAGGCTATCGATACACGGCGACCATCAACTACGCGAAGGGCAATTTCACTTGGCGCCTCGGCGGGCCGTAAAGCTCACTGAAACGGAGTTCGAGTTCCGGTAGCGATATGGCCCTGCTCGCATCGACTTCGACCTGGGTCGGCCATCAGTTGACGGGGGGCTGCGAAGGTGGGGGTCTTGGCGGTTACTGCGACGGGCGTTGCCCTACTGCCCTTGGCCGATAGCTGTCGTTAGGCTCCGGCGCGTGAACGTCCTCATCGCAGCAGACATGGAGGGGATTGCGGGGATCGACGACTATGGCGATTGCCTGCCGTCGCATCCGGCTGCTTATGCGCGGGGGCGCAGGCTGATGACTGAAGAGGTGCTGGTCGCGGTCGATGCTTTGCGCAGGGGCGGGGTCGAGCGGATCTCGGTTGGGGACTGGCACATGGTCGGGACCAACATTCTGCGCGAGCGGATGCCGGAGGAGGTCGAGGTGCGGCCGATCGCCGACCTCGCTCTGGTCGAGGCCGACCCTTCGTTCACCAAGGCCAACGGCGGGCCGCTCGATGCGGTCGTGATGATCGGCCACCACGCCAGCACCCCGAACCCGCGCGCGTTCTGCTCTCACACCTTCGTCTGGGAGATGGAGGTGCTGCTGGACGGCGAGTCGCTGAGTGAGACCCGTGTCTACGCGCAGGGCCTCGCCGTCGAGGGGATCCCGGTCCTGGCTGCCGCCGGCGACCGTTGGATGCTCGAGGAGCTCGACGAGGGCGAGCTCGGCAGCGCCCGGCTGGTGACGGCTAAGGAGGGGCAGGGACGGGCCACTGCGCGCTCACGCGATGTCGGCACGGTCCGCACCGAGCTGGCCGAGGCGATTGGCGAGGCGCTGGCGGCGCCGATGCAGCCGCCGCCTACCCGCAGCTATCCGGCCGAGCTGGTGGTCACCGCCGAAGGCGAGGAGCTGGCGAGGACCACGGTAGCCGAGCCCTCAGAGCTGCTGGGAACGATCGCCACTGTCTTCCGCACGAGCCAGGTCTCGCGCGAGTATCGCCAGCTGGCCAAGCTGCTGCCGGCCGGGCACGACTCGCGCCTGCGCAACCTGCAGCGCCGCCTCGGCGGCCTCCTCGCCACACCGGTCATGCGCTCGAAGGAGCGCCAGTGGCTTGCCGCGAGCAGGTAGCACCCCCGCGCCGATTACTTATAAGCTTTTAGAGCAATGACCGAGGTTGAGGTACCTCAGGACTGGTACACGCGCGGCTTTCCGCTCGAGACGAGGCAGATGCCGTGGGCCGACCGGACCATCGCCGAAGTCGACCGCGCGATGACGATGTTGAGGCCGGAGGGCGGCGAGCGGGTGCTCGACCTCGCCTGCGGGATCGGCCGTCACTCGACGGAGCTGCGGCGCCGCGGCTTCGAGGTGGTCGGCGTCGACATCTCGGCAGAGCTGATCGAGCTGGCCAAGCGCGACGCCGGCGAACAGGACCTCGACATCACCTATCTCGAGGCCGACCTGCGTGAGCTCGAGATGGAGGACGAGTTCGACATTGTGCTCAGCCTCAACGACGGCGCCGTCGGCTACTTCGAGACCGATGAGGAGAACTACCGAACCTTCGAGATCGTCTCGAAAGCACTGCGCGCGGGCGGTGGCCACCTGGTGCAGCTCCCCAACGTTCTGCACGCGGAAAAGAACCTGCCGAAGAAAAGCTGGATCGCGGGCGAGGCGACGCTGGAACTAAGCGACCACCACTGGAATTCCCAGACCCGTTACCTGGAAGGCTCCACCGTGCCGATCCGCTTCGGCGAGGTGTTCGAGCGCTACGAGCCGATCCCGTTCCGCCAGCGCCTCTACACGACCGACGAACTGGCCGAGATCTACGAGTCGGTGGGGATGTCCCTCGCCAACGTCTACCGGGGCAGCGGCAAGCCGCGCAAGCCGCGCGACAACCAGTTCGAGATCTTCGCCGAGGGCCGCAAGGCCTGACCTCCCCGGCACGCTCCGCGCGTTGCGGTTTCGCTCAGGGCAGTTGGTAGGCGACGATCTGAGGCGTCTGGCCGGCGCCGGTCGGGACGCCGGCCGGAGCGAGCAGGGTGTCGCCGCCGATCGCCAGGCCGGCATTGATGCCGGCGGGCAGCGCCGTTTCCCAGACGTCGTTCCCGTCGTCCTTGTCGAAGGCGTAGAGGACTCCGTCGGAGGTGGTCGCGAAGACGAGGTCGTTGACCACGCTGGTGGCGCCGAACGGGGTTGCGCCCGGGAATTTGTGTTTCCACTTGACGGCACCGGTTTTGACGTCGAGCGCGACCAGTTCGCCGCCGGGCGCGCCGCCACCGCCGACTTCGGAGCCGGAGACGATGTTCATGGACTGGTTGACGACGGGGAAGAAGGCGGTCGAGCCATCGGTCGACGGGGGCGCGATCACGCCGCCTAGAACCCCGGGATATCCAGGGCCCCCTCTGATCCGCGAGGCTTCACCCCGCATCGCCATCAGGCCGTCGTCGTCGTGGCCGTTGTGGATCCCGATCGGCCGTTTCCAGATCAGTTTTCCGGTTTCGCGGTCGAGCCCGACGGCGATCCCGGACTTGCCGGAAGCGACGACGAGGTCGCGTCCACCGGCTTTGACCAGCATCGGCGGTCCCTGGAAGTCCCAGTCATAGAGATCGTGGGGCGTCTGCTGGTAGTACCAGTCCATTTTCCCCGTCGTCGCGTCCATCTTCACGATCGAGTTGGTGTAGAGGTTGGGGCCCGGGCGGCTCGCCCCCGAGGGGAACTGCGGCGTGCCGGGGAAGGGCGCGGGGTTGCCGACGCCGAAGTACATGTCGCCGTTCTCGTCGAAGGCGGGCGTGTACCAGGCGCCGCCGCCGGAGTTGACTTTGGGGTTGCCCCAGAGGTCTTTCGGGACCGTTTCGAAGTTCCACACTTTTTTGCCGGTTTTGCCGTCGAGTGCCCAGAGCACGCCGACGCCGCCGGCTTCGTAGGTGGCGCTGGAGTTGGTCGGGACGGTGGAGAAGTAGACGAGGCCGTCGTGGTAGCCAGGGGCGATGTCGACACTCTCTGTGCTGATCCGGGTCAGGGGAACCGACCAGAGCTCTTCGCCGGTCTCCTGGTCGAGGGCAAACGCATCGGTGGCGGTCGCCCCGTAGACGCGCCCGTCGCCGACGGTGACGCCGTTGGGTCCGAGGGTGGCCGATTCGTAGGGTTTTTCCCACAGAACCTCTCCGCTCTCGAGCTCGATCGCCTGCACGTTGGAGACCAGGTCCTGCGAGTAGACGACGCCGTTGACGACCACCGGCGAGGCGGCGTAGCTGCCGAACGAGCTTTCCGCTTCCAGGGGCAGCGTCCAAGCGACTTCGAGGTCGGCAACCGTGGCGGCTTTGATCGGGCCACCGACCTGGCGGGTGTTCGAGAGGTCGACGTTGGGGTAGGCCGAGCCGGTGAAGTTGACATTTTCGTCGCCGGAGGAGCTGCCCGAGGCGAGGAGAACTCCGACCACAACAACCAGGGCTATGACCAGGATGCCGCCGGCAATCCATCCCGCCGTTGGCACCCTCTTCAGGCTGTCGAGAACTCCCTGCTCTTCGGGTGATTCCACGGGTGACATCAGATCGGCGTCAGCGGCGGCGACCCTATTCGATCACTACAGGAATGTCAAGCAATGAGGACTTCTCTAGCGCTTGCTCCTTCTCGATGAAAAAGGGCTGCAAAACACGGTTGGAGAGCAGGCCGAGGGCGCCGAGATTCGCGAAGCCGGGGCCCTGGCTCAATCCCGCCAGGCCGGGGACCTGGATACGGGGGCTCATTCCCTTCAACTCGAGGAAGCGACCGATCGGGACCTCCTGCGAGGAGGGCCGCTCCCACAGCCCACCTGTCTGTCGCTCGATCTCGGCACGCATCTCAGTCGGGAAGAGGGTTCGCAGCTGCGCCAGCAGGTCGAAGCCGGTGCAGTTGACGACGTAGTCGTGCTCCGCACCGGTGGTGCCGCTGGGCGCCTCGTAGTCGACGCGCACGCGCTCGCCGCCGTCGGCCGCGGCGACGTCGGTGACCCGCCCGGTGACGAACTGGCAGCGATTGTCGTAGCCGATCGCTTCCAGGCTCGGTGGATCGAAGACCCCGCGGTCGCTGTGCTTGACGAAGTCCCGCCGCGCTTCCAGATCGAGCGACTCCCATTCGATCACGTCGGGGTTGGAGAAGACGCGATTCTCGAGGAAGCTCTCGCCGCGACTCAGCGGCAGCATCGGCGTGTAGATGGTGAACCTGCTGCGCGGCCGGAAGCCGCGCAGGAACATCACGCAGCTGAGCGCGCTCTCGCCACCGCCGACCACGGCGATGTCGCAGTTCTCCTCGCTCGGCAGCCGAGCGAACTCGCTGCGCTTGCTGTCGCAGTGGAAGACCCTCGAAGCGATCGCCGACTCGTGCGGGAAGGCGCGGTGGACCCCGGGGCCGGTGAGGACGAGGGCGCGGCTGCTGTGTCGGGACGTTCCCGCGGGCTCCTCGACCTCGACCACCCAGCGCTCGCCCGCCTCGTCGAGCGAGATCCGCGTCACCCGTCCGCGCAGGTGGCTGACCCCGTCCGTCGCCCGCGAGAGCACCCACTGCAGGTACTCGCCGTAGTCGCGGTGGCGCACGGACGGCGATCCGGCGTCGATCCAGCGCGCGTAGCGCCGCAGGCCGACCATGTAGCGCTGCCAGGAGAAACGCATCGTGGCGTCGTCGATCGCCTCGCCCGCCTCGCCGAACTCGCGGAAGCTCTGGTAGGGGAAGCCGACGTCCTTGATCGGGGTGACGGCCAGCGGCTCCTCGCCCGAGGTGGCGCCGTTGAGGCCGAGCCAGGAGGCGGCGACCTCCGTTCCCTCGATCACCTTCATCGAGAGCGAGGCGAGGCCGAGGCCGTTGAGGGAGTGGACCTTGGTCGCGATCCCGGCCGCCTTCGCGCCGGCGCCGACGACGAGCAGGTCGGTCTCGGTGCTCATGCGTACGCGGGGGTCAGGGGGCTGGAGACGACGAGGCCGTGCTGGCCCGGGCTGAAGGCGATCGCGCTCCTCGCCACCTGCTCGGCGCGAGACTCGACTGGGCGCAGCTTCACCTCGCTCAGGACGGTCCTCATCACCCGCTTCATCTCTTGTTCGGCGTAGCTGGCGGCGAGGCAGCGGCGGGCGCCGCCGCCGAACGGGATCCAGGTGTAGGTGCCGGGCCGCTGCTCGAGGAAGCGCTCGGGCTCGAACTCGCCGGGGTTCGGGTAGACGTCCTCGCGCTGGTGGATCAGGTAGACGCAGGGCGCGACGACCGTGCCCGCCGGGATCTCGTATCCGCCCAGCTCCATCGGCTCGAGCAGCCGCCGCACGACCACCGGCACCGGCGGGCGGATCCGCAGCGTCTCCTTGATCACCGCGTCCAGGTAGGCGTCGCCCTCGCCGCCGAGGACTTCCTCCTGCAGGCGCTCGAGCTTCTCCGGGTGGCGCAGCAGGCGCTCGAAGGCCCAGGCAAGCGAGGTGGAGGTGGGGCCATCGGTGAGCAGGGTCAGCAGTTCATCGCGGAGCTCTTTCTCGCTCATCTGCGCGCCGTCCTCGTAGCGCGCGTCGACCAGCATCGAGACCACGTCCTTGCGGCCATTCTCTCCTTCCTCCCGTCGCCTCCGCGCCTCTTCCAGCACCGCTTCCTCCACCGGCGCCATCGTCTGCCGGTACTTGTCGCTGCTCTCCAGCCAGTCCGGGCCGTGGGCGGCGAGCATGGCCAGCTGATCCGCGTCGTTGACCGTCTCGGTGAGCCGGGTGAGCAGCTCCCGCAGGTGGTCGAGGCGGCCCTCGTCGGGGCCGAAGACGGCGCGCATGATCACCTCCTGGGTGACCGCCTGCATGCGGGGCCAGAGCTCGAAGGGCTCCTCGACCGGCCAGGACCGCACCTCGCGCCGCGCGATCTCGGCCATCATCTCGGCGTCGGCCTTCATCCGCTCGCCGTGGAAGGGCGGCAGCATCATCTTGCGCCGGGTCATGTGCTCGGGCTCCTCGATCAGCATCACCGAGCGCCAGCCCAGCAGGGGGGCGAGCATCAAGTTCGGCAGCCCTACCCCGAGCTGGCTCTTGTCCGCGGTGAAGACCCGCTTCACGTCCTCCGGATCGGCGAGGACGACCCAGGTGCCGAGGTGGAGGAGCTGGAGGGTGAAGGTGTCGCCGTAGAGCTCGTGGCACTCCTCGAGGAAGGGCAGGGGCTCCTCGGTCCAGCGAACCGTCTGGCGGTCACTGGGGAGGGAGGGGCCGGGGGGAAGGGCGCTCACGCCTCGCTCCCCTCCATCAGCTCGTCCTCCAGCTTGCAGGTGGCGCCGATCAGGAGCTCGAAGAGCTCGGCGGTGAACTCGGCGGGAAGGCCGGCCTCAGCACCGCGGGCGAGGTAGCGCGCCCGCACCTCGGCGACCCGCTCGGGCTGCATCATCGGAATCCCCTCCGCGGACTTGTAGCGGGCGACTTCGCGGCAGATCTCGAAGCGCTCGCCGAGCAGGCGGGCGATCTCCTCGTCGATCGGGTCGAGCCGACGGCGAAACGTCTCCAGCCCGCTCATGCCCCGGCTCCGTCGAGCAGTCCGGTGGCGAAGGCATGGCTGCACTCGGCGAGGCTGCCGAGCGCGTAGCCGCCCTCCTGGATCGTGCAGACGGGTAGCCCGGTGGCCGCCAGCATCGAGCCGATCCGCTCGAAGATCGGCGGCGAGAAGGCCCAGGAGCCGTGCGGGTCTCCGGCGACGATGTCGTAGCCGAGCGAGACGACGAGCACCTTCGAGGAATCGGCGAGCATCTCGATCGAGGTGGCGAGGGCGTCGATGTAGGACTCGGCATCGGGGTTCCCGGGGAAGGAGACGACGCGTTCGCGCTCGCTGCGGGGCGCCACCGACTTGCCTGCCACGTTGGTCACCGGCCAGGCGTGCAGCGAGTGCAGGCTGGTGTCGGGCATCGAGGCGACGATCGCTGCGGTCCCGTTCGGGTAGTGGAGGTCGATGTCGAGGATCCCGACCGGAGTCATGCCGCCCTCGCGCAGCGTCTGGGTCGCCGCCGCCGCGGTGTTGAGGTAGCAGTAGCCGGCCAGCCAGGCGGGCCCGGCGTGATGGCCGGGGGGGCGGCAGAGCGCGTAGCTGTAGCGGGCGCCGTCGAGCAGTCGCTCGGCCGCCGCGATCGCGGTCCGCACCCCCTCGCGGGCGGCGCTGACGAGGCCGGCGGTGACGGGAATGTCGGGTGGAAGTCCGGGCGGCGTCAGCTCCGGCATCGTCACCGGCACGTCGGTGGCGGTCGCCAGGGCGTCCAGGTAGTGCTGCTCGTGCAGGGTGCCCAGCGTCCGCTCGACCTCCTCGCTGGTCGCGTCGGCGGTTTCCGAGCGTACGCGGGCGTGGCGCCGGAGCCCTTCGCGGACCTCGGCCATGCGCCGACCGTCGTCCATCCCCGGTAGCACCTGCCCGCCTTCGAGGATCCAGAGCGCCGCGTCACCGTCATCGTTCCCGTTGGCGGGGCGCTGCTCGATCATCAGCAGCTCACTCATCCAGCAACCTCCGCATGCGCGGGCCGAGCAGGGCGAAGCCGTTGCCCGTGTAGAAGCGCTCGGTGGCCGCGATCGCCGCGAAGCTCTCCCGCGGCAGGCCGACCTCGAGCCGGCCGACCCCCTGCTCCCGCGCGGTCTCGGCCAGCGCCTCGACCAGGCCCTGGCCGACCTTGCGGCTGCGCCAGTTCGGGTCGACCCAGAGATCCTGGATCGTCCCGTAACGTCCCGGGACGTGGGGCGCGCGCTGCCAGCTCGCCGCCAGCACGCCGACGATCTCGCCCCCCGCCTCGGCCACCAGCAGTGCCCCGGTGGCGGGGTCGTCGACGAGCGCCTGGGCCTCGACTTCCATCTCCTCAATGCTCGGTCGTTTGCCGCCCAGCTCAACCAGGAGCTGGTCAAGCGCCCTCGCGACCGCGGGCACGTCGCTGCCGGACGCGGGGCGGACACGCCAGCCCTGATCATCCGGCGCCGGCCGTGCCGGCGCTTCCGGCTCGACCTCCGGTGGGCTCACGCCGCTGCCTCCGCCTCCGCGGTCGCGGGCTCCAACTCGACGCTCCAGGCGTCGCGCGAGTCGCTGCCGGTCACGGTTCGGGCGATCGCCGCCATCGGCGCCCGCGCCTTGAGCAGGATCTCGTCGAACTCGTCCACGGGGTCCGACTGCATGACGATCGCCCCGCCGGCGCCGATCGTCGTCCGGCGCGGCCGCAGGACGATCGTGCGGATCACGATGCTGAGGTCCATGCCGCCGTCGAGCCCGAAGTAGCCGATCGCCCCCGAGTAGACACCGCGGGCGACGTCCTCGAGGTCGTCGATGATCTCCATCGTGCGCTCCTTCGGCGCCCCGGTCATCGAGCCGCCCGGGAAGCAGGCGCGAGCGCATTCGACCGCGCTGCGGTCCGCGCCCAGCACCCCCTGGACGGTTGAGATCAGCTGGTGGACCGTCGCGTAGTCCTCGACGATCATCAGCTCCGGCACCTCGACGCTGCCCACCTCGCAGACCCGGCCGAGGTCGTTGCGCAGCAGGTCGACGATCATCAGGTGCTCGGCGTAGGTCTTTTCGTCGCTGGTCAGCTCGGCTTTCAGCGCCGCGTCCTCGGCCGGGTCGTTCGAGCGCGAGGTCGTCCCCTTGATCGGCCGCGCCTCGACCGTGCGGTCGCGGTCGACCGAGAGGAAGCGCTCCGGCGATGAGCTGACCACAGCCACCTCGCCCAGCTTCAGGTAGGCCGCGAACGGCGCCGGGTTGCTGCGCCGCAGGTTGCGGTAGAGGTCGAACGGCTCCGGCGTAGCGTCGGTCCAGATCTGGTCGGTGAGGCAGACCTCGTAGGACTCGCCCGCGGCCAGTTCGGCCTGCGAGCGGCGGATGTCGGCGAGGTACTGCTCGCGGCCGCGGCCGCAGTGGAAGGTGACGTGGGGACTTTCCCCGCCTGCCGGCAGAGGCGAGAGCGGAGTTGGGTCGGCAAGCGTTGCGTACACGGCCGCCTCCGCTCGGTCGAGCCAGTCTTCGGCGTCGTCCTCGTCCTCGCGGAAGACAGCCAGCAGGTGCGTGCGTCCCTCGGTGTGATCGACCGCGACCAGCCGGTTGGCCAGCATCATCACCGCGTCGGGGACGTCGGAGCTGTGCACGTTGGTCGCCGCTCCGCAGTCGGCCTTCAGCTCGTAGCCGAGATAGCCGACGAAGCCGCCGACCAGGCCCGGCGGCATGCCGCCGGGGGTCTCGATCGCGTTGGCGGCCAGTTCGCGGTCGAGCAGATCGAAGATCGAGCCGCGTTCGGTCGTCGTGCCACCGGCGCGGTGCGCGGAGACGGCGCCGTCCTCGATCTCGTATTCGAGCACGCAGCGCTCGGCGCCGGCGCTGGTGCCGAGGTAGGAGCGCTGCGCGAGCGGGGTCGGTGCGTCGGTGCTGTCGAGCCAGAAGGCGTGCTCGGCCTGTGCGAAGAGCCGTTCGAAGAGGACCTCGGTCGAGGGTTCCTCGGGGATCGAGCGGACGCGCAGCTCGATACCGCTGTCGGCCGTGCGCCGTGCCAGCGAGCGGTGGCTGACCTCCCGCGGGCGCCTTTTGGCGCCCTTCCAGCGCGCCTGTTTGCGTTTGCGCGCGAGGTTGAAGAAGTTCTCGACCAGCCGCGCGCCGTGCTCGGTCGCCACCGACTCGGGATGGAACTGCACCCCCCAGAGTGGCCGCCGCCTGTGTTCGATTCCCATCACGACGCCGTCGTCGGCCCAGGCGGTGACCTGGCCGTCCGGCCCCATGTCGGTGATCGCCAGCGAGTGGTAGCGGACGACGGGGAAGCCTTGGGGGATGCCCTCGAAGAGGCCTGTGCCCTGGTGCTCGATCCGGCTCAACCGGCCGTGCATCGCCTCGGGCGCGCTCGAGACCTTGCCCTCGAGCAGGTGACCGAGGCCCTGGTGACCGAGGCAGATGCCCAGCACCGGGGCCTCGCTGTAGCGGAGGATGTCGTTGCAGACGGCGAAGTCGTGCCATCTTTTCGGCGTCCCTGGCCCGGGGCTGAGGACGATCGCGTCGAAGTCCCAGCGCGAGAGCGCCCGCCAGGAGACGGCGTCGTTGTCGACCACGATCGGCTCCTCGCCCGAGACTTCGGCCAGCAAGTGGAAGACGTTGTAGGTGTAGGAGTCGTGGTTGTCGACCAGCAGCGTGCTCATCCCTCTCCCTCCAGGCCGAGCCCGCGGGCGCTGCCATCGAGCGTGGTCTGGACCACGCGTTCGACCTCTGGGCGGCGCTCCTCCTCCAGGTGCCAGCGCGAGAGGTGGGAGGCGAAGCGGGCGAGCGGGATCGGGTCGAGCCGCTTCGCCGCGAGGCGCAGGTGGCGGCGGACCATCTCCGCCTGCACGACCACCCAGCGGTAGTCGGAGTCCTCGGCGAGCTCGGCGGCGGGCGCCGGGGCGCTTCCGTTGCCGTTCTTGCGCGCCCGTGCCCGCGCCATGTCCCAGCCGAGGCTTTTGCCCTCGACCAGCAGGCGCTCGGGCTCGAAGTTCACCCGCTTGGTCGCCGGGTGCAGGAGGAAGTAGCCGAGCGCGATCTCCGCCGCCAGCTGTTCCGGCGCGGGATGCCGGGCACGGACGGCGGCCCGCTCCGCCTCGCCGTCGACCTGCTCGTCGATCCACTCGAGCAGGTGGTCGATCAGCAGCGCGTCTTTCTTACTCGACTTCACCGCCTGGCGTTCCTTCGCGACCATGCCGTGGAAGATGTCGTGGTAGGGGTGGAAGCCGTTGCCCTCCTTGGTGTGGGCGAGCTCGGCCATCAACTGGCGGCGGCAGGTGACGTGGGAGAACCACTCCTGGCCGCAGACCTGGATCGAGGTGGTGCCGTCGAGCCCGGGCGCCGCCATCCAGTAGGCGAGGGCACGCATGTGCTGGGTCGGCACCCCGTCGGAGCGCACCAGCGGCATCTCCTCCAGCTCCTCGCGGCCGGTCTCGTAGAAGACGGCGCCGTCGGGGCGCTGGTCCAGCGTCCCCTCCTCGAGGCCGAGCTCGGTCAGTTCGGCGACCTCGGGCAGGAAGTCGGACTCGAAGAAGACGCTGTCGAAGGAGATGCCGAGCCGGGCCAGGGTCTTGCGCTGGCCCGAGATCACCCAGGCGCGCGTCTGGGACCACAGCTCCAGCGCCGACTGGTCGCCGGCGAGCACGCGCAGGAGCAGCTCGTCGGCGCTGTCGTTGTGAACGTCGACCTCGCGCGTGAGCGAGTCGGCGGGATGGTCCTGGGCGAGCTCGTTAATGCCGCGGCCCGCTTTGACGTAGTCGGCGTAGCAATAGCCGACGAAGTGGTCGCTCTTCTGGCCGTTGCCGGGCGAGGAGCCGAGGTGGCGGCCGCTGCGGGCCACGCCGGCCATCGCCTCGCCCATGCTGCGGCCGACGTCGCAGATGATGCTGCGCCGCTCGACCTTGCCTCCGGCCTCGGTCAGCGCGGCGCCGAGGGCGTTGCCGAGGGCAAGGTTGCGCAGGTGGCCGACGTGCAGCGCCTTGGTCGAGTTCGCGTCCCAGAAGTTGAGCGCGAAGACCTGGCCCTCGGCGATGTCGGCGTTCGCCTGGGCGTCGGCGGCTCCGGCCTCGAGGTCCGCGGCCGCTTCCGCGAACCAGCCGCTCTGGAGTCGCAGCCAGACCTGTTTGCCCTCCTGCGCCACCGCCTCGACCCAGGGCTCGCTCTCGATCTGCTCCAGCGCCCGGCGCGAGGCCTCGTCCTCGCGCCACTCCTGGACCCGAGGCACCAGCATCAGGTCGAAGCGCTCGTGCGGGCGGTAGGGGGCGCGAGGAGCCCAGAGGGCATCCGCCCCGTCCCCGCGGGCCACGTCGTCAAAGTAGTCGAAGAGATTCGTCCCCATAGCTGCGCCAATCGTCTTTCTTTGGCGATGCACCAGCCGGGGCTCGAACCCGGATCTCCGGCTTTTAAGGCCAGCCCTTTAACCGATTAAGGTACTGGTGCTTGCTGGGGGCACTGGGGGGAAAGATTCCCCGTTTTGGGAAAAGATTTCCTTATTAAATTTTGAGTACCTTAGCATCGGCCGGTCGGCGACGCAATGCAGTCGCCAGCCCATCCGCAGCCAGGCGCGGACCGCATCCTATGCCTGTCTGGCGGGTTTCCTCGAGTGCGGCTGCGGGTAATGGCTAGCCGCGTGGCAACCTCGACTAATCGGTCGATATCGGCTGGTTGAGGGTCGTCGAGGGTCGTGCAGTAGATCGATCTGGGAGGGTCGAGCGCCACGCAGGGGCGGCGTAGCAACGTCAATGCGTGAACGAGGAGGAGTAGATGGCTAGGCGCTTGGTCTTGGTAGCGATGGTCGTGATGGGCTTCGGCGTGCTTGCAGCGCCGGTGGCCCAGGCGGACACCGGAGACGTCATCGAAAAACAAAACACGCCGCCCACGGCGAAAGATGGCTTCCAGGCAGGGACGTGTACCGAAGAAACGCCGTGGCCGAATCACTGCTCGCCCGACACCCCGGGGATCTTCTTTACTCAGGCCGCTGGGCACCCTCCGATCGGCTTCACCCAGTACATCATCAAACACAAAGAGATCGTCCCCAACACGCTGGAAGAAACGGAAGCGGTCGCGAAAGCGATACGGGTCGATCTTCCGCCTGGCCTGACCGTGAATCCGCTGGCCACCGAACAGTGCTCGGGGGAAGCCTTCTTGGCTGACGCGTGCCCGGCCGGCTCGCAGGTGGGCTGGGAGGAAGTGACGGTCTCCGTCCAGGTCGGCGGCGTGATCCCCATCCCAGGGGGCGGCGGCGCCACCTTTCCGAAAAACGCGGTGATCCCGCCTACCGAAAGCCCGGTGCTCAACACCAAAGCGAAACTCTTCAACCTCGTACCGGAATTCGGCGAACCGGCGCGCTTCGGCTTCAAGATCGGCAGCGCCAAAGCGCCGGTCTACCTGGAAGGGGACGTCGCTTGGGAGAGCGATTATCACGCCGGCTTCACGATCAAACTACCCCCGCCAAATCCTCTTGCGCACACACTGAGAAGCCGTCTCGTCAACTTCGGCCAGGCAGGCGACGGTACCTACATCACCAATCCGGCCACTTGCCTCGATCCCACGTCGGACATCTACTCGACCTGGCTGCGAGCGCAGGGGATCAATCCCCCCGAATCGGAACAGCCTTTCCCCGAGGGTTTCACCCCCTGGGAGGCGGTGCTACCCCCGGGCGCGGAGCCGACCGGCTGTGAGCGGATCCCGTTTGAACCCGGGATCGCGGTCGATCCAAAAACGAGCCAGGTCGACTCCCCGTCGCCGGCCGAGGTGACGACGACATTGCCGTTCGATCCCGCCAAAGAAGGCGGCGAAGTCGAAGAAAACCCGGACGGGAGCTTCGATGGCATCTCCCAGTCGCACCTGCGCACGGCGCAGGTCACGCTGCCGAAAGGGATGGGACTCAACCCGGCCGGCGCGGTTGGCCTCGTCGCCTGCACCGATGCCCAGTTCGGTAAGGGCACGCGGGCGGAGGACAACAGCTGCCCGGCGGCTTCCGATGTCGGCACGGTCGAAGTAGAGACGCCGCCGCTGCCGGAGGGCTCGCTCAAAGGCGACGTCTACATCGGCGAACAGAAGAGCCGCGACCCGGCCTCGGGCGAAGAGTTCCGCATCCTGGTCGAAGCGAAGTCGAAGCGATACGACGTCGTCGCCAGGCTGATCGGCAACGTCAAAGCCGATCCGGCTACAGGACAGCTCACCGCCGTCTTTGACGACCAACAGGTCGGTCCCTTTGCCGGCACGTTGCCCCGCGGCCTGCCCCAGGTCCCGTTCGAGTCGGTGAAAATCCGCTTTGACGGCTCCAAGGCGGTGCTGACCAGCCCGCCTACTTGCGCTACACAGACGACGACGAGCGCGATGGAGCCGTGGGCGCGGCCGGGCACCTTCGCCGGGCCGACGGCCGACTTCACGCTGTCGAGCATTCCCGGCGGCGGTGCCTGTCCGACGACGATGGCAGAGCGGCCGTTCGCGCCCAGCTTCAAAGCGAAGTCGCAAAAAACGAAGGGCGGCGCCCGCAGTCCCTTCCGCGTCCACATCAACCGGCCCGACGGCCAGCAGGAGCTGAAGGGCGTCAACGTGACGCTGCCCAATGGGTTGATCGGCAAGCTCAGGGGCCTCCAGTACTGCCCGGAGGCGGCGATCGATGCGGCGGCTGCCAAGGCCGGCGCAGAAGAGCGCAGCGGCGTCAGCTGCCCGGACAAGAGCTGGCTGGGCCTGGCCACCACCAGGGCCGGCACGGGATCCAACCCGCTCCAGATTGCCGGTAACGCCTATCTCGCCGGCCCATACAAGGGTGCGCCGGTCTCGATGGTCGTAATCACTCCGGCGGTTGCCGGTCCGTTCGACCTCGGCAACGTGGTCGTCCGGGTCGCGCTGTTCGTCAAGCCCAGGTCGGCTCAGGTCCGCGCCGTGTCCGACGTGATCCCAGACGTGTACGGCGGAGTCAAGCTCGACATCCGCTCGATCGACGTCAACGTCGAGCGCAAAGGGTTTATGCGCAACCCGACCGGGTGCGGGAAAAAGAAGGTCGTCGCGTTGTTCAAGGGCGGCGGCGCCGACCCGACGAACCCGGCGACATTCAGCCAGAACCAGCAGACCGAGCCCTATCGGGCGACTAGCTGCAAGCGGCTGCCGTTCAAACCGCAGCTCTCCACGCGGCTGCTCGGCGGGCCGGACATCACCACCCGCGGCAAGCACCCGAAGCTGAGGGCGGTCCTCGAGGCTCGCGGGCGCGACGCCAACATCAAGCGCGTCGCCGTCGCGCTGCCACACGCGCTGTTCCTCGACCAGGGCCACATCAGAACGGTCTGCACGAAACCGCAGCTGGCGGCGCGGGAATGCCCGAAGGCCGCGATCTACGGTCACGCCAAGGCGAGGACGCCGTTGCTCGACAAGCCGCTGAAGGGGCCTGTCTACATGGTCTCCTCGAAACACGAATTGCCCGACCTCGTCGCCGACCTGCGCGGCCAGGTGAACGTGCAGCTCTACGGAGTGATCAGCTCCGAGCGGGGTGGGATCAAGACAGTGTTCAACTCGCCCGACGTGCAAGTGAAGAGATTCGTCCTGACGATGAAGGGCGGCGACCGCGGCCTCCTGATCAACTCGACGAACCTCTGCACCGATCCGCTGTTCTCGGTGATGAAGTTGAAGGCGCAAAACGGTAAG
This sequence comes from Solirubrobacterales bacterium, assembly GCA_035557635.1. Taxonomy (GTDB): domain Bacteria; phylum Actinomycetota; class Thermoleophilia; order Solirubrobacterales; family 70-9; genus VRUE01. Next base: position 90,301 of record DATMDR010000017.1, on the reverse strand, counting down.
CGCCTCCATGACCGCACGCTGCCGCTCAAGGTGGGCGCCTGCGGCAAACAGGGCTAGCGGCGGAACGGCAGCAGCATGGCTCAGCAGCATGGCGGACCTTCGGGTCCGCCATGCTGCCCGCCTACACTTGAGCGATGCCTTCCGAGCACGATGGCGAGTCGACCCTGACGCTCTACCGGCGCGGGATCGAGCTGCTTGCCGACGATGACTTCGAGCAAGCCGCGGTACCGCTCGAGGCGGCCGCCCGGCGGGCGCCAGAGCAGTCCTCGGTGCGCGAGGCGCTGGGCCGGGCCTACTTTCGCTGCGGTCGCTTCGCCGCCGCGGCGACGGAGTTCAAGGCGGTGGTCGAGACGCACCAGGTCAACGACTTCGCCCACTTCTGCCTCGGCCGCGCGCTCGCCAAGACGGGCCAGACCGAGCGGGCGCGTCACCACCTGGCGCTCGCCTCCAACCTGCGCCCGGACCGGCGCGACTACCGCTTCTACCGCGATCTGCTGAGCGCCTGAGTCCGCTCGTCTGATGCATTTGACCCCTTATAGGGGCCCATCAATGCATCGGTTAGCGCCTCAGAGGCCGGCGATGAGGGCGCCGACGTTGCCGCTGCCGAAGTAGGGGCTGAAGGTATGGCGTCGGTCGCCGCGGTGTCCGTAGCTGGTCACGCCGTTGATCGCCGTCCCTTCGTCGACCAGCCAGCCGCCGCCGCTGGCGCCCGGAGTCCAGCGACACCGGATCGCGATCGTCGGCGGGCCGGCGAACCTGTAGGTGAGGACGTCATCCCCGACGTAGGGGGAGTCGCACTGCTGCAGCGCCCGCTGCGTCGCCGGGTAGCCGAAGGTCTGGAACTGCTGCCCGCGGGGGCGGTCGAGGGCGATCGCCACACCGCCGCCGACCGCGTCGGCGACGTTCTGCCCGGCGGCGTTGGGAAGGGTGAGGAAGGCGCCGACGTCGTAATCGGGGTTGCCCGCCATCACGAAGGGTTTGGGGGCGAAGACCTTGCTGCGGTAGGCGATGAAGGCGCCGAAGGGGGCGATTCCGTTGCTGTAGGCCGGCACGAACTGGACGAAGCGCGACCAGATCGTGCGCGGCGAGGTTTCTAGCGGCCCCGAGTTGAGGCAGTGCGCCGCGGTCAGCACCAACTGCCGGGTGAAGCTGTTGATCGCGGTCCCCGAGCAGTAGCCGCGCGCGTTGCCCTGGCGCAGGAAGATGCGGCCGTTGACGGAGTAAGGGGGGAGGGTCGCGTCGAGCACGCTGGCGAAGCTGGCGCTGGCGTCGTCTTCATGCGCGCCGCCGCCGCCGAGCGGCCGGGTGCTGCGCATCCGGGCCGGCGTCCAGTAGCGGGCCACCCGGGCGGCTTCCTCGCGGATCTGGCTCGTCGAGGCCGTCGGGCTAGGCGGGTGAAGGCGGTACGAGGCCGCGGCCTGGCCGGGGGCGACAGCGCCGAGCGCGAGCAGGCAGGCGAGCGCGGCGAGCGGGCTCGCCAGGCGCGATCGAGCGCTGTGCGAGCGCGGGCGCATCAAGTTGAGGATAGCCAGCGCCAGCGGCGCTCAATTGCGAACCCGTGTATGTATATTCGTCCAACCTCCTTGGTCGGCTCGGCTTGGTCGGTTTACCCTCGCCGCCGCTTGCAGTCGAAATCATTGGAGGAATGAATGAGACAGGGGATCCGCTGGCCTTCGCCGGCGCTGGTGTTGGCGGCGATCGCGCTGTTCGTCGCGTTGGGCGGGACCGTGTACGCGGCCGGCAAGATCAACGGCAAGACGATCAAGGTGAAGTCGCTGCCGGGCAACCGGCTAAAGCCGCACTCGGTCCCGGTCAACCGCCTCAAGCCGGGCGCGCTCGGCTCCCTCTCCGGCTCCACGGCCCAGATCACGGGAGCTGAAATCAACGAGCTGAGCCTCGGTCAGGTGCCGGAGGCCGCCCATGCCGAAACCGCCGGCAAAGCCCAGAGCGCGGTCGAAGCCGAGACCGCGCAGAACGCGATCCACGCCGTCAACGCCGCCACCGTCAACGGCCACTCGGCCGGCTGCCTGCCGGGCACCCGGCTCTTCGCCGGCGCCTGCTGGCAGGCCTCCGCCGCCGACGTGGCGCTGACCGCCCCTGCCGCCGCGGCCTCCTGCGCCGCCCAAGGCGGCACCTTGCCCGAGGCGCTGCAACTGGTCGCCTTCTCCCAGCAGCCTGGGGTGACGCTGGCGGCTGGGGACGAGTGGTCTGGAGAGATGTCGAGTTACACCGCACCAGGTATCTACAGCGCCGCGACTGTCTCTACGGCAGGCGTGGTGGGTTCTGCTCCGAGTGCCGACACCCGCAAATTCCGCTGCGTCATCCCCCTCGTCGCCTGACGGATAGACTCGCTCGCGTAAATACGGTCGGTGGTTCAAGGGAAGTCCGGTGAGAAGCCGGCGCGGTCCCGCCACTGTGACCGGGCGAAGGAAGCTGCGGGCGCCACGTGCGCCGGCCACTGGAGAGGCGCCGCCTCTCTGGGAAGGCGCAGCAGACTCATCCCGGAAGCCAGGAGACCTGTTCCCCGGCCAGCCATGACAACCCTCGAGGAAAGGGTGGCTTTAAATGCCAAGACTCATTCCATTCCGGCTGGCCGCCGCGTGCGCGCTGGCTCTCGTTCTCATCCTCTCGCTCGCTGCCGGTGCGGCCGCGAAGGGCCCCGTCGCCGACCTGCGCGTGGTCGGCAAGGGCGGCAAGGTGCTCGCCGAAGACGCGTTCGGCGCCTTCACTCAGACGGTCAAGACCAGCCCGAAAGCGACCTGCTTCGGAGGAGGGACTGGCGGCAGCGGCAAAGAGGTGACGATCAAAGGCCCGACGGCGCTGGGCATGTTGATCGCCGCGGCCCGGTTCACCGATGCGCTGAAGCCGCTGCTGATTACCGACGCCTTTGACTTCGGTCTCGGCATTTGCGGGGTTGGCGGCTCCACCGCGGGTGGAGGCTTCTCCTGGTACCTGAAGGTCAACCACGAGAACCCCGAACTCGGCGGCGAAATGGTGAAAGTGAAAGCCGGCGACGAAGTGCTCTGGGCGCTGGCGTCCTTCCCGTACCCGGACGAGCTGATGCTGAGCGCGCCGGACAAAGCGGTCGCTGGCGATCCCTTCACCGTCCGCGTCTTCTCCTACGACGAGAAAGGCAAGAAGGCCCCCGCCGAGGGAGCGCTGGTCACCGGCGCGACCGGGCCGACCGGCGGCGACGGCCGCGCGACGGTCGTTCTCAGCAAAGCGGCCAACCTGATCGCCCGCCACCCCAAGGACATTCCGTCCAATCGCGAGGCGGTCTGCGTCGGGGGGAAGTGCCCGCGCGACTAGGAGCCACACGCCGCTGTGCGGCGGTCGCGATCGCGCTGGCTTTGGCGCTCGCGACCGCCGGCTGCGGCCTGGGATCGGGGAGTGAGCTCGACCACGTCGAGCTGACGGCGACTCGCGACTACGGGGCCGAGCAGCTCTTCGGCCGAGGGGTCGACGACACCACCGAGTCCGACACGGTGATGCGGGTGCTCGAACGCAGCGCTGAGATCTCGACCCGCTACGGCGGCGGCTTCGTGCAGTCGATCGACGGCCTCGAAGCGACCCGCGACAGTGGCCGTTTCTGGGACTGGCTCTACTACGTCAACGGCGTCGAGGCGGGCGTCGGCGCGGCCGACTACGAGCTGCGCGGTGGCGAGGCGATCTGGTGGGACTACCGCGACTGGACGGCCACGCAGCGCGTGCCCGCCGTCGTCGGCTCCTGGCCACACCCGTTCGTCGACGGCTACGAGGGCCGGCGCCTCCCGGTCTTGGTCGAGTGCCTGACCGGCGGGAACGCCTGCGCCGAGGTCCGCGCCCGACTGAAGCGGGAGGGCGCCGTCGTGGCCTCCGGCGATCCCGAGGGGGCGATCCGGGTGCTGGTCGGCCCCTGGGATCAGGTGCGCCGTGACCCGGCCGCGGCGCAGATCGAGGACGGCCTGCAGGCAAGCGGGGTCTTCGCGGAGTTCGTGCAGGTCGGCGACGGGTTTGAGCTGCGCGGGCTCGACGAAGAGGGAGCGCCGGCACGCGACTTCGGCCGGAACGCCGGACTGGTGGCCGCCACCCGCCGCTACGAGGCGCCGCCGGTGTGGGTGGTGACCGGGACGAGCGCGGCCGGGGCTCGGGCGGCGGCGACGTTGCTGGACGAGGACGACCTGCGCGACCATTACGCGGTCGCCGTCGACGGCGGCAAGAAGACTCCGCTTCCGCTCCGATGAGATCGCCGTTCGCCTACACGTCCCGGCCGGGGCCGCTTCAGGCGGCGTCTCCGGGAGCGGCCGTCACTTATCTCGGATCACTGGTCGTCGTCTCCTTCCTCTACTCCAACCCGCTCGTGCTCGGCACCGCCGGCGCCGCCGCGATCCTCGCTGGCCTGCTCGCGGGAGCCGGCCGCGCGGTGCGGGCGGCGCTCTGGATGGGCCTGACGCTGGCGCTCTTGATCGTCGCCGTCAACGCGCTGGTCGTCGACCGCGGCGAGACGGTGCTGGCCAGGCTCGGCGAGTGGCCGCTGCTCGGCCAGGTCGCCGTCACCGCCGAGGCGGTTGCCGCCGGTGCGGTGCTCGGCCTGCGTGCCGCCGTTGTCCTTGTCGTCTTCGCCGTCTACTCGGCCTGCGTCGACCCCGACCGCGTGCTCCGCTCGCTGCGCCCGCTCGCCGGCCGCTCGGCGCTCACCGCGACCCTGGTCTCCCGCCTCGTGCCGCTGGCGGCCGCAGACGGTGCCCGCCTCCGCGATGCCGCCCGCCTGCGTGGCCCCGCCGCGGCTCCGGTTGGCCGCGCCCCGCTGGCCCGGCGCCTGCTGGCCGGCTCGCTGGACCGGGCGGTGGACGTCGCCGCCACCCTAGAGCTCCGTGGCTATGCGCTGGACACGCCGAGGGCGCCTAGAGCACGAGCGCGTTCGCGCTACGACCGACGGTTCTACGTGGTCGGCGCGGGCATCCTGGCGGCGGGCATCGCGGGGAAGCTGTCCGGCGCCGACGCCTTCGACTTCTACCCGGCAATCGAGATCGGCGCCGGCCCAGCGACGCTCGCCGTCGCCCTCGTCGTTCTCCTCGCGGGGTTTGCGCCTCTTTCTTCTCGCTTGGCGACTTACCCCCGGTATATGAGGGGAAAGTCGCCAAGCTCGACTGTCGCCCGGCCGTTGGAGCGGACGCATGCCTGAACTTGCGACCTCCGCCCGGATCATCCCCGCGCTCTCGATCGAAGAGCTCACCTACTCCTATCCCCATGGAGAGCGCGGGGCGCTGCGCGACGTCTCGCTGCAACTGGGCGCCGGCGAGCTGGTTCTCCTCGCCGGCCGCTCCGCCAGCGGCAAGTCAACCCTCCTACGCGCCGCCTGCGGCCTCGTCCCGCACTTCCACGGCGGACATATAGAGGGCAGCGTCCAAGTCGCCGGCGTCGACGCTCTCGCAACCGGACCCGGCGAGCTCGCCGCCGCCGTAGGCTACCTCGCCCAAGACCCCGAGACCCAGGTCATCTCGACCACGGTCGCGGCGGAGGTCGAGCTTCCCTTGGAGCTACGCGGCGACGCCCCGGCCTCGCGCGCCCGTGCAGTCGAGGAGGTCGCGCTAGCCCTCGCGATCCCGCACCTACTCAGCCGCACGGTCGACACCCTCTCCGGCGGCGAGTTGCAACGCGTCGCGCTGGCCGCCGCCCTGGTGACGCGACCGCAACTGGTCCTCCTCGACGAGCCGACCTCCCAGCTCGACCCGGTAGCCGGCGATGAGCTGACCTGGCTCCTCCGCCGCCTCAACGAGGAGTGGGGAGTAACCATCCTTCTCGCCGAGCACCGCCTAGAGCGTTGCCTCGCCGCCGCCGATCGGGTCATCGCCATGGACTCAGGTGCCATCTCCTTCGACGGTGCACCCCGCGACTTCCTTGCTTGGGCACAGGACGCCGATTCAGCACTGGAGACTCCCGCTGCTCGCCTCTTCTCTCTCGCCGGCATCGATCCACTTCCAATCGGTGTCCGCGACGCTCGCCAAATCTTGGCTTCCGTTGGTTGGAGGGGGGCGGGGTCACCCCCGAACGGCTTGTACTTTTTCGGCCGCTCCTCCCACGGACGACCACCTTCGCCGTCCGAAAAAGTTGAGTTCGGGGGTGACCCCGCCCCCCTCTCCCACCCACCAACAGCAGCCAAGACCCGCGACCTCTGGATAGAGCTGAGCACCGGTGATGAGGCGCGTGATGTTCTACGAGGAATCGACCTTCAGGTTGAGCGCGGAGAACGCGTAGCGCTGATGGGTCGCAACGGCGCCGGAAAGAGCACGTTGCTTCGAGCGGTCGCCGGGTTGGTGGAGCCAGTTCGAGGCAAGATCGAAGCGCTCAACGGCATCGCGCTACTGACACAGAACCCCGGCGACTACCTGGTGCGGGAGCGGGTGGGTGACGAGCTGCCCGGAGCTGACGGCATGGCAGCGCTGCGGATGGTCGGGCTGGAGCATGCAGTCGATTCGGACCCGAGGGACCTGTCGGGCGGCGAGCGTCAGAGGTTGGCGTTGGCCATCACGCTGGCGGGAAGGATGGAAGGAGGCGAGTTGCCCGGCCTCGTCGCCTTGGACGAGCCGACGCGCGGTATGGACCGGGCGCATAAGACAAGACTCGCGGAGCTGGTAGGCGGGCTCGCGAGTCAGGGAGCGGGGGTCGTCATTGCCACCCACGACGTCGAGTTCGCCGCCGTTTTCGCCGAGCGCGTCGTGCTGCTCGGCGACGGCGTCGTGATCGCCGACGGCCCGGCGACCGAGATCCTCTCCGGCGGCTGGTACTTCGCCACCGAGGTGGCCCGCGTCCTCGACCTCCCAGGCGTCATCACCCCCGAGCAGGGTGCCGCCGTCCTGCTCGAGGAGGAGCGGGGCTGATGTCCTGGGAGGCGGCCAGCTTCCTCATTCTCGGCGCCGTTCTGCTCGGCGGCTTCGCCTGGTACGAGCGCTCGCGCCCGCCATCCCAGGTCGTGGCTCTGGTCGCGGCGCTGGCGGCGCTGGCGATCGCCGGGCGCATCGCCTTCGCGGCCTTCCCGAACGTCAAGCCGACCACCGACATCGTCATCTTCGCCGGCTTCGCCCTCGGCGCCGCGCCAGGCTTCGCGGTCGGCGCGCTCGCGGCGCTGGTCTCCAACTTCTGGTTCGGCCAGGGCCCCTGGACCCCGTGGCAGATGGCCGGCTGGGGGCTCTGCGGAGTGCTGGGCGCCGGCCTCGCGGCGGTGGGCGGTCGCAACGTCGGGCGCCTCACGCTGGCCGCGGTCTGCGGTGCGGCCGGCATCGTTTACGGCGCTCTGCTGAACTTCTCTCTAATGGCGACCTACGGTGGCGATCTCTCGCTGGAGCGCTTCCTCGCATTCCAGTCCCGCGCGGTGCCCTTCGACGCCGCCCACGCGATCGGCAACGTCGCCTTCGCCCTGATCGCGGGGCCGGCGATGATCCGGATGCTGGCTCGCTTCCGCGAGCGCTTCGAGTGGGGGAGGGGGAGCCGGAAAATCGGTCGCTCCAGTGGATGGGGGCCGCGCCTCCGTGGCGGCGTCGCCACGATGGTCATCGCTGTCCTTGCACTGGCTGCGACCGCGCCCGCGCCGGCCGGCGCCGACACCGGCAGCGCCGTCAAATGGCTGACCTCGGTGCAGAACGCCGACGGCGGCTTCGGTCCCTCGCTCGAAGACGAATCCAGCGTCTCGACCACGGCTTGGGTGGCGCTGGGCCTTGCCGCGGCCGACCGCAACCCGCTCGACGTCGCCCGCCTCGGACGCACCCCGATCGACTTCCTGCGCGCCAACGTCGACGAACTGGGCAGCGCCGGCGATTACGCGCGGACGATCCTCGCCCTCGAGGCTTCGGGCATCGACCCCAGCTCCTTCGGTGGCGTCGACCTCGTCGCCACGCTCCGCGACAAACAGGCCGAGAACGGGTCCTGGGTCGGCTGGCCGGGCTCCACTGCGTTTGCGGTGATCGCCCTGCGCACCGCCGGCGCGGCGGGAGGCCTCGACCGCGCGCTCTCCTGGCTCGGGAAAGTGCAGAACGGAGACGGTGGCTGGGGCGACGTGCCGAACTCGTTCAGCACCGCCGACGGGACCGGAGCGGTGATGCAGGCGATGCCGGGTGCAGAGATCTCCAAGCACGGCCTCGGTTACCTACGCAAACACCAGCGCCCGAGCGGCGGCTTCGTTACCGGCGCCGCGGGGGCGGTTAACTCGCAGTCGACCGCCTGGGCGGTGCAGGGGATGCAGGCGGTTGGCGTCGACCCCGGCAGCGCCCTCGACTACCTCGCCGCGCGGCAGGCCGCCGACGGCCACTACCGCTACTCGGCCTCCAGCGACCAGACGCCGGTATGGGTGACCGGCCAGGTCCTCACCGCCGTCGCCGGCGAGTCCTTCCCGATTCCGCCGCCGCCTCGCGCGCCCGAACCGTCGGCCAGCGTCGGCAGCGGCGCTCCGGTGCCAGGCGCGGTCACGCCGCCCGCAGTGCCGCCGACCACGTCGCCCGCGGTGCCTCCTGCGACCGGTGGTGGTGGGGTTGGCGCCATCCCTCCCGCTAGCACCGGTCCCTCGGTCTCGCCTGCGCCTGGCGTGCCGGTGCCTCCCTCCGCGGGCGAACCCGAGCCCGAGGGCCCGGCCGCGTCTCCGTCCCCGCCCGCTCCGCAACCGGCTGCGGCGAGTGAGGACGACAAAGGACCATCACCACTTCCGCCGGTCGGCATCGGCCTCGCCACCGCTGGCCTCGCCATCGGGGTTCCCTGGTGGCTCGGCCGTCGCAACGGCTGGTGAGCGTCGACCGTCTCCCCATGGACATCGAGACCGCGATCCGCACCCGCCGCACCCACAAGGCCTTCGGCCCCGAGCCGCTCGGGCGCGAGGAGCTGCTCGAGTTGCTCGACCTGGCCCGTTGGGCCCCCAACCACCACCTGACCACGCCCTGGCGCTTCCGGGTCGTCGGCTCGGAAGCGCTCGAGCGGCTGAAGCGGGCCGCGGGGCCGGAGGGCGCGGCGAAGCTCGACCGCGCCCCGACTCTGGTCGTCGTCTCCTGCCGGCTCGGCGGCGATCCGGTCCAGGACGAGGAGGACCTGCACGCGACCGCCGTCGCCTCCTACATCGTCCTGCTCGCCGCCCATGCCCGCGGCCTGGCCGGCTACTGGCGCACCCCGGGGCTGCTGCGCTGCGAGGCAGGTAGGGACGCGGTCGGCCTACCCGGCGACGAGCGCTTCGTCGCTCTTCTCCACCTGGGCCCGCGTCGGCAGGAAAAGGAGCCGCCCGCCCGCCCCCCGGTCGAGCAGGCGGCCATCTTCCTGCCCTGAGCTAGCCGGCGGTCTGACCGCCGTCGCTGCTTGTCGCGTTGACGCGTTTGCTCAGCTTGCTCACCCGTTCGTTGAGCGCGGTGATGCGGGTGTCGATCGTTTTCACGTCGGTTTCGAGGCTGCCGACCTGTTTGGAGAGCCCCGCGGTCGCTTTCGCCTGCTTGCGCAGCGCCGCAGTCTCGCGTTCGAGCTTGGCGATCCGTTTGGAGAGGGCGCCGGCGACATCGCGCGTCGCGCGGGTGTCCCTTCGCGCCTCGCCTTCGACGGTGCGCTCTTCGCCGCTCAGGTTCTTCTCGGCGACTCCGAGCTGGGCGGCCAGGTTGGAGAGCCGGATCGAGACTTCTTCAACCGACTCCTTCTGCACCGCGTCTTCGCTGGTGTCCTTCGCGTCGAAGGCGACGACCAGCGATGCCGCGCCCAGCGCCAGCCCCAGCGCAGCGATCGCGATCAGGAGCCACGGCTGCCTGCTGTTCTCTTCCACCTGTCCTCCTTGCGTCGACGAGACCCAGTCGGGGCGCAGCCTCTCATAGAGTGCGGACTCGAATGCGCGCCGGAATCGCAGTCCTCGTGGCCCTCGCCGGAGCGGCAATCGCGCTCGTCCTCGTGCTCTCCTCGGACGGGGACGAGGCCTCGCAGGCGAGGGCGGAGCCCGCTCCCGGAGAGCCCAGCATCGAGATCGTCTCGCCGCGTAACGGGGCCCGTCAGCGCAGCCACGCGGTCGTGGTCAAGGTGAATGTCCACAACTTCCAGCTCTCGCCGCGTCACTTCGGCGGCGAACCCCAGCTGGGGGAGGGCCACATCCGCTTCGGCCTCGACCGCGTGCCTGACTGCGTCGACCCGGTCAAGCTGGAGCGCGCGATCGAAAGCGCGCTCGGGCGCGGCCGCCTGGTCGGCGCCTCGTTCGACTTCCCTGAGTACTCCGGCCCCAACGGCGTGCTGGCCGAGCGGATCGGCTCCGCCGGCACCTACTCGCCGGCGACGCTGCCGCAGATCTACTACCGGGACCTGCGCCCCGGCTTCTACCGCCTCGTCATCAACCTTGCCCAGAACGACGGCTCGACCACGCCCTTCCACGCTGTCACCAACTTCCAGATCCTGCCCCGGCCAGGGCACGGGCCGCCGCCCTGCAGCGGCGGCAAGGTTCCCAGCGCCCAGGCCGCCACCTTCGACTAGCCGGCCCGAGGGTGCAAACCCTCGTTCAGGGTCGGCGGCGCGCCGGCACCGGGTTACGATGATCGGCATGATCCCGACCCTGCTTCCGCCTGGGCTGGCGGGACAGATGGGCTTCAACTCGATGGAAAAGAAGACGACGCGAAGAGGCAATTACGAGTCGGGCTCCGACTACGTGCTCGAGTACGGCGAGCTCCGCTTCGCCTTCAACGAGGAGGACTTCGGCCAGCGCGTGGAGCAGGCCGCGGTCAAGCTCGGCTTCGTCAATCAGGGACTGAGCCGGGAAGAGCTCGACGACCTGCTCGACCTCGCGGTCAGCGGCGAGATCGCCGAGCCCGCCTCGGGCCTGGGCGAGCACATCAACGAGAACTGGGAGGAGCTGGTCGGCCCCGCCAACCGCAGCCTGGTCCACTGGCTGCGGCGTCTCGTCTTCCGCGGCGCCTGGCTTGACCAGCGGGTGAAGGAGGGGGAGCTCGACGTGGTCTTCGACGAGCGCACCCAGACCTTCGGCTACGTGCAGCCAGATCGCAGCCCGGAGCTGATCGAGCTCTCCAAGGAGCCCTCCTGGCGCCGCATCGCCTACCGCGGCTAGTGGTGCTCTAGCGCAGCGACGACGGTTACGGCGCGGGCGGTGTCGAGCAGGCTGGTGGTGTCGTCGGCATCGCCGAGCTCTGCCAGGCGGGTCAGAGAGTCGATCAGGACGATCACGCTCTCGCCTCCCTCAGCGCGGCGGGTGGCCTGGGCGATCGCGTCCTCGGCGTGGCGGGCCTGTGCGGCCGCGACGATCTCTGCCTGCGGCGCGGCACGCCTCCACTCGGCCAGCTCCTCGGGACCGGGCTCGACCAGCAGCGCCACCGGATCGGATCCGCTCGACTCGGCTGCGAGTTCGACTGCGAGCTCGCGCAGCAGCTTCGTGCAACCCTCACGCGTCTCCGCGTAGACAATCGTCTGGCGCTCCTTGCCCGGCGCCACGAGGTTGTGCAGGCTCAACTCCTTGCGCTTGCGGCCGAAGCGGCGTCGGCGCCTACGCCGCGGCCGGCGCTCTCCGGCGTCGGAAGCTTCCGAGCTCTTCTCGTAGGTCGGCTCGGGTGCCTCGGCTGGCGGCTCCGGCTTCGGGCGCTCGGCTCGCTCCCGTCGCTCCGGTCGCTCGGAACGGTCGCGCCTCTCCGGTCGCTCGGAACGGTCGCGCCTCTCCGGTCGCTCGCGGCGTCGAGATCCATCGGTTCGCTCGCGCGGCTTGCGCTCGCGGCGCGGTCGCGACTCTCCACGCTCCTTCGGTTTCTCGGCGGAGGCTTCGCCGGCCAGCTTCTCGATTAGCTCCTCGCGGCGCAGCATCCGGTAGCGGGGCACGCCGGCCTCTGCGGCGAGAGCGTGCAGCTCGGCGAGGTGCTTGGACTCCAGCTCAGTCTTGGTCATGAGCCCAGGTTATTGGAGGCATTGGATACCCAGGCCTCCGCCTCCCGCTTGACCTGTCGCCGCGACCAGCCAAGCTCGGTGCCGAGCGCCTCGGCGACCGGCCGCACCGCGTCGGCCGTACGCAGCTGCGGTGCGGCGAGCAGGCCAAGGCGAGTGCGGCGCAGCAGCACGTCGGCAACGCTCCGCGCCTGCTCGAGGCGGGCGGCGATCGTCGCCTCGGCGAGTAGGTCGGGGCGCCCGGGGACGATCGGCACCGCCAGCCTCGCGTCCTTCCAGGCGACGTCGAGGACGGCCCGCGCCGCGTGCCCGTAGCGGAAGGCGAGCTGGGAGACAGACTCCTCCGTGACCCCGCCGGGGGCCTGCAGGTCATCGGGACGCGCCTGCATCCCGAGTGGGATCTCGGCCGTGTGGCAGGGCGCATCGCGAGCCTCGCGCTCGACCAGTCGGTCGACTGTCTGCTTGGCCATCCGCCGCCAGGTGGTCAGCTTGCCGCCGGTGATGGTCAGCATCCCCGAGGACGTCTCGTAGAGCTCGGCCTTGCGAGAGATGTCGACCGACTTCTTCGGGTCGCCAGTGGAGATCAGCGGGCGGACTCCGGCGTAGGCACCGACCAGATCGGAGTCGTTCAGCGAGACGCCGAAGAAGGCGTTGACCGCGTTGAGCAGGTACTCGACGTCGTCGCTTCCGGGCTGGGGCCGATCGATGTCACCGTCGAAGTCGTTGTCGGTGGTGCCGACCAGTGTCCGCCCGTACCAGGGCAGGGCGAAGATCGCCCTGCCCTGGCCGGCGGGGACGATGCAGGCGGCGCGCCCGGTCGAGAGGTCATTGCGATCGAGCAGCACGTGCGTGCCGCGACTGGGGGAGATCCGCGGCACGTCCTCCTCCTCGATCACCTCCTCCGGCCGGATCCGGTCGGCCCAGACGCCGGTTGCGTTGACCACGTTGTCGGCCCTAACCTCGATCCGCTCCCCGGACTCCGCCTCGACGAAGGCAACCCCGCAGGCGCGTCCGCCCTCGAGCAGCACCTCGCTCACCTCGGCCCCGTTCAGCATCGCCGCGCCGAAGCGTTCCGCCTCACCCAGCACGGTGAGGACCAAACGGACGTCGTCGGTTTGGCAGTCGTAGAAGAGGTAGGCGTCGCGCGGGTCGCGTGGGGCGAGCGAGGGGACCATCTCCAGCACCTCGTCGGGGGGGATCGTCCTATGGCGGTCGGGCGACCAGTAGTAGTCCTCGTCCCCCTCCTTCGAGGAGCGCATCTCGCGGCGGCTGCGACCTACCCGCGTCGTCGCCATCACGTCGTACATGTTGAGCCCGAGCCCGACCCTCCGATCGCGGCGCTCCTCGGCGAAGGAGGGGACGAGGAAGGGGGTGGGGTAGACCAGGTGCGGAGCCAACTGGACCATCAGCTGACGCTCCAGCAGCGCCTCGCGGACTAGCCCAAGGTCGAGGTTCTGCAGGTAGCGAAGGCCGCCGTGGACCATCTTCGAAGAGCGGCTGGAGGTGCCTTCGGCGTAGTCGCCCCGCTCCAGCAGTGCCACGGAGTAGCCGCGCGAGGCGGCGTCGAACGCCACCCCGGCACCGGTGATGCCGCCGCCGATGACGACGACCTCGAAGTGCTGCCCGGCGATCGCCTCGAGTGCGGCGCTGCGTGTGAGCATCGACGCAACATAGCCGCCCGGGCTGGCCCCGCCGGCCCTTTGGGGCACGAATCTTGCGCATAATAACTTTAAGTGCTAAAAGTTGTTATACAAAGCAAGAAAGAATTTGATTAGCAATCCTCCTGTTGTCTATTTCAGGAGGTTGCGAACCGGCACTGACTCTGGTACGACTAGGGTTTCTATCCGAAACGTAGGGATTTCGGAGCCGGGGAGAGGAAGAGACTTGCTGCACGGACCTGTGGGAGCGGGGCACGTCGATGGCCGCGACGAGTGAGGCGGCCGCACTCGCTACTCCGGGTGCCGAACCGCCGGAAGCGCTCTACCGCAAGCTGAGCCCGGGCCCCGGGAGGCCTGCGCGGGAGGTCGCCTTACACCAGCGCGCTCGTATCCACGGAGCGATGATCGAGATCGTCGGCGAGCGCGGGTACCGCGCAGTGACGGTTCGCGAGCTCGCGAAGCTGGCGGGGGTGTCGACTCGCGCCTTCTATGTGCACTTCGACGGGAAGGAGGATTGCTTTCTCCGCACTTACGAACTCGTCGTGCAGCGGGCAGCGGGACGGATCGTCGCCGCCCAACGCGGCGAGCGGGAGTGGGAGCAGCGGCTGCGGCTCGCCTTCTCGGCCTTCGGGCAGGAGATCCAGGGCAAACCGCCAACGGGTCGTCTTGCGCTCGTCGAGGTGCTGGCGGTGGGTCCGGCGGCGCTCGAGCAGATGCGACGCGCCGAAGGCATGTTCGAGGCGATGGTCGGAGAAAGCTTCTCCCGTGCCCCTGACGAGATCACGGTCCCCCCGCTCCTGATCAAGGGGGTGGTCGCCGGCGGTGCCGGCGTGGCGCGCACGCGGCTCCTCGACGGTCGCGAGTGGGAGCTGCCGAACGTCGCCGAGGCCTTGGTGGAGTGGGCGCTCTGCTATCGCAGCGAGGCTGCCGCCGAGATCGGATCCCTTAATCACAAATTTGCCTCGCTGGGCTTTGCCGGAGAGTCAGAAGTCCTCAGGGGCTCCGAGGAGGCGAACGGCGACACCCCCGGCGACGAGCGCGCGCTGATTCTCTCCGCGGTGGCCAAGCTCGCCGCTGCCGACGGCTACTGGAAGCTGACGGTTTCGCGTATTCGCAGCGCGGCGGGAGTCTCTCGCAGAAGCTTCGATGCCCAGTTCAAGAGCGTCGAGGACTGCTTCCTCGCAGCGCTGGAGCTGCGCGTCGACCGCGCGCTGTCGCAGGCCAAGCGGGCGTATGTCGAAGGGGGTTCGTGGGCGTGCGGAACCCACCGTGCGCTTGGTGCTATCTGCGAGTACATCGTCCGCGACCCGGTGCTCGGTCGGCTCGGATTCGCCGAGGCGTTCGCGCCTGGCCCGGACGGGATGCGCAGACGCGAGAGCATCATGGCGAGCATCACCACCCTCTTCCGCGAAAGCGCTCCGCCCGAGCAGCGCCCGACGGAGCTGGCCGCCGAAGCCTCGGTGGCGGCGATTTGGGGCATCCTCCACTACTACGTCGCCAGCGGGCAGGCGCAGCGCTTGGGCCAAGTCGTCCCTGTGCTCTCCTTCCTGGCGCTGGCGCCGGCGATTGGGCCCGAGGCCGCAGCCGACGCGATTCTCAGGGGGCGGTCACCACTCGCCCTCCAGCCAGTGCAGTAGTTCGGGCACGCGGCTGCGCAGGTCGGGCTCAGCGCTGGCAAGCTCGGCGTGGGCGATCTGAAAAGCGGCGCCGAGGGCCAGTGTGGCGCGCTCGGGGGAGCAGTTCATGCACTGCACCAGGCGCTCGACCGTTGCGTCGTCATGACGCAGCGTCCAGAGGGCCTCACACGCTCGATCCGGGTCGGCCTCGACCGCATCGATGGCGGCTTCCAAGGCATTGCGAACTCGCTGTTCGTAGGGGCCCTCAGCTGCAGCCTCAAAGGCCCGCTCGACGAGTCGTTCGTCCAAACGCCCGTCGACCAGCAACGCGACCCCTCTATCCTCTCTCATGTTGGGACCTCCTGTTCAGGTCTCGGCTGGCCCCGGCGCGTTGCAGCGCTGCCGGGGCCGAACTGTCTCGGTGTTTTGAAGCTAGGCACGCCCCCGGACACGACGGGCGCGGAACCACCCCTTTTTTGACCCTGGCTCACTTCCGTCACACAATCGGCACTGAATAGGCACCAAATGTAGACTCGAATCAAGAAGATACGCGCCTGCCGCTCTTTGGTCAAATTTATATGAGCAACGTAATACCCAAATACGACCCGGCGGCGGTGGAGGGGGCACGCCAGGCCGCATGGGCCGAGCACGGCGCCTTCGCCACGCCGGGCCCGGGACAGGCGGAGCGCTACTCCTACATCAAGCCATCTAGCCCGTTCACATCGGGCAACCTGCACATGGGGCACGTGCGCGACTACGCGATCGGCGACGCCTATGCCCGCTTTCGCCGTGCCCTCGGCGACGCCGTCCTCTTCGGCTTCGGCTTCGATGCCTTCGGCCTGCCGGCCGAGATTGCGGCGATCGAGCGCAAGGTGCCGCCGGCCGAGTGGGTCGAGCGCTGCGGCGAGCGGATGCTCGCCCAGATGCAGCGCCTGGGCTTCTCCTTCGACTACGACCGCGCCTTCTACAGCTCCGATGAGGGGCAGTACCGCTGGTCGCAGTGGCTCTTCCTGACCCTGCTCGACGCAGGACTGATCTACCGCGCTGAGGCGACGGTCGACTGGTGCGACCACTGCCGCACGACGCTCGCCGCGATTCAGGTCGAGGACGGCCGCTGCTGGCGCTGCCACAACGAGGTGCGCCTGATCCTGCGCCCGACCTGGTTCCTGCGCGTGACGCCTTACCTAGAGGAGAACGACCGGCGCCTCGGGGATCTCGAGCAGGAGTGGGACGAGATCTCGCTCGCCACGCAGCGCGACATCCTCGGGCGCAACGATGGGGTTGAGGTGGGGCTGTCGGTGGATGGTGGGGAGGAGCTGGTCGCCTTCACTCCCCACGTGGAGGCGGTCGCCGAGGCAAGTTTCGTCGCGCTTTCCCCCCGTCATCCCGAGCTCGAGCGCTGGGCCACCGAGCCGGATGTGCGGAAGCAGCTCGAGGAGCTGCGCTCGGGAGGCTGGGAGCGCAGCGCGCGGGACGCGAAGTCCGTGCCGCTCGTCGACACCGGCGCCGCCGTGGCCGCACCATGGGGCGGGGAGGAGCTACCGGTCCTCGTCTCGCCGCTCGTCGATGCTCGTTTCGGGCCCACCGCCGTGCTGGGAATTCCCGGTATCGACGAGGCAGACGCGACGATCGCCGCGCGGGCGCCACGGGTGGGGGATGGCTCGCCCAGCAGGGCCTCCGGTATCGAGCCTCGGCTCCGTCCGGCCATCCGCTACCGCGCCGCGGATTTCTCGATCTCCCGCCAGCGCTTCTGGGGTACGCCGATCCCGGTGATCCACTGCGGGAGCTGCGGCGCCGTGCCGGTCCCTGAGGAGGACCTGCCGGTTGTGCTGCCCCGCGACGTTGAGCCGAGCGCCGAGGGCAACCCGCTGGCCGAGCACGCCGCCTTCGTCAACGTTTCATGCCCCCGCTGCGGCGAGCCCGCCAAGCGGGAGACGGACACACTCGACTGCCATTTCGACGCCTTGTGGCTGTGGATCCCGGCGGCGGTGCCGCCAGAGGCCCGTTCAACGGAGATGTTCAGCCACTCGGACCTGCGCCACTGGCTGCCCGCCGAGCGTCTCGTCGCCGGCGCCGACAGCGGCAACTTCGTCTTCGACCAGCGCATCGTCACCAAGGCGCTGCGCGACATCGGCCCGCTCTCCTTCCTCGAGGAGGGGGAGCCCTTCGCCGGCTGCCTCTTCCACGAGATGGTGATCGCCGACGGCCGCAAGATGAGCAAGCACCTCGGCAACGTCGTCGATCCCGACGAGCTGGTGGAGCGCTACGGCGCCGATACCGTCCGCCTCGCGATCCTCTATGCCGCCGGACCCGCCAAGACGCTCAACTGGAACGACGGCGCGCTCCGCTTCGCCAGTCGTTTCCTCGGCAACGTCTGGGACTACTCGCACCAGCGCTTCGCCGTGGTAGCCGAGGCGCCTGAGGACCCGGAGGCCGCGGCAGACACCGCCTTCATGCGCGAGCGGCTCTGCAAATGGTGCGACAACGGCCTGGAGCGGATAACCGCCGACCTCGAGCAGCTGCAGATGCACAAGGCGGTCCGCAACGTGACCCGGCTCTTCGAGCGGATCCAGGACTTCGAGAAGCGTGTAGTTCAGCGCCGCGGCGAGCTCAGCCGCGCCGATGCGGAGGCGCAGGTCGAGGCACTTCTGCTTCTGGCCCGTGTCCTGGCACCCTTCGCGCCTCACGCCGCCGAGCAGCTGCTGATCGACGCTGGGCGACCTGACGACGCCGACCTGCTCGGGCCTTGGCCCGAGCGACTCTCCCTGCCAGCTTCGTCAGATCCGGTTGGCTAGTCAAGTGCGAGTGATGAGTCTCACCGTGGGCTAGTTGTAATGACAGAAATTTGATTTCTAAAATCTTCTTGATCATCTGAGTGGACTGTGTTATATCTGGCCTTGCTCCCAAACGGAGCATGCGCAGGTGGAGCCACTCCAGCACCGCCTCGCGTCACCAGTTAAACCAATCCGTAACCGACTCCGACAGCGCTGACTGCTGCCGGAGAAAAAGGAGATACTCGAATGAGACTCACCAAGATGGTAGGCCTTGCTGCGCTTGCAGCCTTGGCCGCAATGGCATTTCTGGGCGCCAGCTCCGCTTCGGCGTCTACCACATCAGTCGCTCTCTGCAAAAAAGCTGAATTAGTCTGCCCCGCAGGCGAACAGTACCCAGCGGGCACGAAAATTCATGCTGAACTGTTACCTGGGACAACCGCGAAACTGACGGGTGCCCTTGAAATTACGTGCAAAAAATCCTTAGTCGAAGGCACGACCTCGGCAGCCTTATCCTCAGGGACCCTTTTAGGTTCGATCACCGCCCTGACGTTCACGGAATGCGGTACGACTTGCAACTCGATCGTGTCCCATGTTTCCGCTGCTGCACCATGGACATCCCACCTGAAAAATCTCGGGAAATTATTAGGAGAAATGGTGGTCTTAAATCCGTTAGTGTTACTTAACGGATGCACCTTCTTCAAAATCAATTGTGTCGCTTCGGCTGCAGAAGTAGGGCTCCACGTAGATCCAGTTGGCACTGGCGAACTGGAGGTCTTAGCGGTCAATGAGCCACTGAGCCTAGGTATCTGCGGAAACGGAACCTGGAACGCCACCTACATCGTCACCACACCGAAACCGGCTTACATCGAGTCGTAGGCCAACTGCAATAGCTATCGAGAGGGGCTGTCAGGGGTGGCAGCCCCTCTCATTTCGGAAGATCGCAACTTGCTCCGCAGCGGGTTGTTCTGAGGGCGGAGACGTATCTTGACAGGTATTAAAACGTTCCCTAAAGTGAGCCGCGATTTAGTCCCTAGCCAGGGGGCGCTAGTCAAGGGAAGGGATGAGGGGGAAAGCATGCGGCATCTGCAAGAGCCGGCGCGTCGCCACGCCGAAGGCCGGGGGCTGATAAACGTCGCCGGCAACCTCGGCTGTGCGATGGGCGTACTTGTGGCTCTGTTGCTCGCCATCGGCGTCTCGCCTGCTTCTGCGGTCGACGATCACGTCTTCGACCCGGAGCTTTCCCTCACGGGGGGGACCGGCACCTCGCCGGACGACGAAGTCCCGGATCCGGGATTCAACCACCCGCCGGGCCTGTTCAACAACCCCTGCGGCGTGGCAACCGACAGGCATGGCTACGTCTACGTCGCCAGCGCCGCCTTTGGCACCACCGGCACTGGAACCGAAGGTCGGATCGACGTATTCGATCCTCTCGGCAACTACCTCACCCAGATAAAAGACGAATACCAGCCCTGCGGTCTCGCGATCGACTCAGAAGGGAACCTCTACGTCCACGAGGAACAGACCCGCCCGCCGGGCTCGGGGAAGCAGGTGGTGCTCTTCAGCCCCGACTCGTATCCGCCTACCCTGGGGTCCACTTACTCAACGCCCCTGTCCATCGTGGACAATACCGCCGAAGGGAGTGGGCTGGCGATCGATCCGTCTAACGATCACCTTTACGTCGCTCTAGGGGACCACGTCTCGGAGTACGAATCAGCTGCCAACGGATCGGCACTTCTCCACGATACGATCGGCACGGGCTCGCTGGATGGGAGGGGTCCCATTGCAGATGCGAAGGGAGTAGACGTCTACGGTGCAAACAATGACGTATACGTCACGAGCTCCCCCCGCGCTCCCTATGAACCACTTAAACCTCGAGTTTATGTCTTCGACGGAACCGACGGTCACCTGAAGCTGACGATAGACGGGTCCGACCAGGACGCGCTGAAAACCGACAAAGTCCCTGAGGGAGGGTTTGGTTTCAGTTTCGGCAAAGGTGGTATAGCGGTCGATCAGTCAAATGGCGACGTCTATGTGAGCGATGTCGAAAAAAACGAAGCCGTGTATCAGTTCAGCGCGACGGGTGACTTCATCACCAAACTGACCCACTCGCTGAAAAAAGTCGTCCTGTACGCCGATGTCGCGGTTGACAATCCCCTCACTCCCGGGGAAGCAGGGTATGACAGTCCCAATGCCGGCTATGTCTACGTCACTTCGGGCACCGCGGCGTCCAACTCGCATCTCTATGCCTTTGCGCCGCGGGTGGGCGGTCCGCCGGAGATCTCCGGCGAGACCGCAACCCAGATCACCGATACGGAAGCAGTGCTGCGAGCTGAAGTAAATCCGCACGGCTTCCCCACGACCTATCGCTTCGAGTACACCGAGGAGGAGGACTTCCTGGTCAATGGCTTCGCCAACGCGACGCGGGTCCCGGTTCCGGATGGGGCGATCGGGGCCAATGGCGCATTCGTATCGGTTTCGGGCTGGGCCACCGGCTTGACTCCCGGCACCGCTTATCGCTTCAGGGTCGTTGCCAGCAACGAGTGCGAAGTCGGCACCGGATGCGTCACCGAAGGTCTGGTCCACAGGTTCAGCACTTATCCGGCACCCCTATCTGGCCTGCCCGACGGCAGAGCATACGAGCTCGTCTCGCCACCGAGCACGAACGGGCGCATCCCTACGGGCGCGACGCTCGGCACGCTTGGCCTGGGCTTCGCCACGCCGCTGGCGTCCGATGGCGGCGACAGCGTGATCTTCGGCGTCGAGGGCGGCGCTCTGCCAGGGCTCGACGGCAGCGGGTTCTATGACATCTATGAGGCGGTGCGGGGGGAAGGCGGTTGGCAGACTACCTTCGCCGGCCTCGGCGGCGCACAGGCGCAGAAGTCATACCCGGGCGGCGTTTCGGCCGGTCATGGCTACTCCTTCTGGACCGTCGTGGGCGACAAAGGCAGTCTCGCCGTGGGCAAAGACGCCTTCGACGCGGTCTTCTACTTGCGAGGGCCAGGCGGCAGCGTTGAACCGATCGGTCGCGGCAGCCTGGGGGACGATCTCTATGCGCAGGGTCAATGGATAAGCGCGGACGGCAACCACGTGGTCTTTGTCACCGGCTTGGGCAACGGCGTGACTGCGGTTCGGCTCGAGCCAAATGCCCCGGCGGACGGGGTCAGGGCGATCTATGACCGCCAGCCTGGCGGCCCGACCCACGTCGTCTCGCTGTTGCCGGGGGAGATAGCTCCCGCTACCGACGCCACTTACCTCGGCGCATCAACCGATGGATCTGCCGTCGTCTTCGAAGCTGGGGCGACGATGTACGTACGGCTCGACAACAGTGAGACCCAAGAAGTGGAGAGCGGGGACACCATCTTTGCGGGCGTATCCGAGAATGGTGACAAGGTGTTCTTTCTCGAAGGGGGCGACATCTTCGTCTTCGACACCAGCACGGGTAAAACGACGCAGATAGGTGGCGGTGGCGAATCGACGGTGGTCAATGTCTCCGCCGATGGGTCCCACGTCTACTTCGTCTCCCCGAAACAGCTCGATGGGGTTGCCGGCGTCGCCGGAAAAGACAACCTCTACGTATGGAAAGGGGGGGCACCTGTCTTCATCGCCACTCTGGACCACGCCGACGTCACCGGGGATGAAATCCAGGAAGGCGATTTCGTCGGTGGGCTGGGGCTGTGGACGAGCGATGTCGCGGCGTCCGGCCAGGGAAGGTTCACCGGCCCGGCCAACAATCCTTCCCGCACGACCCCCGACGGCACAGTGCTGATCTTCGAGTCACGGGCGAACCTGACGCCGTCATACGACAGCGAGGGATACACGCAGGTCTATCGCTACGACGCCACTGAAGGCGGCCTGGTATGCATCTCCTGCAGTCCGATCGGGGCGCCGGCCAGCTCCGATGCCCGCCTGCAGTCTCGCTTCGGCTCCCTCTTGAGCCCGCTGCCGCCGGTGAATGCGATCTCACGCATTCCCAACGTCACCACCGACGGAGAGACGGTCTTCTTCCAGAGCGACGAGGCCTTGGTCCCCGGCGACGTCGACAGCAAGACGGACGTCTATGAGTGGAAGGCCGACGCAGGGGGGAATTGTCCGGCGAACGGAGGGTGTCTGCACTTGATCTCATCCGGTCACAGCAGTTCGGACGATTTTCTGTACGGGATGACCCCGGACGGCAGTGCCGTCTTCTTCCATACCGGCGACATCCTGGTGTCTCAGGACACCGGCGGCACGCCGTCGATCTACGCGGCGCGGGTGGGTGGCGGCTTCCCAAGTTCACCCGTGGCTCCGCAGTGCATTGGGGATGCCTGTCAGGGCGATCCCGGATCCACTCCGACCCTGCCCAACGCTGCGAGCACCGACTTCCGGGGGGGAGGCAACGTCAACCGGCGACCCCGCTGTAGGAAAGGCAAGCGCGCCGTGAAGCGTCGCGGCAAGGTGCGCTGCGTGAGGAAGCATCGTGGGTCCCGCAGGAGGGGAGCGTCGCGATGAGGCGCCCTGCACTTCTCTCTGTCCTGGCTTTCTTGGTGACGCTTGCCTTCGCGACGAGCGCGCGAGCCGACGTCAGCGACTACGGCATCAAATCATTCAGCGCCTCGCTGTCGACGAATCAGGCAGGGGACCATCCTGACTTCGTCACCAGCTTCGACCTGAAAAGGGAACCCAGCGGCCTGCTGCATGCGACGACTCGCGAGATCGTCATCGATTCCCCACCAGGTCTCACGGGCAATCCGAACGTGGTTCCCAAGTGCACCGCCGCGCAGCTGGTCCTCACTGACGTCAACGACCCCAGTGGCGAGGGCTCCTGCCCGATCGGGTCGCAAGTCGGCATCTCCGAAGTGACGGTCTTCAACGAAGGCGGCGCGAGAACCTTCATCGAGCCCGTCTACAACATGGAGCCGCCCGGCGACGAAGCAGTCGCTCGCCTCGGGCTGATCGCAGAAGTCTTCCCCACCTTCATCGACATCCGAGTTCGCTCAGAAGGCGATTACGGATTGAGGGCGACGATTGAAGGGGCCGGTTCGCTGATTCCCCTCTTGGCGGCGACGACGACCTTGTGGGGAGTGCCAGCTGCCTCCAGTCACGATCCGCTCCGGATCACGCCGTATGAGGCACTTCATTGCGGTGGCGAACCCTGCACGTCGCCCGGGGGCGCTCCTCGGGACAGCGGTCTCATACCGGCGCCGTTCTTGACCAATCCAACCCGCTGCGGAGCGCCGCTCGAGATCGGCATGATCGCCCGCAGCTACGCCCTGCCCGACCAACCATCGACGGCGATCGCCTCGTTGCCGGCGATGGCCGGGTGCGGGAAACTCGATTTCGATCCAACCCTGACAGTCACGCCCAGCTCGGGGGAGGCAGCTGCCCCAACCGGGCTCGATGTTCGCCTCGCGCTCCCCCAGGACGAAAACGCCGGCAGTATCGCCACCTCTCAACTCCGTTACGCCAGGGTCGTCCTGCCCCAGGGGATGACGATCGCTCCAGGCGCCGCCGACGGTCTCGCGGCTTGCAGCGCCGTGGAGGTCGGGCTTGGGACCTCTGGACCTGCCAGCTGCCCAAGCGCCTCGAAGATCGCAACGGTTGAAATCGACTCGCCCTCTCTCGCGAGAGTGATCGATGGCGCGGTCTTCCAGCGCACGCCGGTGAAAGGAAACCTCTTCGGCGTCTGGCTCGTGTCAGACGAACTCGGCCTTCATTTGAAGCTCCCTGGCGAGGTCGAGGCCGATCCGGTAACGGGGCAGCTCAGCACGAGCTTCACTGGCACGGCAGAGAGCGAAGGGCTGCCGCAGGAGCCCGTGCGGGAGTTCAGACTGCACTTCAAGTCGGGGCCACGTGCCCCCCTCGCCGCCCCTCAATCCTGCGGCGCCTACCTCACCCACTATGAGTTCACGCCCTGGTCGGGGCGCTCGCCGGTCGCAGGGGCAACTCCGATGTCATTCGACCGTGGCTGCGAGACCGGCGGCTTCTCGCCAGAGCTCTCGGCCGGCACCGCCAATCCGGTAGCTGGTGCCTTTGCAGCCTTCACCATGACCCTGACCCGCGAATCGCGCGAACAGAACATCTCCGCCCTCGCGCTCTCCCCGCCGCGTGGCCTCTCGGCCAAGCTCGCCGGAGTCACGCTCTGCGAAGGCGTGGCGGCGGAGACCGGAAGCTGTCCGCCTGCCTCTCGAGTGGGTATCGGCAGGGTCGCAACAGGGCCAGGTGCAGCTCCGCTGTGGCTACCCCAGCCCGGCAAGGACCCGATTCTCGCCTATCTCTCGGGTCCATATAAGGGGGCCCCGTACAGCTTCGTCGTCAAAGCTCCTGCCCAGGCCGGTCCCTTCGACTTCGGCACCGTCGTCACCCGCGCGGCAATCCGAATCAACCCCACTACAGCCAGGGCCACGGTCGCATCCGATCCTCTTCCCCAGATCCTCGAAGGAGTGCCGGTCACCTACCGCACGATTCATGTTGAGCTCGACCGGCGTCGGTTCGCTCTTAACCCCACGAGCTGCACGGAGATGCAAGTCGATTCCAAAGTGGCTTCGGTGACAGGTCAGCTCGCGACCCCCAGGTCGCGCTTCCAGGTGGGCGGCTGCCGGGATCTCGGCTTCAGGCCGACGCTCTCCCTGCGTCTGTTCGGCAAGACCAACCGTGGCGCTCATCCGAGACTGCGAGCGGTGCTCCGCCCCCGGAAGGGCGATGCCAACATCGCTAGCGCCCAGGTGGCCCTGCCACGCTCTGAGTTCCTCGACCAAGAGCACATAAGGACGGTCTGTACGCGGGTCCAGTTCGCCCAGGATGGCTGTCCCAAGGGCTCGATATACGGCTTCGCCAAGGCGACGACGCCGCTGCTCGACGAGCCGCTGAGAGGGCCGGTCTACCTGCGGTCCTCGAACAACACGCTACCCGATCTAGTGATCGCGTTGGGGGGCTCGATCGAGATCGACGCGGTGGGTCGGATCGACTCGATCAAAGGTGGGGGGATCAGGACGACCTTTGCGGTGGTGCCGGACGCCCCGCTCACTCGGCTCGTCCTGACGATGCAGGGCGGCGGTAAGGGTCTTCTCGTCAACAGTCGCAACCTCTGTAAGGGCGCAGGACGCGTCGAGGTGGAGCTGGACGCTCACAACGGTCGGAGCATCGACCGGAACCCGACCTTGCAAAACGATTGCGCCCAGAAGCGGCGCAGGAACACCCAAAAGAAGCCATAGGGAGGAGTAGATGTTCTCGATGATGCGACAGCGCTTTTCCGTCGCGGGCCTGATTGCCACTCTCGCGCTTGTATTTGCGATCAGCGGAGGCGCCTGGGCCGCGAACAAATACCTGATCACCTCTACCAAACAGATAAAGCCAAGCGTCCTGAAAGCCCTGAAAGGCAAAGCGGGGCCCCAGGGCCCTCAGGGCCCCCAGGGTCCACCTGGGCCGGGCGGCCAAAATGGGGCTAACGGGGCAGCTGGCGCAACGGGCCCCACTGGCGCAACCGGCTTCAGCGGTTTCGTCGAATCGCTTCCCAGCGGCAAATCGCTGACCGGGGTTTGGGGTACCTCGGGCGGCCGCGCGGAAATTAGCGAAGAACCCGTGGACGACTACTCGATGGTGCCAATCACCTTCGCTTTCCCACTTGCATCTGCCCCGACCATCTACTACGACATGCAGACGCCACCTCTCCCGGTAATGGTTACCCCTAGCGGGGAAGTCTTGCCTCTGCCGGGTGGAACCGAAGCCTTCGAAGAAGAATGCCCGGGCACCGCGGCGGAACCAAAAGCCACAGCAGGAAGCCTCTGTGTATATCCCGTGGTCGAAAAAGAAGCCCAGTTCAACTTCACCGATCCAGAAGTGGCCGAAGGCGCTGAGAAATTCGGAGCTGTACTGCCCTTCCGTATCTTTGGCGAGAAAAGCTATGCCAAAGGCTCCTGGGCAGTGATGGCACCCTGACGGTCATCCCCCGCTAGCGGGGGATGCAAGGAGTGGCAACGCAGAGCGTGGCCGGCGACGTGTCGGCCACGCTCTGTGTGCGCTCTGCCCTACCTGCATCCAAGCCCGAGCTTCCCCCATGGCGAGCGGCGTAGCCCGACCGTCTGCGGGGCCACCGAGAATTTCTAAATTTGGATTGAAAAGACTTGACTGATCGAAGGTTCTTCTGTTATACCTACCGATGCTGACGACCGAGCCAGCACGGAGAGAAACCCCCAGTCAGGGCGACTCGCCTTGCGATAGCAATGGGAGTGCTAGGAATGAGTCGAGAAAGCGGTTCACGGGAGCACGGAGGCGAATGCGCTGTCGGCGCTGCCCCACCTCACGCCCTCAGCGCAACCCGGCCGCTTCGCTCTCTCCGCTGGTGCGGGCAAGTCCCAGTCGAGCAGTCGCCGTCCCAACGGGTCGCGGGGCCCGGTCACGGCAAGCTCAGACGGTCGCAAGCGCAATCGCGCCGGGGGGCCTGTTTGGAGCCCCGACGCAAACCGTAGCTCCGACCGCCGCCGGGGAGGCGCGGTCGATAGGACCCGGCCAACGGAAGCCGCGTTTCCGTTGGCCGGGTCCCTACGGTTTCCTTCGCAGCGCTTTGCCTCTAGACTCGTCTGGGGTTCAACGGGTCCTCAGAATGCGCAGGAAAGCTTGATCGCTACCACCAGATCTGTTATACCGCGACGGATGCCTCTATGAGCCCGTTTGCTGAAGAGACCCGATCTTGCGCTACGGAGCTCGTCTGCCGGGACTGCGGTCAGCGCCTGCCGCTGACGGACACGACCTTCAAGTGCCTCGGCTGCGGACAGGGGCTGGACATCGACTACGACTACGAGCTGGCGAAAGCCCGACTAGCGGAGTTGCCGACCTCGGAGCGCGCGATCAACATCTGGCGCTTCGAGGAGCTGTTGCCGATCCTCGATGCGCGGGCGCAGCGCAGGGTCGGCTTCTACAGCGGTCGCACGCCGCTGATCCATGCCGACCGCCTCGGTGCCGAGCTGGGGCTGCGCAAGCTCTACCTGAAGGACGACAGCACCCAGCGCCCGAGCCTCTCCTACAAGGACCGCGTCGTCTCGATGGCAGTCGCCCGGCTGCTGGAGCTGGGCAAAGAGGAGATCGGCTGCGTCTCGACCGGGAACGTCGGCACCGCGGTCGCCTCGCTGGCGGCCAAGGCCGGCGTCACCGCCTACGTCTTCTACCCGAGCAACCTGGAGCCCGGCAAGGCACGCGCCTGCCGTGCGCTCGGCGCCGCCGTGATCCAGCTCGATGGCAATTACGACCAGGCCAACCGCGCCTGCCGCGAGCTCGCCCTCGCCAGCGGCATCCAGTTCGCCAACATCACCCTGCGCCCGTTCTACGCCGAGGGGGCGAAGACGGTCGCCTATGAGGTCGTCGAGAAACTCGACTGGATCTCGCCCGACCACTTCGTCATCCCTGCCGCGGGAGGAACCCTTTCCTCGCGCGTTCACAAGGGTCTCCAGGAGCTGGAAAAGGTGGGGCTGTCGGAGACCGCCGCCACCAAGATCCATGCCGCCCAGCCCGACGGCTGCGGACCGATCGCCGGTGCGATCCTCGACGGCTCAGGGGAGATCCAGCCGCAGACGCCGCACACAGCCGCCCACTCGCTGGCGATCGGCGCCCCGGGCGACGGGCCGCTCGTCGTCGACGCGGTGATGTCGCGCGGCGGCTCGGCGGCGACCGTCACCGACGAGGAGATCTTCGAGGCAATCGACCTGCTCGGCGCCACCGAGGGCATCCTCACCGAGCCCGCCGGCGGCACCACGGTGGCCTCGACGGCGAAGCTCGCCGCCGAAGGCAAGCTCGGCCCCGACGAGACCGTCGTCGCCGTGATCAGCGGCAACGGCTACAAGACCCTCGACGAGCACCCGGAGAAGCCCTGGCCCTCGATGGTCTCCTGCGACGTCGAGTCGATGGGCGAGATGCTCGCCGAGTTCCGCCAGCACGGCGTCGGCGCCACGCTGCACTGAGTGCCGAGGGATTCGCACTGAGGTTGTGAGAGGTTTTGTCCGCTGCTGGCCGTAGTCTCTGCGACTGTGATCGGGCTTGTTCTCGGCGGCATCTTCACCGACACCCTCTCTGGCGCGGTCGCTGTCTTGATCGGGTTCACGGGCCTCTTTGGCGGCGCCGCGCACTATGCAGCCGTCCTTGCCGGCCGCACAAAACCCGAGATCGAGCACGCGACCGCCATCGGCTTCTTTTTCGGCTTCGGCCTCGGAACCCTCGTCCTAGTGATCGACGCCCTAGCGTGATCTACACTGGCTACATGGCAATCCGCATCGCCCTATTCGCGGTCCCGATCGCTGCGGTCATTGGGTTGGTTCTTCTTCTCAACGGTCTGAATGCAGGTGCTGGCATTGCCGTTGCCGCCCTCGGCCTCGTCGCCGTTGTGGGTGGCGCTGCTGTTGGCTACTGCGCCGATCGACTCCCCGAGTTTCCGCGGGCTCGCCGTCCCCATCGTCTCGCAGGCTTCCATCACGACAACTGACATCTCTGCTCGTTATGAGCGATGGCCTACGTGAATCCGAGCTGGTAGCGGAGGCGCAGGAGGCGACATGGGGGTAAGCGGCTTCAGGGGCACAACGGCCGAAGTTCCAGCGAACTCTGACGGCGCTGCGGGCTCCTCTGCTGTCGCGGTCAGCTGATGGTCGGCTGGCTAGAAGAGCACTATGACCCTCCGCATGGATCGAGCGATCCAGGGCGATGGCAGGTCCATCTCTCTCTGCACTTGACCGAGAAGGACGCGGTGAAGGCTGCAGCGCACCAAGTTGTTCCGGCTGAGAATTTTGAGATTCACACCGAACTTGACGACGATGGCGAGGCTGACGCGGTCTTTTCAGTGCGTGTTGAGGCCAAAACGGCAGAACAGGCTATTGCCGACGCGACTTGGACTCTGAACAAGATCCGACGAGCGGCTGGTCTATCGCCTGAGCCGGCAAAGGTCTTGGGATACCTCGCCCCATGGTGGCGCGGGCCCTCGTCGCGGCATATCGGGAAGGAGGCCATTGAGCTCCTCAAGCAAGGTCGGGATGAGCTAGCGGTGATTAGGGCCCAAACGGCTTGCGAGCTACTGATCGTCGAAACCCTTGAGTCGCTCCTGCGGCTGAAGTATCCAGACGTAGATGCCGATTCCCTCATCCGCCGTCCGGCGACGCTTCAGGACAAGCAATCCAAATCTTTGCTTCAGCTCCTCACTGGTGAGCGAATTCAGGATGCCCCTTGGTGGCCCGGCTACGTCGACCATCGTAAGCGTCGGAATGCAGTCGTGCATGAGGGGCTGACGATCAAGCATGTGGACGCGCAGGCATCGCTTGAAGTCCTCAACGACCTGCACGCATGGCTTAATGAGGTTCGTCGAGTAGCCCTCGATGAAAATGAGTGACGCTAGGCAAGGTCTGGGGGAGCGGAGTCTTCGGAAGGCCTCGATGCCGGAGGAGGGACTCGAACCCCCGACACGCGGATTATGATTCCGCTGCTCTAACCAGCTGAGCTACTCCGGCGGGAGGGTGATGGTAGCGAGGGCTGGGACCGCTTAGGCTTGTCTGCGTGAACGAGGGGCTGGACAGGGCGGTGCAGAGGGTCCTGCGGGACTGTCTCGGCGTCTCGCCTGGCGAGGATGTGCTGATCGCCTGCAACCCGGCCACGGAGGGTCTGGCCGGCCTGATGCGCATCCATGCCCAGGGAGACGGGGCGGAGGCGACGCTGGCGGTGATCGCCGAGCGGGACTCCCACGCTGCAGAGCCGCCGGCGCCGGTGGCCGCCGCGATGCTCGCCGCCGACGTCTTCATCGCGCCCACCATGCAGTCGCTCTCGCACACCGCCGCCCGCAAGGCGGCAAGCGAGGCGGGGGTTCGCGTCGCATCGCTTCCCGGGGTCACCGAGGACATGCTCGCGCGGCTGATGGGCGCCGACATGGCGGCGCTGCGGCGGCGGGGCACGGCGGTTTGCGCGGCAATGGAAGGCGGCGAGGCTCGCATCACATGCCCGAACGGCAGCGACCTGCGGCTCGGCCTCGCGGGCCGCACGCCGACCGTCGACGCGGGCCTGCTCAAGGAGCGCGCCGCCTTCGGCAATCTTCCCTGCGGCGAGGGCTTCATCGCGCCGCTCGAGGACACCGGGCAGGGCACGCTGGTCGTCGACGGCTCGATCGCCGGGGTTGGACAGGTCTCGGAGCCGGTCACGCTCACGGTGCGCGACGGCCACCTGGTCGATGCGAGCGGCGAGCAGGGCGGAGCGCTGATGGAGCTGCTGACCGCGCACGGCCCCGACGGCACCAACGTCGCTGAGCTGGGGATCGGCACCAACGAGGAGGCGACGCTTACCGGCAACGTGCTCGAGGACGAGAAGATCCTTGGCTCGGCGCACGTCGCCTTCGGCGCCTCGGCTGCGATCGGGGGCACGGTCCAGGTCCCCGTGCACCTCGACTGCGTGGTGCTCGAGCCGACCGTGGAAGTCGACGGCAAGCTGATCGCGCAGGGCGGCGAGCTGCGTGTCTGAGGCGTGGTAGGGCCGCTGCTCGCCGCTCCCAATGTCTCCGAGGGTCGCGACGCCGCTGCGATCGCCGCCCTGCAGGAGGCGTTCTCGGGCGGCGTCGCACTGCTTGACAGCCACTCCGACGCCGATCACAACCGCTCCGTGTTCACCCTCGCCGGGGGGCCGGGGCCGTTGCGGGAGGCGCTCACGCGCGGCGCCGAGCAAGCGGTCGAGACGGTCGACATGACCGCGCACCAGGGCGTTCACCCTGCCATCGGCGCCCTCGACGTCTGCCCGCTGGTCTGGCTCGACTCCGCCGATCGCAGGATCGCCCGGGCGGAGGCGCTCGAGGTCGCCGCGCAGATCGGCGGCCTCGGCATCCCGGTCTTCCTGTACGGCGAGCTGGCGAGCCGCCCGGAGCATGCGGAGCGCGCTTACTTCCGCAACGGCGGCTTGGCCGAGCTGTGGCTGCGGATGGAGGGCGGGGGGCTGCGCCCCGACTTCGGTCCCGAGCGCCCTCACCGCAGCGCCGGCGCCACCCTGGTCACGGCGCGTGCCCCACTCGCTGCCTTCAACGTCGAGCTCGACAGCGGCGATCTGGAGGTGGCCCGCGCCGTCGCCGCCGAGCTGCGCGAGTCCGGGGGTGGGCCGCCGGGTGTGAGGGCGATCGGGCTGCCGCTCTCCAGCGGGCGCACCCAGGTTTCGACCAACGTCCACGACCCCTTGACGGTGCCGCTCGCCGAGGTGGTCGAGCGGGTGCGTGTCCTTGCCGAGCCGCTCGGCGCCCGCCCGCTCGAGGCGGAGCTGATCGGCCTCATTCCCGAGGCCGCTCTCGCCGCCTACCCCGAGGACGTGCCGATCCGCGGCTTCGACCCCGAGCAGGACGTGATCGAGTGCCGCCTGCGGGATTGACCGCGACGGGATCAGCACCGCCGCCGCCACGCCTCATCATTTAGATTCAGGGCAATGGCCCAGGCCAAGAAGAAGCGCCGCCGCAAGCACCGCGGCACCCAGGGCGGGCGGGTCGATGCCAACCGCCGCGCCGCCCGTCCCCGCAGCCGCGAGGAGGCGAAGGCACGCGCCCGGGCACGCGGCAAACGTGTTCCTCGCGCCGACCGCCCGCCGACCTGGGGCAGCGCCATCACCCGCGGCGCGATCGCGGCCGCGATCTTCGTCGTCCTCCTGATCGTGATCTTCGGCCGTCCACTCGGCTCGGCGCTCGCGCTCGGCGCCTTCATGCTCGCCTTCTACATCCCGGCCGGCTACTACGTCGACACGATGATGTGGCGGCGGCGCGAGCGGGCCCGGATCCGCGGCACCGAGGGCTCGTGAGCGAAGCGGCGCGATGAGCCTCGACGTCCGGCAGCTCACCGTCGGGCCGGTCGCCGAGAACTGCTACCTGGTGCGCCGCGAGGATTCCGACCGCGGGTTGATCGTCGACCCGGGCGAGGAGCCGGAGCGCATCCTCGCCGAGGTCGAGGCGGCGGGGATGGAGGTCGAGGCGATCCTGATCACCCACTGCCACTTCGACCACATCGGCGCCGTCGCGCCGGTGGCGCGGGAGACGGGCGCCCTCGTTTACTGCCCGGAGATCGAGGTTCCGGTCCTCGCCGACATCATGTCCTTCGTCCCTTGGGAGGGGTTCGGGCCCTTCGAGAGCTACGAGGCCGACGAGAAGGTGAGCGGCGGCGAGGCCCTCGAGCTGGCCGGCCTCACCCTCGACGTCGTCTTCACTCCGGGTCACAGCCCCGGCCACGTCACCTACGCGGTGCGCGACGAGGACGCGCTCTTCTCCGGCGACGTCCTCTTCCAGGGTTCGGTCGGCAGGGTTGACCTGCCCGGCGGCGACGGGCCGACCTTGATCCGGTCGATCCAGGGCCTGGTCGAGTCCTATCCCGACGAGGCGGTCGTCTACCCGGGCCACATGGGCGTGACGACGCTGGGGACGGAGCGCGCCACCAACCCGTTCCTGACGTCACTGGCCGGCTAAGGGCCGCGCCGCGCCGGTAAGGTCGCCGCCATCGTGGCGAAGAGCAAGTACCAAGCGCCCCGCGGGACGTTCGACGTCCTGCCGGAGGCTGCCCGCGCACGCGCCAGGGTCGAGCGCGCCGCTGCCGCCGTCTTCGCCCGTGCCGGCTACGAGCCGGTGGCCACACCGGCCTTTGAGGACACCGAGCTCTTCGAGCGCGGGGTCGGCCACTCCACTGACATCGTCCGCAAGGAGATGTTCACCTTCGAGGACAAGGGCGGGCGCAGCCTCACCCTGCGGCCGGAGGGGACGGCGCCGATCTGCCGCGCCTACGTCGAGCACGGCATGCACAAGCTGGCGCAGCCGGTGAAGCTCTCCTACGTCGGGCCGTTCTTTCGCCACGAGCGTCCCCAGGCGGGGCGCTACCGCCAGTTCCACCAGCTCGGGGCCGAGTGCATCGGCGCCGACTCGCCGCTGGCCGACGCGGAGGCGATCGGGCTGCTGGCCGACCTGCTCGCCGAGCTGGGCGTGCCGGGGGTCGCGCTGCGCCTGGGCAGCCTCGGCTCGTTCGAGGCGCGCCAGGCCTACCTGGAGGAGCTGCGGAACCACCTGCGGGCGAACGAAGGCGAGCTGTTGAAGGACGTGCGCGAGCGGATCGACGCCAACCCGCTGCGCGCCTTCGACTCCGACGACGAGGGGACGCGGGGCGTGATGGCGAGCGCACCGCGGTTGGTCGACCGGCTCGAGGGGGAGGACGCCGACCATTTCGAGGCGGTGCGGGCGCTCCTGGACGCTGCCGGGATCTCCTATGAGATCGACGCGACCCTCGTGCGCGGCCTCGACTACTACACGCGCACGATCTTCTCCTTCGTCTGCGACCGGCTAGGCGCCCAGTCTGAGATCGGGGGCGGCGGACGCTATGACGGGCTGGTGGAGCAGCTCGGTGGCCCGCCGACGCCGGCGATCGGCTGGGCCGCGGGGATCGAGCGAATCCTGCTGGCGCTGGGAGAGGACGGAGAGGAGGCCGGCGAGGGAGTCGATCGCATCGTCTTCGTCTCCTGCGACGAGGGGGCCGAGCTGGCGCCGCGGGCGATCGCGATCCTCGGGGAGCTCCGCCACGCCGGCCTCACCGCCCAGGTGGATCTCGCCGGGAGGGGGCTGAAGGGCCAGCTCAAGCACGCCGACCGGATCGGCGCTACGCACGTAGTCATCCTCGAAGAGGGTGGCTCGGCCCAGCTGCGCGACATGGAGAGCGGCGAGCAGCGTCCGATCGACGTCACCAAGATCGTCGCCGAGGTCACCGGAGGCGAGGTATGACCGGCTTTCCAGCCCTGCGCCCCAACGGCTTCCGCGACGCCTGGTGCGGCCAGGTGTTGGGCGACCGGGTCGACTCGGAGGTGCGGGTGGCGGGCTGGGTGCACCGTCGCCGCGACCATGGCGGCCTCGTCTTCATCGACCTACGTGACCGCACCGGAATCGTCCAGCTCGTCTTCGACCCCGACGAGGCGGGGGAGGCGTTCAAACTCGGCCACGAGCTGCGGGCGGAGGACGTTCTGAGCGCCTCCGGCAAGGTAGTACGCCGCTCGCCCGAGACCGTCAACGCCGACCTGCCGACCGGCGAGGTGGAGCTACGGGTGAGTAACGCGGAGCTGCTCGCCGACGCTGAGACGCCGCCCTTCCAGATCGAGGGCTTCTCCGGCGAGGTCGGCGAGGACGCCCGCCTCCGCCATCGTTACCTCGACCTGCGCCGCGAGCAGATGCGCGAGGCGCTGGCCCTCCGCCACCGGGTGACGGCGGCGATGCGCGAGTTCCTCGATGGTGAGGGCTTCCTCGACGTCGAGACGCCGGTGCTGACCCGCTCGACCCCCGAGGGCGCCCGCGACTTCCTCGTCCCCAGCCGTCTCCAGCACGGCTCCTTCTACGCGCTGCCGCAGTCGCCGCAGCTGTTCAAGCAGTTGCTGATGGTCGCCGGCTTCGAGCGCTACTACCAGGTGGCGCGCTGCTTCCGCGACGAGGCGACCCGCGCCGACCGTCAGGCCGAGTTCACGCAGCTCGACATCGAGATGTCCTTCGTCGGCGTCGATGACGTGATCGAGGTCAACGAACGTCTCCTGGCGCACGTCTTCGAGCGTGCTGGCGGCCCGGCGATCGAGCTGCCGATGCAGCGCCTGCCCTACGACGAGGCGATGGACCGCTTCGGCACCGATCGGCCCGACCTGCGCTTTGGTCTCGAGCTGGTCGACCTCGGCGACGCTTTGAGCGAGACCGAGTTCAAGGTTTTCCGCTCGGTGCTCGATGGGGGTGGCGCTGTGCACGGCCTCAACGCGGGGCGACGCGACATGCCCCGTTCTGCCCTCGACGGACTGATCTCGCGCGCCCAGGAGCTCGGCGCGAAGGGCCTGGTCTGGGCCTTCCGCGAGGGCGAGGGCTGGCGCTCGCCGACCGCCAAGTTCCTCTCGGCGGAGGAGCTGAGCGCGTTGAACGAGCGGCTTGGGGCGGAGGAGGGCGATCTGCTGCTTGTCGTCGCCGACCAGCGCCGGGTCACCGACGCCGTCCTCGGCCAGCTCCGAGTCGAGCTCGCCGAGCGTTTTGGGCTGATCGATGATGGGGAGAACCGGCTGGCCTGGATCGTCGACTGGCCATTGATGGACTGGGATCCGGAGGAACGGCGCTGGAACCCATTGCACCACCCCTTCACGGCCCCGGCGGGGGAGTTCGATCCCGAGAACCCCGGCGAGGCTCGAGCGTTGGCCTACGACGTGGTCTGGAACGGCCAGGAGTTGGGAGGAGGCTCGATTCGCATCAACCGCGCCGACGTCCAGCAGGCCGTGTTCGCGGCGCTCGGAATCGATGCTGAGCAGGCCGAGGCCCGTTTCGGCTTCCTGCTCGAGGCGCTGCGCTACGGCGCTCCGCCGCATGGGGGTATCGCCTACGGGGTCGACCGCATTGTCCAGCGCCTCAGCGGGGCAGAGACGATCCGCGACACGATTGCCTTCCCGAAGACGGCCTCAGGCTACGACCTGCTGACTGGCGCACCCGCGCCGGTCGAGGAGGATCAGCTGCGTGAGCTCGGCATCGCCATGCACCGGCCCGGCCTCGCCGGCCACTGAACAAACGTCCCGGCGCGGAGTAGAGGGCGAAGAGTCAATATGTCCTCGATGGGCATGCTCGACCGGATCAGACTCGCTTTCGGGCCGCGACGGCAGGGGCCTGGCCTGACCCCCGTCCACGTGGACGATCCCACGTTCGACTCCTGGGAGGTGGTGCGGGACTTCGCCGACGTGAAGACGGCGCGGGCCTGGCACCAGGGCCTGGAGGAGGCGGGAATCGAGGCGGTCCTGACCGCCGACTGGCCGCTCGACCGCTACGGGCACGGCGACATCGCGCTGCGGGTGCAAGCAGAGGATTGGAGCGAGGCCGAGCTTCGTCTTTCAAACTTGGACTAGGGGCTGGCCCGGTGGTACGGTTGGCCCCGAGGCTCGAGCCCGTGCGAGAGCCGTCTCACCGTTTGACCCAACACAAACGGCGCGGGAGCTGATCTCTCTCGATCCCGTGGGATCGCGAGGAGGCGCCCACCCTTTACTTCAAGGGATCAAAGCCAGAGGCGGTACCGGCGGGCTGGAGCCTCCTTTACCTGGCTCGGTCGGGTGGGGCGCGCGTCTGGCGGCGGCGGACCGGCGCGGATACGGCC
Source organism: Solirubrobacterales bacterium (assembly GCA_035557635.1). Classification (GTDB taxonomy): domain Bacteria; phylum Actinomycetota; class Thermoleophilia; order Solirubrobacterales; family 70-9; genus VRUE01. The sequence continues at coordinate 54,296 of DATMDR010000017.1, read as the reverse complement.
TCTTCCCGACGTCCCGCGTAGCGCTGCTACGCGGGAGTCGTGTCGCGACCGTCCCGCTTGGTCCGGCGCTCGCCAGCCACGCACCCCACCCTCCCTCGACAGGTTCATACTTTTGAAGGCAAATGGATCGAGAACTGTTCGAGAGCTATCTGCAGGACGAGACCCGACTGGGCCCGGCGCCCGAGGGCGCGTTCACCGGCGCGGCCGGGGGGGCGGCTTGTGGGGATCTCTCCCGAGTCTCGCTTGTGGTCGAGGGCGGGGTGGTTTCGCGGGTTACGTTCGACGCTGAGGGTTGTGGGGCTACTCGGGCGGCTACGGCGGCGGTGGCGGAGATGGTTGAGGGCGGGGCTGTGGTTGAGGCGGCGCGGGTTGGGACTGATGAGGTGGAAGCAGCTCTTGGCGGGCTGATCCCTGCCAAGCGGCACGCGGCGCAGCTGGCGGCCGATGCGCTGCACCGGGGCTTGGCTCAGGTGGCTGCGTCTTCTGAGCGACTGGCGGCGCCGAGTGGGGATCGCGTCCTCGTTGCGATGTCCGGGGGTGTCGACAGCGCTGTTGCGGCTTTGCTCGAGCGGGAGCGGGGGGCGGAGGTGCTCGGCGTCACGGTGAAGCTCTGGGCCGATCCGGAGACCGATGGGGCCAAGGCCTGCTGCTCGCCGGAGGCGGTGCTCGGCGCTCGCTCGCTCGCCCACTCGCTGGGCGTTCCCCATCTGACCCTTGACCTCGAGGAGGACTTCCGTCGTCGCGTCGTCGCCGGGTTCGTCTCCGGCTACGCGGCGGGGCGCACGCCGAATCCCTGCATCCTCTGCAACGGCGAGGTGCGGATCGCGGCGATGCTGGATCTCGCCGAGCGGCTCGGTGCCACCCACCTGGTCACCGGGCACTACGCCCGCATCGTCGAGGACGACGCCGGGCCGCTGCTTGCCGCTGCGGCCGACAACGCTAAGGACCAGAGCTACATGCTCGCCGCGCTGCCGCCGGCGCTGCTGGACCGCCTGCGCTTCCCGCTCACCGAGCTGAGTAAGCCCGAGGTGCGGGAGATCGCCGCCCGCCACGGACTCGCCGTCGCCCGTAAGCCGGAGAGCCAGGACCTCTGTTTCCTCGCCGGCCAGGGCAAGGGTCGCTTCCTGCGCCGCCACGGTGACCTCCGGGACCGCGACGGCGTCGTACTCGACCGCTCCGGGGGCGCGATCGGGCGCCATCGCGGCCACCACAACTACACCGTCGGCCAGCGCCGTGGGATCGGCGTCTCGGCGAAAGAGCCGCTCTACGTGCTCGCAACCGACGCCGAGGCGAACACGATCACCGTCGGCACGCGCGAGGAGCTGGCAACGCGGACCGTGCGGGTGCGCGACGCCGTCCTGCACCGTCCCGGCGAGGCGGTGGACGCGGTGAGGCTGCGCTACCGGTCGCGCCCGCTCCCGGCCGCTCTGTCAGCGACCGGGAGCGGGCGTCACGCGGAGCTCGACGTCGAGCTCGGAGAGGCCTTCGCCGGCGCCTCTCCAGGCCAGACGGCGGTGCTCATGGCCGGCGAGGCGATCGTCGGCCATGGCACGATCGCCGTCTAGACCTGGCTCTCCTCCTGGTCTTTCCTCAGCTGCGCGGCTGCTTTCACGCAGCGACTGAAGGGAGTGCCTTTCTCGCCTTTGACGTGTTTCTTGCTGAGGCCTTTGCAGGCTTTGCGCGGGTTTAGATCGTCGTTGTTGGCGGCTTTGGCCATCGCTTTCACGCACTGTGAGAACGGGGTCCCCTTCTCGCCTTTGACGTGTTTCTTGCTCTCGCCCTGGCAGTAACGGCCGTAGGCGTTGGCCTGGGCGGGCAGGCCGTCTTTGGGGCCGGGCGTGGGGTCACCCGGGGTGTACGTGGGGCCTTTCCCGTAGGGCGCGCCCTGGCTTTTGCCGTGCGATTCGCCGTGGTTGGCCACCCCGACTGCCGGGAAGGCCGCCAGGGCGAGGACGCCACTGGCGAGGGCGATCGTGGTCTTCAGCTTCATCGTGCCTCCTTCGATGGTTCTGCGCTCCCTGAGGAAGCGCCTTTCACCTCGGGTTTCGATGGCTGAAACGTGTCGCCCGCACCTTTGTCAGCCTCGACTTCGGTACCGGGAGGATCTATCGGCGGGCTGGAGTTCCCTTTCGTCTTCGCCTTCGTGGAGCCGGGCGGAGGGTTGCCTTTGGGCGGTGAAGGCGGCTTACCCGTCTTCTTCGGTGCGTTCTTTTCGTGACCGGATTTGGCGGGGAGATCGCTTGAGCGCCCGCCTTCATTGCCACCCTTGCCTTTGTTGCCTTTGGAATGGCCGCGGCCGTTTGAGCTGGGCTCGGCGGGTGCTTGGACGAGTTCGCCGCTGTCGCTGGGTTGGGCCGGAGGCTGTGCGGACCCCACGCTTCGCTGACCAGCCTCGCCGCCAGGGCCGATTGCCGGTTTCGGTGTTCCCGCGGTGGAATCGACGACCCTGGCCGGTGGCGGGTCGCTCCGATCCGACTGCCCTGGGGTCTCGCCCGCGCCCCCAGTTCCCGGCTCCGGCCCCGAGGACTTGGCGCCTCCGATGCTCGAGGGCAGGGGCGTCTCGATCACGCCGCTGCGGTCGGCAGCGGTGACGCCGACTGCAGCGATCGCAACTGTCGCCGCCGCCTTCATCCCAGTCGAGATCGCTGCCGATTTGCCGACGCCGACGGTGGCAGCTCCGGCCAGGGAACCGCCGGCGCCCGCTCCGGCGCTGCTCGCGCCCCCGCTGAGCAGTCCCTGCAGGAGGCCCGCCGAAACCGCCAGCGGCAGAGGCGCGAGCGCCGCGAAGTCGTTGCGTCGCTTCGTGACTTCCTCGGCAAAGGCCCGGCATTCTGGGCAGGCGCGCAGGTGAGCCTGGATATCGCGCCGCCGCGCGACGCGCCCGTCGGCCTCGGAGAGATCCCACATCACGCTCCTGCACCTCATCTCACGCCCCGCCTCCATCTGCCTGAGGCCCAGACGCGCCTCGTAGACGGTCTGCCGCGCGACGGCGGGGGAGGTGTCGAAGGCCTCCCCGATCTCCTCGAAGCCGAGCCCGGACAGCTCCCGCATCACCAGCGCCGACCGCTGCCGCTCCGGCAGCTCGACGAGATCGGCGAACAGCCGCCGCAGCCGCTCGCGTGTCGCCGCCGTCTCGCTCGGGTCGTCTCCCGAGCCCATGACCTCGGGGTCCAGCTCGGTGTTGTCGCGCCGCCGCCGCAACGTCTCGACGGCCTCGTTGTGGGCGATCCGGTAGAGCCAGGGCTTCAGCTGGATCTGACGGGTCTCGCCGGGGAGCGCCCGCAGCACCTTGACCATCGCGTTCTGGAGCGCGTCCTGAGCGTCCTGCGGATCGCGCACGATCGCCAGGCAAAAGCGGTAGAGGTCCTGGCGATAGCGCTGGTAGATCGCGGCGAAGGCCCGCTCGTCCCCAGCCGCCGCGCGCTTCGCGAGGCGCTCGTCCGAGGCAAGCCGGACGGTCCGGAAGCTTCTCTCCGGGAGGCTCGTGGGGTCTGCGTGACTCACGTGCGCGCGATTTCGGCATTCGCGGCCATCCAGTCAAGGGTAGGGGCCAATCCACTTACTTCAACGGGTCAGCGAGGCCGTTGTCAGCGCCTGCTCAGCCTGCGTCGCGGTCACTTAGGCTCCATGGCTGTGAAAGCACAGGAGATTCGCGACACCTACCTCTCCTTCTTCGCCGAGCGCGGGCACAAGATCGTGCCCTCGGCCTCGCTGGTGCCGTCCGTCCACGATCCCTCGGTGCTGCTGACGACGGCTGGGATGCAGCCCTTCAAGCCCTATTTCCTCGGTCGCGAAGAGCCGCCCGCGCCCCGCCTCGCCGACGTGCAGAAGTGCTTCCGCACGACCGACATCGAGGAGGTCGGCAACACCGCTCGCCATCTCACCTTCTTCGAGATGCTCGGCAACTGGAGCTTCGGCGACTACTTCAAGCCGGAGTCGATCGTCTGGGGCTGGGAGCTGGTGACCCAGGGCTTCCACATGGACCCGGAGCTGATCTGGGCGACCGTCTTCGGCGGCGACGAGGAGCTCGGCCTGGGGCCCGACGAGGAGGCGATCGAGATCTGGCGCGGAGTCGGGATGCCCGACGAGCGCATCGTCCGCCTCGGCCGCGCCGACAACTTCTGGCAGGCGGGCCCGACCGGCCCCTGCGGTCCCTGCTCGGAGCTCTACCTCGATCGCGGCGAGGCCTTCGGCGGTCTCGACGAGCGGCCCGGCGACGACACCGACCGCTTCCTCGAGTTCTGGAACCACGTCTTCATGACCTACGACCTCAGCGCCGATGGCACGCTCACCGAGCTGCCGATGCGCAACATCGACACCGGCATGGGGCTCGACCGCATGGCAGCGATCCTCCAGGACGCCCCCTCGGTCTTCGAGACCGACCTGATCCGGCCGCTGGTAGACCTCGCCGAGGAGCTGTCCGGCCGCTCCTACGAGGAGGGCGGCGCGGTGACGCGGGCGATGCGGATCGTCGCCGACCACTCGCGCGCCGCCGCCTTCCTGCTCGCCGACGGCGTCGTTCCCTCCAACGAGGACCGCGGCTACATCCTGCGGCGGATCATGCGGCGGGCGATCCAACAGGGACGGGCCCTGGGCCTGGAGGCGCCCTGGCTGGGTCGCTTCGCCGAGCGCACGATCGAGACCATGGGGGAGACCTACCCCGAGCTGGAGGCCGAGCGGGAGACGATCGCCCGCTGGGTCGGCGACGAGGAGGAGAGCTTTGGTCGCACCCTGGAGCGCGGCAGCGAGCTGCTGGAGCAGCTGGTCGCCGAAGCGCAGGAGTCCGGCACTTCCTGGATCGATGCCGCCGACGCCTTCAAGCTGCACGACACCTTCGGCTTTCCCTACGACCTGACCAAGGAGCTGCTCGCCGAGCAGGGCCTCTCGGTCGACGACTCGGGCTTCGAGGAGCTGATGGAGGAGCAGCGCCAGCGCGCCCGCGTCGGCGCCGCCACCGCGCACGGCTCCGAGGACCGCCACGAGAAGGTGATCGCCTTTGCCTCCGCGGCGCCGCCGACCCGCTTCGTCGGCTACGAGACGCTGCGGGCGACGACGGGCGTCGCCGCCGCGGAGGCCGACGACGGCAGGGCGCTGGTCAAGCTGGAGGAGAGCCCCTTCTACGCCGAGGGCGGCGGCCAGGTCGCCGACTCGGGCCTGCTGCGCTGGCAGGGCGGCGAGGCCCGGATCCTCGACGTCTACCGGGTCGGCGAGGACCAGGCGCTCGAGGTGGAGGCGGGCAACGGCGCGGTCGAGGCCGGGACCGCGGTCGAGGCTCAGGTCGATCACGAGACCCGTCACGCGACGATGCGCAACCACACCGCGACCCACCTGCTGCACGCGGCGCTGCGGGAGCGCCTCGGCACACACGTGCGCCAGGCGGGCTCGGCCGTGCGTCCGGACAAGCTGCGCTTCGACTTCACCCACGGCCAGGCGCTCGGCGCCGACGAGCTGCGCGAGGTCGAGGACCGCGTCAACGAGTGGGTGAAGGCGAGCCGGCCGGTGCGCTGGCTGGAGATGGAGCGCGAGGAGGCGGAGAAGCTCGGCGCGATGGCGCTGTTCGGCGAGAAGTACGGCGAGTGGGTGCGCGTGGTCGAGGTCGACGCGGTCTCGCGTGAGCTCTGCGGCGGCACCCACGTCGCCAACACGGCGGAGGTCGGCATCTTCAAGGTGGTGACGGAGGGTTCGAGCGCGGCGAACGTGCGGCGCATCGAGGCGCTCACCGGCCCCGCCGCGATCGACTGGTTCCGCGAGCGCGAGGCCCAGCTGCGCGAGGCCGGCGAGCTGCTTGGCGCGCCACAGGACCCGCTCGGCGCCGCCCGCCGCGCTGCGGAGCGTCTGCGTGAGGCGGGGGAGGGCGCGAAGCAGGCCGAGAAGGAGCTGTTGGGCGAGGAGGCGGAGCGCCTGGTCGCTGCGGCGGTCGAGGTTGCCGGCGTGAAGCTGTTGACGGAGAAAGCGCCGATCGCCGACCAGAAGCAGCTGCTCGACCTCGCGAACCGGGTGCAGTCGAAGCTCGGCGGCGAGTCGGCCATCGCCCTCGGCGGAGCCGAGGGCGGCAAGGTCGGTCTCGTCGTGCTGGTCTCCAAGCCCGCCGTGGACCGCGGCCTTTCCGCAGCGGCGATCGTGCGCGAGTCGGCGCCGGTCGTCGGCGGCGGCGGTGGCGGGCGCGACGAGATGGCCCAGGCCGGCGGCAAGGACGCAGCCAAGCTCGACGAGGCGCTGGCGACCGCGCGCGCGGCGATCGAGCGGGAGCTGGCCGGGTAGCGATGCGCGTCCTCGCTCTCGATCACGGCACGGCGCGGATCGGCTGCGCGCTCTCCGACCCGAGCGGCACCTTGGCGACGCCCCTGCCGGTGATCGAACCGCCCGAGCCTCGCTCAGTGGTCGAGCTGGTCGCCAAACACGAGGTGGAGCGGGTGGTAGTCGGCCTTCCCCTCCACCTCAGCGGCGAGGAAGGCAGCCAGGCGGCGCTGGCACGCAGCTTCTGCGCCGAACTGGAAGCCGTGCTCGACATACCGGTCGAGACCTACGACGAGCGGCTGACGACGCGCATGGCGGAGGCCAGCAAGCGCGAGGGGGCGACCGCGCCGCCCGACTCGCTCGCCGCCGCGCACCTGCTCCAGGCTTACCTCGCGGGCCAGGCCGCGATCGAGGGCCAGGGCGAAGACGATGAGTGAGGACTGGACCGCCGACGACCCGCTGGTCGACCCGAGCGACCCGGCCGCGGTGGCCCGAGAGCAGCGCCGCCGCGAGCGGGAAGCGCGCCGCCGCGGGCGCGAGCAGAAGAACGGCAGCGAGCAGCAACGGCAGCCAGCCGCTCCGGCAGCTTCGGCGGTTCCGGCTAAGCCGCCCCCGCCTCCACCTCCGCCATCATCGCCCAAGCCCCCGCGCGCGGCGCGATCTCGCCGTCCCTCCCTCCACGTGGTCGCGGTGCTCGCCGTAATGGCCCTGACGGCGCTCGCCGTGGTCGCCCTCGCGTATCGCTACTTCGACAAAGAGCCGCCGCCGCCGGTCGTCTTCAAAACGACCACGGTGACCATCCCCGAGGGCCTGAGCCGCGCCCAGACCGCCGAGCTCGCCCGCGAACTGGGGCTCGAGGGCGATTACCTGAAGGCGAGCAAGGGGCGCGAGGGCTTCCTCTTCCCCGACACCTTCGAGCTGCGCAAAGGCGCCCCGGCCTCCGACCTGGTGCAGCTCCAGCTCGAAGACTTCAAAGGGCGCATCGCCAGTGTCGACCTGGGCTACGCCCGCTCCAAGAACCTGACGCTCCGCGACGTGGTCACGATCGCCTCGATGGTCGAGGAGGAGGCGATGCTCGACAGCGAGCGCAAGCTTGTCGCAGCGGTGATCTACAACCGCCTGCGCGAAGGGATCCCCCTGGGGATCGACGCGACGACCCGCTTCGCCACCGGCAACTACACGCAGCCACTGACCGAAAGCGATCTGGCGACCGACTCGCCCTACAACACCCGCCTCAACTCGGGCCTGCCGCCGGGACCGATCTCCAGCCCAGGCCTCGCCTCGCTGGAAGCCGCCGCCCGCCCGGCCAGGGTGGACTACCTCTACTACGTGGTCGAGCCGGGAACCTGCGGCAAGCACGCCTTCTCCTCCACCGACGCCGAATTCCAGGCGGACGTCGCTCGCTACAACGAAGCGCGCGAAGCGGCCGGGGGCGAATCGCCCGACAGCTGTTGATGTCGCGCCTCGCCGTCCTCGGCTACCCGATCGGCCACTCGCGCTCGCCGGCGATGCAGAACGCGGCGCTGGCTGCGCTGGGGATGGGGGAGGAGTGGCGCTACGAGGCGATCGAGGTCGCCCCGGACGCTTTCGAGGCCCGGGTGCGGGAGATGCCCGGCGAGGGCTTCGCCGGCGCCAACGTCACCGTTCCCCACAAGGGCGCCGCGCTGGCGCTCGCCGACACGCTCTCGGAGACGGCGCGCGAGATCGGCGCCGCCAACACCCTCGTCTTCGCGGATGGCGAGATCCGCGCCGACAACACCGACGCGGGTGGCCTGTTGAGCGCGCTGCCGTCCTCGCCGGCGGGAAAGCGGACGCTGGTGCTCGGCGCCGGCGGCGCTGCCCGCGCCGTGGTCTGGGCGCTGCTGCGCGAGGGCGCCGAGGTTGAGGTCTGGAACCGGACGGAGCGCCGCTCCGCCAGTCTCTGCGAAGAGCTCGGCGGCCAGCCGGTGGCGGCGCCTGATCAGGCCAATTACGAGCTACTCGTCAACACCACCGCGGTGGGGCTGCGCGGTGAGGATCCCTTCGCGGAGCTGCCGCTTGATCCCGGCCGCTTCGCCCCGGAGCAGGTCGTGGCCGACCTCGTCTACGGCCAGGAGCCGAGCCGCCTGCTCGCCGCGGCCGCGGCGGGAGGGGCGACGGTGGTCGACGGGATCGAGGTCCTGGTGCGCCAGGGCGCGCTCTCGCTACAGATCTGGACCGGGCGCGAGGCGCCGCTCGACGCGATGCGCGCCGCGGCTCGCCGATAGCCTTGGCCCGGCAATGAGCGGGTTCCGTTTCACAACAGCAGGGGAGTCGCACGGCCCGGGGCTGGTCGCGATCGTCGAGGGAATGCCCGCCGGGCTGCAGCTCGACCGCGAGGCGCTCGACCGCGACATGGCGCGGCGCCAGCTCGGCCACGGTCGCGGCGGGCGGATGAAAATCGAGACCGACACGGCGGAGATCCGCTCCGGGCTGCGCCACGGCCGCACCCTCGGCAGCCCGATCGCGGTGCTCGTCGCCAACCGCGACTACGCCAACTGGGAGGAGCGGATGAACCCCTGGCCGGTCGAGGGCTTCGTGCCCGACGAGGTTCACCTGCCGCGCCCCGGTCATGCCGACCTGGTCGGCGCCCAGAAGTACGACCACACCGATATCCGCAACGTGCTGGAGCGGGCCAGCGCCCGCGAGACCGCCGCCCGCGTCGCCGCCGGCTCGATCGCCCGCGGCTTCCTCACCGCGCTCGGGGTGAGCGTCCACAGCCACGTGCTCCAGATCGCCTCGGTGAAGGCGGAGGAGCGGCCCGAGCTCGGCCCGGCCGACTTCGTGGGGGTCGACGACGATCCGGTGCGCTGCCTCGACTCCGAGGCGAGCGCGGCGATGGTCGAGGAGATCAACCGTCTGCGCAAGGCCAACGAGAGCCTCGGCGGCAGCTTCGAGGTGCGCACCTTCGGCCTCGTCCCCGGCCTCGGCTCCCACATCTCCTGGGAAGACCGCCTCGATGGCCGTCTCGCCGGCGCCGTCGCCTCGATCCAGTCGGTCAAGGGAGTTGCGATCGGCGAAGCCTGGGACGTCGCCGGCCGTCCGGGCTCGGAGGCGCACGACGAGATCTTCTGGTCGGACGAGCGCGGCTACCACCGCGAGACCAACCACGCCGGCGGCCTCGAGGGCGGCATGACCAACGGGCTGCCGCTCAGCGTGCGCGCCGCGATCAAGCCGATCTCCACCCTGACCAAGCCGCTGCGCTCGGTCGACACCGAGACCAAGCAGCCGGCCGAGGCGCTGCGCGAGCGCACCGACTCGACCGTGGTGCCCGCCGCCGCCGTGGTCGCCGAGGCAATGGTCTGCCTGACCCTCGCCCGCTGCTACCGGGAAAAGTTCGGCGGCGACCACATCGACGACGTGCTGGCCGCCGTCGAGGCTTACAAGCAGCGCATCGACTTCCGGGGCTGAGCGCGTGAGCCGCCCCGCCCTGGTCTTCATCGGCTTCATGGGCGCCGGCAAGTCGGCGGCGCTCGCCGCCGTCCGCGAGGCGGGCTTCGAGACCACCGAGATCGACGAGCTGATGGAACGCGAGCTGGGAATGCCGATCGCCGAGGCCTTCGAGCGCGACGGCGAGGAGGCCTTCCGCGCCCGGGAGGCCGAGATCGTCGGCGCCCTGGTGGAGCGGGCCGACGGCGGCGCGATCGCCCTCGGCGGCGGCAGTGTGCTCTCCGAGCGCGTGCGCGCGGCGCTCGGCCGCCACGTCGTCGTCTGGCTCCAGGTCGACCCCCGCGAGGCCTGGCGGCGGATCGCCGGCAGCGACCGCCCGCTGGCCAGCAGCGCCGACGACGTCGCCAACCTGCTCGAGACGCGCCTGCCGCTCTACGAGGAGCTCGCCGACGCGATCCTGCCGCAGGGCGATCGCGGCCTGATTCACCGCGCTCTGCCCCTGGCAATGGGGCTGGTCGAGCTGCCGCAGGGGACGAAGCTGCTCTGGGCGACCAGCAGCTCCGGCGAGTACCCGGTCTTCGTCGGTCCCGGCCTGCTGGAGGCGGACTGCTGGCCGCAGGAGGGGCGGCGCTTCTGCGTCACCGACGCGACGGTTGGCGCGCTCTACGCCGACCGCGCCGAGCCGCTCGCGGCGCGGATCGAGGTCGAGCCCGGCGAGAGCGCGAAGACGATGTCCGAGGCGGAGCGGGTGCTGCGCGAGCTGGCCCGCGCCGGAATGACGCGGGGGGATCAACTGATCGCCCTGGGGGGCGGTGTCGTCGGCGACCTGGCCGGCCTCTGCGCCCACCTCTACCAGCGTGGCGTGCCGGTCGTCCAGGTCCCGACCACCCTCGTCGCCCAGGTCGACTCCGCCTACGGCGGCAAGACCGGCGTCGATCTGCCCGAGGGCAAGAACTACGCCGGGGCCTACCACCTGCCGGAGGCTGTCCTCGCCGACACGTCGGTCCTGGCGAGCCTGCCGGCGGCAGAGCTGGCGGCCGGCTTCGTCGAGGTGCTGAAGACCGGCCTGCTGGCCGGCGGCGCGCTCTGGGAGCGCGTGCGGGCGATCGAGTCGCTCGACCCCGGTTCGCTCGACGAGGTCGTCTTCGCCTGCGCCCGCTACAAGTGCTCAGTGGTCGCCGCCGACGAGCGCGACGCCGGCCTGCGTGCCGCACTCAACTTGGGCCACACGGTCGGCCACGCGATCGAGGCCGCCAGCGGCTACTCCCGCTACCGCCACGGCGAGGCGATCGGCCTCGGCCTGCTGGCAGCGCTGCGCCTCTCCGACGCGCCCGAGCTGCGGGACGAGGTCGAGGCGATCCTGCGCGCTCACCAGCTGCCGACCAGCCTCGATCCCGCGATCGCGGTGGACGAGGTGCTGGCGGCCCTGGAACGCGACAAGAAGCGCACCGCCGAGGGCGTCGGCTTCGTCCTCCTCTCCGAGCCCGGCGCGCCGCGGATGGGGCAGCTGGTCGACCCGGATAGGGTCAGGGCGGCCGTGGAGGAGCTGCTCCCATGACGAGTGCCCACAACCGCGTCGCGGTCCTGCACGGGGTCAACTTCGACGTGCTCGAGCGGCGCGACCCTGAGATGTACGGGGGATTGTCGCTGGCCCAGCTGGAGCAGAGGGTCAGTGCCTGGGCGCGCGAGCTGGGCCTGGAAACGATCTTCTTCCAGACCAATTCCGAGGGTGAGTTCGTCGAGTACCTGCACCGGGTCCCGGAGCAGGCCGACGCGGCGCTGGTCAACGCCGGCGCCTGGAGCCACTACAGCCGGGCGATCGCCGACGCGCTCGACGTCGCCGGCCTGCCGGCGGTCGAGGTCCACCTCTCCGACGTCGAGTCGCGTGACGAGTGGCGGCGACTATCCGTCTTCGACGGCCTCGTGCTCGAGAAGGTTTCGGGCAAGGGGCCGGACGGCTACCGCGAGGCGCTCGAGGTCCTCGCCCGCGAGCTCGACGTCGAGGGGGGTTGATGCGCGGGCGTGGCGACCGCCTCGCCGCTCTCATGGCCGAGCGCGAGCTGGAGCGGCTGCTCGTCACCGACCTGGTCAACGTCCGCTACCTGACCGGGTTCGGCGGCACCAACGGCGCCTGCGTCTGCGGACAGGAGGAGAGGTTCTTCCTCACCGACTTCCGCTACACCGAGCGCGCCGAGGCCGAGGTCGAGGGCTGGGAGGTGATCACGGTCAAGGACGACTGGCTCGGGGGCATCGCCGAGCGGCTGAAGGGCAAGACCGGGTTCGAGGACCAGCAGATGACGGTTCGCCTGCGCGAGAAGCTGGAGGAGAAGCTGCCCGACGGGGTCGAGCTCGAGGCGGCTGGAGGAATGGTGGAGCGGCTACGGCGGGTCAAGGACGCCGACGAGCTGGCCGCGATCGCCGCCGCCGCCGAGCTCGCCGACGAGATTTGGGTCTGGAGCCTGGAACGCGGCCTCGCCGGGCGCAGCGAGCGCGACGTCGCCCGCGCCGCCGAAGCGCGGATCCGCGAGCAGGGCGCCGAGCCCTCGTTCCCGACCATCGTCGCCGCGGGGCCCAACGGCGCCCTGCCGCACGCCGAGCCCGGGGAGCGCGAGATCGGCGCCGGCGAGATGGTCGTCTTCGACATGGGGGCGAAGCTCGACGGCTACTGCTCGGACGGCACCCGCACCTACGCCACTGGCGAGCCTGGAGACCAGGCCCGCCAGGTCTACGCCACGGTCTTGGAGGCGCAGTCGGCGGCACTCGCCGCCGTCAAGCCCGAGGTCGGCGGCGAAGAGCTCGACGGCGTCGCCCGTGAGGTGATCGAGGCGGCGGGCCACGGCGAGCGCTTCGGCCACGGGCTCGGCCACGGCGTCGGCCTCGAGGTGCACGAGGAGCCGCGCGTCTCGCCGCGGTCCGAAAACGTGCTGGCCAGCGGCGAGGTGGTGACGATCGAGCCCGGGATCTACCTGCCGGGCGAGCTGGGGGTGCGGATCGAGGATCTGGTCGTCGTCACCGAGGAGGGCCACCGCAACCTCAGCGGCAGGCCCAAGCAGCTGCAGCTGGTCGAGTAGCGAGAAGTCCGGTGCACCGCTAAGCAGCGCCGCCGAGGTGTCGATCTTTCGTCTGTGAAGCAGACGCCCGAGACCGAGTCGCTGGCGGCGATCCGTGAGGAGGCGCGTCGCGAGCGCCTGCTCGACATGGAGCGGCGCGTGCGGCGCTACCGCACAGCCTGCTTCGCGATCCTCGCCCTGGCGCTGGCCTCCGCTGGGCCGCAGATCGGATGGGGCTGGCTGGCCCCGCTCGCCGTCGGTTTCTGCGGCTTTGCCATAGCCGACCGCTTCATGCAGACCAGCCGACGCCCGTGGCTCTGGGTCGCGGGCGCCTGGGGCGCCCTGCCGCTGCTTCTGGCCGGCGCCGTGATCGCCACCGGCGGCCCGGCCAGCCCGGCGCTGATGTGGTTCGCGTTGCCAGCGGTCACGCTCGGCGCTCGCTTCGAGCCGTGGGGGATGGCGGTTGGCACCGCCTACCTCGTGACCGTCTTCCTCGTCAGCACGATCGCCGTCGACCCGGCCGCCGCCGCCGAGCACAGCCAGACGCTGATCGCCGCCGTCGCGCTGATCCTCAGCACGGTCATCCTCTCCGGTGCCCTGGTCGAATCCGACCGCGCCCATCGCCGCAGCTCGACCCTGGACCCGTTGACCGGCCTCTTAAACCGCAACGCGCTGGAGCAGCGGCTCGCCGAGCTCGACGGCCAGCCGTCCAGGGGCGGAGACGGCCTGTCACACGCCCTGCTGCTCTGTGACCTCGATCACTTCAAGCGGGTCAACGACCAGCTCGGCCATGCCGCGGGCGATGCGGTGCTCCAGGACGTCGCCTACACGATGCGCTCCGTGCTGCGGGCCGGCGACTCGATCTACCGCGTCGGCGGCGAGGAGATCCTCGTCGTCTTGCCCGGCGCCAGGGAGGAGGACGCCGTGGCGGTCGCCGAGCGCTTGCGAGTAGCGGTGCGCGAACGCCGCCCGGCGGGAGTGGGGGTGACGATCAGCGTCGGTGGCGCCGTGTCCGGGCCCGAGACGGTCGACACGGATGACCTGGTCGCCCGTGCCGACAGCGCCCTCTACGCCGCCAAGGCAGCCGGCCGCGACACCGTCATCTTCGGCGAGGTCTAGCCGACTCCCTCGGCCGCCGCTTCGCGCCGCAGCCGTTCGCGTCCCTCGCCGTAGCTCCGGGTCTCATAGGCGATCAGCGCCCAGATCAGGACGTTGACGATCGCCAGCGCGACCAGCGCGACCAGCGCCGGCACCGCCGTCGCCGCCGGGACGAGGATGAGGAGGACGAGCGCGAGGCCGAGGCGCTGGCGGTTGAGCGTCTGGATCTGGCGATAGCGGAAGGCGACGTGGCCGAGCAGGTAGGCGGCCACACCACCCAGCAGGGCGAAGGTCGGCGTGTCGGCGAGATGGTCGCCGGGGTGGGCGATCGTCGCCTTCATGCCGAAGGCGACGAGGACGATTCCAGCGACCATCGGCAGGTGCAGGTAGGAGTAGGCGTCGCGAGCCATCTCGTTCAGCTCGCGGCCCTCGGGAATTTTCGCCAGCCGCTTGGCGGAGACGAGCGCCACCACGTCGAAGTAGGTCCACCACATCGCCGCCGCCAGGGCGACGCCGAGCACGGCGGCGACCCCGATCCCCAGGGTGAGGGCGCCGGCGGCACCGATCCCGATCGCGACGATCGACTCGCCGAGCGCGATGATGATGATCAGGCCGTGCCGCTCGGCGAAGTGGGCGGGGACCAGTTTCCAGCCCTCGGAGCCGAGGAAGTAGGGGCCGGCCATGTCGAGGAAGAGGGCGAGTGCCCAGAGGGAGCCCTGGGCGACTCCGTCGAACAGCGAGGCCGTCGCCAGCAGGCCGACGCCGACCGCGGTGCTGGCGGCGAGCCCGATCACCGAGTGGCGCAGCGCGTCGTCGCCGGGGCTGGCCAGCATGAAGAGGGCGATGTGGGCGACCCGGACGGCGCCGTAGGAGAGCGCGAAGGCAAGCGCAAGGTTGTCGAAGGCGCTGGGAATGCTGAGCGCGGCGACCAGCATCGCCGCCATCGCGCCGAAGATGACCAGCCGGACTGCCCCCTCCTCGGGGTCGATGACGCTGGTCAGCCAGGCGTAGCCGACCCAGGACCACCAGATCACCCCGAGCGCCAGCAGTCCCTGCGCCAGACCCGACCAGGTCGGGTGATCGGCCATCAGCGCCGTGCACTGCGTGAGCGCGAGGACGAAGACGAGGTCGAAGAAGAGCTCGAGCGGCCTCACCCGCTCGCCTTCGCGCGGGACCGCCGCGATGCGGGAGGCCGAGGCTTCGCCGGCGCCGTTGCTCATGCGGCATCCTTGCAAGTACCGTTCCGCGGGTGAGCCAGCCCCGCACAGTCGCCCTCGTCACCGGCGCCTCGAGCGGGATCGGCGAGGCGGCCGCGAAGCGGCTCGCGCGTGAGCCGGGAGCCGAGCTGGTCCTCGTCGCCCGTCGCGAGGAGCGCCTGCGGGCGCTGGCCGAGTCATTGCCCTGTCGCGCCACCTGGGTGGCCGCTGACCTGACCGACGCCGCCGCGCCGGAGCGGATCCGCGCCCACATCGACGCCGAGCACGGCGGCCGCCTGACGCTGCTCGTCAACAACGCCGGCTCCTCCTGGCGCGGCGCCTTCGCCGACGAGGGCTACGCCAATGTGCACCGCCACATGGAGCTCAACTTCGACGCGGTCGTCCGCCTCACCGAGGCGCTGCTGCCGCTGTTGCGCGGGAGCGCGCCGAGCGCGATCGTCAACGTCGCCAGCACCGCGGGGCGGGTCGCGCGGGCGCGCACCGGCTCCTACTCGGCGAGCAAGTTCGCCCTGGTCGGCTGGACCGACGCCCTCCACGCGGAGGAGCGCCCGCACGGCGTCCACGTCGGCATGGTCCTGCCCGGGTTCATCGTCACCGAGGGCTTCCCGGCAACCGAGCTGCGAGAGAGGGCGCTGACCCGCTGGATCGTCTCCAAGCCCGAGAAGGTCGCCAAGGCGATCGTCGAGACCGGCCCGGGCGGCAAGGCCGAGCGCTACGTCCCGCGGCCCTACGCCCTCGCGGGGGTCGCCCGCATCCTCGCCCCGCGCCTGGTGCGTCGCGTCTTGTCCGGAGGCTCGGCCTCGGCTCTCACCACCAGCACCGGCGCCGATGGCAGCTCTGGACAGGTTCAGAGTGGTGTAGTACGCAAACCTCTCTGATACTTAGAATTACTCTTACATAATTTGTACATTCCGGATAGGCTCGCGCCGGATGAAGCCCTGGCCGATTCGTTCGATGCTTGGCTCACACCGTTTTCGCTTCCCGCACCTGGCGATGGCTGGCGCAATCGTGGCCCTGCTCGGTGGGCTGTTCGTAGCGTCGGTGGCGGCGACGGCCCCCGATGGGGGGCAGGAGACGACCCCTCAACAGCCCGGACCTGATGACGCGTCGTCCCCCGGATCGGAGGATGGGAAAACCAAAAAAAGCAAGAAGGAAGACACGGCCGAAGGCTTGCTCAGCGTGAACGGTGCGTCCGACGGCCTCGAGGTCGAACTGGTCGCTTGCGGCGCCGGTGAGGACGACGAGAGGCAGGCGGCCGACGCTCCGCCCAGCCCGTGCTCCCAGCCGATCGACAGCCTTGGGACCCACATCGGCGGCAGGGCCACGATTCTGCTTGAAAGCAAAGCGAAACTTGCGCTGGAAGCAAGCTACGTGCCGGACGGAGGCGACGCGCCTATTCGGCTCACGAAGGATTCGGGCTGGGTTTTCCTGAGTGAGTCCAGCCCCTCCGCTCTGGAGGCGGGGCAGGTGGCTCCGCTCACGATCGGCTTCGCGCTCGACCCGGGCACGTCCCCGACGGCGATCGACGGAACCCTCGTCCTCCGTGGAACCGGGGAGACGAAAGGCGAGCCAGCGACCGCGGTGGTCCCGGTCAGCGGGACGATCCGTCAGTTCAAGCAGCTCTCCGTCCAGCCTAAAACCCTGCAGATGAACTCCGACAAGAGAAAGGCGACGGTGACGCTCGCCGGCGCTGACCTGATCGAGTTTCTCACCTTCGCCGGGTTCGGCAGGCCGAGCGCGGTGCTGAGTGAGGAGGGTGGCGGCACGGCCGAGGTCGAGCTGCGGCTGCAGAGCCCTGAGAACGTTGCCGCCACCGACCACCCCGATCAGGCGAAGGCAGTTGTCAGGCTAACGAGCGAGGACGTGTCGCCCGGCGCATACGAGGGCAAACTCGTCATTTCCGAGTTCATCCCCGGCGCGCCCGAAACGGAGATCGAGCTGAGCTCTGGCCGTTGCTTCCTCCTGCTGATTCTCCTCGTCGTCCTCGGCGTGCTCGCCGGCGCCGTGCTTACCCGTCTCGTGTCATTCGCGATGAGGCGCCAGCACCTCCTTGAGGTGCTGGCGCAAAGCACCCGCCCTTACGAACTGGTGCGCCAGTCAGGCCCGACGGCTTCGTGGCGTCTCGGCGATCTGGTCGGGGCTGAGGTGGATCCCGAGGCAGAAGGCGAGGGCCAAGGCGAAGACGGCTCGGAAGAAGAAGAGGAGGGGGGAGGGGACGAGGAGGAGGAATCCGACGGCCTGCGTCTTCACGGGGTTCAAGGCTTGATCGAAAGCATCAAGACGGCGAGGTCGAGCGCCGACCTGGACGAGGACACGGACCGCGTCCTCGACATGGTCGCCCGGCTCCAACGCTGGATACGGGTCGAGCCGGCGGCGAGGCGCTTGAAGCAGGTCGATGAGGAGGCGCAACCGGAGTCGATGCTCCCTCTGGAGGAGGGGAAAACCAAGGGATGGCACGAATCCAACGCCCGGCGCGATACGCGAGTGCTCCTGGAGTTCGCGCAGCGCGAGCCGGCCGACGCCAAAGCCGCCGACGACCTGGTCTGGCGACTGTTGCGCCAGGCGGAATGGCATCACGCCTTCGCGAAAGCGTGGGATGCGGCCGCCGGCAATGCCGACCGGCTCGCGAAAGTGGCCGCCCTCGATGTTGAAGTGGGTAAAGATTCGGACGTCGGCAGCCGACGCCCGGAGAAACAGGACATGTTGGATGCGCGGCTTCACCTCCTGGCGATCGAGGTGCTTGGGAGCTTTCCGAAAACGCCGGGACTGGAGAAAGAACCACCGAAGAATGCCGGCATCACTGCTGTTCAGTGGGAGGCCAGTCCCAACTTGTTCACCGGCTGGGCCACACTGGACGGACAGAGCTACGGACAACTCGCACGCTTCACCGCACGCGGGGCAAGGAGGCCGGGATGGCCAGACGCCGGCGTAGAGGCGCGCGCCTTCATTCGGCCCGTGGACCTCTTCGGGACCTTCAACGCCGTCGTCATCGCCTCCTTCGTCTATGGAATGAGTGAGTACAGCGATACCTGGGGCTCGACGAAAGACATAGCCACCGCCGTCCTCGCCGGCGTGCTCGGCAAGGTGGTCATCGACTGGGGGGCCCTGCCGATCTTCCAGTCGATTCGGCTTCGCGCGGCCAAAGCGGCTGCCGAGGCGACGGACGGCGGTGGTGCCGCGGCCCCAGGCGGGACGGGAGGCGCGGCGACCGCCGCCGCGGGGTCAGGTAAAGCGTGAGGGTGTGAGCCGGCAGTAGTCGAAGCCGAAGACGAAGCCGACGTTGTTGGCGGCGTTGCTGCTGCGTTCAAGGCCGATCCGCTCATGCACCGCCTTGATCTGATCTTTCTCCTTCAGCGCCTTGCCGATCGAGTGCAGTCTGCCCTTCACCTTGCCGAGGAAGCCGAACCACTTGACGAGGCGGGCGTTGTCGGCTGAGGGTCGCGGCACCGCTCTGATCTCTTTCAGGGTCTTCCCGAACTCTTCGGAGGCGCGGATGAACTGGGTGCCGGCCTCCGGCAGTCTTTTGTTGCTCACCTTCTGCTGCACGCCTTTGAGGATGCGCTTGTTGGCGAGCGTGTTCTGCTCGCAGATCGGGTCGACCTGGGCGACGTACTCCTCGCGGGTGGGCCCTTCGCCTGCGGCAGGCGCGACCGCCGCGGTGACGCCGAGCGCCGCCACGCCGATCACGGCGAGTGTCTTCTTCGCTGCCCCCATGCCGGCTTCGAAGACTAAGGGAGGGCGGTTCTCTAGTCTTCGCCACCGTGATATCGACCAACGAATTTCGCAACGGCAGCCATATCGAGATCGACGGGACGATCTTCAAGATCCTCGAGTTCCAGCACGTCAAGCCCGGCAAGGGCGGCGCCTTCGTGCGCACGAAGCTGCGCCGGATCGAGGACGGCTCGGTGATCGACAAGACCTTCCGGGCGGGGGAGAAGTTCCGGCCGGTGCGGACCGGGTCGCGCAAGATGCAGTACCTCTACGACTCCGGCGAGGCCGCCGTCTTCATGGACACGAGCGACTACGAGCAGCTCGAGATCTCCAAGGACGTCGCCGCCGACGCCCTGCAGTGGCTGCTGCCGAACGGCGAGGTCGAGATCCTCTTCGTCGATGAGCGGCCCAGCGACGTGCAGGTGGCGAGCGCGATCGATATGAAGGTGACGCAGACCGAGCCGGGGGTGAAGGGCGACACCGCCTCGGGCGGCGGCACCAAGCCGGCGACGCTCGAGTCCGGCGTCACGGTCCAGGTGCCGCTCTTCATCGAGGAGGGGGAGACCGTCCGCGTCGACACTCGCAATGGCGAGTACGTCTCTCGCGCTTAAGCTCTGCCCATGCGCAGATCCGACCAGCGCCGCGACGCAGTCTTCGCCTGCTACCAGCGCGACGTCACCGGGCGGCCGCTGGGGGAACTGGTCGCCGATTCGCGTCCCTTCACCCGTGAGCTGGCGGAGGGGGTCGAAGCGCATCGCGAGGAGCTCGACGCGGTGATCGCCCGCCACGCGAAGGGCTGGGAGCTGGAGCGGATCGCGCCGCTGGAGCGCAACCTGATGCGGGTGGCCCTGTACGAGATGGAGCACGGCGAGGCGCCGACCGAGGTCGCAATCGACGAGGCGATCGAGATCGCCAAGGAGTACTGCGGCGCCGACGCGCCCGGCTTCGTCAACGGCGTGCTCGGGGCGGCGGCGCGGGAGCGCCAGCCGGCCGCCGACGGGGGCAAGGGATGAGCCGCCTGCGCGAGATCTCCGAGCGGCTCACCGCAATCGCGGCAGAGCTTGAGGCGGAGGAGACTCCGGACGAGCGGGCAGGGGACCTGGCGCGGGAGGCTGCCGAGCTCTCGGCCGAGGCGGTCGAGGAGGCGAACCGCCGGATCCGCGAGGCCGGCGCCGAGTGACGTACCCGGAGGACCTGCGCTCACTCGTCGACGCCGAGCTGGAGCGACTGAGCTTCTCAGCGGCGCCGGCCACCGAGAGCCTGGAGGAGGCGATGCGCTACTCGCTGCTGGCGGGCGGCAAGCGGGTGCGGCCTGTCCTCGCCCTGGCGACCGCCCGCGCTCTCGGCACCGAGCCCGAGCGCTTCGTACCGGTCGCCTGCGCGATCGAGCTGATCCACACCTACTCGCTGATCCACGACGACCTGCCGGCGATGGACGACGACGACCTGCGGCGCGGCGCGCCGACCTCGCACGTCAAGTACGGCGAGGATGTGGCGATCCTCGCCGGCGACGGCCTCTTCGCCGAGGCGGTTCGCATCTTCTGCGAGCAGCCCGGCGAGCCGGCCCGCGTCCTCGCCGCCTTGCGCGAGCTGGCGGGCGCGACCGGCGTCGACGGCATGGTCGGAGGCCAGTTCGTCGACGTCGCCGGGGGTGCCGCCGACGCCAAGAGCCTGCGCGCCCTGCACGGTCTCAAGACCGGCCGGCTGATCGCCGCCAGCGTCGGCGTCGTGCTGGAGCTCGAAGGAGTGGCCGAACCTGAGACAATCCCCTACAGACAATTCGCCAGTGAGGTGGGCGTGCTGTTCCAGATCGTCGACGACATCCTCGACGTGACCGAGAGCGATGAGCGACTGGGCAAGCCGCGAGGCAGCGACGAGCGCCACGGCAGGCTCACCTACGTCAGCCTCTTCGGCCTCGAGCGGGCACGCGAGCTCGCCGCCGACTCGCACGCGAAGGCGACCGAGGCCTTGGCTGGGGCGGATGGCCAGACCGAAGACCTGAAGCGGATAGCTGACTACATCTTCACCAGGAACGAATGAGCGAGAAGCGCGAGACGACCGAAAACGGAAGCGTGGAAGGGCCGACCCTGCTCGAGCGGATCGATGGCCCCGCCGACCTTCACGAGCTCGACGACGAGCAGCTGCAGCAGGTGGCGCAGGAGATGCGCACCTACATCATCGACACGATTGGTGAGATCGGCGGCCACTTCGGCGCCAACCTCGGCACCTGCGAGCTGGCCGTCGCCCTGCACAGCCTGCTCGACTCGCCCCGCGACAAGGTCCTCTGGGACGTCGGCCACCAGGCCTACCCGCACAAGGTCCTCACGGGCCGGCGCGAGGGGCTGCCGACGATCCGCCAGTACGACGGCCTCGCCCCCTTCTGCTCGATCTTCGAGTCCGAGCACGACATCATGGGCGCCGGCCACGCCTCGACCTCGATCGGCTACGCGGTCGGCCTGAAGGAGGCGATGCGCCACGGGATCGGCGAGGACGGCAAGGTCGCGGCGGTGATCGGCGACGGCGCCCTCACCGGCGGGGTCGCCTACGAGGCGATGCACGCCGCCGGCGGCCTGCAGACGCCGATCGTGATCGTCCTCAACGACAACGGGATGTCGATCTCCCCCAACGTCGGCGCGCTCTCCCGCTACTTCAACCGGGTCCGGCTCAACCCGCGCCTCTTCCACGCCCGCGAGGGGGTCGAGGACCGGCTGACCAAGCTCCCGCTCGGGCTCGGCAAGCGGATCGAACGGCTGGGCCCGGAGATCAAGGCCGCGATCAAGGCCTACTGGGCGCCGGGCCTGATCTTCGAGGAGCTCGACCTCGCCTACATGGGGGTGATCGACGGCCACGACGTGCACGCCCTGCGCGAGGCCCTGCGCGAGGCCTTCGCCGCCGACCGGCCGGTCGTCGTCCACATCCACACGGTCAAGGGGAAGGGATTCGCTCCGGCCGAGGAGGGCGGCCTGGAGGGGATGGAGAAGTGGCACGCGGCGAAGCCGAAGAGCATCGTCAACGGCGAGCCGGCCGCCGCCAAGCCGGTGCCGGTGAAGGAATCCGACTCTCCAGACGCAATCGCCCCCGAGCGGCTGGAGAAGCCGCCGGCGGCGGGGGCCCCGCCCCAGTACACCCAGGTCTTCGCCGACGCGATCGTCGCCGAGGCGGAGCGCGACCGCCGCGTTGTCGGGATCACCGCGGCGATGGCGGGGGGGACCGGTCTGCAGAGGCTCGCCGACGAGGTCCCCGAGCAGTACTACGACGTCGGCATCGCCGAGCAGAACGCGGTCCTGCTTGCCTCCGGCCTGGCGATCCAGGGGGCGAAGCCGGTCTGCGCGATCTACTCGACCTTCCTCCAGCGCGCCTACGACCAGATCATCCACGACGTCTGCCTGCAGGAGCTCGACGTCACCTTCGCGATGGACCGCGCCGGCCTGGTCGGCGACGACGGGCCGACCCACCACGGTGCCTTCGACGTCTCCTACTTTCGCCCGATCCCCAACGTCGTCGTGATGGCGCCGCGCGACGAGGCGATGCTGGTCCACATGCTGCGCACCGCTGTCGCCCACGACGGCCCGGCGGCGCTGCGCTACCCGCGCGGGGCTGCCGAGGGAGTCGAGCTTCCGGACGAGCCGCGGGAGATCCCGATCGGGACCGGCGAGCTGCTGGCCAGCGGCGAGCGGGTTGCGCTGCTCGGTTTCGGCTACGGGGTCGCGGTGGCGCAGGACGCTGCCGAGATCCTCGCCGGCCACGACCTGAAGCCGACCGTCGCCGACGCCCGCTTCGCCAAGCCGCTCGACACCGAGCTGCTGGAGCGGCTGGCGCTGGGCCATGACCTGGTGGTGACGATCGAGGAGAACGTGCTGCCGGGGGGCTTCGGATCGGCCGTGCTCGAGCATTTGGAGGATGCCTTCGCCGACCGGTCCGGGGAGCGCGCCAGGGTCATGCGGATCGGCTTGCCCGATCGCTACGTCACCCACGGCAAGCCCGCCCTGCTGCGCGAGGAGGTCGGCCTCACCGGCGACTCGGTGGCCGAGCGCGTGCTGGCCGCTCTCGGCGCCCGCGAGCCAGTCGCCTCGTAGAGGCTAGAAAACGAGGGCTTGCATCAATGCGCTCGATCGGCTAGCCTTCCGGCGTCTCTTCTGGGGTTACTAGAGGGAGAAGAGACATCTCTATGTATGTGGATCCACGCGGGAGGGGAAACCGCAGCGGCTCCACAACGTGAGCCGCGGCCTCGCCCCATCCGGCGGGCCTCGCGGCGTGGATTGGACTAAAAAGCCTGAGGAGTTGTGCGGTTGCGCAGCCGCATCGCGAGGCCGGCGCCTATGTAGGCGATCGCCGCTGCCAGGAAGGCGAACTTGAAGGCAGCGAAGATCGTCGCCAGAAGAGGGAACGCAGCGCCTGAGCCCTCCAGCGTGAGCAGCAGACAGGTGTTCTCGAGCGCGTCGAAGCCGGCGCAGAGGGCGCCGAAGTAGACGGCGACTCCGCCGATCGATCCGAGGCGGCGCCAGCCACGCTCCCTTGCGAGGTCACGAGTCGCGGCCGCGGCGAGCGTGAGGAAGGCCCCGTAGACGAGCAGGAAGGCGTAGTCGATCCAGAGCTGCTCGCGCGCGGCGTCGCGGCCCTCCTCGCCCCATTCGGCGAGGATCTCGTCGGCCCGGTCCTGACCGCCGGTGAGCTCGAAGGGGACCATCCCCGGCCCGGTGTCCTGCATCCGCTCCTCCGCCGGCGACATCGCCAGCAGCAGGAGCACCGTCGCGATCCCCGTTACGATCAACCCCCGCCGGCGCGTCATGCTCGGAATCATCGCGGAAGGTGCGGCGGAGCGCTGTGGGGGGTGAATCTGTAGCTCGCTGGTCTTGCTCGGCTTTGCCGAGGCGGAAGCCCGGAAGCTACTCTGAGATGGAGGTTTGAAATGGACATCGTGCGCGTCATCTATCACCACGAGGCCGACGGCTGGTGGGCCGAGTCCCCCGACGTAGAGGGCTGGACTGCTGTTGGCGATTCCTACGCAGAGGTGGTCAAGCTGGCAGAGGAGGGCGTTCCCTTCGCCTTGGGCCACGCGGCTGAGCTGGAGCACTTCGTTCCCGCCGGCAAGCACGCAGCTGCGTAGGCTCGTCAATGGCAAAGCTGAATGCTGCCGAGCTGGCCACCTTCTACGACGACTACATCGATCGCTGGAACAGGCGGGACTAGAGGGCTACTACTCGCTTTACGCTGCGGACGTGGTGTTCCGTGACGGCTCCGCCGTGCTGCACGGGGTTGACGCTCTTCGCAGCCGCTACGAAGCTGAGCTGCGCGAATACCCCGACCTGACGATGGAATGCGTGCGGCTGTTCGTCGACCTGGAGTCCCAAACCCTGGCGGCCGAGAACGTCGAGCGGGGCACGGGCATCGAGCTCAGGGGCGCCCTGTTTCTGACCCTCGGCGCCGAAGGCCGGATAGCGGAGATAGTCGAGTACCTGGTCAGCTGATCGGCTCTGCCAGCTCGACGATGATCCCCTCTGGGCCGCGGACGTAGCAGAGCCGGTAGCTGTCCCCGTAGCGCACCAGCTCGCCGACGAGCTCAGTCCCCCGGGCTCGCAGGCCGGCAACTACGGCGTCGATGTCTTCGACGACGAAGGCGAGATGGCGAATGCCTGGTGTGTTCGGAGGCGCGTGCGGGTCGCCGCCCTGGCTCGGGGGCGAGTGGAACTTCGCCAGCTCGAGCCGCCTCTGGCCGTCTGGGGTTTTCAGCATCCTGAGCTCCGAGCGGACGCCCTCGAGCCCCACGATGCGGTCCACCCAGGCGCCCTCCACCTGCCCTTCGCCCTCCACTTCAAGGCCGAGCTCGACGAAGAACTCGGTCGCGGCCGCGAGGTCCTCGACCACGATCCCGACGTGGTCCATCCGCTGAATCGCCATGCGCTCGATGGTAGGGATCGCCGTAGCTCGCGGTGCGGACACGGCTTGCAAGAAGATCGTTCAACAGAAAACACCCGCAGGGGAGGCGAGGCGTTTCTGGGGTTACTACAGGGAGGAGAACTGCGGACGCTCAGGCGCAGAGCCAGATTTGGCTTGCCAGGGGGCATCTGCTCCGGCTGTGTCCGGCTGGAGCTGGTGGTTCGGTGTTCTGGCTAACACTGGCGCGCGGGCAGCGGCTCCCGACGGGAGTGCGTGGGGGGTCCCAGTCACGGCCGTGGCGAACGGGTCTGCCGGGTGGACACGCTGATCAACTCGCGGGTTCGCTGGACATTCCTCCGGGTGACCTGCTCGACGGGATGGGGTGGGACCCCGGCGGGACGCGCCTTGGCCAGTTCATAGGCGGGTGAGTCTGGATGGCTGAAAGCGTCCGAAAGCGGCACTCGAAAGGGTTGCAGCGCTCGGGGTGGTGGGCGCTGCAACTGCAACGCTGGGTATGAGGCGTCGATCTATCTGGTGCGCGAGGACAGGCGGGTCACAAAGAGGTTTCGTCGCGAGGCTGAGGCAAGGAGTTGGCGAGCTGATGCAAAGCGCGCTGCCGACGGGGGATCGCTGCGCGCCCCAACGCGAGACGTGCGAACGCTCACGGGTGCGCTCCGGCAGTTCATCGCTGGGATGCAAGCGGGAACGATTCGCCCGAAGGGTCGCGAGCGCTATGAGCCGAACACGATCCGCTCGTATGAGCGGGCGCTGCGAGTTCACATTGCGCCGACCGGCGTTGGGGGGATCAAGGTGGCAGGACCTCCAAGCTCTCGCTGACGAACTGCTTGGCACCGGGCTCTCGATTGGGACCGTCAGCAATGTCCTCAACCAATTCAGGCGTTCTACCGCCGCGCTATCGACCGCGACGAGCTGACCTATAACCCGTCCGAGCGGATCGACCTCCCGAATGGAGGCTCCAAGCGGCCGAAGCGAATCGCCACTCCAACGGAAGCAGCGGCGCTGCTCGCCGCGCTCGAACTAGAGGACAGGCCAGTTTGGGCTACTGCCTTCTATGCGGGGCTGCGCAACGTGCCCTTGCTGGCGATTCTGCGCGACTATCTGGGCGAGCATTTGCGCAGGGCGGGCCGCAGCGGCGACGACCTCGTTTTCGGTCGGTCGCTTCGAGAGGCGTTCTACGCATCGACTGTCGATGGCCGGGCGAAGCGCGCATGGGCGGTAGCGAACAAGCGCGAGCGGAAGGCGGCGGAGCGCGAGCGTCGAGAGCCCGAGTTGCTGGTGCCGATCAGCTTGCACCTTTGCCGTCACACCTTCGCCTCATTGATGATCGACGCCGGAGCGAATCCGAAGGCGATTCAGGAGTTCATGGGCCACTCGAAAATACAGACCACCTTCGATGTCTATGGCCATCTGTTGCCTGGGAGCCGAGATGAGGTTCGCGAGCGCATGGACGCATATCTGCGAGGGGGTGCCTAACGTGATCTTGGGTCGGGCTTTCGTCCGAGCCGCTAGACGAGTATCTGTCCCATCTGGCGGCAAAGGTGCTTAGCGGAGAGTCACCTGGTCTGGTGGCAAAGCAACGGAGTCGCGAAGCACAAAGCGGCCATGGCGCACGCGCACGGAGGTGGTCAAGGCGCCGCTCTGAATCAGTGCGGAATGGGTTCCATCCGGGGTTATGCCGACCATGGTGCGCCTGCCGGAGATCGTGTCGAGCGAAGTGTGCACGATCCCGCGGCGAAGCGCTCGGCTGGAGCTAGTGCAGGCGAAGCTGATGGCCGGCGACTTGGGGGTGGTCGCCACCATGCAGAGATCTTTAGCGCCGGGCACCAACCAGTAAGTGCTGGTCGCATGTACGGGGACACGTTGGGCAAGATCCCAAGCCATGCCCGGTAGTTGCCCCCTCAGGGTCCGCCTGAGAAGGGGGGGTATGCCATCAGGGGAACTTCGCAGCAGAGCGAAGTCCCCAGAAAGGGCGCGTGATACGCGTTCATCGGGTGATCGCAGAGTGTCGTTCGAGGGCCCAGAGGTGCGCGTTGGCGCTCGTTCGCTGCCCGACTTCTCGGCGCCGGCACATGCCGTCAAGCTCGCCGACAGCAACAGCGTGAGCAGCAGGCCGAGTGGCCATCTCTCGCAAAGAGAGCGACGACTCGGCCTGCGGTGCCGCACTACCGACCGCCCGATTTATCAGTAGGTGAAGCTAGCGGTGAGGGTGAAGGCCGACGCCGTCCCGATCACCCAAGGGTAGTGCGTGCCCGGAGGCACCTGGACGCCGGCAACGCCATGGACTGGCACACAGGAGCCCGAGGTTAGATCCGCGCCAACGCACACGCCGGTATGTTCTCCTTTAGCCGTGGCGCCCTGCATCCATCGGCCAGCGCCCCAGCACTTGTTCGCATTGTTTACCCACTGGCCTCCGCAGAACTGACTTGCCGACGCGGACGATGACCCGATAGCCATCATGGCGATCAACACCGCGAGTGAGGCCAAGAGCAAACCGCCTCTTTTCATCGTGGCCTGCATATATCTCCTCCTTTGCTCTGATTGCGGGCAAGCGCTGGACATCGCTTAGGCGACGCATCGCTCCCCGACCAGAGGTTCCGATTAATAAAAAAAGAGTAGTAACAGAAAACCTGGGCATTCCCGCCGGAGATCGAACGATCGTTGATCGGAGCCCTCGTCGGGCGCTTGCGCCCCGGGGCGAGCGGACCTCAATATCTCTCGCTCTACGAGCAGCGAGAGGTTCCGGGCGGGCCAGGGGTCTGATGTATCGGACTGCGGCACCAACTGCGGCACGAGAGGGGGTAGGCCGGTCTCAGTGCCGCTTCGGCAACCGGTCGGTACCGCGTTTTCGGCTTGCTAGAGCCCCACAACAGAAAACGCCCCTCCGGGGAGGAGGGGCGCTATCTGGGGTTACTACAGGGAGGAGAGATATGTATCTCTATATATGTGGATCCGTGGGAGGTAGGTGGGCCCTGGTGTGCCGCGGGCGCTGCATCGTTGGGAAGCGATGAGTGCCAGATTGCGGTACGGAACCCAACCGAGAAGTCTTTGTCGTTCTGCCCCTTATCGTTCTTTTACTCGAATCCTTGAACAGCGTACGAACATATGTGCGCTCTGTCTGTGAGTGGGATCACAGAGGGCTTGGCGTCTCCAAGCCCTGGGCTGGTCTATCCGGGTCAGGCGACCTTAATACCCAATTCTAATGAGGGGCTAAACCTCCTGCAAGGTCTGATCTGGCGGGGCGATCACGAGGCGCGCCGGTAGCGTTGCAGGCGTGACGAAGGCTCGGATAGACGCGGTACTGGCCGACCAGGGCCTTTTCTCGT
Source organism: Solirubrobacterales bacterium (assembly GCA_035557635.1). Lineage (GTDB taxonomy): Bacteria > Actinomycetota > Thermoleophilia > Solirubrobacterales > 70-9 > VRUE01. The sequence goes on along the minus strand of DATMDR010000017.1, from coordinate 26,354 downwards.
CGCGCACGGCCGCGGCTGGGGCGGTTCGCGCCGGCGAAGTGCGGATCGGCGCCGACGGCCCGGTCGCCCTGCGGCCGAGCCAGCTCGTCGAGCCTGAGGCGCAGCTGGTGGTGGACACAGGGCCGCGCTTCGTCTCGCGCGGAGGGATCAAGCTCGACAACGCGCTGGGGGTGCTCGGGATCGACGTCGCCGGGCGCGACTGCCTCGACGTCGGCGCCTCGACCGGCGGCTTCACCGAGTGCCTGCTCCAGCGCCGCGCCGCCGGGGTCGCGGCCGTCGACGTGGCCTACGGCCAGCTCGACCTGAGGCTGCGCGAAGACCCGCGGGTGACGGTGATCGAGCGACTCAACGCCCGCGAGCTCAGCCGCGGCGACCTTCCCTTCGAGGCCTCGCTGGCGACCATCGACGTCTCCTTCATCTCACTGGCCAAGGTGCTGCCGGCCGCCGCCCGCTGCCTGGCGCCCGGGGGCGAGGTGCTGGCGATGGTCAAGCCGCAATTCGAGCTGGGGCGCGAGCGGGTCGGTCGCGGGGTCGTCCGCGACGTGGCCGATCGTCGTGAGGCCGTTCTCGGCGTGGCGCACGCCGTCCGCGAGCTGGGCCTGCCGGTGAGGGGGTTCGCTCCCTCGGGCCTGCCGGGGCCGAAGGGCAATATCGAGACGTTCGTCTGGGCCGGCGGCGAGGGCAAGGGCATCGCGGATCTCCAGGCCGCCGTCGAGGAGGTGGATGCCTGATGGCCGAGCGCGTCGCCGCCCTGATCACCCACTCGCACCCGCCGGCCGCGACCGAGGCCGTCGCGGTCGCCACCGCCGCTGCCCGCGAGGCAGGCTGGCGCCTCGTCGCGACTCCCGAGGAGCTGGCCAAGCACGGGGACGCCGCCGTCGGCATCGAGGAGGTGGGGTCACTGCCTGTCAGCCCGGACCTCTGCCTCGTGCTCGGTGGCGACGGCTCGATCCTCTACGCGCTGCGCAGCTTCGCCCGCACCGGGGTGCCGGTGTTCGGCGTCAACTTCGGCACCGTCGGCTTTCTCGCCGCGGTCGAGCGCGATGAAGCCGAGCAGGGGATCAGGCGCGCCCTCGGGGGAGAGGTCGAGACGATCGACCTGCCCGCGCTCACGGTCGAGGCCGCCGGCGAGGAGCGCGTCGCCTTCAACGACGTGAGCTTCAGTCGCCGCCCCCAGGACCGTGTCGCCGAGCTGAGTTACCGGATCGCCGGCGAAGAGGTCGGCCACGTGCGTTGCGACGGGCTCGTCGCCGCCACTCCCGCCGGCTCGACCGGCTACAACCTCGCCAATCAGGGCCCGATCCTCGCCTGGGGGGTGGAGGGGTACGTGGTCTCCTACATCTCGCCGCACTCGCTGACCGCGCGCGCCCTCGTCGTCGCGCCGGGTGACGTGCTCACCGTCGGTAACGCGGCGGGCCGCGAGCCGGTCGACGTCGCGGTCGACGGCGTCCAGCTCTGCGAGATGGAGCCGGGGGCGGCGATGGAAGTGCGCTTCGCCGGCAACGTAGGCCGTCTCGCCCAGCTGCCGGGCACCAGCTTCTACCACCGCATCCGGGAAAAGTTCGGGCACCTAGCTGTTTAGCTGGTGGAATGTGGGGCAGCTCGCGGCGGGTGGCGCCGATCTGGGGGACCACCCCGAGGAAGCTTTAGCTACCGCAGGGGTGGTGGCACCAGATCGGTGACAGGACCCGCCGCGCCAACTGCTACACAGAGCCTGTGCTGAGAGAGCTGCGGATCGAGAACCTGCTGTTGATCGAGCGGGCTGAGTTGAGGCTGGGGGAAGGGCTGAACGCGATCACCGGGGAGACCGGGGCGGGGAAGACCGTGCTGGCGCACTCGCTCGACCTGCTGATGGGCGGCAAGGCCAGGCCGCAGATAGTCCGGCCTGGGGCCGAGGAGGCCTGGGTGGAGGGGGTGTTCGACCTGCCGGAAGGGCTGCTGGGGGAGCCCGAGATGGCGGACCTGGCCGAGCGGCTGCCGGAGGGCGCCGAGGAGGTCGTGCTCGGGCGCCGAGTCTCGGCGAGCGGGCGGACCAGTGCCTTCGTCGCCGGCCGCTCCGCCTCCGCCGGTGACCTGAAGCTGCTGGGCGGGCGGCTGCTCGCCTTCTACGGGCAGCACGAGCATCGCAAGCTGACACTCGCCTCGGCCCAGATGGAGGTGCTGGACGGCTTTGCCGGGGCGGCGCACCTGGAGACGCGCCGGCGCTACCGCGAGGCGCACCGGGAGTGCGCCCGGCTCGAGGCTGAGCTGGCAGAGCTGCGCGAGCAGGACGGCTCGCGCGAGCGTGACCTGGACCTCTATCGCTATGAGCTGTCCGAGATCGAAGCGGCTGCGCCCGATGCGGCGGAGGAGGCCGATCTCTTGGTGGAGCGCGAGCGCCTGCGTCACTCCGAGGGCCTGAGCGAGGCGGCGGCTGGGGCACAGGCGGGCATCGCCGGCGCCGAAGAGGACGGCGGCGGCGCTTCGGCTTCGCTCGCCCAGGCCGAGGCCCAGCTCCAGGGCGTCGCCGGGGTCGATGTCGAGCTCGACTCGATCGGCGAGCGGCTAGGCGCCCTCGCGCTCGAGCTGGACGATGTCACGGTCGAGTTGCGCGGCTACCTGGAGGGGATCGAGGCCGACCCGGAGAGGCAGGCGGCGGTTGAGGAACGGCTCGACTCGCTGGAGCAGCTGAAGCGCAAGCACGGCGGCAGCATCGAGTCGGTACTGGCGCACGCGGAGCGCTGCCGGGCGGAGGTCGAGCGGATCGAGGGCGCGGAGTCGAGAGGCGGCGAGGCGGAGGCGGCGCTGGCCGAAGCCGAGTCGCAACGGGAGAAGCTCGGCGAGCGCCTCGCCAAGGGCCGTGTCAAGGCCGCCTCCCCGCTGGAGACGCGGGTGGCCGAGGAGCTGGAGGGGCTGGCGATGCCCGGCGCCGCCCTCGAGGTCGTCCTCGAGCCCCATCCCGACGGGTTCGGCCCGAGCGGGCGGGAGACGGTCGAGCTGCGGGTCGCGCCGAACCCGGGCATCGAGCCGGCGCCGCTGCGCGACGCGGCGTCGGGCGGGGAGCTCTCGCGGGTAATGCTTGCCCTGACCGGCCTCGGCGAGGCCGGCGGCCCGGGCACCCTCGTCTTCGACGAGATCGACGCCGGGATTGGCGGCACGACCGCGCGCGCCGTCGGCGAGCGTCTGCGGTCGCTGGGCGAGGCCCGCCAGGTGATCTGCATCACCCACCTGCCGCAGGTCGCCTCCCTTGCCGAGACGCACTTCCGGCTCGAGAAGGACCTCGCCGGCGAGCCGACACGGGCGACCGTCGAGCGTCTCGACGGCGACGCCGTGGTCGCGGAGATCCGCCGCATGCTCGGTGGAGACGGAGACGACGATGCCGCCACGCTCCACGCGCGAGAGCTACTAAAGGCGGCCTGACCGGCGCATAGCTGCGTCCTCGGTCGCTCGCGTGCGAAGCACGCCACGCTCCCTGCGTCCTTGCTCTGCTTGGTCAGGCCGCCTAACCTGCTCGGGTGGCCACCGCCAGTCGCCGTCGCTTCCCTGCGCTGCTCTCACGGCGCAACGGGGCGTCCGCGGAGGAGTCGACCCGCGGTACGGCGCGGCTCGGCAAGCGCACCAAGCACTTGGTCAAGCGCCTCGGCCCCGGCGACGTCGCCGTCATCCACCACCTGAACATCGACCGGATCGCGGCCGAGGAGCTGATCGCGACCGGCGTCGGTGCGGTGCTGAACGCATCGCCCTCCTCCGACGGCCAGTACCCGAACACCGGGCCGCTGCTGCTAGCCCGCGCCGGCGTCCTGCTCGTCGACGTCGAGGACGGCGATCCCTTCGAGCTGCTGCACGACGGCGACGCGGTGACGATCTCCCGCGCCGGCGTCGTCACCGTCGGGAGTGGAGAGCTGCTGCGCGGCCGGAGGCTCGAGGTCGCTGAGTTGGAGCGCCAGCTCGACGAGCAGCGCGAGCGGGTCGACGAGGCGCTCGCCGAATTTGCCGAGAACACGGTCGCCCACGTTCGCCAGGAGACCGACCTGCTGACTGGCAGCGTCGAGTTCCCGCCCACCCGCGCCTCCTTCCGCGACCGGCACGTGCTGATCGTCGTCCGCGGCGAGCACCACCGGCGCGACCTGAAGGCGCTGCGCGCCTACATCCGCGACATGCGGCCGGTGGTGGTCGCGGTCGACGGCGGCGCCGACGGGGCGCTTGAAGCGGGCCTGAAGCCGGACCTGATCGTCGGCGACATGGACTCCGCCGGCGACGCGGCGCTCCGCTGCGGAGCCGAGCTGATCGTCCACGCCTATCCCGACGGCCGCGCGCCGGGGCGCCAGCGGCTGCTGGACATGGGGCTCGAGCACACGGTCCTGCCAGCAGCCGGCACGAGCGAGGACGTGGCGATGCTGATGGCCTACGAGCGGGGGGCGGCGCTGATCGTCAGCGTCGGCGCCCACTTCAACCTGATCGAGTTCCTCGACCGCAAGCGCGGCGGGATGTCCTCGACCTTCCTCACCCGGCTGCGGATCGGCGAGCGCCTGGTCGATGCGAAGGGCGTCAGCCGCCTCTACAACCCCGGGAGCGGCTACGGCCCGGCCGCGCTCTTCCTCGCCGCCTTCGCGATCCTGCTTGCTGTCCTCGTGATCGCCTCGCCGGCGCTGAACGAGCTCGTCGACCTGATCTGGCTCAAGATCAGGATCTGGCTCGGGTTGTCGTAAGGCCTGGCGCCGCGGCGAGCAGCCGAATAGCCTCCCCCGGCGATGGGATACAGCGCCCGCTACCACGCGACCTCGCTGATCGCGATCTTCGTCGCCTTGGCGATCGGGATCGTGATCGGGGCGGCCCTCGGCGGCGACACCCTCGACGACACTCGCAAAGACCTGGAGCGCAGCCTCACCGGCAACCTCGAGGACGCCCGCGAGCGCTCCGAGGAGCTGAGCGGCGAGCTGGGCCACGCCAACGAGTTCGCCTCGCGGGTCTACCCGGCGCTTACCCGCGACCGGCTGGACGGCCGCCGGATCGGCCTGCTCGCGCTCGGAAACCTGCCCGGCGACGTTCCCGACGAGGTCGAGGAGGCGCTGGGCCCGACCGGCGGGAGGCTGGTCGCCGTCGGGGTCGTGCGGGAGCCGATCGACGTTCGCGCCCTCGCCAACGACCTGGAGAGGACCCGCTTTGCCGGCATGGCCGACGACCCCGACGCCCAGGCCGCCTTCGGTGCCGGGGTGGGTCGCCAGCTCGTCCTCGGCGGGAAGTTGTTGGAGCGGGTGCGAAGCCGCCTCTTCTCGCGCGCCAGCGGCAACTTCGGCGGCCTCGACGGCGTGATCGTCGTCCGCGACCAGCCCGAAGACATGGGGTCGACGCAGGAGGCCGCCGCGGGACGGGTCGAGTCCGGGCTCGTGAGCGGCATCGCCGCGACCCGGGCGCCCGCGGTAGGGGTCGAGACCTCGACCGACGACTCGTCCTCGATCGCCTTCTTCCAGGCAAACGACCTCTCCAGCGTCGACGACGTCGATCTCGTCGCCGGACGATTGGCGATGGTGCTCTCCTTGCTCGGGGCCGAGGGCAGCTTTGGTGTCAAGGGCACCGCCGACAGCCTGCTGCCCGACCTGCTTACCCCCGAGCGCCAGTGACCTGGATCGGTTTCCCGGTGGCGATCGCCGTCGCCCTGCTGGTCGTGCCGGCGGGAGTGCGGGGTCTGATCGACGCCGGGCTGGTGCGCGAGAACTATCGCGGGGCCAGGCTCGCCTTCCCGCTCGGCGCGGTGCTGGCGACGGCGGCGCTGGTGGCGCTGGCGCCGCTCGCCTTCCTCGACGACCGCGCCGACCTCGACCTGCTCGACCCCGAGCTGCGCCGCTGGCTGCCCTACCTGCTGGGCGTCGCCTTCCTCGGTTTCCTCGACGACTCGCTGGGGCGCGGCGAGGCGGCGGACGCTCCCCGTGGCTGGCGCGGCCACTGGCGGGCGCTGCGCGAAGGGCGGCTCTCGACCGGCGCGATCAAGGCGATCGGGGCGCTGGCGCTGGCGGCCTACGTCGTCTCCGGCCGCGGGCTCGAGTCCTGGCGCTACCTCGCCGACGTGGCGCTGCTGATCCTTGCCACCAACCTCTTCAACCTGCTCGACCTGCGGCCCGGGCGGGCCGAGAAGGCGCTGGCGCTGCTCGGGATCGGACTCTGCCTCGGCGCCTGGACGCTGGCGCCGGTCGAGCTGGCGGGGATCTTCGCCGGGGCGATCCTGGTCGGGGCCTGGTTCACCCTGCGTGAGCGGGCGATGCTCGGCGACACCGGCTCGAACCTGGTCGGGGCCGTCGCCGGCGTCTGGCTGTTGACGACTCTGGGGGCCGACGGGCGGCTGATCGCCCTCGCCGCCGTCGTCGCATTGACCATTTACGGAGAGTTGCGTTCGATCTCCAAGGCGGTCGAGTCGCTTCCGCCCCTGCGCTGGCTAGACTCGCTCGGCAGAGCATGAGTCGGCCCTCTCAAGGAGATACGAGGTTCATCTTCGTCACTGGCGGGGTGGTCTCGGCTCTCGGAAAGGGGATCGCCGCCGCCTCGATCGGCCGCCTCCTCGTCTCGCGCGGCTTCCGGGTCCAGCTGCAGAAGTTCGACCCCTACATCAACGTCGACCCGGGGACGATGAGCCCCTTCCAGCACGGCGAGGTGTTCGTCACCGAGGACGGCGCGGAGACCGATCTCGACCTCGGCCACTACGAGCGCTTCACCGACGAGAACACGACGCGGGCCTCTAACGTCACCGCCGGCTCGGTCTACAACACGGTGATCAACCGCGAGCGCCGCGGCGATTACCTGGGGCGCACGGTCCAGGTGATCCCCCACATCACCGACGAGATCAAGAACCGGATCCTGATCGTCGCCGAGTCGCAGTCGGTCGACTTCGTGCTCACCGAGATCGGCGGCACGGTCGGCGACATCGAGTCGCTGCCCTTCCTCGAGTCGATTCGCCAGCTCTACACCGACCTCGGGCCGAAGCGCTCGATGTTCATGCACCTGACGCTGGTCCCCTACGTCGGCCACGCGGGGGAACTGAAGACGAAGCCGACCCAGCACTCGGTCAACGAGCTGCGCCGGATCGGGATCCAGCCGCATGCCCTGGTCTGCCGCTCCGAGGGGCGCCTCGACAGGGAGATCCGCGAGAAGATCGCGCTCTTCGCCAGCCTCCCGGTCGACGCGGTGATCTCCGCCCACGACGTCGACAACATCTACAAGGTGCCGCTCGTCTTCCGCGTCGAGGGGGTCGACGACCTGGTGCTCGACCACTTCGGGATGGAGGCGCCGGCACCGGACCTGGCCGAGTGGGAGGCGATGGTGCAGCGCGCCGACGCCGCCGAGGGCAAGGTGAAGATCGCCCTGGTCGGCAAGTACGTGCAGCTCGCCGACGCCTACAAGTCGGTGATCGAGGCGCTCGAGCACGGCGGCTTCCACCACGAGGTCGAGGTCGAGGTCGAGCTGGTCGACTCGGAGGACTTCCAGCCCGAGCGGCTCGAGAACGCCGACGGCATCTTGATCCCCGGCGGCTTCGGCGAGCGCGGGATCGAGGGCAAGGTGCAGGCGGCGCGGATCGCCCGCGAGCGCTCGATCCCCTACCTGGGGATCTGCTTGGGGATGCAGATCGCCGTGGTCGAGTTCGCCCGCTCGATGGCTGGGATGGAGGGGGCCAACTCAGCCGAGTTCGACCCCGAGACTCCGTTTCCGGTGGTCGACCTGCTGCCCGAGCAGAAGGAGGTCTCCGAGATGGGAGGGACAATGCGACTCGGCGCCGACCCGGTGAAGCTGCACGAGGGCACGCGAGCGCGTGAGATCTTCGGCGAGGCGGTCATCTACAAGCGCCACCGCCACCGCTACGAGGTCAACAACCAGCTGCGCCGCCGGCTCGAGGACGAGGGGCTGGTCTGCGGCGGCACCTCGCCGGACGAGCGGCTGGTCGAGATGATCGAGCTGCCCGACCATCCCTTCTTCGTCGCCTCCCAGTTCCACCCCGAGTTCAACTCGCGGCCAAACCGTCCCGAGCCGCTCTTCCGCGAGTTCATCGGCGCCGCGGCGCGCCACGCCGGCGCGCGTCCCGCCGACGAGGCGGAGATCGAGCAAGAGGATTCCGTAGCGCACTAGGTGGATTAGCCTGTCCCGCGTGGAGAGGCTTCAGGAGACCTTCGTCCGGCTCTGCGAGATCCGCAGCCCGACGGGGGAGGAGCGCGAGGTTGCCGACACGGTCGCGGCCGAACTGCGGGTCCTGGGGCTCGAAGTGAGCGAGGACAACGCGGCCGGTCCGGCGAAAGCGGGGGCTGGCAACCTGGTTGCGCGGCTGCCGGGTCGGAGCGAGGAGTGGGTGATGTTCTGCGCCCACCTCGACACCGTTCCCCACGAGGGCCTGATCGAGGTGGTGAACGACGACGGCGTCTTCCGCAGTCGCGGCGAGACGATCCTCGGCGCCGACAACAAGGCGGCGGTTGCCGTCTTCATGGAGCTGGCCGCCCGCCACGCGGGAGAGCCGCCGCCGGTTGGGATCGAGTTGCTGCTGACCGTCGCCGAGGAGCAGGGTCTGCGGGGAGCGAAGGCCTTCGACGCGTCGGCCCTGCGATCGAGCTGCGGCTTCGTTCTCGACCACGCCAGCGCGATCGGCGAGGTGATCGTCAGCTCGCCGACCCAGCAGCGCCTGCTCGCCGACTTCGAAGGGGTCGAGGCGCACGCCGGGATCCGGCCCGAGGACGGCAACAACGCGATCGCCGCTGCCGCCGCCGCAATCTCACGGATGGACCTCGGCCGCCTCGACGAGCGGGCGACCGCGAACGTCGGGCTGATCGAGGGAGGCACGTCCGGCAACGTCGTGGCGGGCCATTGCCAGGTGACGGCGGAGACTCGCGCCCTCGACGCAGACCGTGCCGCCGAGATCGCCGGCGCGATGACCGAGGTCTTCGCCTGGGGTGCCAGCGAGCACGGCTGCGACGTTGATGTACGGGTCGAGGAGGTGTTTCGCGGCTATGAGCTGGCGCCGTCTTCGCCCTCGCTGGCCTGCGCCGAGGCGGGATTGCGACGGGCGGGGCTCGAGCCGGTGCGGACCGCGACCGGCGGCGGCAGTGACGCCAACGCGCTGATCGCGGCCGGCTTCGACTGCGTCCTGCTCGCCAACGGCACAGAGGCCAACCACACCCCGGACGAGAGCGTCAGCGCCGCAAGCCTGGACGCGATGCTTGAGGTCTGTGAGGCGATCCTGGTCGAGGCCGCCGCGGGCGCGGAGTGAGTGGCCGGCTGAAGCTGCGTCGCGGGGTCGTCGTCGGCGAGGACCCGCTGACGGTGGAGATCGACGGCGAGCGCCGCCGCGCCTGGGCCGACACCGGCCTGCTCGGCGAGATGCGCGGGGGCGACGAGGTCGTCGTCAACGTCGAGGCGTTCGACCTCGACCTCGGCTCGGGCGGCTTCGACGTCGTCCACGTCAACCTCAGCCGCGGGCTGGAGGGGGGCGGGGGAGAGGGCGAGCACGTGATCAAGCTCAACTACAGCTCGCTCCAGCACCCGATCGAGCCGGTCGAGCGGCCGATGGCGGAGACCCACGGCCCGCCGACGACGCCGGTGCTCGTCCTGCCTCTTCACGGTCATCTGGCCCCGGCCGCCTGGGCGGCCGCGCGGACGGCGCCTGGATCGAAGGTCGGCTACGTGCAGACGGCTGGGGGAGCCCTGCCGGGATCGCTTTCCCGCGACGTAGCCGAGCTGCGCGAACGCGACCTGCTCTGCGGCCAGGTCACCGCCGCTCCGACCTACGGGGGGGACCACGAGGCGCTCTCCGTCGCCGGCGCGCTCGACGCCGCCGCCCACGGGCTCGGCTGGGACGCGATCCTCGCCGGTCCCGGCCCCGGCATCATCGGCTCCGACACCCACCTCGGCCACGGCGGCTTGGCCGCGCTCGACACCGCCCATGCCGCGCTCGCCCTCGGCATGCCCACGCTGCTCTCGCCCCGCCTCTCGGCCGCGGATCCTCGTGAGCGCCACCGCGGCGTCAGCCACCACACCCTCACGGTCCTGCGAATGCTCCTCGGGGCGGTCGAGATCGCCGTGCCCTCCGACAACCCGGTCGTCACCGCAAAGCTCGCCGATGCAGCGGCCTGGCGCCACAAGCTCACCGAGGCTCCCGCCGACCTCGAGGGTTACGGGGCCTCCGGCCTGCCGGCACAGACGATGGGCCGCTCGCTGGAGGAGGACCCGCTCTTCTTCGCCGCCCCGCTCGCCGCGGGCGCTGCCTTGCGCGCCAAGGGTTGAGCGCCGCCGGCGAGAACCAGGCCGCATGGCAATCGCCGTCGAGCCGCAGTCCGCGGCCAGCGCCCGCTTCGAGGGTCTCGTTCTCGACTTCCTCTCCTACCTGGAGCTGGAGCGCGGCCTCTCCCGTAACACGCTCAACGCCTACCGGACCGACCTGCTGCAGTACGGCGAGTTCCTCATCGGCCACGACCTCGATGCGCTCGCTGCGCGCCCGGCTGACATCTCCGACTTCCTCGCCGACCTGGCGACCGGCAACGGGCGACCGGCCTGCTCGGCGTCGACGATTCACCGCAAGGCCGCCTGCCTGCGCTCCTTCTACAAGCACCTGCGCCGCGACGAGCTGATTGGCGACGACCCGACCGCGGCGCTCTCGGCGCCGCGCCGCGCCAAGAAGCTGCCCCAGGTGCTCAACTACCCCGAGGTGCAGAAGCTGCTCGCCGCGCCGACGGGCAGCGAGCCGACGGCGCTGCGCGACCGCGCCCTGCTGGAGACGATGTACGGGTGCGGGTTGCGGGCCTCGGAGACGATCGGGCTCGAGATCGCCGACCTCGACCTGCACGAGGGCCTCCTGCGCGCTCGCGGCAAGGGCAGCAAGGAGCGGCTGGTGCCGCTCGGTCGCCAGGCGATCGCGGCGATCGGCGCCTACCTGCGCGGTGGCCGACCGAAGCTCGTCGGCGAGCGCCACGAGCCGAGGCTGTTCGTCAACTTCCGCGGCGGCCCGCTCAGCCGTCAGGGCCTCTACAAGATCGTCCAGCGCAACGCCCGTACCGCTGGCCTCGGCGGCCGGATGAGCCCGCACACCTTGCGCCACAGCTTCGCCACCCACCTGCTGGCGGGCGGCTGCGACCTGCGCGCGGTGCAGGAGATGCTCGGCCACGCCGACATCTCGACCACCCAGATGTACACGCACCTCTCCGGCGAGCAGCTGAAGGACGTCTACTTCCGCAGTCACCCCCGCGCCACCGCGAGCTGAGTCCGGTCGGTCAGACAGCGCGTTCGCTGTTTGTTGCGCTCAGCACGACAAACGGCGAACGCGGTCAGGTAGAACAGGCGGATGCCCGAGCTGCCCGAGGTCGAGACCGTCTGCCGCCAGCTCGAGCCTGAGATCGAAGGGCGGCGGATAGAGCGACTCGAGGTGCTCGACGAGCGCTGGTGCCGGCCGACGCCGCCACACCAACTGGAGGCTGCGGTGGAGGGAGCGACGATCGAGGGCCTGGGGCGCCGCGGCAAGTACCTGCTGCTGGAGCTCGACGGCGACCGCACCCTGGTCATGCACCTGCGGATGACCGGCAACCTGGTCCTGGTCGAGGGCGAGGACAGGCTCGACCCCTCCGAGGGAATGAGGCTGTACGAGGGTGAGCGCTCGACCTCCGAGCGTCACCTGCGCGCCCGCTTCGCCCTCGACGACGGGCGCGAGCTCTGGTTCACCGACCCGCGCCGCTTCGGCGAGGCCTTCCTGATCGACGACGCCGACCTCGGGGCCCGCTTCGAGCGGCTCGGAGTCGAGCCCTTCTCCGACGACTTCACGCCTGAGGCGCTGGCCGCGATGAGCGCTGGCCGCACGGCGCCGCTGAAGTCCTTCCTGCTCGACCAGTCGGGGGTCGCCGGGGTCGGGAACATCTACGCCGACGAGGCGCTCTTCCGTGCCCGCCTGCACCCGCTCTCGCCCGCAGGTTCGATGCGGCCCGAGCACCACGCGGCGTTGCGCGACGCGGTGGTCGCGGCGCTCGAGGCGGGGATCGACCGCGGCGGCGCCTCGATCGACGACTACCGCGACGGGCGCGGCGAGAAGGGCACGATGCAGGACGAGTTCCTCGTCCATACCCGTGAGGGCGAGCCCTGTCCGAGCTGCGGCGAGCCGATCGCGCGGATCGTCGTCTCCGGCCGCTCGACCTACTACTGCCCGCGCTGCCAGGTCCGTCTGCGTAGGCGCCCTCGCCGCCGTCCGGTCCGTCGTTCAACTTAGGTTGCGTGGCCGGAAAGACCCTGAAGACGGAGGCGGTGGTCCTGCGCAGCATCCGCTTCGGCGAGGCCGACCGCATCCTCCACCTCTACTCGGCCAACCGGGGCAGGATCGGGGCGATCGCGAAGGGGGTGCGGCGGCCGAAGTCGCGCTTCGGCGGCCGCCTGGAGCCCTTCTTCCGTCTCGACCTCGTCCTGCACGAAGGGCGGGGCGAGCTGCTGACCGTGACCAACGTGGCCACGGTCGACGGCTACCCGCGCCTGCGCTCTTCCGGGCCGGCGCTGAGCGCCGGTGCCCGCGCCTGCGACGCGGTCCTGCGCCTGCTCGACTCGGCCGAGGCGAACCGCCCCGCCTATAACCTGCTCAGCCGCTACCTGAGTCTGCTCGACGATCCGGCGGCGGAGCGGGCGGCGGCGGTGGAGACGGCGCTCTCCTTCCGGCTCAAGCTGGCGCTGGCGGCGGGCTTCGTGCCGGAGCTGGCCTCTTGCGCGCGCTGCGGCGAGGCTGAGCACCTGGTCGGCTTCTCCGGCGCCGCGGGGGGAGTGGTCTGCGCCGGCTGCGAGGCGGGCTCCTTCCCCCTCTCCGAGGAGGCGCACCGCTTCATGGTCGAGGCGATCGCGAAGCCGCTTTCCGAGGCGCCGGCCGCCGGGGAGCGGGAGCTGCGCCAGGTGGAGCGGGCGGTCGGCGAGACGCTGGAGCACCACGCGCACGTGCAGCTGCGTCCCGCGGCGTAGGATCGGCCCGTGGAGGCCACCGTCGATCTCGAGGGCCGCGTGCGCGCCTGGGAGGCGGAGTTCCTCTCCGAGCACGCGACCCCTTCATACCCCGCGCGGCGCCTGCGGGCGGAGCCCGACAGCCCGCTCCGCACGCCCTTCCAGCGTGACCGCGACCGCATCGTGCACTCGAAGGCGTTCCGGCGGCTCAAGCACAAGACCCAGGTCTTCATCGCCCCCGAGGGCGACCACTACCGCACCCGCCTCACCCACACGCTCGAGGCCTGCGGGATCGCCCGCACCGTCGCTCGCTCGCTGGGCCTGAACGAGGATCTGACCGAGGCGATCGGCCTCGGCCACGACCTCGGCCACCCGCCCTTCGGTCACACCGGCGAGGAGGCGCTCGACGAAGCGACGCGGGAGGCCTGCGGCGGCGGCTTCAAGCACAACGTCCACTCGCTGCGGATGGTCGACGCGCTGGAGCGCGAGGGCCAGGGCCTCAACCTGACCGAGCAGGTTCGCGACGGCATCCTCAACCACACCGGGCCAGACAGGCCGGCGACCCTGGAGGGCCGCGTGGTCAAGCTGGTCGATCGCGTTGCCTACATCAACCACGACATCGATGACGCCCTGAGGGCGGGAATCCTGCGCCAAAAGGACCTGCCGGCAGCGGAGATCGAGCTGCTCGGCCCGACCGGCTCGGCGCGGATCGACACCCTGGTGCGGGACATCGTCGCCCACTCGGCCGGGACGCCCGACATCGCCCAGGGGCGGGAGGTGGGCGGCGCGATGCTGCGCCTGCGCAAGTTCATGTTCGAGCGGGTTTACCTCGGCGAGGAGGCGCGGCGCGAGCACGAGCGGGCGCAGCGCGCCGTGCGCGGCCTCTTCGCCCACTACGTGGAGCACCCGGAGGAGGTGCCGGAGGGCGAGCCGGGGGCGGGGGAGTGCCAGCGCGTGGTCGACTACATCGCCGGGATGACCGACCGTTTCTGCATCGCCAGGTTCGCCGAGCTGACGATCCCCGAGGAGGCGCGCTTCTAGTGGCGCTGATCTCCAACGACAGCCTGGAGCAGGTCAAGCAGGCGGTCGACATCGTCGAGGTGATCTCGGCGCACACCGACCTGCGCCGCCAGGGCGCGCGCTGGGTCGGCCTCTGCCCCTTCCACGAGGAGCGCACGCCCTCGTTCTCGGTCGACGCCCAGGAGAAGCTCTACCACTGCTTCGGCTGCGGGGTGGGCGGCGACACGATCAAGTTCGTCGAGGAAAAGGAGGGGCTCGGCTTCGCCGACGCGGTCGAGCTGCTCGCCGACCGCTACGGGGTCGAGCTCGCTCGCGAGAAAGAGGACCCGAAGGCCGAGGCGCGGCGGGCGCAACGGCGGCGCCTCGAGGAGCTGCTCGCCCGCGGCGCCAGCTTCTACTCCAGCTACCTCTGGGACTCGGAGGAGGCGCGCAAACCGCGTGAGTACCTCGCCGGCCGGGGGCTGGGCGAGGAGGTGCTGCGGGCGTTCGGCGTCGGCTATGCGCCCAGCGCCTGGGACCAGCTGCTGCTGCGCGGGCAGCGGGCCGGGTTCAAGATCGAGGAGCTGCGCGCCGTCGGTCTCGTGCAGCGGGGCCGGGGGGGAGGCGAGTACGACCGCTTCCGCGAGCGGATCATGTTCCCGATCCGCGACCGGCGGGGCCGGGTGCTCGGCTTCGGCGGCCGCGCGATGCGCTCCGACCAGGGCGCCAAGTACGTCAACACCGCCGAGACCGACTTCTTCCACAAGAGCCAGATGCTCTACGGGATCGACGTGGCGAAGGCGGCGATCGCGAAGGCGGGGCGGGCTGTGGTCGTCGAGGGCTACACCGACGTCCTGGCCCTGCGCCAGGCGGGGGTCGAGGAGGCCGTCGGTGTGATGGGCACCTCGATCACCGACGAGCAGGTGGCGGCGCTCTCGGGGATGGTCGAGGAGGTGGTGCTGGCGCTCGACGCCGACGCGGCTGGCCAGGAGGCGATGCTGCGCGCGCAGCGGGTCGCGGCGGGGCGGAAGATGCGGCTGCTGGTGGCGGCGATGCCGGCGGGGGAGGACCCGGCTGAGATGGTCGCCGCCGAGGGCGGAGCGGAGCGGTTCCGCGAGCTGCTGGCCGGCGCCGTCGAGCTGGCCGCCTTCCAGGTCGGCCTCGTCCTCGACGGAACCGACACCGGCTCACCGGCCGAGCGCGACCGGGCGCTCACCGAGGTGGCGCCGGTGCTGGCCGGGATGGGGGAGAGCGTCAGCCGCGACGACCTGGTGCGCAAGGTCGCTGAGCGGCTCGACCTGGAGCCGGCGATGGTGATGGGGAGGGTGGTGGCGTCCCAGCCGACCGCCGGCGGCGCCGATCAGGCGTCAGCGCCGAGGTCGGCGGCGAGCGCCCCACCGCGCCGCCGCAGCGCCGGCGAGCTGACCTCGCGCGAGCGCCGCGAGCGTGCCCTGCTGGCGATGTGCATCGCGCTGCCGAAAGAGGGGCGGGGCTACCTGGACCGGCTTGGCGATGAGCACCTCTCCGCCAGCGGCGCCCGGGCGCTCGCCTGGCTCCGCGATCACCTCGACGACCCGGCCTCCGACCTGCCCCACGACGATGACGAGCTCGCTGGCCTGATCGCCGAGCTGGTGATGCTCTCCCGCAACGAGCCCGCCGCACCGGACGCGATGGAGCTCAACTTCCTCCTGCTCGAGCAGCGTCGCATCGAGGCCGAGATCGCCGCCGCCGGCGAACGCGACGACTACGAGCGCCGCGCCGTCCTCAGCCGCGAGCGCGCCACCCTGGTCGAGCGCATCGCCCGCACCGAGCGCGTCGGCTAGAGAAACTTTCTGTCTGATGTGGATGGCATGATTTCCGCATGGACAAGCGGTTCCTGGAGGAATGCCTAGGGAAAGGCATGTCGCTGGAGGCGATTGGCGGGTTGGCCGGGAAGCATCCGTCAACCGTTAGTTACTGGTTGAGGAAATATGGCTTGGTCGCAGTCGGCAATGGGCGACATGCACCTAAGGGCCAAGTCGATCCAGTGCGGTTGAAGGAATTGGTGGGGGAGGGCGCATCCATTAGAGAGATGGCGGCCGAGCTGGGCCCGGATATTCGACGATTCGATACTGGCTCGATCGTTTGGATCTTGAGACAGATCGTATGCATCGGCGACGGGAAAGCGATGCCGCGCGGCGAGCTGGCTACCAACGGGCCTATCTGAAATGCCCGAGGCATGGCCATACCGCTTTCTTTGCGCGACCCGAGGGCGGGTACCGCTGTGCAAGATGCAACTCGGCAGCAGTTTCAGAGAGGCGTCGTCACGTCAAGCGTCTACTTCTCGAGGAGGCTGGCGGCAAATGCAGGATTTGCGGCTTCGCCGGGCATCCTGCAGCTCTTCAGTTTCACCATTTGGATCGGGAGGCAAAGGAGTTCCATATAGCCCAGAGGGGCCACAGTCGTAGTATCGAGCGAGTAAGGGCTGAGGCTACGAAGTGCATGCTTCTATGCGCAAACTGCCATGCCCAGGTCGAGGCTGGTGCCAAGGAGCTTCCTGCGACGGATCGCTAGAGTTCTCTGGGTCGTCCCGGGGAGATTCCGGGGTAGCTCAAATCGGTCCGGGGTAGCTCAATTTGGTAGCAGCGCTCGGCTGTTAACCGAGAGGTTGTGGGTTCGAGTCCCACCCCCGGAGCTTCTTCTCAGGCCTGTGCGCGGTGCGCGAGCTGCTCGACCAGCTCGGCGCCGCGCGCGGCGCCGTCGTGCTCGCGGCCCCAGGCGGCCAACTCGCCGGCTCGGGCGGCAAAGGAGTCGTCGCGGAGGATGCGGCGAGCGGCCCAGCGCAGCGGCGCCGGGCGGCAGAGGCGCCAGGGCAGCGAGAGCCCGGCTTTGGTCCAGGCGACCCGCATCGCGGTCTCGCTCATGTCGCCGATCAGCGGGCAGACGAGCACGGGGGTGCCCGCGCCGAGCGCCCGCGCCACGGTGCCGTGGCCGCCGTGGGAGATGACCAGCGACGCCGCCGGCATCAGCTGGCTGTAGCTGAGCCATTCGACCAGAGTCGCGTTCGGCGGCACCTCGATCGGCTCCTGCGGCACGACGCGGTTGGTCGTCGCCACCACCCGAACCGGCTCGCTAGCCAGCGCTGCCAGCGCCGTCCGCACCAGGTGATTTTCCGAGTCGTGTGCGGTGCTGGGCGCGACCAGGACGAGCGGGCCCTCGCCCGGCGGCAGCTCGATCTCGAGGTGGGGCAGCTCGAAGGTCATCGGCCCGGTCACCTCGACCCCGGTCGGCCAGCGCCGCGGGTACTCGAGCTGGGGGAAGGTCCCGACCAGCGCCAGGTCGGGGCTGATCCCGCCGTGGAAGCGATCGAGCGGCGGCAGGTCGAGTCGGCCGCGTTGGACGTTCAGGTCGCGCCGGCCCTGTTCGAGGCCGATGTCCAGCATCCGCTGTCCCGCCCGCCAGACGCCGCGCCCGAGCGGCGTGCGCGGCGGTCGCAGGCCGACGGCGAAGAAGGGCAGACCCGGCTCGACGACTGGGTAGATGTGGGGGATCAGCGTCGCGAGGGGGATGCCGGCGCGCTCGGCCGCCAGCGTCGGCGCCAGCGTCAGAATGTCGCTGACGACGACGTGCGGCTGGAGATCCTCCAGCAACGGCAGCAGGGCGCGGGCCGCCTCCGCCGCGTGCGCTCCTTCCGGCGAGTTGGGATCGGGCGGGGGGAACATCCGGTATTCCTCCGCCGCGGCGAAGCCCAGCCCGGCGCCCTCGACCGCGGCGCGCCGTTCCTCCCAGGTCTCGATCGTGACCTCGTGGCCACGGGCGGCCAGCGCCCTGCCCAGGGCGATCGCCGGAAACGCATGGCCCGCGTCGCCGAAGGCGGCGACCAGGAGCCTAAGGCGCGTCGAGTCCCTCACCCGGCCGCGTGAAGACGATCTCCGGCACGTGGCAGTTGCGTGACGTGCTGAGCAGGAAGCGCACCGCCTCACCGATGTCCTCCGGGCGGATCATCTCCTCGCCGGGGACCTGGCCCTTGGCGAACTCGGTCATCGGCGTGTCGACGAAGCCGGGCGCCAGCGCCGTGCACTGGACCCCTTCTGCGCCCGCCTCGCGGTGGGTCGACTGGGTGAAATTGATCACCGCCGCCTTGGTCGCGGCGTAGACGGAGAGCCAGGCCTGGCCGCCCTTGCCGGCGATCGACGCCGTGTTGACGATCAGCGCCTTGCCGTGCTCGGCGCCGGCTTCGCGCAGCAGCGGCAGCCCCTCGCGCGTGCCGAGGATCAGCGCCCGCAGGTTGACCCCGAGCTGCATGTCGAGGTGCTTGGTCTGGATCTCGGCCATCGGCGCGCCGATCCCGACGCCGGCGTTGTTGACGAGCACGTCGAGCCGGCCGTAGGCCTCGCGGTGCTTGGCGAAGACGCCGGCGACGTCATCCTCGTCGGTCATGTTGGCGGCCACGCTCTGCAGCTCGATGCCGTCGGCGCGCAGGCTCTCGGCCGCCGCCTCGAGCTTCTCCGGACGCCGCGCGGCGATGGTCAGGGCATGGCCTTGCTCGCCCAGCACGCGGGCGATCGCCAGCCCGATGCCGCTCGAAGCCCCTGTGATCAACGCCGCTCGGTCAGCCACTTTCGCTCCTTTCGCTCTCCCAGCCTGACGCGCACCCTACCCGTGGGCGCGGGGCGGGGCGGAATGAGGCGCCGCGCCGCAATAACATGGCGGCGATGCGCCTCCGCAGAGCCCTCGTGGCACCCGTCTGCCTGCTTGCCGCCGCCGCGTTCTTCGCCGGCTGCGGCGACGATTCCGATTCCACGACCTCGTCCGGGTCGGGTTCGGCCGAGAGTCGCCCGGCGCCGCCGAAAAGCGCCTTCCCCAGCGCCGCCGGCAAGTCGCTCGCCGAAGTGCTCAAATCCGAGATGGTCGACGGGCCCTCCGAACTGGTGGTCTCGCCGGCCGCCCAGGCCTTCTACGTCGGTGACAACCGCTTCCCGTTTGGCGTCTTCCGTCGCGACGGCTCGCAGGTCACCGACGCCGAGGTGGCGCTCTACTTCGCCCGGATGCCGAAAAAACAGGGAGCGGCCGGCAAAGAACCCGCTGCCGCCCCGGAATCGGCCAATCGCAAGATCGCTGAAGCGGCCCTCGACCAGCCCGCCGTGGGCCCGTTCCCTGCTCGGGTCGAGAGCCTTCAGACGCAGCCGGCCTTCCGGGCGCGGACGACGACCGACGATCCGGATGCCGCCCAGGCCGTCTACGTCGCCGACTTCGAGTTCCCCAGCGAGGGAGAGTGGCGGATCGCCGCCCTGATCAAGGACGGGGACGAGGTGACCGGCGCGCTGGTCGGCAGCACCGTGGTCGGCAAGTTCAAAGGGGTGCCCAGGCCCGGCGAGCAGGCGCCGAGGATCCACACCCCCACCGCGGAGGACGTCGGCGGCGATCTCTCCCAGATCACGACCCGCATCCCGCCGGACACCCAGAACCAGGTCGACTACGCGGACGTTCTCGGCAAGGAGCCGATAATCCTGCTCTTCGCCACTCCCCAGTTCTGCGCTAGCCGCGTCTGCGGGCCGGTGGTAGACATCGCTGAGCAGGTCAAGGAGCTCTACGGGGACAAAGCGGAGTTCATCCACATGGAGATCTTCAACGAGAACGACCCGAAGAAGGACGTGCGGCCGCAGGTGCGCGCCTTCCGCCTGCCGAACGAGCCGTGGCTGTTCGCGATCGACCGCCAAGGGAAGGTCCAGGCCGACCTCGAGGGCGCCTTCGGCGTCGACGAGCTGACCCGTGTCGTGAAAGAAGTGACGGCGGAATGAGCGAGCAGAAGACACCCGACGCCGAGAAACAAAAGCTGCTCGAGGCCTTCGCCGAGGAGGCGAAACGGCGCTGCGACGTGATCACCGCCGGCCTCGCGACCGAGACGACGGACTTCGAGACGATGCGGGCCGAGGCCCACGCGCTGCGCGGCACCGCCGGCGCCGTCGGCCTGCGCCGCCTCGCCGAGCTTGCCGGCCTGATGGAATCCGACCTCGACGAAGCGAAGAAGACCGGCCTGATCCGCGGCGGCCGCTCCCATCAGGTCGCCGACGCCGCCAAAGCCCTCGCCGAAGGCGCCGCCGCAGCCGCCGAAGGCAAGGAAGAGCCCGCCGACGTCGGCCGTTCCCTCGCCCAGCTGTTCAGCCCCTGAGCAGTCGCCAAACCCCGCCCGTCTCCCGCTACGCTCGACCGTCGAGGGGCGGTAGCTCAGCTGGTTAGAGCAGCGGACTCATAATCCGTCGGTCGAAGGTTCGAGTCCTTCCCGCCCCATGAACCGCTGGAAGGGGTCAAGGAGAGCGGTTCGATTTGGTACGCGAAGTACCAGTTGCCAGGACGGGCCCGACAGCAGCAGAAACAGATCGGGCCGGCCTGAACGCAGCGCTGACGCCGCCCGAGGGCGACCAGCGCGAAGGCTTGCAGCATCTACCAGGGCGCAGTCTGAGCATGCGCTACGGGATGGGAGTGTGAAAGTCATCTGGTGCCCTTCGAGGAATCGATGAGCTGCCGGACGAAGTCGGTGACTCGCGGCAGGGACGTGCGGTGAGGTTTCACGCCCCCCAATTTGATCCTCTCCTTACGCAAACGCGTGGTGACGGGTGGCATCCGTTCGCTCTGAGAGATTCCAGCGGTGGCGGAGGCCAAGATCTTCAGCGACAGCGAGGAGCTGGTCCGGGCGGGGATCGATCACCTCGGGCGCTTCTCGTTTCAAAACCGCCACAATCCCTTCGTCTCTTCCCGCGCGGCGCTCGACCTCAGGCCGGCGCGTCATCGGCAGCTTGTTCAGCTGCTCGACGGCGTGATCGATCCTCGCGAGTGGCTAGAGGGCCCGGGCCGGGCAGCAATGCGGGGGGTCAAAATTGGCCTGGTCCCCCGCGGGCCACACCTCGTGGCCGAGCAAGGCAAGCTGGTCGCCGGGATTGAGAGCGTCCACGCGTTCTTGCAGGCACCACTCTTCTGGTGGTTGGTCTCGATCCTCTGGACGATCACGATGTCGCGCTCGGTCGACCCCTTGCTCGGCGACGGGGTCAAGGGCTACCGCACCCACCCAAAGTTCCTCAAGGACCCCGACTCCGAGGGCAGGATGCTGAGCAGCTCAGGCTTCGGCAGTTGGCTCGAGTTCCCGGGCGAGGTCGCTGAGGCGAGCCCTGGTGTCACCTTGGCGGCGAACAAAGTCGACGTCAGGGCCTTCTATTACTCGATCGACGCCGGTCCGCGACAGATCCTCAACCGCTTCTTTGCCTCGCGCGGTGCCAGGGCGCCGCAGACGCGCCATGCGAGGGTGCTGACCACTCTGCTCGAGGCCCTGCATCAGCGCTGCGCGGAGCGGTGCGCGGAGATCGCGCCGCGTCGCGCCGACCTCGGCTACGAAGGGGACTCGCCCTTGCCGGTTGGTCCGCCCTCCTCGCAGCTCTTGGCGAACATGGTGATGGCGCTGGTGATCGACGAGATCGAGGCAAACGAGGAGGTGCTGGGCGCTGCCGCCTACGCCGACGACGTGATTGTGATGACGCCGGCGCTTCCCGAGATCGAAGAGGGCCCCGCTGCCTACCTCGCCCGGCTCGGGCTCTGCGGGGAGGCCGCCCCGCACAAGCTGCAGGCTGACTCGCTGCAGGGGATCGCGAGGTTGCAGCTCAACATCGAGAAGTGCGAGATCACCTACAGCCGTCGCGAAGAGGGGGCGCAGGAGCCGGCGGCGGGCGGGCTGGCGGCACTGATCGGACAGTTCGCCGCCGGCGACTGGGACCCCTATCTAGAAAGCGACCCTGAGCCGGAGTGGGGCGGGACGCCGGTGACGACAGTCCTGCGGCTGCCTGGCCAGCGCGCCGCGGTCCCCCAGCAACTCGTCAACGACATTCGCGAGCTGGTCGGCGAGATCCGGGTCGGGCTGACCCCGGAGGAGCTGCAGGCGCGCTACGAGCAGTTGCGCCGTGGCTTGGACCACGGCCACCTGCTGGCACTACAGCCCTACTGGCGCGAGCTCTTGGTGATCGCGATCGTCACCAAGGGGATCGAGGAGGTGGAGGTGCTGACCGCCGAGCTGCGGGCGGTGATCGAAGCGCTGCGGATGCCGAGCGGTGCGAATAAGAAGGCACGCGAAGCGCTCGATTTCGGACTGCGAGCCTCCTGGGTCCAATCGCTGGCCCAAGCGATCGCCGTCGCCACTGATAAGGGTGAACGCGCGGCGCTGCTCGACGCGATGCCGGAGATCGATCTGCCGGCCGAGCCGGCGAGCACGAAGACGACGATCGAACACGCGATGCGGATCAGGGAGCGGCGCCTGCTGCCGAGCTCGCTGGTCGCGGCGCCGCTGGCTGAGTTCACCGACTGGCCCGGGCGCCTGATCGGCAAGGGCGCCTTCGGGGATTTCATCGAGTGGTCGCGTCAGTTCTCCGAGGATGCCGCCGAGCAGCTCGCCGCGGCGGTCGAGCGCGCGGTCCGCTTCATTCCCCTGCACGAGAGCTGCCTCGCGATTCACCTCTGGGCGGGCCTAGGGCGCGAGGACTGGCTCGAGCTCGCCTTCAGGGTCCTCGGCGCGCAGCCGCTGATGCAGGCCAGCCTCGTCGCCCAGCTGCAGGGCGTGGCGCGCAAACACCTCGATCTCGATAACCACTACATAGGGAACGGCTACCAGCAGATGCTGACGGTGGGGATGCCGAGTCTTGAGGTCAACGAGAAACAGCTGAAGCTGCTCCTCGCCGAAGACTGGAGCGGGCTCGGCCGGGTCTTCAAGAAGTCGCGCGCCGACCTAAGCACGATCCTCGACGCTGCCGCGGTTAGCCGCGCCCGCTTCCTCGTCTTGCCCGAGTGGTCGGTTGTCGCCCAGCAGCTGCCCGAGCTCTTCCAACGCTCACGGCAGGAGCGGATGCTGGTAATCGCTGGGCAGGCGCCGGAAGTGATCTCCAGCGTCTATCGCAACTCGCTTTGGACCGGGATCCCGATCGTCGACGCCGGCGGCCACCGCGCCTGCCTGGTGCCGCCGGCGCGGCAGAAGCACTTCCTCAGCCCCGAAGAGGAGAAGTTGCTTGGCGAACACGGGGCGGTGGCGGCGACGCCGAGCGAAGAAGTCTCTGTCTACAACTGGCGCGGGATCCGCTTCGGCTCCTTGATCTGCTTCGAGTTCGCCGACGTGGGCGTGCGCCAAGAGCTGCGTTTCAAGGCCGACTTGGTCACGGTTTCTTCGCTGAACCATGACTGGCGCTACTTCGACGCGGTCCAGGACGCGACCACCCGCGACAATTACTGCCTCGCGGTCTGCGTCAACACTGGCACCTACCCGGGGACGCGGATCACCCGCCCGACCTCGAGCGAGATGGCGGAGGTCGCCTCCGTCCACGGGTCTGGGCACCCGGTACTGATCACCAAGAGGATTGATATGACACCTATCGTCGCCGCCCAAATCGCTCAGAAGGAACCCGAAGAGGCGACCGTTATCCCTCCCCTCGATGGGATCACACTGAAGGATTACAAGCCCTTTCCCCCTACTTGGCAAGGTGATCCCGGGGTCGGCACCAGTTGAACGAACACGGTCTCAAGAATCCTATTTCGATTTGCCTTGGTTTCAGAGTCACCGGTTTGGTTCATGGACGGTGCCTGCCTCGACTGGATCGAGCACCGTGACCTTTCTCGAAACGAGTCGCGCGATCTCCTGCTCAGAACGCTGCTGGGAGCCCTCACTGCCGCGGACGCAGTGCCGCTAGAGGCAATACGTACGGTCTAGCCGACGATCGAGACAGGTTTGGAGGCCGGTGCAGCCTCTGCGACCAAGTCGGCCGCCAGCGCCTCCACCACCTGAGGGTCGAACTGGGTGCCGGCGCAGCGGCGGAGCTCGGCTAGGGCCTCGGTCGAGGAAAGGGCCTCGCGGTAGGGGCGGTTCGAGGTGAGGGCGGCGTAGGCGACGGCGACGGCGATGATGCGGGAGCCAGGGGGGATCGCGTCGATGGTGAGGCCGTCGGGGTAGCCGCTGCCGTCGCAGCGCTCATAGCTCGACCTCACGAGCCTCGCCACCGGCGCCAGGTCGGGGGCGGCGGCGATCATCCTCTCGCCCTCGAGCGGGTGACGGTGGAGCATTGCGGTCTCCGCCTCGTCCAACGGCCCTTCTTTCTCCAGGATCGCCTCGGGCACGGCGAGCAGGCCGACGTCCTGCAGCTCGGCGGCGAGGGCGACGTCGTCGATCTCCTCGCGGCTCAGGCCAAGCTGGCGCCCCAGCTCGATCGCCCGGTAGGCGACGGTGCGCAGGTGATCGCGCAGCTCCGAGCGGTGAGCGCTGAGGGCGGCGACCAGGACCGCGTGGGCCTGACGCCGCGCCGAGTGCTGGTGGCCCTGCTTGTGCACGGCGAGCCGCTGGCAGGCGACCTGGAAGGCGGTCTCGGCGTCGCCGGCCTCGCGTGGGATCGCGACCTCCCCGTAAGTGCGGCCGATCGGCGTGTCCTGGTCCTCGGCGCGGAGGGAGGCGGTGGCGAGGAGGACGACCTCGCCGAGCTGCTGCTGACCAGCCGGTACGAGCACTGCGAAGCGGCGCTCGTCGAACCGGTAGACGGCGCCGCCCAGCGGCTCGACGTCGACCGTCAGGTGTCGCGCGATCTTCCCCAGCAGCTCCTCCGCTGCCGCGTATCCATGGCTGTCGCCGTATGCCTGCAGCTCCTCCACCTCGAGCAGCACGAGAACACGCGAAGCCTCCAGCGGCGCCGCGAGCGCCGCTTCGACGTGCGCGTGCAGCGTGTGCCGGTTGGGCAGGCCCGTGACCCGGTCGCTGAAGGCTTCGAGGTCGCGCCGCTCCAGCGCCAGGCTCTGCCTGCGGTTCGTTTCCAGCGTCCGCGCGAAGACGGTGACGACTAGGCCCAGGGCCAGCCAGAAGATCAGCGCGGGAATGCGCTCGTTGACGTGGTCGTAGACCAGCAGCGCCACGGCCGCGGCGACGAAGACGAGCGGCGCGAGCAGGGACCGCCAGCCCCGCGGCCCGATCACGCCGGTCGCTTCCAGCCGTAGCCACTCGATCGCCCTCGCCACTAACGGTTCATCCTCGCTCCCTCCTTCTTTTGCAAGGGATGCGGACGATTGGTCTAACCGCGGCGCGAAATTGCAAGCCGGTGACCAGTCATGCTTTGCGGGTGACCGACGACGAGGCGATGGACGAGTTCGAGGCCATGGTCGCCGACGCGATCGACGCCCTGCCCGAGCAGTTCCAGCAACTGCTCGGGAAAGTCGCCGTGGTCATCTCCGATCTCGGCACCGAGGCCCACGCCTACGGTCACTACTTCGGCGACGGGGTGGCGCAGGAACGCTACGAGGACAGGATCGTGATCTACCGAGACACGCTGGTGCGCGACTTCGGCCACGACCGCGACCTGCTCGCGAAGCAGGTCGAGCGCACGTTGCGCCACGAGCTCGCCCACCATCTCGGCTGGGACGAGCCGGGGGTGGGCGGACTCGGACTCTGAACCGGCCCGGCTAGCGCACCCGGCAGTCGCGCGCGATCTCGGTGGTGAGCGTCCTGCCGTCGGCGAAGGAGAAGGTCGTGCGGGCCAGGGTGAAGAAGCCGATCTGGAAGCCGGGTGGTGCGGCGCAGCTCGCGCTGAGGAAGCTGCGCGGGATGCCGCGGTGGCGGTACTCGCGCCCGACCGTCAGCTCGATGTCGGTGATGTAGCCGGTGTCCGCCGCGATCGGCGGGATCCGCGCCGAGA
Source organism: Solirubrobacterales bacterium (assembly GCA_035557635.1). Lineage (GTDB taxonomy): Bacteria > Actinomycetota > Thermoleophilia > Solirubrobacterales > 70-9 > VRUE01. Next base: position 765 of record DATMDR010000017.1, on the reverse strand, counting down.
ACACCGTGCCGAACTGTCCCTGCGGCCGGCGCTTGATCTCGAACGGGAGCACGAAGGTGATGCGAACCGGGTTCGAGCTGAAGATGTGGAGGAACGCCGCCGGCCTCCCCCGAGAGCGGCCGTTGAAGATCAGCGCCTTTCCCTGCGCGGGAAGGCGTGGGTTGCCGGGGAAGGCCACGTCGGCGGCGAAGCGCCCTCGTCCGATCAGCGCCGGGCGGCAGCGATCCAGCGCCGCCTCGGTCGTTGTCTGGGAAAGCGCCACTGGGTCGCAGGTCGGCAGGCCGGCGAAGGAGACCAGGCCGTGGCGGTTGACCGCGATCGAGATGCGGCGGAGGGGCGGCGGGCTGCTGCCGTCGACGGTGCGGATCGAGGTCTCGAGGTAGGCCGTCACCGGGGCTGGGCGATCACGGGGCAGCGCCTTCGGCGCGAGACGGCCGTCGAAGGAGACCCGCAGGTTGCCCTCCTGGGCCTGCTCGCCCTGAGCGGCGGCGGCCCCGAGCACGGTGGCGGTCGCGAAGGCGATGGAGGCAAGGATTCGTCGCATGGCGTCCCACCGAAAGTCTAGGAGCGGCCGGACTCGGGTTTATTACGGTCGCAGGTAGAAAGCCGCGAAAGGAGCCCCAGTGAAGTCACACACCGCCTACATGACCTTCGAGACGAGCGAGCGTCGGGAGCTGATCCGGATCACCGAGGAGGTGCAGGCGGCGGTCGACGAGGCCGGGATCGCGGAGGGGATGGTGCTGGTCTCGGCGATGCACATCACCG
>DATMDR010000016.1:0-11348 GCA_035557635.1 Solirubrobacterales bacterium | reverse complement strand
CTCCGCCGAGCTGGCGGCGCAGCGGCGCGACCACGTCGACTTTGGTCAGCAGGTAGTCGTCGACCGGGATCCCGAGCTCGGCGATCATGTCCACCAAGCGGTCGGCGGCGGCCGGTTCGACGTCAGCGACGAAGACGCTCTTGCTGCCGGGATCGTCCTCGTCGGGCTGCCGCACGATCCGCCGCACCCCGTCGAGCTCGCGCAGCAGCTCGGCGAAGCGGGGGGCCAGCTCGGCCTGCACGGATGAGCGCAGCATCAACACCGCCCCGCATTGTTCTCACCGCGTCGGCGTCAACCTTGCCTTCGGGGCCGATCGCCAGCGACCAGTACGGATAGGCCGGCATCGAGCACAGCGCCCCGATCGCGTTGACCGCGCCGAAGTCCCTCAACCAGCGGCCGAGCTCCCGCCGGGCCAGGACCCACACCCACTGCGGCAGGTAGGTGTGCGCCCTGGCCCGGCGGGACGGGAGGAGAGAGGCGGACGGAAGGCAAGCAAGGTCCCGCATCCCGCGGTTCCTTTCCGGACACAAGGGCGGAAAAGGAACCACGCGATTAGACGGTCCCTGGTGACCCCATCCCCGACCCCCGCATACCGGGGTCAAGAACAGACTCGCGTCGCCCGAGTGGCTGACGAAGTTGCGGGACGCGCTTGCAGCCCAGACGGAACTTCGAGGCGCCTGCGCGGAGGGGTCGGGTACCCCTCGGAACGCCTTGTACTTTTTTGCGGCCGGCAAACCTCGGACGGCTAAAGGCGATTCCCAAAAAAGTTAAGTGCAGAGGGGTACCCGACCCCTCCCCTCAAGCCCCGTCTAAGAGACGAGCTTGAGCACCGTGAAGGCCTTCGTCCCGCGCGGCGTCTCGACCTGGACGGTGCTGCCGACCTGCGCGTTCATCAGCGCTTTGCCGATCGGCGACTCGGCGGAGAGGCGGCCCTCGGCCAGGTTGGCCTCGGTCGAGCCGACCAGGGTCCAGACCGCGGCCTCGCCTTTGGCCTCGTCGAGGACTTCGGCGCTGCGGCCGAAGGCGAAGGTGTCGGCGGGGGCGGTGTCGGCCTCGACCACGACGGCGTTGTCGAGGCGTTCGCGCAGGCGCTTGATCCGCGTCTCCATGTGCGCCTGGTCCTCTTTGGCGATGTGGTACTCGGCGTTCTCCTTGAGGTCGCCTTCCTCGCGGGCGGTCTTGATCCGCGCCGCCATCTTGGTGCGGCCCGGTCCCTCGAGCTGCTCGATTTCCTCTTTCAGGGCGGCGATCCCCTCCTCGGTGATCGGCTCCCCGGTCGCCTCGTCGCTCATGGCCCCACACCTTGCCAGATGACGCTTCATCTCGCCGATCCTGCACTTTCCCGGGTTATAGGCCGGGAAAGTGCAGAGTCGACGGGGTGCGTCGCGCTACGGTTGTGTATACGGCCGCCGACTGCACTCATCTCGACTCGATCCAGGTCACCGACGCCCCTGGGGGGGTCGCCGGTTGCGAGGAGTGCCTGGCGCTGGGGATGCAGTGGGTGCACCTGCGGATGTGCCAGAGCTGTGGGCACATCGGCTGCTGCGACAACTCGCCGGGGAAGCACGCGACGGCCCACCATCAGGCCACGGGCCATCCGATCATCCGCTCGGTCGAGCCGGGCGAGGACTGGAGCTGGTGCTACGTGGACGAGACGATGTTCCGCTTCCGGCACGGCTGAACTGCCGCACCCTGCTGAAGTACGACGCTCTAGTCCGGCGTGACGATGGCGAAGCCAGGGTTGGGCTCGTCGAGCAGGCCGAGCAGCTCGCCGATCTTCGCTCCGTCGCCCTCGACGCGCAGCCGCCTGCTCTCGGCCAGCTCGCCGATGTCGGCGACTTTGAGCAGCAGTTCGTTCAGGGCCCTGCGCTCGACGACGAGACCGGCTTCGGCGGTCGGGTCGTGGCGGCAGGGACGGTGGCTGAGCACTCCGTTCCGCACCGTGATCGCGCGCTCCTCGTCGGGGTCGGTGACGATCCAGTCGATGCGCAGGTAGTGCTTCCAGGCACGCGGCCCGTCGAGCCGGATCGCCATCGCGTCGAGCAGCTGGGAGACCGAGAGGTTGGCGACGATGTCGGGCGGAGCGGCGGCGGTCGGCGTACCGGAGATCCCTTCGCGCAGCTCCTTCGCGCCCATCAGGAAGAAGTTGCGCCAAGTCGCGTTCTCGGCTCCGTAGCCGAGCTGCTCCAGCGCGTCGGCCTGCAGCTCCCGCGCCTCCCCGTTCTCTGGCTCGGCGAAGACGAGGTGGTTGACGACCTCGGCGACCCAGCGGTAGTCGCCCGCCGCGAAGGACTCGTGCGCCTTCTCCAGCACCGCCTCGGCGCCGCCCATGAACTCGACGTAGCGCTGCGCCTGCTCGACCGGCGGATGCTCCCAGAGGTGGGCCGGGTTGCCGTCGAACCAGCCCATGTAGCGCTGGTAGATCGCCTTCACGTTGTGGCTGACCGAGCCGTAGTACTCGCGGCAGTGCCACTCGCCGGCGAGGCTCGGCGGCAGCTCTATCGCCTCGGCGATCTCGGGCCCGGTCAGGCCCTGGTTGAGTAGGCGCAGGGTCTGGTCGTGCAGATAGGAGTAGAGGTCGCGTTGCTTCTCCAGGAAATCGACGATCCGCTCGGCGCCCCAGCAGGGCCAGTGGTGGCCGGAGAAGAGGACGTCGGACTCGGCGCCGTAGAGCTCTATGGCCTGGTCCAGGTAGTGCGCCCAGATGCGCGGGTCGCGGACCAGGGCGCCGCGCGGGGTGAGGATGTTGTGCATGGCGCGGGCGGCGTTGTCGGCGATGCAGAGGACGCGGGCGTCCGGGAAGTGGATGTTCATCTCCGCCGGTGCCTCGGTGCCCGGCGTCAGCTGGAAGGCCATCCGCACCCCGTCGACGACCTCTTCCTGCCCGGTCTCGGCGATGTCGAGGGTGGGAGGGATCAGCGTGATCGTGCCCAGGGAGGTGGTTTGCCCCAGCCCTGAGCCGAGCTGCCCGTCGGCGCCGCGCTCGAGCAGCGCCCCGTACATGTAGCCGGCCCGCCGGCCCATCGCCGTCCCGGCGAAGACATTCTCGCTGACCGCGTGGTGGAGGAACCCGGCGGGGGCGATGACGGGGATCCGGCGCTCCTCGACCTCGTCCTCGGAGATGACGCCCCTGGCGCCGCCGAAGTGGTCGACGTGGCTGTGGGTGTAGACCAGGCCGGTGACCGTCCGCTCGCCGCGGTGCTCCCGGTAGAGGGCCAGGGCCGCCGCGGCCGTCTCGGCGGAGACCAGCGGGTCGATCACCACGATCCCCTCCTCGCCCTCGACCACGTGCATGTTCGAGAGGTCGAAGCCGCGCAGCTGGTAGAAGCCGGGCGCCAGCTCGAAGAGGCCGGCGATCCGGTTCAGCTCGCCGAGCCGCCAGAGGCTCGGGTGGGCGGTGTCCGGCGCCTCGCCCTCGAGGAAGTCGTAGGACTCGAGCTCCCAGGCCGGCCGGTCGCCCTTGCCGGCGATCACCGGCGGATCGAGCTCGGCGACCAGGCCGCGCCGCGCTTCGGCCTGGTCCGGGTCCTCCGACGGCAGGGAACCACGTGCGGCGCTATTGCGCGCCGCCGTCTGCTCGGTCGCCGGCTTGCGCCCCCCGCTCACGGCTTTACCGGCCCGTGCCGAGTCCCGGCGCGGGCCGATAGGCGTCGCCGTGCTCGGCGCGCAGCTGCTCCAGCAGCGTCGCCGCGCGCCCGCGGCCGATCAGGTCGGTCAGCTCGAGCGGCCCCAGCGGCCAGTTGAAGCCGAGTCGCATCGCGGTGTCCATGTCCGCGGGAGTGCCGACCTTCTCTTCGAGTGCGAAGGCCGCCTCGTTGGCGATCTGCGCCAGCAGGCGGGGGAGGATCTGCGGCGCGGCAGGGTCGATCTGTGCCAGCGTGGCGGGGTCGAGCGTCGGCGCCGCGATGCCGAGGTCCGGGTCGGGTTCGCGATGGGGCCCGTTGCCGTACTCGTAGAAGCCCTGCCCGCTCTTGCGGCCAAGCCGGCCTTCCTCGACCAGCTGCGCCTGGAGCGGGCTCGGCCGCCAGCGCTCCGGCTCGCCACCCTGGGCATAGAAGGAGCGGGCGACGCTGAGGTTGACGTCGAGCCCGATCAGGTCGATCAGCTCGAAGGGGCCCATGCGGAAGCCGCCGCCGAGGCGGCAGACGCGGTCGATCGTCGCCGCGTCGGCGACCCCGTCGGCGAGCATGCGCAGCGACTCCAGCGTGAAGGGGCGAGCAAGACGGTTGGCGATGAAGCCGGGGCTGTCCTTGGCCCGGATCGGGGTCCGGCCCATGCGGGCGCCGACCTCGGTGGTCGCTGTCAGAACTTCCTCGCTGGACTCGTCCGTGGCGACGACCTCGATCAACCTCATCAGCGCCGGCGGGTTGAAGAAGTGCATGCCGACGACGCGATCGCGGCGGGGCGTATCGGCTGCGATCGCGGCGATCGGCAGCGAGGAGGTGTTGCTGGCGAGGATCGCTTTCGGCCCGCAGACGGCGGCCAGCTCCGCGAACAGGCTGCGCTTCAGCTCGAGGCTCTCCGGCGCCGCCTCCACCACCAGTTCGCATTCCTCGAGGTCGGCGAGGCTGGCGGCGGCGCCGACCCGGTCGCCCGCAGCCTCGGCGTCCTTTTCGCTCCAGAGCTCCTTGCGCGCGCCCTTGATCAGCGCCGCGCGCAGCCGCTCGACCCCGGACTGGAGCGCGGCCGGGGAGGGGTCGTGCAGCCGGGTCTCGTAGCCGCCGAGCGCGGCGATCTGGGCAATGCCGGCACCCATCGTGCCGGCGCCGACTACGCCGATCCGCTCGACGCTCACAACACCTGTTCCCGCTTCGCTCGCGGCGCGAAGAGCCAGATATGCACGCTTGCTCGCTCCGCGCTCACTGGCCTTTGAACTCCGGCTCTCGCTTCTCGAGGAAGGCCCGCATCCCCTCGACCCGGTCCTCGGTCGCCATCGCCAGCTCGTAGAGGCGGCGCTCGTGCTCGAGCCCGGGGGAGAGCGCCGTCTCATCCGCGGCGATCACGGCCTGCTTGGCGAGGCGGGTCGCGATCGGCGGGCGATCGGCCACGGTCCGCGCCAGCTCCATCGCCTCCTCCAGCCAACGCCCCTTCTTCACCACCTTGTTGACCAGCCCCATCTCCTCCGCCATCTCGGCGTCGAAGCGCCGGCCGGTCAGCACGTACTCCATCGCCCGCTGCTTGCCCAGCACCCGCGCCAGGCGCTGGCTGCCGCCGCCGCCGGGAATGATCCCCAGGGTGATCTCCGGCTGGCCGAAGCGGGCCGTGTCGGAGGCGACGATCATGTCGCAGATCAGCGCCAGCTCGCAGCCGCCACCGAGCGCGAAACCCGAGACCGCGGCGACCAGCGGCGTCTTGACCGCGGCGACGCGGCGCCAGAAGGAGGCGGCGGGGTGGCGCAGCGCCTCCTCGAAGCTGCGCTCGCTCATCGCCTTGATGTCGGCGCCGGCGGCGAAGACCTCGTCGGAGCCGGCGATGACGATGCAGCGAACTTCGGGATCGGGGTCGAGGCGCTCCAGCTCGCTCGCGACCTGCTCCATCATCTCCGGCGAGAGGGCGTTGCGCGCCTCCGGCCGGTTCAGCCGCAGCAGCGCGACGTGGCCGTCGAGCGAGGTCTCGACCAGCCCGGCCACGCCCTACTCGGCCACCATCGGCGTCATCGCGTTCTCTCCCGTAACCGCCCGGCCGATGATCAGCTTCTGGATCTGTGAGGTGCCCTCGTAGAGGGTGGTGACGCGGGCGTCGCGCAGGTAGCGCTCGACCGGGTAGTCATCGACGTAGCCGGCGCCGCCGTGGACCTGGATCGCCAGGTTGGCGCATTCCACTGCCGACTCGGTCGCGTAGAGCTTCGCCACCGAGGTCTCCAGCGTGTTCGGCTTGCCTTCGTCCTTGAGCGCGCCGGCGCGGTAAACCAGCATCCGCGAGGCGTCGCGCTTGAGGATCATGTCGGCGATCATCTCCTGGACCAGCTGGAAGCGGGCCAGGGGGACGCCGAACTGCTTGCGCTCCTTGGCGTACTGAACCGAGGCATCGACGCAGCCGTCGCAGATGCCGACGCAGCCGGCGGCGACGCTGTAGCGGCCATTGTCGAGGGCGCTCATCGCGACCTTGAAGCCGTCACCGATCTCGCCCAACATGGCGTCCTCGCCGACCTCGACGCTGTCGAGCGAGAGCTCCGCGGTGTCGGAGGAGCGCAGGCCGAGCTTGCCGTGGATCTCCTGCGCGGTGAAGCCCTCACTGGCGGTCGGGACGAGGAAGCAGGCGAGGCCGCGGTGCTTCTTCTCGGGGTCGGTCTGGGCGAAGATCAAAGCGACCTCGGAGAAGTTGCCGAGCGAGATCCACATCTTCTGGCCGCTGATCGACCAGCCCGAGTCGGTCTTGGTCGCGCGGGTGCGCAGGTTGGCGGCGTCGGAGCCGGTGTCTGGCTCGGTCAGTCCGAAGCAGCCGAGCGCCTCGCCCGAGCAGAGCCGCGGCAGCCACTTCTGCTTCTGCTCCTCGGTGCCCCACTTCTCGATCGAGCCGGCGACCAGCGAGGTCTGCACCGAGACCACGGTGCGGGCGGAGGAGTCGGCGCGGCCGACCTGCTCGACGATCAGCCCGTAGCCGAGGTAGTCGAGGCCGCGGCCGCCGTACTCCTCGGCGACCGGAGCGCCGAGATAGCCGACCTCGCCCAGCTTGCTTGCCAGCTCGCGATCGAAGCGCGCCGCGCGGTCGTTGTCGCGGACCCGCGGGATGATCTCCTTGTCGGCGAATTCGCGCGCGGTTTCGGAGATCAGCTTCTGCTCGTCGCTCAACTGGAAGTCCATCTCACCCCTGCTTTCTCGGGTCGGTCTCGGTCATGGCAGCTCTTGGCCCAGGGTGGCGGCGAACGCCTCCTGCGCCTCGCGTGTGCGCGGGCCGGGCGCGGCGGCAAGGTCGGTGCCGTCGATCGCGGCGACGGCCTGGATCTCACGCGTGGTCGAGGCGAGGAAGGCCTCCTTGGCGGCACGTAGGTCGGCGACCGGCCAGGCGCCCTCCTCGACCTCGAGCGCCCTGACGAGGCGGTCGCGGGTGATCGACTCGAGCACTCCGTTGTCGAGAGCGGGCGTGCGCAGCGTTCCCTGCGGCGAGACCCAGAAGATCGCGGATGTCGGCGGCTCAAGCACGGTCCCATCCGGCTGCACCAGCACCGCCTCGTCGGCGCCCTTGGCTTTGGCCAGCCGTGTCGCCTGCATGTTGGCGGCGTAGGAGAGCGACTTGACGCCGTTGAGGATCACGGTCGGCTGGTAGGTGACGGTGGCAAGGTGCAGCGTCTCTCCGTGGGGGGGAAGCGGCTCGGTCATCGCCAGCCTGCGGCCGCCGCGGGTGACTATCAGCCTCAGCTGGCCGTCGCCGTCGCCGTGCTCGGCGAGCAGCGCTTCGACCTCGCGCTCCAGTGCGGCGCGGTCGAACCGGAGCTCTATCGCCGCCGCCGAACGCTCGAGCCGGTCGATGTGGTCGCCGAGCGCGAACGGCCGGCCCCGGTAGAGGCGGATCACCTCGAAAGCGCCGTCGCCGCGGTAGAGCCCGTCGTCCTTCAGCGGCACCATGGCCTCGGCGGTCGGGGAGACCGCTCCGTCGACGCTGGCCAGCTCTCTGAAGTCGCTCGTCATCGACGGGCGAGGCTACCTCAGACTGCTTCGAAGACCGTCGCCAGGCCCTGGCCGACGCCGACGCACATCGTCGCGATGCCGTACTTGCCGCCGCGGCGGCGCAGCTCGCGGACCAGGGTGGTGGCGAGGCGGGCGCCGGTGCAGCCGAGCGGGTGGCCGAGGGCGATCGCGCCGCCGTTGACGTTGAGCCGCTCCTCGTCGATTCCGAGCTCGCGGGCGGAGGCGAGCACCTGCGAGGCGAAGGCCTCGTTGAGCTCGATCAGGTCGACCTGGTCGAGGGCGAGGCCGGCGGCCTCGAGCGCACGCGGGATGGCGAGCGCCGGCCCGATCCCCATGTATGCGGGGTCGACGCCGGCGACACCGAAGGAGACGATGCGGGCGAGCGGCTCGGCACCGAGCGCCTCGGCGCCTTTCTCGGAGGCAACCAGCGTGCAGGCGGCGCCGTCGTTGAGGGTCGAGGCGTTGCCGGCGGTGACGGTGCCGCCCTCGCGGAAGGCGGGGCGGAGCTTCGCCATCTTCTCCAGTGAGGTGTCGGCGCGTGGGCCCTCGTCGGCTTCGACGGTGACGGTCTCCCGCCCTTGGGGCGCCTCGACTGGGACGATCTCCTCGGCGAAGATTCCGGCCTCGGTGGCCGCGACCGCGCGCTGGTGGCTGCGCAAGCCGAAGGCGTCCTGGTCCTCACGGCTGATCCCGTAGCGCTCGGCGACGTTCTCGCCCGTCTCGCCCATCGACTCGGTCGAGTGGCCGAGCTCGGCCATACACGGATTGACGAAGCGCCAGCCCAGAGTCGTGTCGTGCATCGTCTGCGGTCCGCGCGGCAGGCCGCGCTCGGGCTTGCCGACGACCCACGGGGCCCGGCTCATCGACTCGACCCCGCCCGCCAGGTAGTACTCGCCCTCGCCGAGCTTGACCGCGCGGGCGGCGGCGTTGACCGCCTCCAGGCCAGAGGCGCAGAGCCGGTTGACGGTCGCGCCCGGCACGCTCTGCGGCAGGCCCGCCAGCAGAGCGGCCATCCGCGCCACGTCGCGGTTGTCCTCTCCGGACTGGTTGGCGGCGCCGAAGTAGACATCGACGATCCGCTCGGGGTCGACTTCGGTGCGCTCGACCACGGCGGCGATCGTGTGGGCGGCGAGGTCGTCCGGGCGCACACCGGAGAGGGCGCCCCGGTAGGCGCCCATCGGCGTGCGGATCGCGTCGACTACGTAAGCCTCGGCCACGTCGCGGATTAAACATCAAGGCCGTCGTATCCTTGGGCCGTGGGCTTCGTCTTGGTGACGATCGCAATGCTTGCGCTACTGATCGGCGTGCTGGTCGTGGTCGGCCACTTCTACCCGAGCAGCAGCGCCGATCTGGTCAACTGGAAGCCGACTCGCTCGCCCCAGGTCGAAGTCGAGAACGAGATCGCCGACATCCAGCAGATGCTCGATGCGCAGAACGAGATGCGGCGTCGCCGCGGCCTCCCTGAGCGCAGCGAGCAGGAGCTGCGCGACGAAGTCGCCGTCGAGGAGATGGAGCGTCTTCGCAACGACCCTTCTGCCTTCTAGCGGCAGCGCGGGGGCCTGGCGGGCGCGCGAGTAGATGCGTCTAGACTCGGATATGGATTCAGGTGATGTCTAATCGAGCACCGAGAGGAGCAATCTGATGGCGCTGCAACTTGGCGACGTAGCCCCCGATTTCGAGGCTGAGACGACCGAGGGTCGGATCGAGTTCCACGACTGGATCGGCGATTCGTGGGCAGTGCTGTTCTCGCACCCGAAGGATTTCACTCCGGTTTGCACGACCGAGCTCGGCTACATGGCGAGCATCGAGCCGGAGTTCGCGAAGCGAGGCGTGAAGATCATCGGACTCTCGGTCGACCCCGTGGAGAGCCACGAGCGGTGGGCGAGCGACATCGAGGAGACCCAGGGGCACGCGCCCAACTACCCGACCATCGGCGACGACGACTTCAACGTCGCGAAGCTCTACGGCATGCTGCCCGCGGAGACCTCGGGTGACCCGAGCGAGCGCACCCCGGCCGACAACCAGACGGTGCGAAACGTCTTCGTCGTCGGCCCCGACAAGAAGATCAAGCTGATCCTGGTCTACCCGATGACCACCGGCCGCAACTTCGACGAGGTGCTGCGGGTGATCGACTCGCTCCAGCTCACCGCCAAGCACAAGGTCGCCACACCGGCGAACTGGCAGCAAGGCGACGACGTGATCATCGCCGGCTCGGTGTCCGACGACGAGGCCAAGGAAAAGTACCCGGACGGCTGGGAGTCGCCGAAGCCCTACATCCGGATCGTGCCGCAGCCGCAGTGACGGGCGGGCGCTAGCGCCCGGCGGCGCAGTTGCACAAAAAACCCGCACTTTCCTACTCAATGTCAATTGAGAGTCAGGAGGTATCGCCGTTGCGCGAGCGGGTATTGGACATTCCCCTCTGCGCCCAACACCCTCTATGGGGTGACAGGCATCGTCATTACCCGGGAAGTGGAGCGACTGCCGCTCACTGACCGCGAGCTGCAGGTGCTCGGACTGGTCGCCGCCGGTCTTCAGAGCGGCGACATAGCCGAGCACCTGCTGCTGTCTCCCGAGACGGTCAGGTCGCACGTCCACAACGCCAAGCGGAAGCTGGGCGCGCGCACGCGCGCGCAGGCCGTCGCGATCGCGCTGGGTACGGGCCAGCTCCACTGGACGATGCCCCCGGAGCCCGACGGGTTCGCGCAGCCAAGCGCTCGCGGCCCGGGTTAGCCTGCAGAGGCGGTTGACCCGTGACGTCGATGCTGGAGCAGGCGGGCCTCCGGTCCGGCCCGGCTCCACACCCGCTGCACCCCGACGCGAGCGAGCTCGCCGGCCTGTGGGGCCGGTACGAGCATGACGGCGAACCGCTGGCGCGCGAGGAGCTGGTGCTGGCGTACGCGCCCCTCGTGGAGTACATCGCCGAACGGATGGCGACGAGGCTGCCACGGCACATCGAGGTTGGCGACCTCGTCTCGTACGGGATGGAGGGCCTGATTTCCGCGATCGGCCACTTTGCCCCGGACCGCAACATCAGGTTCGAGACCTACGCGTTCTCCCGCATCCGGGGGGCGATGATCGACGAGCTGCGCGCCATGGACTGGGTGCCCCGTTCCGTGCGCAAGCGCAGCCGCGCCCTCGACGCGGCCAGCGGCAAGCTCCGCGACCGGTTCCAGCGCGCCCCCAGCGACGGTGAGATGGCCGCCGAGCTGGGAATCGGGCTCGACGTCCTGAACGGATGGCGGGCCGACAGCTCATGCACGACGATCGGCGCGCTGGACGAGCCGCAGACCGGGAACGACCCGAACGGCGCCGACCTCTCGTTGGTCGACGTCCTCGAGGATCCGGGCTCCGGGGATCCGGCCGACATCATGCAGGCCAGCGAGTCCAAGAAGGGCATGGTCGCCGCGATCTCCCTGCTTCCCGAGCGCGAGCGCCTCGTGATCTCCCTCTATTACTTCGAGGGCCTGACGATGCGAGAGATCGGGAAGCTGCGCGGGGTCTCTGAATCGCGCATCTCGCAGTTGCACGCCAAAGCGGTTCTGGACCTGCGGGCCCAGCTTCCGAACGACGAGGACGCGCTCGACCTGAGCGCGTGCTCCCCCGGCTGAAGTACATGGAGGAGACGATGGGCAACCTGTCCGCAGTGCAACATGATCCCGGGGCGCGCGTGATCCTCCAGTTGGTGGGGGTACTGCACGACATCGAGGCGGACGCCCGTGG
>DATMDR010000015.1:0-12812 GCA_035557635.1 Solirubrobacterales bacterium | reverse complement strand
CAGCGTGTTGGCGATCCCGAACAGGGAGACGATCACCGCCAGGGCCAGCAGCGCGTAGATCAGCCCGAGCAGCTGGTTGATCTGTTCTTCCTGGTTTTCCTTCAGTTCCTGCTGGTTGCGCACCTCGATCACCGGGAACTCGCGGTCCATCGTCTTGACCAAGGCCGCCTGCACCTCTTCCGCGTTCGCTCCGGGGGCGAGCTTGACGAAGTCGATCACGTCGTCGCGCTGGTCGAAGGCGGTTGCCATCAGCCGCTGGGTGACGATCGCGCCGCCGAACAGTTCGGCCTTGTCTTCGTACTCGCCGACGACCTCGAGGTTCGGCCGGGCGCCGATCTGGGTGAGGAAGCGCACCCGGTCGCCTCGCTCGAGCCCGTTGTCGGAGGCAAGCGACTTGTCGACGATCACCTCGCCGTCCCTCAGCGTGCGCAGGGTCTCCGGCCCGCCCTCGGTCCAGTCGATCGTCAGCACCTCCCCGGCGTCGCGGTCGAGCGCCGAGACCCGCTCTTTGCCGCCGCCGTCGACCAGCTTCGCCTGGGTAACCCTCATCGTCGAAACCAGCTCGACGCCGGGCACCTGGCGTGCAGCCTCGGCCGCCCTGGGCGAGATCGGCGAGAAGCCGTCGGTGTTCTGCAGCACCAGCTCGCCCTGAAAGCTCTCGTCGACCGCGGTCGCGATCGAGCTCTTGATCCCGGCGGCGAAGACGGTGACGAAGGCGACGACGGCGAGGCCGATCATCAGTGCCGCCGCGGTGACCGCGGTGCGGGCCGGGTTGCGCTGGGTGTTCTCGCGGGCGAGGCGGCCGGTGAGGTGGCGCAGCAGCTCCAGCGGCCGGCCGGCGAGCGAGGCGAGCGGGCGCACCAGGCGCGGGCTGAAGAGGGAGACGCCGAGCAGCACCGCGACCGCGCCGCCGCCGATCAGTCCGGCCGCGCCGCCGCCGCCGGCGCCGCCGAAGAGACCGGCGGCGACCATCCCCAATCCCGCCAGCCCGAGCAGCACCGCGAGCGCCGCGACGACGATCCCGCGACGGCGGCTCTGGGGCAGCTCCAGCGCCAGCAGCGCGGCGATCGGCGGGACCCGGGTCGCGCGCAGCGCCGGGATGAAGGAGGAGATCAGGGTGACGCCGATCCCGATCGCCAGCGAGACGACGACCGTCCGCGTCTCGGTCACCAGCGCGGTGGTCGGCAGGTCGATCCCGAGCGCGACGAAGAGCGCGTTGAGGCCGAGCGCGATCGCGTAGCCGCCGGCCAGGCCCAACAGGGCGCCGAGCAGGCCGATCGCCAGCGCCTCGACCACGACCGAGCCGAGGATCTGGCCCCGGCTGGCGCCGAGGGTGCGCAGCATGCCGAACTCCCGGATCCGCTGGGCGACCGTGATCGAGAAGGTGTTGAAGATGAGGAAGGCGCCGACGAAGAGGGCGACGAAGGCGAAGACCAGCAGCGCGATGCGGAGGAAGCCGAGGTCTTCGTGGATCTGGTCGGAGTTGCGTGCGGCGTTCTGCTTGGCGGTCTCGACCAGGAGCGCCGGGTCGGCGACGCTCTGCTGGACCCGGCGTTTGAGGGTCTCTTCGGAAATGCCCTCCTCGGCGGCAATCAGGACCTGGTCGAATTCGCCGCGCTTGGCAGTGATCCGCTGCGCCTCGGGCAGAGTCAGCCCGGCGATGCTGGCGCCGCCCCAGGAGGCGTCGCCGAGCTTGGTCAGCCCGACGATGCGGTAGGCGGCGACCCGTTCTACCGAGGCGAGCTTGAGCGTGTCGCCGATCCCGAGCCCGGCCTCGGCGGCGGCGCTCTGGTCGAGCGCTGCCTCTCTGGCGTCGCGCGGTTTGCGCCCCTCGACGTAGGTCTGCGTTTCGAGGCTATTGGGGATGTTCGAGGTGATGAACTTCGGTGCGAATTTGGTCCCAAGCTGCTCGTTTTGGGCATCGAAGAAGGCGCCCGGGGTGAAGATCTGCCCGACCGCCACCCGGACGCCGTCGACCCGCTTCACCCGCGGCAGGACGGCGGCCCTGAAGCTCGGCACCTCGCCGGTTTCCTGCCGCACCTCCTCCCTCGCCGTGATCACGACGTCGGTCTTCGCCAGCGAGTCTTCGAAGATTTCGTCGAAGGCGGCAAAGGTCGTGTCGGTGAGGATGTAGGTGCCGGCGACGAAGGCGACGCCGATCACGACCGCCAGGGTCGTGGTCAGGGCGCGAGCCTTGCGCGCCCAGAGGCTCTTGAGGGCGAGGCCCGTCACGGCCGCTAGGCGATCGTCTTCATCAGCTCGATCACCTCGTCGGTCGAGCCGGGAGCGGCGTCGTGGACGAGGGCGCCGTCGCGCAGGGTGATCAGCCGGTCGGCGTGGGCGGCGGCGTCGGGGTCGTGGGTGACCATGATCACCGTCTGCCCGAACTCGTCGACCGCCTGGCGCAGCAGGCGCAGCACGTCGGCGCTGGCCTTCGAGTCGAGGTTGCCGGTCGGCTCGTCGGCGAAGACGACGGCGGGTTTGGAGACCAGCGCCCGGGCAACGGCGACGCGCTGCTGCTGGCCACCGGAGAGCTCGGAGGGACGGTGGGTGCGGCGATCCTCGAGGCCGACGGTGCGGATCAGCTGCTCGAGCCACTCGCCGTCGGGCTTGCGCCCGGCGATCGAGAGCGGCAGCACCAGGTTCTCCTCGGCGGTGAGGACGGGCAGCAGGTTGAAGAACTGGAAGACGAAGCCGAGCTTGTCGCGGCGCAGCTTGGTCAGCTCGCCGTCGTCGAGGGACGTGATCTCGTCGCCGTCGAGGACGACGGTGCCCGAGGTCGGCTTGTCGAGGCCGGCGAGGATGTGCATCAGCGTCGACTTGCCCGACCCCGAAGGGCCCATGATCGCGGTGAAGCGACCTCGCTCGAAGCCGGTGCTGACGTCGACCAGCGCGTCGACCGCCGCCGCTCCCTCGCCGTAGCGGCGGGAGACGCCGCTCGCCTGTACCACCTGTCCGTTCGTATCTCTCATGGCGGCACCGTATCGAGCCAATGGGTCAACAGCACCGAACCGTGGCCCAACTCACAGATAGCCTGCCGCGAGATGGCGCTGGCAGACGAATTCGATGGATTCCTGGTCGACCTCGACGGGGTGGTCTGGATCGGGCGCGAGATGGTGCCTGGAGCCGTCGAGACCCTGGCAAAGCTGCTCGCGGACGGGGTGGAGGTCGTCTTCGTCACCAACAATTCCGTGAAAGGGGCCTCCGCCTACGCCGCTCGTCTGCGCGATGCCGGAATCGAGATCCCCGACGACCACGTCTTGACCGGGGGGGCGGCCACCGCGCAGCTGGTCGCCGAGCAGGTCGGGCCCGGAGGAACCGTCTTCGTGATCGGAGCGCCTGGCTTCAAGGAGACGGTGGCCGCGGTTGGGCTGAAACTGCTCGACGGCGAGGCCGCCCAGGCTGCGGACGCGGTCGTCGTCTCCGCCCACCGCGAGTTCGACTACGCCGAGCTGCTGACCGCGACCCGCGCTCTGCAGGCCGGGGCAGCGCTGTTCGGAACCAGCCGGGACCCGACCCTGCCGATGCCGGGCGGCGCCTGGCCGGGCACCGGCGCAACCCTCGCGGCCGTCGAGACCGCTTCCGGGAAGCGTGCCGTGACCGGTGGCAAGCCCGAGCCCCACCTCTTCGACCAAGCGCGGGCGCTGATCCCGGGGGCCAGCCGGGTGGCCATCGTCGGCGACCGCATAGCCTCTGACATCGAGGGCGGTCGCCGAGCCGGGCTGACAACGGTGCTCGTGCTCACCGGCGCCTGCACGCGGGCCGAAGTCGAAGCCGCAACGCCGCCTCCCGACCACGTGATCGACGACCTCACCGGCCTGCTGCGATGAGCGCCGAGCAGGGCAGCGCGCACCGCCCCGGTGCCGCCTTCGCCGGCGTCTTCGCTGTCACCTTCCTCGGCCTCGTCGCGGTCGGCGCGGTGCTGCCGGTGCTACCCCGCTACGTGCACGGCCCGCTCGACGCCGGCAACATCGCCGTCGGTGTGGTGATCGGCTCCTACGCAGTCACCGGCCTCCTCCTCCGCCCCTTCGCCGGCCGCTTGGCCGATCGTCGCGGCCGCCGCTCGACGGTCCTGCTTGGATCGGCGGTCGTCGCGGCTGCCGGCTTCCTCTACCTGCTGCCGCTCGGCGTCCCCGGGCTGATCGCCGCGCGGCTGCTGCTCGGCGCCGGGGAGGGGACCGTGTTCACCGCCGGCTCGGCCTGGATCGTCGACATCGCGCCGCCGGAGCGGCGCGGACGTGTGATCGGCCTCTACGGGCTCGCCGTCTGGGCGGGGCTGAGCGTCGGCCCGCTGATCGGCGAGCTGCTGCTCAACGCCTCCGGCTACACCGCCGTCTGGCTCTTCGCGGGGGTGGCGCCGCTGCTCGGGGCGCTCGTCGCCCTGCGCCTGCCGGACCCGTTCCACCCCGCTGGCCACGCCGAGCAGCACCCGCTGATCGCCCGCGAGGCGATCCGCCCCGGCACCGCACTCGCGCTGGCCTCGTTCGGCTACGCGACGGTCGCCTCCTTCGTCGTCCTCCATCTCGACGCCCGCGGCGTCGGCCACGGCGCAACCGTGTTCGGCGCCTTCGCGACGATGGTCGTGCTGACCCGGCTCGTCGGCGGCGACCTTCCCGACCGGGTCGGCCCGGTGCGGGTCGCGGCCACGGCCGCCGTGGTCGAGGCGGTAGGCCTGACGACGATGGCGCTGGCGCAGAGCTTCGAGGTCGCCGTCCTCGGGGCGCTGGCGATGGGGGCGGCCTTCTCGCTGCTCTACCCGTCGCTCTCTCTGATCGTCGTCAGCCGCGTGCCCGAGACGCGGCGCGGCGCGGCGCTGGGCACCTTCACCGCCTTCTTCGACGCCGGCATCGGCCTCGGCGCGCCGCTCGCCGGGCTGGTCGTCGTGCTGGCCGGATACGAGGGCGCCTTCCTCTTCTCGGCCTGCGTCGCCGTGGTCGCCTCGGCGACGATCGTGCTGGCGGTCTCCGGCCGCGGCCGCGAGCTGCTGGCTAACGCTCGCTGATCAGCAGCGTCTGGGCAGCGCGCCCGATCCGGCCGCGCTCGTCGGAGAGCACCGACTCGGCGGTGCCGGTCCCGTTGGGTTGAGGCAGCGTGACCGCGTCGACGCAGACCCACTCACCCTCCGGCATCCGCTCCAGGTGGACGCTGAGGTCGACGTTGATGAAGAGGTAGCGGCGCCAGTCGAGCACGGCGCTGATCCCGTTGCCGACGTCGGCCGCGACCAGGGTGCGCTGCAGCGGCGTCGGCTCCTCGCCGGCGACGAGCGGGCAGAGCATCCGCATCCAGACCGTCGCCGGGCCCGGCTCGAGGAAGCCGCCGCCAACCGACTTCCACTCCATCGCCGTGTGGTACCCGACGTCCTGCCCCGTGGCGAAGAACTCCGGCTGCGAACCCTCCTCCGGCCCCGGCGGCGGCCCCGGAGTCGAGACGCCGTCCGGCAGCTCGAGCGGCGCCGTGCGCAACCGCCAGGCCCGAGCCCGCATCAGCTCCCCCTCGTCGTTGGAGAGCGAAGCCTCGACCAACTGCACCCGCCTCCCCGGTCGCACCACCTCCGCCTCGACCCGAACCGGCCCGATCGGCACCGACTTGAGGATCTCGAACGTGACCCGCCCAACCTGAAATCCCTCAGCTCCATCTAGCCCCTCGATCGCCCGTCCAAGCAAAGCCGACGGAGGGCCGGCGTGCTGAGCCCCTGGGTCCCAGGGTCCCCGCGTCAACTCGGTAGCTATGAAGCCATCGCCATCGGGTTCGTAGAACGCTTCCGGCACGGCGGCATCGTATGGGGCGTCGGGGGTGTCGTTTCGGGCGCGGCGCTACCGGCGAAGCCGGATAGCGCCCGAAAGGACACCCCCGACGCCCTCTACCCTTAAGTCCATGCCAAAAGTGGAGAAGACCGACGAGCAATGGCGCGAGGAGCTGACCCCCGAGCAGTACGAGGTGACCCGCAACGCCGGCACCGAGCGCGCCTTCACCGGACCGTACGTCGACGAGAAGGGCGAGGGCATGTACCGCTGCGTCTGCTGCGGCACCGAGCTGTTCTCGTCAGACACGAAGTTCGACTCGGGCACCGGCTGGCCCAGCTTCACCGAGCCGGTCAACCTCGAGCACGTCGAGCTGCGACCGGACAACAGCCACCTCATGCGCCGCACCGAGGTCGTCTGCAAGCACTGCGACGCCCACCTGGGACACGTCTTCGAGGACGGGCCACCGGACCAGGGCGGCCAGCGCTACTGCATCAACGGCTGCGCGCTTACCTTCGAGAAGTAGGCAAAGGGCCTATTTAGCCGGGCCGGCGCCGACCACGCCGAGGTAGCTGAAGCGGACCGCGAGGGCGACCGCCTCGGTGCGGGTGTCGACTTCCAGCTTTTTGATCGCATTGCGGACGTGCGTATGGACCGTGGCCGGGCTGAGTTCAAGCCGTTCGGCGATCTCTTTCACCCGCAGTCCCTCGGCGAGCAGCTCGAGGATCTGGCGCTCGCGCGGCGAGAGGAGGAGCAGCTTCTCGACCTCGGAGGGCTTGCCGCCGGCGAAGTCGCCGCCGAGGAAGGTGCCGCCGCCGGTCACCGCTTTGACCGCGCGGGCGATGTCCTCGGCCGGCGCCGACTTGAGCACGTAGCCGGACGCTCCAGCCCGCAGCGCCAGGGCGAGCAGGTCCGGCTGGGCGTGCGCGGTGAAGATGATCACCTTGGTCCGCGGCCGCGCCTTGAGGACCTCCTTGGTGGCCTCGATGCCGTCTCGTTTGGGCAGCTCGACGTCGATGATCAGCACGTCGGGCTCGAGGTCCTTGACCACGTCGACGACCTCGCGCCCGTTTGCGGCCTCGCCGACTATCTCCAGGGTGTTCGTGTCGGCCATCCGGGATTTGATCGCATCCCGGACGATCTCGTGGTCGTCGCAGAGGACGACCCGCTTTGCCCCGCCGACGCTGGCGCTCATCGTGGCCCGATCCTTTCAGGCACGCCGTAGGGATGCAAAATTTTGGGTAGCGTGAAACCGCCGTCCCCGTCCTGCCGGTTCTCGATTAGCGCGATCATCGTTCTTCCAACGGCCACAGCAGTGCCGTTCAGCGTGTGCACGGTCTGTGGTGGTTCGTTATCGGCAGGCCGATACCTACAACTGAGACGTCGCGCCTGGTAATCGGTCGTGTTCGAACACGAGGTCAGCTCCCGGTAGCGGTCCTGGCTCGGGATCCACGCCTCGCAGTCGTACTTCTTCGCCGCGGGGGCACCCAGATCGCCCGCGGCGACGTTGACGACGCGGTACGGAATCTCCAGCTCGGTGAGGATCCGCTCCTCGATCGCCAGCAGCCGCTCGTGCTCGGCCGACGACTCGCCGGGCTCGACGAACGAGAACATCTCGACCTTGTCGAACTGGTGGACGCGGAAGATGCCGCGGGTGTCGCGGCCGGCGGCGCCGGCCTCGCGGCGGAAGCAGGTGGAGAAGCCGGCGTAGCGCAGCGGCAGCTGGTCCGCCTCGAGGATCTGGTCCGCGTGCAGGGCGGCGAGCGAGACCTCCGAAGTGCCGACCAGGAACAGCTCGTCCTTGGGAACTTCGTAGATCTGGTCGCGATCGCCGGGCAGGAAGCCGGTCCCGTTGAGGGCCTCCTCGCGGACGAGGACCGGCGGTACCACCGGCTCGTGGCCCTCGCCGCGGACGAGGTCGAGCGCGAAGCGGACCAGCGCCAGCTCGAGCAGGACCAGGTCGCCCTTGATGTAGGCGAAGCGGGAGCCGGAAAGCTTCGCGGCGCTCTCCATGTCGATCAGGCCGAGCTCGGTGCCGATGTCGAGGTGATCGCGGGGCTCGAAGTCGAAGCTCGGCCTATCGCCCACCTCGCGCAGGACAACCGCGTCCTCCTCGGTCATCCCTTCGGGCGCGTCGGGGTCGGGGAGGTTGGGGAGAGCGGCGGCGATCCGCTCGAGGTCCGCCTCGACCTTCTCCAGCTCGGCCTTGCCGGCCTCGATCGTCTCCTTCAGCCGCTGGACGGCCTCCATCTCCACCGCCGCGTCGCCGCCCTGCTGCTTGGCCTCGCCGATCCGCTTGGAGAGAGTCTTGCGCTCGGCCTGCGCGCCCTCGATCTCTGGCAGCAGCTGACGCCGGCGGGCGTCGAGCGCCAGCAGCTCGTCGACCTGCTCGGCCGCGCCGCGGCGGGCCAGCGCCATCTTGACCCGCTCAGGGTCGGAGCGGATCAGCTTAAGGTCGAGCATCGGAGGAAGAGGTTAGGGCGCGGGCTGGCCGGGTCGGGGCGCTTCTTCGGCGTCCTTGCCCGAGTACTTGGCGACGAAGCGCGCCAGCGCTTCGGCCTCCTCGCCGACGACGATGTTCTGGGGCATGATCGCCCCGGAGAAGCCGCCGTTCTGGATCGCGAAGAGAGCATCCTCGTAGGTCTCCGTTCGCTGGTCGAGGTTCGGCCCCTGCGTTCGGCTGCTGCGGTTCCCGGTTCCCTGGGTGCCGGCGGCGGCCAGCGTGTGGCAGCCGGAGCAGTGGGTGGCGAAGATGACCGCGCCGTTGTAGTCGGGGTCGTCCTCGGAGACCGAGATCCCTTCCTCGCCGAATCCGCAGGCGGCAAGCGCGAGGGTGGCCACGATGGCCAGGGCTATCGCTAGAGCGGGTCGCACGCGGCGAGGATCATATTGTCTGGCCTAGATGACCGACTCCAGATCCCCGCGCACCCGGATGACGTGGGCACACGCGGATCTGAAATCGACCATTTCGCGATGAGTCCACCCGACCCAGCCCGCTTCCGTGCCGCGATGGGAACGCTGCCCACCGGCGTCACCGTGGTCAGCGCGGCCGGGCCCGACGGGCCGGCCGGCGCGACGGCCAACGCGGTCTCCTCGCTCTCGATCGAGCCGATGCTGATGCTGGCCTGCCTCGACCGCGGATCCCGCACCCTGCTCGCCGTGCAGGCGGCCAACCGCTTCGGGATCAGCGTCCTGCACGCCGGCCAGGAGCAGATCGCCCGCTCCTTCGCGACCAAGGCCCCGGTGGCGGACAAGTGGGATGGCATCGCCTGGAGCGATCGCGACGGGATTCCGGCGATCGACGACGCCCTGGTCTGGGTCGCCTGCGACCTGCGCGACGTGATCGCCGGCGGCGACCACGTGATCGTCACCGGTGAGGTCCGCGGCCTGGAGACGAGCGAGGGCGACCCGCTCGTCTTCCACGGCGGCGAGTACCGGCCGCTGGGGTAAGGGTGACGAACCGGCAAGGGCCGAGGGACGGCGGCGCTCAGCCGCAGCCGGTGGCGATTGCCAGCGCCCGGCAGACCTCCGACATCCGCTTGCCGGTGAGAGTGGTGATCTGCTCTTTGAGCAGGACGCGCGAGACCGGGCGAACGTTGTCGAGACTGATCACGCACTCGTCGGGCATTCCGTCCTCCTTGCCGAGCCGAACCTCACTCGGAATTCCACGAATGGTCCTAGTCAGAGGGGCCACCAACACGCGACGCAGAACAGGGATCGCCTCTGAACGCGTCAGAACCAGCACCGGACGATGTCCTTCTTCGGGAAGGTCGAACCAGTAGATATCGCCGCGGCCTACCACGGCTCTTCGCGGATCATCTCGCGTGCGCTTGCCTCGGCCCAGGCCATCTCCCAATCGGTCACAGGGATCCGTTCGTAGCCCGCGACGATCTGGCGGCTGATCTCCGCCTCCTCCTCGTCGTAGAGGTAGGCCTCGATCGCCTCACGAATCAGCGCGGATCGGGAGCGGTCCTCCCGCGCCGCCCGCTCGTCTAGGCGCCGCAGCAGAGCTTCGGTGAGCTGAACCAGCGTCTGCGTGCGCGCCATTGGCCATATGGTATCCAATGGTCGTGTGACCATCTGCCTCTTCAAGGCCACAGCGCAGCGATCTCTCCCCCCTTGGGGCGGAGAAATCGGCGGCTTGCTCGTTCGCTCAGCGCGCGCTAGCGGTGTGGCAGACGGCCTCGACGTTGTTGCCGTCGGGGTCGAGGACGAAGGCGCCGTAGTAGCCGGGGTGGTAGATCGGACGCAGCCCCGGGGCGCCGTTGTCGGAGCCGCCTGCCGCGAGGGCGGCGGCGTGGAAGGCATCGACCTGCGCGGCGTCGCGGACGCCGAAGGCGACGTGGGCGCCGCTGACGGCCGGCAGCTCACGCGCGGTGATCCAGAAGAACGGCTTCGGCCCATGCTCGGTGTCCTTGCCGAACCCGGCGGCGCCCTCGACCGGCTCCATCAGGAGCCTGATCCCGAGCGGCTCCAGCGCCGCACCGTAGAACGCCTTGCTGCGGGCGAAGTCGCTGACCTCGAAGCTGACGTGGTCGATCATGACCAGCAGGCTAGACGGCCATTTTCGGAGTAGGCTGCGCGGCGATGGAGGCGGCAGCGGTACAGCGGGAGCCGTGGACCTTCGCCCAGAAGGCGGTCGTGGTACTGGCGGCCCTGCAGCTGATCTTCGCGACGGCGGGGCTGATCGCAGAGCCGAGCATCGACTTCGGCGAGGACGCGGTGACGGAGCGGGTGCTCGGGGTCGACTTCAACGGCGTCCACGCGCTCTCCGGCTTTCTCCTCTTCCTCCCCGCCTTCTACTTCGTACGGCGGCCCGACTGGGCGCTCTACTACGCGATCTACGTCGCCGTGGCGCTGATCCTGACCGGCATCTGGGCGCTCTTCGACACCCAGCCCGCCTGGGTCTTCACCTTCCCCAACAACACCGCCGACGCCATCTTCCACCTCAGCACCGGCGCCTTGTTCGCGATCGTCGTCGCGATCCAGCTCGGGCTGGACCAGCAGCATTCGGGCTAGCGTCTAAGACGAGGCGTGAGGACGGACGCGGGTGCGCAAGCGCCGCTCGCGAGCCCGTGGCAAGACAGACCAGCGGCTCCAAGGAGCGAACAGCGCTGCCAACACCATGACGACGACTCCGCCAATTAGGTCGTAAGGGGGGTCAAGCAAGAGCCCCACCATGAAGACCGGGACCACGATTACGAGCACCGGGGCGAAGCTGACAAGGAAATCAACTACGAATCTTTTTGTCTTCATAACTCAGTTAGTATAGCCCTGTCATCAGGCCGAATCCCCAAATGAGAAAACCGGCCCCTGTGCCTATGACGCCTCCGACGAACGCGGTCCATTGCGCGTCATCTCTCGATTCGCCGCAGCTGAGTGCAAAGGCGGCCGCGAGAAAACCGGCGGCCATTCCAAGTGTCGTCGGGA
The DNA here is from genome assembly GCA_035557635.1 of Solirubrobacterales bacterium. Taxonomy (GTDB): domain Bacteria; phylum Actinomycetota; class Thermoleophilia; order Solirubrobacterales; family 70-9; genus VRUE01. Next base: position 1,641 of record DATMDR010000015.1, on the reverse strand, counting down.
ACCCGGGGGAACCGGGGTCGGGCAGGGTCGAAGCGAGCACGCAGTAATCGTTCCGAGTCGCAGCGCACGCGTGGCGCGCTGAATGTCAAAAGTGCGCGACGGCACTGCGACGAGATGCGCGCGCCGGTCAATCCCCAGTATCTGTCAGCTGATATGGCCGTCCGTTTGTCAAGTCCCCAACCACCAAAGGCCCGCTGAGAGCGGGCCTTCTTCTTGGCCCAGGAGGCGGCGGTCGACCTGGTGCGCGACGCGCGGTCAGGCTGATATGCGCGGGTTGGCTACCGCAGGACCGGGTTTCGTCTCAGCGCCCGCTGTCTAGGATCGAGCGTGACCGCAGGGCGGCTGCTCATAGCTGAATCGCGGATGCGCTGGCGCGAAGGGCCGAGCCCGCCGCCTCCTGGGCCAAGCAGTGCTTGGTGGTCTCAGTCCACGGTCGTCACCGACCAGCAGAAGCCGGCGAGCTCACGGGCGACGGCGACGGCGCAGAGGGTGCGGCGCTTGCCGCGTTCATGATCGAGCCGCACCCAGCTGCGGTGCAGGCGCTGCTGGGCGCGCCAGGAGATCGCGCAGACCGCCTGGGGCTGCCCCTCTTGGCGACGCCGCAGCTCCCTGCCTTTGCGTGGCGGGCGTCGATAGTGCCAGGCCGCCTCGACCAGGAGGCGGCGGGCATGGCGGGAGCCCGACTTGGTGATCGCGCCCTGCCGGCGGCGCTCGCCGCTGGAGTTCTCCGAAGGCACCAGGCCGAGGTAGCTCATCAGCTGGGCGGGGCGCTCGAAGCGCCCGAAGTCTCCGACCTCCGCGCAGAGGCCCAGGGCGCTCAAGGTGTCGATGCCGCGCAGGCAGCGCAGGTGGTTGACGCTCTGCTCCCAGGGGGAGCCCTCGACCAAGGCGCTCATCTGGGCCTCGAGGCTCTCGCGGCGCACCAGCAGGGCGTCGATCGACCCGATCCCGTCCAGCAGGACGCTCTGCGCCACCGGCTCGGGGAGCTCGACCCGCCCCAGCCAATCGAGGTGGCGCTGAGTCCAGTTGTTGCCCTCGAAGCGCAGGTCGTGGCGCAGCAAGAGCTTGGCGACGCGGTGGCGGGCCCGCATCAGGTCGCCGCGGACGTCCTCACGGGCGCGGACCAGGTCGCGCATCGCCTCCTCGGCCGGCGTCGGCACCCGCACCGGGTGCAAGCCGCCGATCATCAGCAGGCGCACCAGCCGCTCGGCGTCGCGACGGTCGGTCTTGACCCGGTCCTGGGCGGGGCGCTCGATCTTGCCTGGCGCGGCGACCGTGCACTCGATTGCCCTCGCTGCCAGGGCCCGGGCCAGGCCGAAGCCGGTTGGGCCGGCCTCATAGGCGACCCGGACCGGCGCCGGCAGGGCGGCGCAGAACTCCGCAACCTGTTCGGTCGCCCCACCCATGCGTCGCACCGCCAACTCGCCCGACTCCGAGTCGGCGATCGCCGCGACGACCTTCGCCGCGTGAACATCGAGACCCACCCACGTCCTAACCTTCGCCATGTCGGCACCCCCATGATTGCGGTCCTCGCCGAGGCCATTCCTCGGCGACAAACCCGCGCATCTCATGCGCGGGTGCCGACCTTTACGCCGGGTTCGGATCGAGCCGGCGCTCAGGTGGGCCGGCCATAGGGTCTAG
>DATMDR010000014.1:0-10149 GCA_035557635.1 Solirubrobacterales bacterium | reverse complement strand
TTCGCGTCGTCGATGGCAAAGTCACCGTCCGACCACTCGCCGGCACGCGCCGCCGGGGCCACACCGAAGAAGAAGACGAGCGACTCGCCGACGAGCTGCTCGCCGACCCCAAGGAGCGGGCCGAGCACGTGATGCTGGTCGACCTCGGGCGCAACGACCTCGGCCGGGTCTGCGAGTACGGCTCGGTCAAGGTCGACGAGCTGATGGTGGTCGAGACCTACTCCCACGTCCTCCACATCGTCAGCCAGGTCTCCGGCACCCTGCGCGAGGGGGTCGGGGGGATGGACGTGCTGCGCTCGGCGCTCCCCGCCGGGACCCTCTCCGGCGCGCCGAAGGTGCGGGCGATGCAGATCATCGATGAGCTGGAGCCGGTCAAGCGCTGCTCCTACGGCGGCGCGATCGGCTACCTCTCCTGGAACGGCGACCTCGACACCGCGATCCACATCCGTACGGTCGTCGTCAAGGACGGCCAGATCCACGTGCAGACGGGCGGCGGCACGGTCGCCGACGCCAAGCCCGCCTACGAGTACAACGAGTCGGTCAACAAGGCGAAGGCGGTCTTCCGCGCCGTCGAGCTCGCCTGCGAACAGCCCGATTGGCCGTGAAGGTCCTCGTCATCGACAACTACGACAGCTTCACCTACAACCTCGTCCAGTACCTGGGCGAGCTGGGGGCGGAGGTCGAGGTCGTGCGCAACGACAAAGCCGAGGTCGGCGAGCTGCTCGAGCGCGGCGCCGACCGCCTCGTCGTCTCGCCCGGCCCCTGCACGCCGGCCGAGGCCGGGATCTCGACCGCGGCCGTCCGCGCCTTCGCCGAGGCGGGCACGCCCGTGCTCGGCGTCTGCCTCGGCCACCAGGCGCTGGTCGAGGCCTTCGGCGGGCGAACCGTGCAGGGCGAGCCGATCCACGGCAAGGAGGCCGAGATCGAGCACGACGGCCGCACCGTCTACGCCGGCCTCTCGAAACCGATGATCGCCGGCCGTTACCACTCGCTCGTCGCCGACCACGACCTGCCGGACGAGCTGGAGCTGAGCGCCAGCCTCGGCGACGTGGTGATGGGCGCCCGCCACCGCGAGCTGCCCGCCGAGGGGGTTCAGTTCCACCCCGAGTCGGTCCTGACGCCGCAGGGAATGAAGCTGCTGGCCAACTTCCTGCAGCAGAGTTCGTCATTTGTTGCGCCCAGCGCGACAAAGAGCGAACGCGAGGGCTCATGACGCCCAACGACGTCCTCAGCAGGGCTATCGACGCGGTCTGCGCCGGCGACCATCTCACCGCCGACCACGCCGCCGCGGTCCTCGCCGAGGTGATGGAGGGCCGCGTCGGCGAGGTCCAGACCGGCGCCTTCCTGATCGCCCTGCGGGCAAAGGGGGAGACGGTGCCGGAGCTGGTCGGCTTGGCGCGGACGATGCGCTCGCTCGCCGCCCCCGTCTCCACGACTCGCACCGACCTGGTCGACACCGCGGGCACCGGGGGCGGGCCCTCGACCTTCAACGTCTCGACCACGGCGGCGCTGATCGCGGCGGCGGCCGGCTGCGCGGTCGCCAAGCACGGCAACCGCTCCAACACCAGCCGCTGCGGCTCCGCCGACCTGCTGGAGGCGCTCGGGGTTGACATCGAGCTCAGCCCGGAGCAGGTGGGTCGCTGCATCGACGAGATCGGCTTCGGCTTCATGTTCGCGCCCCGTCACCACGCCGCGATGGCCCACGTCGTCCCCGCCCGCAGGGCGCTCGGGGTGAGGACGATCTTCAACTTCCTCGGGCCGCTGACCAACCCGGCGGGCGCCGAGCGCCAGCTGCTCGGCGTCTCCGACCGCCACTACCAGGAGACGATCGCCGAGGCGCTGCTCGGCCTCGGCAGCATCAGGGCCCTGGTGGTCACAGCCGAGGACGGCGTTGACGAGCTCTCGATCTCCGCCCGCACGCGCGTGATCGAGGTCGCCAATGGGCGCACTGAGGAGTGGTTCGTCGAGCCGGGGGACTTCGGGCTCGGGCCCGCCGAGCTCGACCAAGTGGCCGGAGGCTCGCCTACCGAGAACGCGGTTGCCACGCGTGCCGTGCTCGACGGTGAGAGCGGTCCCCGCCGCGACCTCGTCCTGCTCAACGCGGGCGCCGCGATCTACGCCGGCGGGCGCGCGGACAGCCTCGGCGCCGGGGTCGAGCAGGCGCGGACGGCTGTCGACTCGGGTGCTGCGCGAGAGCTGCTCGACCGCCTGGTCGCGACGACGGGGGCGATGGGCGGCGAGGCCGCCGCTCCATCCGGTTAAGGTCTGGGCCTCAACGTGGGAATGATCGAGCAGCTCATCTCGGCGGCCCGGGACGGGGTGGAAGAGCGCCGCGGGCAGGTATCGCAGGCGGACCTCGAGTCCCGTCTCTCTGCGAGGGCGGATGACAGGCCCTTCCGCGAGGCGCTGGTGCGCCCCCGCCTCTCCCTGATCGCGGAGTTCAAGCGACGCTCGCCCAGTGCCGGCGACATATCGACCTCCACCGCGATCGTCGACCAGGTCGGTGCCTACGAGCGCGGCGGCGCGACCGCGCTCTCCGTGCTCACCGACGAGCGCCACTTCGGCGGCTCGCTCGAGGACCTGCGTGCCGCTCGCTCCGCCTGCGACCTGCCGATTCTGCGCAAGGACTTCATCGTCGATCCCTACCAGCTCTACGAGGCGGCGGTCAACGGCGCCGACGCGGTGCTGCTGATCGTGTGCGCTCTCGACGACGGCGAGCTGAGCTCGCTCTACGGGGAGGCCCGCCGCCTCGACCTCGACTGCCTGGTGGAGGTCCACGACGGTGAGGAGCTGGAGCGGGCCCTGGCGCTGGACGCCGAGGTGATCGGGATCAACAACCGCAACCTCGACGAGGGGACGGTCGACGTCGCGACGACCTACGAGCTGATGCCGGACGTGCCGGCCGGCAAGACGGTCGTCGCCGAGAGCGGCATCTCCGAGCGCGCCGAGCTGGAGGAGCTGGAGCGGGTCGGGGTCGACGCGGTGCTGATCGGCACCGCTCTGATGAGCGCGCCGGATCCGGAGGCGAGGACCCGGGAACTGACCGGCGCCGATGAGGGCACGCGCGAGCACCACCTGCCCTGAGATCCGGTTCGGCCCATTTTTAAGAGAACTTTGAAGTGGTCCTGGATGATCGTCCCTCGATGAGGCGCTTCTTCCGCACTCCCTTCTTCTCGGCTCTGGTCGGCGGGGCGGTCGTCGCCACCTTCGGGTGGGTGGCGATCGCCGCCGGCTGGATCGAGGCCGAGGGGGACTCGACCACCACCGTCGCCGCGCCGCTTGCCGCTCCGGTCGCTGAGAGGGACGGCGGCGGCGACGAAAACGTCGTCAACCAGATCTACCGTCGCGACGGGCAGGGGGTCGCCTTCATCGAAGCCGAGGGCGTCGGCGGAGAATCGGGCGCGCCGGGCCCGTTCGGCGAACCCGAACCCGAAGAAGAAGGCGGCGGCACGGCCACCGGCTCCGGCTTCCTGATCGACATGGAGGGGCACGTCGTCACCAACAGCCACGTCGTCGAGGGCGCCGACCAAGTCGAGGTGACGCTGGGCTCCTCCGACGAGAGTTACTCGGCTGAGATCGTCGGCACCGACCCGGCCACCGACGTCGCCCTGCTCAAGGTCGACGCCCCGGCGGATCAGATGCACCCGCTGGCGCTCGGCGATTCTTCGCAGGTCCAAGTCGGCGATCCGGTCGTCGCGATCGGCAACCCGTTCGGGCTCGACCGTACCGTGACCAGCGGCATCGTCTCCGCCCTGCAGCGCCAGATCCAGGCGCCGAACGGCTTCTCCATCTCGCACGTGATCCAGACCGATGCCGCGATCAATCCCGGCAACTCGGGTGGGCCGCTGATCGACGTGACCGGCGACGTGATCGGGATCAACGCCCAGATCCAGACCCGCACGGGGGGCAACGTCGGAATCGGCTTCGCGATCCCGATCGACACCGCGCGCGACGTGGTCGAGCAGCTGAAGGCGGACGGCGAGGTCGAGCACGCCTACCTGGGGATCAACGGCGGCAGCATCACCGCCGACCTGGCGAAAGCGCTGAACCTGCCAGTGGAGGAGGGCGTGCTGGTCCAGGAGGTGGTCCCGGGCGGGCCGGCCGAGGAGGCCGGGCTCGAAGGTGGTGACACCTCAGCGACGATCGACGGCGCCGAGTTCGAGCTGGGCGGCGACATCATCGTCGAGGTGGAAGGAGAGCCGATCAGCTCGATGGACGAAGTCATCGATCTCGTCAACGAGGCTGAGCCGGGCGACAAGATGAGGCTTACTGTGCGGCGAGGCAAAAGGACGGAGACGGTCACCGTCACGCTTGGGCAGAGGCCGGACTCGGCGCAGTAGCGACGGGCGGGTCCTGTCGCCGCAGGGACCCACCACCCCTTCCGGTAGCTAAAGCTTCCTCAGGGGTGGTTCCCCCTGCGGCGCCACCCGCCCGAGCTGCCGCCCCGCAGGACGGGCGCCCAATGTGAGCCTCCCGTTCCCAGGAAGCTCCGCTCCCGCGTGACGCCTCCCGTACCCTGAGCTGATGCGCGTGAAGATCTGTGGGGTCACCAATCTGGATGACGCGGCCGAGGCTGTGCGGCTTGGGGCCTGGGCTGTTGGGCTGATCCACTACGACAAAAGTCCCCGCTTCTGTGAGCCGGGGGAGGCGGTGCGGATTGCGGCTGCTTTTCGGCGCAAGTGCGAGGTCGTTGGCGTGTTCGTGAATCCGGAGTTGGGGGAAGTTGCCAAGGCGGTCGAGGACGCCGGGCTGACGATGGTGCAGCTGAACGGGGAAGAGGGAACCGCTTTCTGCGCCGAGGTGGCGCGGCGCACCGGGGTCAAGGTGATCAAGGCGATCCACGTCGCCAGCGCCGCCGACGTCCACGGCGCCGAGGCCTACCGCACCGACTTTCATCTCTTCGACCGTCGCAGCAAGGGGCTCTGGGGCGGCAGCGGCGAGAGCTTCGACTGGGGGCTGCTGCGTGAGCATCGCTCCGAGGTGCCAGCGATCGTCGCCGGCGGCCTGCGTCCCGAGAACGTCGCCGAGGCGATCGCGGTCACCCATCCGTATGCGGTGGACGTGGCCAGCGGCGTCGAGGCGGAGCCGGGCCGCAAGGACCACGCGGCGATGATGACCTTCTTCGAGGCGGCCGGGGTCGCTAGCGTCCCGACCCCATGAGCACGGTTGAGGAGCGCTTTGGGCCGTACGGCGGCCGCTACGTGCCCGAGACGCTGATCGCGGCGCTCGACGAGCTGGCCGCTGCCTGGGCGGAGGCGCGCGAGGACGAGGAGTTCGGCGCGCGCCTGGCCAGCCTGCACCGCGACTTCATTGGTCGCCCGACGCCGCTCTACCCCGCCCGGCGCCTCTCCGAGCGGGCCGGGCGCGCCGTCTACCTGAAGCGCGAGGACCTCGCCCACACCGGCGCTCACAAGATCAACAACGCGATCGGCCAGGCGCTGCTGGCCCAGCGCATGGGCAAGCCGCGGGTGATCGCCGAGACCGGGGCGGGGCAGCACGGGGTCGCCACCGCGACCGCCTGCGCCCTGCTCGACCTCGAGTGCGTGGTCTACATGGGGACCGAGGACATCCGGCGCCAGCGCCCGAACGTGGAGCGGATGGGCCTGCTCGGGGCCGAGGTGGTGCCGGTCGAGGCCGGTGCCCGCACGCTGAAGGAGGCGGTCAGCGCCGCGATCCGCGACTGGGTCACCAACGTTGAGACGACCCACTACGTGATCGGCTCGGCGGTCGGCCCGGCGCCCTTCCCGGCTCTGGTCCGCGACCTGCAGCGGGTGATTGGCGATGAGGCACGCGAGCAGGCGCTCGCCGTCGAGGGCGCCCTGCCGGCACGGGTGATCGCCTGCGTCGGCGGTGGCTCCAACTCGATCGGCATCTTCACCCCATTTATCGGCGATGCCGAGGTCGAGCTGATCGGGGTCGAGGCGGCGGGGGAGGGGCTCGAGAGCGGACGGCACGGCGCCTCGCTGGGAGCGGGACGCACTGGAGTGCTTCACGGCTCGCTCTCCTCGATCATCGCCGACGAGGAGGGGCAGATCCTCGAGGCCCACTCGGTCTCGGCCGGGCTGGATTACCCAGGGGTTGGGCCGGAGCACGCCCATCTGCGCGACACTGGCCGGGCGAGCTACTTCGCGGTCACCGACGCGCAGGCGCTGGCCGCGTTCGCGGAGCTTTCTCGGCTCGAGGGGATCATCCCGGCGCTCGAGTCTTCCCATGCGATTGCCTGGTTGCTCGAGAACGGGGGCGGCGACGGCTACGACGTGGTCTGCCTCAGCGGCAGAGGGGACAAGGACCTCGCGGAGGTAACGGAGAGAACCGGTGCCTGAGGCGACGGCTACCGGGGTCGAGCGCATAGCCGCTGCGTTTGAGGCCGTGCAGGCTGAAGGCCGAGCTGCCCTCATGCCCTACATGATGGCCGGGTATCCCGACCGGGAGTCTTCGCTGGCGGTGGCTGAGGCGTATGCCGAGGCGGGGGCTGACCTGATCGAGCTGGGAGTGCCGTTTTCCGATCCGCTGGCCGATGGGCCGACTATTCATGCTGCGGCTACCGCCGCGCTTGACGCGGGTGCCACTGTCGAGACTGCCCTCGAGGTATGCGAGTCGGTGTCAGGCCGGGTGCCCGTGGTTCTGATGGCTTACGCGAACATGGTGCTCGCGCAGGGCGGTGCGGCTGAGTTCGCAGGCCGAGCTGCCGCAGCCGGTGCGGCGGGGACGATCATCCCCGACCTTCCCCTCGGGGAGGCCGAGGACGTGCGCGACGCTTTCGCCGATGCGGGCCTTGCCCTGGTTCCGCTGGTCGCCCCGACCACCTCGCCGGGTCGCCGCGCTCAGATCTGTGCCGTCGCGCGCGGGTTCGTCTACCTGGTCTCAACGGTCGGCACGACCGGCGAGCGCGAGGCGATTCCGGTGGAGCTCGCCGACCTGGTTGCCGCGGCCAAGGATGAGTCGGAGGTCCCGGTCGCGGTCGGCTTCGGGATCGGCACTCCCGCCCAGGCGGCCGACGTCGGCCGCCTCGCCGACGGCGTGATCATCGGCAGCCGCCTGGTCCGCGCGGCCGGTGAGGCTGGCTCGCCGCAGGCTGCCGCAGAGGTCGTTGGCTCCTTCCTCCGCGAGACGCGTGCCGCCCTCGCCAGCGGATAAGCTGCCCGCCGCATGGGAATGGTCGTCACACTCTTCCTCGCCATCGCCGCGATGGCGATCTCCTACGCCTTCGGCCAGGGAGGCCCCGTAGCCGGCATGGTCTTCGCCACCGTCCTCTTGATCGGCGCCGCTCTCCGCGTCGTCCGGCCTCAGCCCAACTAGCGGCATCCAGCTCGCTCTAAGCTGCGCCGTATGCGCATCGGCGTGCTCACGGGAGGCGGCGACTGCCCCGGCCTCAACGCGGTGATCCGAGCGATCGTCCGCAAGGGGGTCGAACACTACGAACACGAATTCGTCGGCTACAGGGACGGCTGGCGCGGGCCGCTCGAGGGCGACAGCGGGCCGCTCGGCGTGCCCGAGGTGCGCGGCATCCTGCCCCGCGGCGGCACCATTCTCGGCGCCTCGCGGACCAACCCCTTCAAGGAGGAGGGCGGCGCGTCGCGGGTCGCCGAGAACATGGCCGCGGAAGGGGTCGAGGGCTTGATCGCGATTGGAGGTGAGGACACGCTCGGGGCGGCCTCGCGGCTGCACGAGGAGCACGGACTGCAGGTGGTCGGCGTGCCGAAGACGATCGACAACGACCTCGGCGCCACCGACTACACATTCGGCTTCGACACCGCGGTCAACATCGCGATGGAGGCGATCGACCGCCTCCACACGACCGCCGGCAGCCACCACCGGGTGCTGATCGCCGAGGTGATGGGGCGCCACGCCGGCTGGATCGCCTTCCACGCCGGCCTCGCCGGCGGCGCCAACGTGATCCTGATCCCCGAGCGCCCCTTCGACGTCGAGCGCGTCTGCGAGCTTGTCGGCCGCCGCTTCGAGAGCCGCTTCGCGCCGATCGTCGTCGTCGCCGAGGGGGCGCAGCCGTCAGGCGGCATAGCGGAGACGCAGGATGAGGGCCTCGACGAGTTCGGCCACGTCCGCCTCGGCGGCATCGCCCACTGGCTGGAGAAGGAGATCGAGCGCCGCACCGGCAAGGAGGCGCGCGCGACCGTGCTCGGCCACGTCCAGCGCGGCGGCACCCCGACCGCCTTCGATCGCGTCCTCGCGACCCGCTTCGGCCTGCACGCGATCGACGCGGTGGACGCGGGGCAGTGGGGCAAGATGACCGCGCTGCGGGGCACTGACATTCAGCTGGTCGAGCTCAGCGAGGCGACAGCCAAGCTAAAGACAGTGCCAGAAGAGCTGTACCAGGAGGCTGAGGTCTTCTTTGGCTAGACAGGGGAGGGGCGAGCATTCCCCCGACGGAACCCGCGTCGAAGTCTTGGCCAGGGCTCAGTCGGCCGCGGCTCACAAGTTCCGCTGGGGGAATGCTCGCCCCTCCTCAGCCTTGCGCAAAGCGACTGCTGTAGCCGGCCTTTGTGCGCTGCTCGCGGCAATAGCCGGCTGTGGGGACGAAGGGGTTGCTGAGGGCGCGACGGTGACCGTGTATGTCAGTGCCTCGCTGTGTGCGGAAGCTGAGGGGGAGCTGGGGCGGAGTAGGCAACCTGACGATGTTCGGGTTCAGGTCGTCTGCTTGGCGGAGGCGGAAGATCGGGGTCGACTGGACCTGGCGACGATCGGGGCCAATGCCCGCCGGGCCACCCAGGATTCGACCACGGTCGCCTACATCGGCGAGCCCACGCCTCGGGCAACCCGCTTCTCGGAAACGATCCTCCACACCGCCGACATAGCCCAGCTCTCCGCCATCTCCGGCGAGGCCGCGATGCGACGCGTGCTGCGAGCCATCCGCAGCGCGGGCGATTCCGGCTCCCTACGCGAATCCGTGCAAGACGCTCTAGCCGAGAGCTGAGCGACTTGCTGCGCGCGTGTTGGAGGGGATTGCCTGCCCCTCCAGCCACCACCGCTAGAGCAGGTCCTCGAGCGCCTCGTCCAATTCAGGGTGCCTGAACTCGTACCCCAAGTCTAACGCCCGCCGCGGCAGCACCCGCTGGCCGCCGCGCAGCACCTTGCCGAACTCCCGCCCGTACATGAGGTCGAGCGTCACCCCCGGGACTGGCACCACCGCCGGCCGGTCGATCGCCCGACCGAGCGCCTTCGAGAAGACCCGGTTGGTGACCGGGTTCGGCGCGGTCGAGTTGACCACGCCGCTCACCTTCTCGTTGTCCAGCGACCAGAGCAGGATCCCGACCTCGTCGTCGATGTGGATCCAGGAGACGTACTGCTTGCCGCCGGCGAGCGGCCCGCCTACGCCGAGCTTGAACGGTTTCAGCAGCTGCTCGAGGAAGCCGCCTCGCGGATCGAGGACGTGACCGGTGCGGACGACGACGAGGCGCACCCCCGTGCCCTCCACCTCCTGCGCGGCCTTCTCCCACTCACGAACGACTTCGACGTCGAATCCCTTGCCCGGTTCGGCCGACTCATCGACGATCGCCTCGCCGCGGTCGCCGTAGAAGCCGATCGCGGCCTGGCTGACCAGGACCTTCGGCTTGCGCTGCAGGCCGGCAATCGTTCCCACCAGGTTGTGGGTGCCGGTGCGGCGGCTCTCCATGATTCGCTCCTTGGCCTCGTCGGTCCAGCGCTGGTTGATCTTCTCGCCGAGTAGGTGAATCACTCCGTCGACTCCGTCGAAGGCCTCGGCCGGCGGGCGTTCCAGGGTCGGCTCCCAGCGGTGCCAAGTGACGCTTGGGTTGCTCCCCCGCGCCCGCGACGGGTCGCGGGTCAGCCCGACCACCGTGTCACCGCGGACCAGCAGCGCATCGCACACCGCCGCGCCGATGAAGCCGCTGGCGCCGGTGACGAGGACCTTCACGGCTGCGCCGGAGCCTCCACGGTTTGGAAGGTGCCGGTCTCCTCGCTGAGGCGGGCGATCCCCTCGCGACGCGCCTCCTCGACAACCGCCTGGGCCACCGCCGGCGCCACGTCGCGGTTGAAGACGCTGGGGATGATGTAGTCCTCGGAGAGGTCCTCCTCGGCGACCGCGCCGGCGATCCCCCGCGCCGCCGCCAGCTTCATCTCCTCCGTGATGCTGGGCGAGCCGGCGTCGAGGGCGCCGCGGAAGATGCCCGG
>DATMDR010000013.1:0-29237 GCA_035557635.1 Solirubrobacterales bacterium | reverse complement strand
GGGGGGGGCGGGGTGCCCCTCGCCCGGACAAACGGCGCGCTAATTAGCGCGCCGTTTTGAGTATCCGCCCGTTCGAGAGGCACCCGGCCCCTCTCTACGGCGCTCGTCCGGCCGAGGTCTCCTCGACAGCGCCCCGACGGTGAGCTAGCGCTTTGACCGGCGCGTTCGCTGTTTGTCGGGCTAGACGCATACAAACAGCGAACGCTCCCCTGGCCGGCTGGCCAGGATAGATTTCAGGCGTGGCTGAGAAGGTCTGCATCATCGGCGCCGGGTCGTCCGGCATTACGACTTGCCAGGTGCTGAACGCGCGCGGGGTCGACTTCGACTGCTTCGAGAAGGGGTCGGAGGTGGGGGGGAACTGGCGCTTCGAAAACGACAACGGGATGTCGTCGGCTTATCGCTCCCTGCACATCAACACCTCGCGCGGGTTGATGGCCTACAAGACCTACCCGATGCCGGAGGACTATCCGGACTACCCCAACCACTTCCAGATCGCCCGCTACTTCGACGACTACGTCGACCACTTCGGCCTGCGGCCGAAGATCCGCTTCCGCACCGAGGTCAAGAGCGTCGAGCCGGCCGAAGGGGAGTGGGAGGTCACCGTCGAGAGCGCCGACGGCGAGCGTGAGACGAACCGCTACCAGGCGGTGATCGTCGCCAACGGCCACCACTGGGACCCGCGCTGGCCCGAACCGGCCTTCCCCGGTGCGGACGAATTCGAGGGAGAGCAGATCCACGTCCACCACTACCGCGAGCCGGAGGCGCTGCGCGGCAAGCAGGTCCTGGTGCTGGGGATCGGCAACTCCGCCACCGACATCGCGGTCGAGGCCTCGCGGATCGCCGAGAAGACCTTCCTGGCGATGCGCCGCGGCGCCTACGTCATGCCCAAGTACCTGAACGGCAAGCCGACCGACGAGGCGGGCTCGCGGTTGCTGACGATGATGCCTCTGCCGGTGCAGCGCTTCGTCCTCGCTCGCATGCTCGGCCTGACCGCCGGCGACATGACCGCCTACGGACTGCCGCAGCCCGACCACAAGCTGCTCGAGGCGCACCCGACCGTTTCGGCCGAGCTGCTCTCCCGCCTCGGCCACGGCGACCTCGCGGTGAAGCCCAACATCGAGCGCTTCCTGGGCGGCCGCACAGTGCGCTTCGTCGACGGCAGCGAGGAGGAGATCGACCTCGTCGTCTACTGCACCGGCTACAAGATCAGCTTCCCCTTCTTCGACCCGAGCGTGGTCGCGGCGGCGGACAACCGCCTGCCCCTCTACCGGCGGGTCGCCTCGGTCGAGCATCCGGGCCTCTACTTCATCGGCTTCATCCAGCCGCTTGGCGCGATCATGCCCCTAGCGGAGGCTCAGTCCGAGTGGGTCGCCGATTTGCTCTCGGGTCGAGCTGTGCTGCCTTCCCCGGCCGAGATGCACGAAGCGATCTCCGACGAAGAACGGCGGATGCGGAAGCGCTACATAGCCTCCAAGCGCCACACGATCCAAGTCGACTTCCACCCGTATCTGCGTCAAATCCGTCGAGAGCGCAAGCGCTCAGCGCAGCGCGTTTAAGGGCGGGAGGGGGTGCCCCTCCTGGGCAGCGGCGTCCTGTTTTTCGCTCTCCCGCTCAGCGAGTGCACTCCGTGCTCCGGGCGAAAAACCCAGCAACCGGGAGGGGCACCCCCTCCCGCCCTCACAGCGCCGCCGTGAGGGTCGCGCCGTGGACCACGGGGGAAGCTTGGTTCCGGGCGCCAGCGCTTGAAACCGTCGTCCGAGTCGTCTGCCGCGCCGTCGACCTCGGGCGCCTTGCTCGCCCACCAGACCAGCCAGAGTGCTCCGAAGACCGGGATCTTCAGGACGACGAGCAGGAAGAAGATCGGCCAGAACCCCTCCACGGGGTCAGTGTAGCTCGCGCACCCAGATCTCCAGCGCCGCCACATGCGCCTCCTCGAGGCCGAGGTGCGATTCGGTGGGGACGAGCAGAGTCGGCTCCTTGCGCTTCTCGGCCCACTCGTAACAGCTCTGGTCGAAGTTGTCGTCGATCCAGGCCATTGGCCGTCCCTTGCCGTACTTGTCCAGCGGCCCCAGCTTCCAGTGCGCCGAGCCGAAGCGGGCGGCGCCGTCGAAGGTGACGTGGGGCAGTTCCGGGATCCCCAGCATCGTGGGCAGGTAGTAGTTGGCCTTGTCCTCCCAGCCGGTCGCCCAGACCAGCTCGAAGTGCTCGCTCAGCCGTCGCAGCCGGTCGCCGGTAGGCAGCGAGATCAGGTGGGGCACCCCGTCGATCATCTCGAACTTCGCCTGCGACCGGTCCGGCTTTTGCTCAGACCCAAACAGCGATATGACGCCATCAACATCGACAGCGAGTATGGGCTGGCTCGTCGCTCGAGACCTAGAGAACCGCATGCCGCCTCCAAGTGTGGCGATCCTTCGCTGTGGTTGAGGAGGGGCATCCCCACCGCCCCTACCAGCGGTAGTGAGCAAACGCCTTGTTGGCCTGCGCCATGCGGTAGATGTCGTCCTTCCGCTTCCAGGCGCCGCCCTGCTGCTGCGTGGCGTCGAGGATCTCGCTGGCCAGCCGCTCGGACATCGAGTACTCGCGACGCTGACGGGCGAAGTCGACCAGCCAGCGGACCGCGAGGGTGCGGGCGCGGCGGGCTGGGACCTCGACCGGCACCTGGTAGGTGGCGCCGCCGACCCGGCGCGAGCGAACCTCGAGCACCGGGGTCAGCTGCTTGATCGCCGCCTCCAGCGTCTCCACCGGGTCCTCGCCGCTGCGCTCGCCGACGATCGCCAGCGCGTCGTAGACGAGCCGCTCGGCGAGCGGCTTCTTGCCGTCCTGCATCGTCTTGTTGACGACCTGCTGGACGAGGCGGTTGCGGTACCTGGCGTCGGGCTCGACCGGGCGGATCTGCGCTGCGGAGCGGCGGGGCATCCGGTCAGCTGGCCTTGACGCCGTAGCGCGAGCGCGCCTGCTTGCGGTCCGAGACGCCGGCGGCGTCCAGGGTGCCGCGCACGACCTTGTAACGGACGCCTGGCAGGTCCTTGACGCGACCACCCCTGACCAGGACCACGGAGTGCTCCTGCAGGTTGTGGCCCTCGCCCGGGATGTAGGTGGTGACCTCCATTCCGTTGGTCAGCCGCACACGGGCAATCTTGCGCAAGGCGGAGTTCGGCTTCTTCGGCGTCACGGTCGCGACGCGGGTGCAGACACCCCGGCGCTGCGGCGCGGCGACGGCCTTCTTCCGGCCCTGGCCTGACTTGAGGCCCGGCGTCGTCGTCTTCTTCTTAGGGCGCTTGCGGCCCTTGCGAATGAGTTGGTTCGTGTTCGGCACGGCCCGGCATAGTAGAGCAGTCCGCCAACGATCAGGCCGATGGCGGCCCCCAGCTCGATGTAGAAGCCGTCCTCGAGCATCGCGGTGGCGCCGGAGAAGCGCGCTTCCTCGGCGCCCGCGTCCTGCCCGGCGGGAAGGTCCACGAGCAGGATCACCGCCAGGGAGACGAGGCCGAGGACGAAGACGACCCGCCCCAGCCGCCACCGCTTGCGACGCAGCCCGACGAGGGAGACCACGGCGGCTAGCAGCGCCACCGGGATCAGCAGGAAGGAATGGGCCTGGCCGGCGGTCTCCTCGCCGACCGTCGGCGGCGCCGCCGAGGAGGGGAGGCCGGCGTAGCCGGGCTGGCCGATCTCGACACTGTGGTACTCGACGAACTGCGAGGCGACGAGGGCCAGGGCGGCGACGACGATCGCGGCGCAGATCACCCGCTCGAAGGTGAGGAAGGCCCAGACGCGCTTCGCGCCCGCAACCGCGAGCGCGACGAGGCGGCGCAGCCGGCGTTCGATCCAGGAGAAGGCGCGCAGCAGCAGCACCGCGACGGGGCGAAGCCGGCGGCCCAGCCACCGCAGCCGGGGTGTGCATACGGCCCCCACCATGCGCCCGATCGCGGCCAGCCGTGGCCAGGTACGCACCAGCAACCGGTTGAGGCGGCGGTCTGCCCCTCGCGTCCAGGCCTCGGCCCGCGGCCCCTTCACCAGCAGCGCGTTCAGGCGCCGGTCGGCGGTCCGGGTGAAGCCTTCGGCCCGCACCCGCGCCACCATTGCCCGGCGCCGCGCCGCTGCTATCATCGCGCGTCGCTCAGGCAGTTTTTTCGCAGTGCGTTTCGCCGGGCCCGCGAGGGCCTTTTTCATGCGCCGATCCCGGTCTTTGCCGGATCGCCTTCGTTTAGTCCGTTTCCGTCCCCAGATCACGAGAGAACCCCTAACTTAAGACCATGCCACGCAGCTTTCCCCTAGAGAAGACGCGCAACATCGGGATCATGGCGCACATCGACGCCGGTAAGACGACGACGACCGAGCGCATCCTCTACTACACCGGCCGTACCCACAAGATGGGCGAGGTCCACGAGGGCGCCGCCGTCATGGACTGGATGGAACAGGAGCAGGAGCGCGGCATCACGATCACCTCGGCCGCCACCGCCTGCGAGTGGAAGGACCACCGGATCAACATCATCGACACGCCCGGCCACGTTGATTTCACGGTCGAGGTGGAGCGCAGCCTGCGCGTCCTCGACGGCGCGATCGCCGTCTTCGACGCCGTCGCCGGCGTCGAGCCCCAGTCGGAGACCGTCTGGCGCCAAGCCGACAAGTACAAAGTTCCGCGCTTCGCCTACATCAACAAGATGGACCGCACCGGCGCCGACTTCTTCAACTCTGTGCAGACGATGAAGGACCGTCTCGGCGCCAACCCGCTGCCGATCCAGTTGCCGATCGGCAACGAGGACAACTTCAAAGGCGTCGTCGACCTGATCGAGATGAAGGGGCTGATCTGGACCGACGAGCTCGGCGCCGAATTCGAGACGGTGGAGGTCCCGGACGACCTCAAGGACCAGGCCGAGGAATACCGCACCCAGCTGATCGAGGCCTGCGCCGACTACGACGACGAGCTGATGGAGGCCTACCTCGCCGAGGAGGAGATCCCGCACGAGCGGATCGCCAAATCCCTGCACCGCGCCTGCCTCGACACCAAGGTGACGCCGGTCCTCTGCGGCACCTCGTTCAAGAACAAGGGGGTGCAGCCGTTGCTCGATGCGATCGTCGAGCTGCTGCCCTCGCCGCTGGAGGTGCCGCCGGTGACCGGTGTGGTGCCTGCCAGCAAGGGCCAGGAGGAGAGCGAGGCCAAGCGGGAGGCTGACGACAACGCCCCCTTCGCCGCTCTCGCCTTCAAGGTGATGACCGACCCCTACGTCGGCAAGCTCACCTATTTCCGCGTCTACGCCGGCAAGCTGGAGAAAGGCGGCCGCGTCCTCAACGTCAAGACCGGTCGCACCGAGCGGATCGGACGGCTGCTGATGATGCACGCCAACAGCCGCGAGGAGATCGACGAGTGCTACGCCGGCGACATCTGCGCCGGCGTCGGCCTCAAAGAAACCGGCACCGGCGACACCCTGGCCGCTCCCGACGCGCCGATCGCGCTGGAGAGCATCGAATTCCCGGAGACGGTGATCGCGGTGGCGATCGAGCCGAAGACGAAGGTCGATCAGGAGAAGATGGGCAACGCCCTGCAGCGGCTCGGCGAGGAGGACCCGACTTTCAAGATCGAAAGCGATGAGGAAACCGGCCAGACGCTGATCCACGGCATGGGCGAGCTCCACCTCGAGGTGATCGTCGACCGCATGCTGCGCGAGTTCAAAGTCGAGGCCAACGTCGGCAAGCCGCAGGTCGCCTACCGCGAGACGATTCGCAAGCGGGTCGAGAAGGTCGTCGCCCGCTTCGTTCGCCAGACCGGCGGCCGCGGCCAGTTCGGCCACGTCGTGATCAACGTCGAGCCGGCCCCGGGCGAGGGCTTCGACTTCGTCAACAAAATCAAAGGCGGCAAAATCCCGGGCGAATTCATCGGACCCGCCGAGCAGGGCATGGAGGAGGCGCTTGAAAACGGCGTCAAGGCCGGCTACCCGATGGTCGATGTCCGCGCCGAACTCGTCGACGGCTCCTACCACGACGTCGACTCCTCGGAGATGGCCTTCAAGATCGCCGGCTCGATGGCGATCCAGGATGCAGCCCGCAAGGCCCACCCGGTTCTGCTCGAGCCGGTGATGGCGGTCGAGGTGGTCACCCCCGAGGACTTCCTCGGCGACGTGATCGGCGACCTCTCGCGCCGCCGCGGGAAGGTGCAGGGCCAGGAGCAGCGAGGCAACGCCCTCGCCGTGCAGGCCTTCGTCCCGCTGGGCGAGATGTTCGGCTACGCCACAGATCTGCGATCCTCGACTCAGGGCCGCGCCACCTACACGATGCAGTTCGAGCGTTACGAGGAGGTGCCGGCCAACATCGCCGAGGAGATCGTCGAGGGAAGGGCCGGCGAGCCGGTGGGGGCGACCACATGAGTGCCGGGTGCTGGCTATATTTCCCAGGTTCGCCCGCAGGCGGTACTGACCGCCCTGCTGGCGATGCCCACGAACTTAAGCAGTCCAAGCAGACAGAAAACGACTTCGAAAGGTAGAACGGAGAGCGATGTCTAAGGAGAAGTTCGAGCGCGATAAGCCGCACGTGAACGTCGGCACGATCGGTCACATCGACCACGGCAAGACGACTCTGACGGCCGCGATCACAAAGACCCTCTCCACGAAGGGCGGTGCGGAAGAGAAAAGCTTCGAGGAGATCGACAACGCTCCCGAGGAGAAGGAACGCGGGATCACGATCGCGACCTCGCACGTCGAGTACCAGACCGACAACCGCCACTACGCGCACGTCGACTGTCCCGGCCACGCCGACTACGTCAAGAACATGATCACCGGCGCCGCCCAGATGGACGGAGCGATCCTGGTCGTCTCCGCTGCCGACGGCGTGATGCCCCAGACCCGCGAGCACATCCTGCTCGCCCGTCAGGTCAACGTCCCGCACGTGGTCGTCTTCCTCAACAAGATCGACCAGGTCGACGACGACGAGCTGGTCGAGCTGGTCGAGGAGGAGGTCAAGGACCTGCTCAACGAGTACGACTTCCCCGGCGACGACACGCCGATCATCAAGGGCTCGGCGCTGAAGGCGCTGGAGGGCGACGAGGAAGCGCAGAAAGCCGTCTTCGAACTGGCCGACGCGCTCGACTCCTACATCCCCGAGCCCGTGCGCGAGCTCGACAAGCCCTTCCTGATGCCGATCGAGGACATCTTCTCGATCACCGGCCGCGGCACGGTTGCCACCGGCCGTGTCGAGCAGGGCATCGTCAACACCGGCGACGAGGTCGAGATCGTCGGCATCAAGGACACGACCAAAACGGTCGTGACCGGTGTCGAGATGTTCCGCAAGCTGCTCGACGAGGGCCAAGCCGGCGACAACATCGGCGCCCTACTGCGCGGTACCAAGCGCGAGGAGATCGAGCGCGGGCAGGTGCTCTGCAAGCCGGGCTCGATCACCCCACACACCAAGTTCAAGGCTGAGGTCTACTGCCTGAAGAAGGAGGAGGGTGGCCGTCACACGCCGTTCTTCTCGGGCTACCGCCCGCAGTTCTACTTCCGCACCACCGACGTGACCGGGATCGCCAACCTCCCCGAGGGGACGGAGATGGTGATGCCGGGGGACAACGTCGAGATGACGATCGAGCTGATTCAGCCGATCGCCATGGACCAGGGCCTGCGGTTCGCCATCCGCGAGGGTGGCCGCACCGTCGGCTCCGGGGTCGTCTCGGAGATCATCGAGTAGCGACCGTGGGCGGGCTCTGCCCGCCCTGTCGCCGCCTCAGGGCGGCGAGACAACTGCAAAGGACATACGACCGGGGCGGCGCCCCACCAAAGGGGCCCCGCCCTTTATGCGCGGTAAGCACCGTGTGAGAGGACCAAGGAAGAAAGTTCGAAAGTGGCAGCGATAGCAGCACAAAAGATCAGGATCCGGCTCAAGGCGTACGACCACGACGCCATAGACCGGGCTGCCCGCGAGATCGTCGAGACGGCGGAGCGCACCGGCGCCAGCGTCTCCGGTCCGGTGCCGCTGCCGACCGAGAAGAACGTCTACTGCGTGATCCGCTCGCCCTTCAAGGACAAGGACTCGCGCGAGCACTTCGAGATCCGCACCCACAAGCGGCTGATCGACATCCATCAGCCCTCGCCGAAAACCGTCGACTCGCTGCAGCGCCTCGACTCGCTGCCTGCCGGCGTCGACATCGAGATCCGCCTCTAAGTGCGATGGCCGCGATTCTCGGAAAGAAGCTCGGGATGACGCAGGTCTTTGCCGAGGACGGGGTCGTGACACCGGTGACCGTGATCGAGGCCGGCCCCTGCAAGGTGACCGCGGTGCGCGAGCCTGAGCGCGACGGCTACGCCGCCGTGCAGCTCGCCTTCGGCGCGATCAAGGAGGGCAAGCTCTCGAAGGCCGAGGAGGGTCACCTGAAGAAGGCGGGCGCACCCCCGTCCCGCCACCTGGTCGAGTTCCGCGACGAGGACCTCGGTGCGGAGGAGGGTCCCAAGGTCGGCGACGACGTCACCGTCGAGTCCTTCGAGCCGGGCCAGAAGGTCAAGGTCTCGGGCATCTCGGTCGGCAAGGGCTTCCAGGGCGGGATCAAGCGCCACAACTTCAGTCGCGGTCCGGTTACCCATGGCTCGCACAACGTGCGGGCCCCCGGCTCGATCGGCGCCAGCGCCTTCCCGGCTCGCGTCTTCAAGGGGATGCGGATGCCTGGTCAGATGGGCAACAAGCGGATCACCCAGAAGGGCCTCGAAGTGGCCCAGGTCGACGCCGAGCGCAACCTGCTGCTGATTAAGGGCTCGGTACCGGGCCACCGCAACGCGATGGTGGAGGTGCGGACCGATGGCTAAGGCCGCCGTGCTCGGCAAGACCACCAAAGCGGACCTGCCGAAAGAGCTCTTCACCGAGCCCTTCCACCACTCGCTGGTCGACGAGGCCGCCCGCGCTGACCTCGCCGCGCGCCGCCGCGGCACCGCCTCGACCCTGACCCGCGCCGAGGTGGCGATGACCGGAGCAAAGGCCTGGCGCCAGAAGGGCACCGGCCGCGCCCGCGTCGGTGCGCTCAGCGCTCCGAGCCGCTTCGGTGGCGGCGTCGCCTTCGGTCCGAAGCCGCGCCACTACACGGTGAAGGTCAACCGCAAGGCCCGCCGCCGGGCGCTCCGCTCCGCTCTCTCCGTCCACGCCGAGCGCGACAGCGTCGCCGTCCTCGACGCAAGCTCCTACGAGACCCCGTCGACGAAGACGGCGGCCGAGGCACTGGGGAAATGGGGAGCGAAGCTGCCGACCCTGGTCGTCGTCGACGCCGAGGAGGCTGGCGCCGCCAAGAGCTTTCGCAACATCGACCGGGTCGGCGTCCTCGACGCGGACGCGATCGGGGTGGCCGACGTGATCGGCGCCGCCTCGCTGGTCATCTCAGAGAGCGCGCTGGAGAAGCTGCAGGGGAGGCTGGCCTGATGGATCCCCGCAACGTGCTCATCCGGCCCGTGGTCTCGGAGAAGAGCTACGCGCTGATCGGGGAAGGGAAGTACACCTTCCGCGTCGCCGACCGAGCCCACAAGACCCAGATCGCCCACGCGGTCGAAGAGATCTTCGACGTCAACGTCGACGCGGTCCGCACCTCGAAGGTGCGCGCCAAGCCGAAGCGCCGCGGCCTCAGCAAAGGCAAGACCCGCGGCTGGAAGAAGGCCGTCGTCCAGCTCGCCCCAGGTGAGCGGATCGAGCTGTTCGAGGGCGCGGAGACCGCCTAAGAGGACTAGAGATGCCGAACCGCAAAACAAAACCGACCAGCCCGGGACGCCGCTTCGCGACGTACCCGCTGCGCGAGCCGCTGACCGCCACAGAGCCGGAGCGCAAGCTGACCGAAGGCCTGCGCAAGTCCGGCGGGCGCAACGTCAACGGGCGGGTGACCGCTCGCCATCGCGGCGGCGGCGCCAAGCGGCGCTACCGGCAGATCGACTTTAAGCGCCTCAAGGACGGGGTGCCGGCGAAGGTGGCGACGATCGAGTACGACCCCAACCGCAGCTGCTACATCGCCCTGCTGCACTACGCCGACGGGGCGAAGAGCTACATCCTCGCCCCGGCGGAGATCTCGGTCGGCGACCAGGTCCAGTCTGGGCCGGGCGCCGACATCAGGCCGGGCAACGCGCTGGCTCTGAGCGACATGCCGACCGGCACGATCGTCCACAACGTCGAGATGACGCCCGGCCAGGGCGGCAAGCTCGGCCGCGCCGCCGGCGCCGCGATCCAGCTGGCGGCGAAGGAGGGCGAGATGGTGACGCTGCGCCTGCCTTCCTCGGAGATGCGGTTGGTCCCAGCCAGCTGCCGCGCCACCGTCGGCGTGCTCTCCAACGCCGAGCACCAGAACCTCAAGGTCGGCAAGGCCGGCCGCAACCGCCACAAGGGCAAGCGACCGCAGACGCGCGGCGTGGCGATGAACCCCGTCGACCACCCGCACGGCGGCGGCGAGGCCCACCACACGCCCGGCGGCCACCCGGTCACCCCCTGGGGCAAGCCGACGCTCGGCTACCGGACCCGCAAGAAGGGCAAGCAGTCGGACCGCTACATCGTCCGCGGTCGCAGGCGCGGGAAGAAAAAGAGTCGCTGATGGGACGCTCGACGAAAAAGGGACCGTGGGTGGAAGCGGCGCTGATGAAGCGGATTGCGGCGATGAACGAGTCCGGCACGAAGCAAATGGTGAAGACTTGGTCGCGCACCTCGACCGTCTTCCCGGAGATGGTCGGGCACACGATCGCGGTCCACGACGGCCGCAAGCACGTCCCCGTCTTCATCTCGGAGTCGATGGTCGGCCACAAGCTGGGCGAGTTCGCGCCGACGCGCACCTTCCGCGCCCACTCCGGCACCGGCAAGGGCGAGTAGCAATGGCTGACGAGAAACAAAAAAAAGCGAAAGCGAAAGCTGCGGCGAAAGCCAAAGACTCGAAAGCGGCCAAACCCAAAGCCGCGAAACGCAAAGCTGCGCCGAAAGCCGACGCCAAAGAGGCCTCTGCCAAAAAAGCCGCCGCCAAAAAAGAGCCGACGGCCAAAAAAGCGGCGAAAAAAGCTGCCAAGACCAGCGCCGAAACAGAACCTGGGAAGCCGTTGGCGCCGATCGTGGTCCGCGCCAGTTCCCGCTACGTGCGGGTGGCGCCGCGCAAGGCCCGCCTCGTCGCCGACCAGGTCCGCGGCCTCCACATCGACCGCGCCCGCGCTCTGCTCCAGTTTTCGCCGCGCACCGCCGCTGAGGACATCAGCAAGCTGATCGAGTCGGCCGCTTCCAACGCCGAGAACAATCACGATCTGGTCGCCGACGAGATGCGGATCGCCGAAATCACCGTCGACGAGGGGCCGACCTTGAAGCGCTTCCGGCCTCGGGCCCTGGGCCGGGCAACGCCGATCCACAAGCGAACCAGCCACATCGCCGTGGCTCTTAGCCCGGAAGAGGACTGACGACATGGGACAGAAGATCCATCCGATCGGCTTCCGGGTCGGCTACATCCAGGACTGGAAGTCGAGCTGGTTCGAGGAGAAAGACTTCGCCGACGTCCTCGAGGAAGACCTGAAGATCCGCGACCACATCGAGGGCAAGCTCGCCCACGCCGGCCTCTCCAGCATCACGATCGAGCGCCACGGCGAGATCGCCGTCGACATCCACACCGCGCGGCCGGGCATCGTGATCGGCAAGTCGGGGAGCGAAGTCGACGCGCTGCGCAAAGAGCTGCACAAGCTGACCGGCAAACCGGTGAAGGTGAACATCAGGGAGGTGAAGCGCCCCGAGCTCGACGCCAAGCTGGTCGCCCAGTCGATCGCCGAGCAGCTGCAGAACCGGGTCGCCTTCCGCCGCGCGATGAAACGCGCGCTCACCTCGGCGATGCGGTCCGGGGCCAAAGGCGTCAAGGTCCAGGTCTCCGGCCGGCTCGGCGGCGCCGAGATGGCGCGGACCGAGGGCTACTCGGACGGGCGCGTGCCGCTGCACACGCTGCGGGCCAACATCGACTACGGCTTTTTCGAGGCGAAAACGACGACAGGCCGGATCGGCGTCAAGTGCTGGATCAACAAGGGCGAAGTGATGCCCGAGGGCTTCCGCTCCGACCAGATCCCGACCGACGGCGAGCCGCAGGGCGGCCAGCAGCGCGGTGGACGCCCCGGCGGAGATCGCGGTGGACGACCGGGCGGAGATCGTGGCGG
The DNA here is from genome assembly GCA_035557635.1 of Solirubrobacterales bacterium. Lineage (GTDB taxonomy): Bacteria > Actinomycetota > Thermoleophilia > Solirubrobacterales > 70-9 > VRUE01. The sequence continues at coordinate 17,121 of DATMDR010000013.1, read as the reverse complement.
GCGTCCCGGCGGCGGTGGACGTCCCGGCGGCGGCCGCGGCGGGCCGCGCGGAGGGGGTGGTCGCTGATGCTGATGCCGAAGCGGGTCAAACACCGCAAGCAGATGCGCGGCCGGATGCGCGGCAACACTAAGGGCGGCAGCACCGTGGCCTTCGGCGAGTACGGCCTGAAGTCGCTCGACCGCGCCTGGGTCACCAACCGCCAGATCGAGGCGGCGCGCGTGGCGATGACCCGCAAGATCAAACGTGGCGGCAAGGTCTGGATCAACGTCTTCCCCGACAAGCCCTACACGAAGAAGCCTGCTGAGACGCGGATGGGCTCCGGCAAGGGCAACCCCGAGGGTTGGGTCTGCGTGGTCAAGCCCGGCAAGGTGATGTTCGAGCTCGCCGGCGTGCCCGAGGAACTGGCGCGCGAGGCGCTGCGCCTGGCCGGCCACAAGCTTCCGGTCAGAACCAAGTTCGTCCGCCGCGAGGGGGCCGAGGGCTGATGAAGGCCGCCGAGATCCACAACCTCAAAGACGACGAGCTGGTGTCGAAACTGATCGATGCGCGCAAGGAGGCCTTCAACCTGCGCTTCAAGCACGCGACCGGCGAGCTGGAGAACACCGCGCGGCTCGGTTCCGCGAAACGGGACGTGGCGAAGCTGCTGACCGTGGCGCGGCAGCGGGGGATCGATGTCGACAGAGAGCTGAAGAGATGATGAGCGACGACGAGCAGAAAAAAGACGAGCAGCAGGACGAGACTCCTCAGGACGAGGCCGCGGAGGCCACGGGTCCTGTCGCCGCAGGGGACCCACCTCCTCCTCCGGTAGCTAAAGCTTCCTCGGAGGAGGTCCCCCCTACGGCGCCACCCGCGGACGAGGCGGACTCGTCAGAGGCGGAGCCTGCTGCCGAGGAGGCTCCTGAAGCGGCTGAGGAGCCTGCTGCCGTAGAGGAGAAGCCGGCCTCTGAGGAGAAGCCGGCCTCTGAAGAGGACGAGCTGCCTTGGAAGGAGAAGCAGCGACTTCAAAAGTCACGGAAGGCGCATAAAGCGCGTCCTGCCCGCACTCCTGAGGAGAGGATTGCCGAGCGCGCCGTGGCCCGTCAGCGCAAGGCCACGCTGCGCAGGAAGCAGCGTGAGGCCGCCAAGAAGGAGCGGACGCCCGGCACCGGCACTCCCGTCGCGGAGAGCAGCCCCAATGCCGCCAAGGTGCGGCAGGGGATCGTTGTCTCCGACAAGGGAGAGAAGTCGATCACGGTGCGGATCGACATCGCCCGCCGCCACCCCGTCTACGAGAAGGTCGTGCGCCGTTCGCGGACGCTTCACGCTCATGACGAGCAGAACCAGGCCGGCGAGGGCGATGTGGTTCGGATTGTGGAGACCCGGCCACTCTCGAAGACCAAGCGCTGGCGCCTGGTCGAGGTTCTGGAGAAGGCAAAGTGATCCAGCAGGAGTCGAGACTCAAAGTCGCCGACAACTCGGGCGCCCGCGAGATCCTCTGCATCCGCGTCAAGGGCGGCTCGCACCGCCGCTACGCGGGGGTCGGCGACGTGATCACGGCCACGGTCAAGCAGGCCAGCCCGCAGGGAGGCGTGCGCAAAGGCGAGGTCGTGCAGGCGGTCGTCGTCCGCACCCGCAAGCAGCTCGGCCGCCCCGACGGCACCTACATCTCCTTCGACGAAAACGCCGCGGTGCTGATCGAGGACGGGGGCAATACCCCGCGCGGCACTCGCATCTTCGGTCCCGTCGCCCGCGAGCTGCGCGACAAGAACTTCATGAAAATCGTCTCGCTCGCCCCGGAGGTCCTCTGATGGGCAAGACGATGCGGATCCGCAAGGACGACGAAGTGATCGTGACCGGCGGCAAGGACGCCGGCAAGGTCGGTCGCGTGACCCGGACCGAACCGAAGAAGAGCCGCGTCTACGTCGAGAACCTCAACATCGTCAAGCGGCACGAACGCCCGCGCTCGGTCAAAGACACGCGCAGCGCCACCGCCGGCGGCATCGTCGAGAAGGAGGGGCCGATCCACGTCTCCAACGTGATGCTGCTCGACCCCAAAGACAACAAGCCGACGCGAGTCGGCGTGCGCCGCACCAAAGGCGGCAAGCGCGAGCGGTTTGCCCGGCGCAGCGGGAAAGCGTTCTGATGGAGGCCACGGCGACAGCCACGCAGCAGACGGCTCCGCCGCCGCGCCTGCGCGAGCGCTACGAGCAGGAGGTCCTGCCGGCGCTGACCGGCAAGTTCGGCTACTCGACGCGGATGCAGGCGCCGCGGCTGCTCAAGATCACGCTCAACATGGGTGTGGGGGAGTCGAAGCAGGACGCGAAGGCGCTGGAAAAGGCACAGGAACAGCTGGCGACGATCGCCGGCCAGCAGCCGAACACCCGCCGCGCCCGCAAGTCGATCGCCTCCTTCAAGGTGCGCGAGGGGATGCCGGTCGGCCTCTCGGTGACGCTGCGACGCGCCCGCATGTGGGAGTTCCTCGACCGGCTCTGCTCGATCGCGGTTCCCCGGATCCGTGACTTCCGCGGGCTCAACCCACGTTCCTTCGATGGCCGCGGCAACTACTCGATGGGCGTCAAGGAGCAGCTGATCTTCCCCGAAATCGACTACGACTCGATCGACCACGTCCGTGGCCTCGACGTGACGATCACGACCTCGGCCGCAACCGACGAGGAGGCCTTCGAGCTGCTTCTTGGCTTGGGAATGCCCTTCGCCAAAGAGGGACGCCCGGGATCGGCCGACGCCGAGGCGGAGGCCGACGCCGAGGAGGAGAAGCGCAAGGAGGAGGCGCGGCTGCGCGCCGAGGCCGAGCAGGCCGCGCTGGAGCAGCTCAAGGAGGAGAACCCCGAGGCCTACGAAAAGCCGGCTGAGGAGGAGGAGTCGTCGTCCGCGGGTGGCGACGCAGGGGGGACCGCCCCTGAGGAAGCTTCAGCTACCGGAGGGGGCGGTGGGTCCCCTGCGTCGACAGGACCCGCGGACGAGGAGGACAACGATGGCTAAGACTTCGATGAAGGTGAAGCAGGCCCGCAAAGCCAAGTTCAAGACACGCCGGTATAACCGTTGCCGCCGCTGTGGTCGGCCGCGCGCCGTCTACCGCAAGTTCGGCCTCTGTCGGATCTGCCTGCGCGAGGCCGCCCACGAGGGCTACATCCCCGGCATGACCAAGTCGAGCTGGTAGAGCCGCAACCAATAGAGATGACCGAGCGATAACGATGCTTACCGATCCAATAGCTGATTACCTGACCCGAATCCGCAACGCGCTTGGCTCCGGCCACGACGAGGTCCAGATCCCCTGCTCGGGCCTGAAGCTGGAGATGTCGCGGATCCTCAAGGAGCAGGGCTACATCCGCGACTTCGCCAAGGAGCCGGCCAAAGTCGGCGAGGCGATCCGGATCCAGCTCAAGTACACACAGGACCGGCGCCCGGTGATCACCGGCCTTGAGCGTGTCTCGCGCCCCGGCCGGCGTCGCTACGTCGATCACAAGCAGGTGCCGCGCGTGTTTGGCGGCACCGGCACGGCGATCGTCAGCACCTCGACCGGCGTGATGACCGGGCACGAGGCAAAGGCGAAGGGAGTCGGCGGCGAGGTAGTCGCCTACGTCTGGTGAATTGACGTGAGCAGGATCGGCAGAAAGCCCATTCCCGTCCCCGAGGCCGTCACGGTTGAGCTCGCCCCTGGGCGCGTCGCGGTGAAGGGCCCGAAGGGCGAGCTGGCGCAGAGCCTCTCGCCGGACATGGCGGTCGAGCAGGATGACGGCGCGATCGTCGTCAAGCGACCGACCGACCGCGGCGATCACCGCGCCCTGCACGGCCTCACCCGCAGCCTGATCGCCAACATGGTCGAGGGCGTCACCGACGGCTTCGAGAAGCGGCTGGAGATCCAGGGGGTCGGCTACCGCGCCCAGCTCAAGGGCAAGAACCTGGAGCTGGCGCTCGGCTACTCGCACCCGGTCGCGGTCGATCCGCCCGAGGGGATCGAGTTCGAGGTCCCGCAGCCGACCGAGATCATCGTGCGCGGGATCGACAAGCAGCTTGTCGGGCAGGTCGCGGCGGACATCCGCAAGCGCCGCCCGCCGGAGCCGTACAAGGGCAAGGGAATCCGCTACCGCGGCGAGCACGTGATGCGGAAGGTGGGCAAGCGCGCATGACCGTGCTCACCAATCGCCAGCGCCGCCTCCGCCGCCGCCGCCGCGTGCGAGCGCGGGTTGTGGGCACGGCGGAGCGGCCGCGCCTCTCCGTGTATCGCTCCAACCGCGGCGTCTTCGCCCAGCTGATCGACGACGGCAAAGGGCGCACGGTGGCCGCCGTCAACTGGATCGAGCCCGAGCTGCGCAAGCTGACCGCGAGCGAGCAGGCGAAGCGCGCCGGCGAGCTCCTCGCCGAGCGGGCCAAGAAATCAGGCGTCGAGACCTGCGTCTTCGACCGCGGCGGCTACCAGTACCACGGCCGCGTCAAGGCTCTTGCCGAAGGCGCCCGCGAGGGGGGGCTGGCCTTCTAGTACCTTGGGCCGCTTGCGATGAAGGGAATGAGCACAGCAGACATCGAGACGGTCAGCCCGCGCGGGCTCGACCTGCAGGAGCGGGTGATCGAGATCAACCGCGTCGCCAAGGTGGTCAAGGGCGGCCGCCGCTTCTCGTTCACCGCGCTGGTCGCCGTCGGCGACGAGGAGAGCGTGGTCGGGATCGGCTACGGCAAGGCGCGCGAGGTGCCGCTGGCAATCCAGAAGGCGGTCGAGGACGCGCGCAAGAACTTGATCCGCGTGCCCAAATACGGGCAGACGATCACCCACAAGATCATCGGCCGCTTCGGCGCGGGGCACGTCGTCCTGCGCCCGGCCAGCCCCGGTACCGGCGTGATCGCCGGTGGCGGCGTGCGCGCCGTGCTCGAGCTCGGTGGCGTCAAGGACGTGCTTACCAAGAGCATCGGGACGCAGAACCCGATCAACCTCGTGAAGGCGACGATGGACGGCTTGATCCGGCTGCGGAGGCCTGAGGAGGTCGCGGAGCTGCGGGGGCTGACTGTGTCCCAGGTGCTTGGGATTCAGAAGACCAATGGCGCGGCGGAGACAATTTCGGCTGAGGGTTCAGGCGAGGGACCAGGCGCCCCGCCCGCGGGTCCTGTCGCTGCAGGGGACCCACCGCCCCCTGCGGTAGCTAAAGCTTCCTCGGGGGCGGTACCCCCTACAGCGCCACCCGCGGGAGAGGCGTCTGAGTCTTCGGCCCCGGCCGAGAAGGCGGATGCCCCGGCCGTCGAGCAGGACAAAGCTGCTGAGGCTCCGGCCGCTGCAGCGGAGGCCCCTGCGGCTGAGGAGGCCAAAGCTGATGAGGCTCCGGCCGCGGAGGAGCCTAAAGCTGAGGAGTCCTCGTGAGCGGGGTCAAGATCACGCAAACACGCTCCGCCAATGGGGCCAATCCCGCCCAGAAAGCGACTCTTCAGGCGCTTGGGCTTGGCCGCATCGGGAAGGCAGTCGAGCGCAAGGACTCGCCGCAGTTGCAGGGGCAGCTGAACGTCGTTTCTCACTTGATTGAGGTGAGCTCCTGATGGCTAAGAAAGCTGCGAAAGAGAAAGCGGGCGCTTCGGAGCGCTCCGAAGAGATCGGGCTGCACAACCTGCGGCCCAAGCCGGGGTCGCGCCGGCCGCGCAAGCGGCTGGGGCGTGGCGAGGGCTCAGGGCTGGGCAAGACTTCCGGTCGCGGGCACAAGGGCGCGGGATCGCGGTCGGGCTCAAAGCGCAAGGCCGGTCATGAGGGTGGACAGAATCCGATCCACATGCGGATGCGAAAGCTTCGCGGCCCGAACAAGAAGACGTCGATGCCGTTCGAGAACTTCCGCACCTCCTCGCAACCGGTCAACCTCACAGACCTCGAGGAGCGCTTCGACGCTGACGCCGAGGTCACGCCTGAGACGCTGAAGGAGAAGGGGCTCGCCAAGCGCTCCGATCCGGTCAAGATCCTCGCCCGCGGCGAGCTCTCGAAGAAGCTGACGGTGCGCGCTCACGGCTTCTCGGAGGCCGCCAAGCAGAAGATCGAGGCTGCGGGCGGTTCCTGTCACACTCTGGAGCCCTAATGCTCCGGACTATTGCGAACGCTTTCAGCGTCGCCGACATCCGCAAGAAGCTCCTCTTCACGGCGGCGATGCTGCTGCTCTACCGGCTTGGCGCCTACATCCCCGCGCCCGGCGTCGACATCGACGCGATCAAGGAAGTCCAGGACAACTTCAGCAGCGACAGCATCCTCGGCTTCCTCAACCTCTTCTCGGGCGGCGGGCTCGAACGGCTCTCGCTCTTCGCGCTGGGGATCATGCCCTACATCACCGCCTCGATCATCCTGCAGCTGCTGACCGTGGTCGTGCCCTCGCTGGAGAAGCTGCAGAAAGAAGGGGAGGTCGGGCAGCAGAAGATCACCCAGTACACGCGCTATCTGACCGTTGGTCTCGCCTTTGGCCAGTCCTTCGGCTTCGTCTACCTCTTCCGCTCCTTCGGCGAACAGGCCGGCAGCAATTTCCTCGGCAGCCTCACCGGCCCCAAGGTGCTGCTGATCGTGATCTCGCTGACGGCGGGCTGCACGCTGCTGATGTGGCTGGGCGAGCTGATCACCCAGCGCGGGATCGGCAACGGCATCTCGCTGATGATCTTCGCCTCGATCGTCGCCAGCCTGCCGGCCGGGATCTCGGCCTGGTGGACGAACCCGGACCAGGTCTTCGTCGTGATGATGCCCTTCGTCGCCCTCGCCGTGATCGTCGCAATCGTCTTCGTCCAGGAGGGCCAGCGGCGGATCCCGGTCCAGTACGCGAAGCGAGTGGTCGGCCGCAAGATGACCTCGGGCGGCTCCACCTACCTGCCCCTGCGGGTCAACATGGCGGGCGTGATCCCGGTCATCTTCGCCGCCTCGATCATGGCCTTCCCGCCGACCATCGGCCAGCTGCTCAACACCCCCACCGCGCTCGACTTCGCGGCCTTCTTCGGCCCCAACACCTGGGCCTACGTCGCCGGCGAGGTCTTCTTCATCATCGTCTTCACCTACTTCTATACGGCGGTCACCTTCAACCCGGTCGACCAGGCGGACAACCTGAAGAAATACGGCGGCTTCATCCCCGGCGTCAGGCCGGGGCGGCCGACCGCCGAGTACCTCGACCGCATCCTCTCGCGGCTGACCTTCCCCGGCGCCCTCTACCTGGGCGCGGTGGCGGCGCTGCCGACGATCCTGATCAGCCAGACCTCGGCCAACTTCTTCTTCGGCGGCACCTCGATCCTGATCGTGGTTGGCGTGGCTCTCGACACGGTCAAGCAGCTCGAGGCGCAGCTGATGATGCGCAACTACGAGGGCTTCCTGAAATAGGGCTCGGCCGATGTCCGAGCTGAATCTCGTCCTTCTGGGCCCGCCCGGGTCGGGCAAGGGCACGCAGGGGGAGCGGCTGCAGGAGGACCTGCGCCTGCCCTATTACGCCACCGGCGACATCTTGCGCGCGGCGGTGCGCGACGAGACCGAGCTGGGTCGCAGCGCCAAGGAGTACATGGACCGCGGTGACCTGGTTCCCGACGAGCTGATCGTCGACATGATCGGCGAGCGGATCGGGTCGGCCGAGGCAGCCGACGGCTTCATCCTCGACGGCTTCCCACGCACGGTGCCGCAGGCCGAGGCGCTGGCGGCGAAGCTGGGCGAGCTGGGTCGCGAGCTGACCGGCGTGCTGCTGATCGACGCCGATGACGAGGAGGTCGTGCGGCGGCTGGGGGGGAGGCGCACCTGCGCCGACGGGGGCCACGTCTTCCACGTCGACTTCAACCCCCCGAAGGAGGAGGGCGTCTGCGACGTCGACGGCAGCGAGCTGGTCGTTCGCGACGACGACAAGCCGGAGGTGATCCGCCACCGGCTCGAGCAGTACCACGGCAAGACGGCGCCGCTGATCGACTTCTACGACCATCAGAGCCTGCTGCGGCGGATCGACGGCTCGGCTGCCCCGGAGGACGTCGCCGACGAGGTCCAACGGACCCTGGCGACGCTGAAGCTGGAAGCCGACGAGGCGATCTAGGGGAGTCCCTAGCGTGTACCAAGGGATGATCGTCAAGAAGAGCCCTGAGCAGGTCGACGAGATGGCGGTCGCGGGCGAGATCCTCGTCCGCTGCCTACGCATGCTGGCGTCGAAGGCGCGGGCCGGCGTCACCACCGCTGATCTCGACGCCGCGGCAGAGAAGTTCATCCGCTCGCAGGGGGCGACGCCCGCCTTCAAGGGCTACCGGGGCTTCCCCGGCTCGATCTGCGCCTCGCCCAACTCGATGGTCGTCCACGGAATCCCCGGCGACTACGAGTGCAAGCGCGGCGACGTGCTCTCGATCGACGTCGGCGTGGTCAAGGATGGCTGGGTCGCCGACGCGGCGATGACCGTGCCGATCGGCGAGGTGAGCGCCGAGGCGCGCAAGCTGCTCGACGTGACCAAGGCGGCTCTCTTCGCCGGGGTCGAGCAGATGCAGCCGGGGAACCACCTCGGCGACGTCTCTGCGGCGATCCAGAAGACCGCCGAGATCGAGGGCCTCTCGATCATCCGCACCCTGGTCGGCCACGGCATCGGCCGCGAGATGCACGAGGAGCCCCAGGTCCCCAACTTCGGCGAGCCCGGCCGCGGCCCTCTCTTGGAGGTGGGCACGGTCCTAGCGATCGAGCCGATGGTCAACGCCGGCGGCCCCCTCGTCCGCAGCGGCGACGACGGCTGGGCCGTCTACTCAGACGACGGCTCCCTGGCCGCCCACTTCGAGTTCACCGTCGCCGTCACGGCAGACGGCCCCCGCGTCCTCACCCCCTGGCACGAGTCCGAGTAGCTGCGCGTCACGGTTTCTCGTGCCGAGTTGGCACGAAGTCGGTGCAGACAAGTGTCATCATGCGCGTCATGGTCTGGGAGTATCGCCCCGTGGACGTGGAGCAGATTCGTCGCGAGATGAAGGAAGGCTTCGAGCGCAGCCTGGCCGAGATCCAAGCGCGTACGGAACAGGTCGAAAAGCACTGGGAGAAATCCGAGGAGGCACGGCGGCGCGAGTGGGAGCGGCTCGAGGGGCGCCTGATGACTGCTGAAGAGAAGCGGAAGCGCTTTGATGATGCCCTGCTGCGGAAGAACACGATGATGACCCAGGCATTCCTCGCGATTCTCGACGAAGGCAGGGAGGAATTCCGCCAGGAGTTCGCCGAAGGCCGGGCGCAGATGCGGGCCAACACCGAAGCCGTGCTCGCCGTCCTCGACCGCCTGCCGCCGGCGGACGCTGGCTCTAACTGAAGCGCGCTTCCGGCGCGCTGGTCCTGAGCTCGGTCGACCGCTGAGCTCGGGGCCCCTGTCAAGAAACAAAGTCGTCCTTGACACAGGAAACGCAATTGTCTACCCTGCTGGCATCGCATCGGGAAACGCGGTTGTCCACTCCAGGTGATCGGCCCCACTCCCGGCGATAGGGACAGCAGCACAGGGACCACATAACCGAGCTCGCGAAACCGCCCAGGGAAAGCGGCCCGCACCAGGCTCACGGGACAAGGAGAGAAATTTGATGTTCTCGACGCTACGCAACCGCTTCGGCATCCCGGGCGTGATCTCAGTGATCGCGCTCGTCTTCGCTCTCGTGGGCGGCGCCTTCGCCGCCAACGACCTCGGCGGCTCGGACGAGGGCGCAACTGCCTCTGCGAAAAAAGCTGTCAAAGGACCTCCCGGCAAACGGGGCCCGAAAGGCGCCACTGGCGCAGCAGGCCCCGCCGGCCCCGCTGGACCCCAGGGTCCCGCCGGTCCAGCTGGCGCACCCGGCGCCAACGGTAAAGACGGCGCTGCCGGAGCGCCCGGTGCCGCCGGCAAGACCGTCCTCAACGGCGAAGGCTCGCCTGCCTCCTCGCTCGGCACCACCGGCGACTTTTACATCGACACCGAACTGGTCGAGATCTACGGCCCGAAGAACGGCAGTAACTGGGGCAGCCCCACTCCGCTGATGGGGGAACCGGGCAAAGACGGGGAGCCGTGGACCGCGGGTGGCACCTTGCCGCCGGGATCGACGGAGACCGGTGTGTGGGGGCTCAGCTTCAAAGAAGAAGGCTACGTGGGTATCGCCTTCCCGGTTCCGCTGCCTGCGATGGGCGCGGGTCTGCCGATTGGCCTAGAAATCGAGGAAGGAGAAACGCCCCCGAGTACCTGCGACAACGGCCAGGGCGCCGCCCCGACGGTCGATAACCCCGAGGCTGATCCGGGCTATCTCTGCGTATTCGAGGGTAAATCCTTCGGGGCCGCCCCATCGATTCTCGGCGTCGGTCCTCCGTCCACCCTCGCAGCCGAAGCAGTGTCGAGAGCTGGAGGGGTCATATCACTGGAATCCGGCGGCACCTCCATCGTCGGCGGCAGCTGGGCCGTGACGGCCTGTGGCGGCACAGCCATCTGCCCGACGCCCTAAGGCATTGCACTCATCCCGGGGCGGCAACTGTCGCCCCGGGAGCGCGATCGACCCTGACACAAACGAGGACTCGTGACTCACTCACACTCACACCAAGCATCGTCTTCTCGCCTCGGCGCCCTGCTCCTTGCCGCCTTTCTGGGTGCGATGGCGCTTCTCACGTTCACCGCAAAGGCCCAAGCCGCCCCGCCTGTCCTCTGGGAGAAGTGCACTACCGGTTCTGCCGCCGGCGAGTGCGTGATCCCTCGGGGGCTGGCTTCCGATCCCGACACCGGTCACCTCTATGTCACCAATCAGGAGAACCGACGCATCGAGGAGTTCGACGTCTGGGGTACCTTTGTCCGCGCCTTCGGCTGGGGTGTGATTGATGGATCCCCTGCACTGCAAACCTGCGACGAATTGACAGAGTGCTCGGCCGGTCTCTCGGGAAGTGGGCCAGGGGAGTTCAAAGGATTTGGAGCGCAAGGAATAGCGATCGACAGTGAGCGCGATGTCTATGTAGTCGATGTGCTTAATAGCCGCCTACAGAAGTTCGGCCTCTCCGGCTCCGAGGCCCAGTTCGAGTGGATGGTCGGTGGTGGCGTCAACCAGGGCCCCAACAACCCCGGCAATCTCTGCACCGCCGCCCACATTGCAGGCAGCGACACATGCGGTGCCGGCAGCGAAGGTTCTGACCCCAGCCAGTTCGGTTGGCCGAATGTCGGGACGAAAGTCGCTATCGGCAGCTACATCGCCGTCGATGCCGCCGGCACCGCCACCGCCGCCGACGACATCGTCTACGTCGGCGACGAGGAGCGGATCCAGGAATTCGACACCGACGGCGCCTACCAGGGCGAGATCGCTCTGCCGGGAGAGACGGTGCAGTCGCTTGCCATCGACCCGAGTAGTGGCGACCTCTACGTCGCCTTTCAGAACAAAGGCTTTGTCAACGGCGAGGCCAACCCGCCTGACATTCACCGGCTTGACCCCGATACGGACAGCGTTATCGACACACTCGAAGTCGGCATCCCCACCGCCGTGGCGGTGGGCCCGGAGGGCGATGTCTACGTGTTCGATGACGAGGCGCCGGGGGGCGACAGCGAACCCGGCAACCACATCGTCAGGGTCTTGCAGTTCGACTCAGCCGGCAACAAAGTCGGGATCTTCGATCAGAACACAAAACCCTTTCTGGATGGCGGCTATGACAAATTCGAAGAGTCCACCGGCCTCGCGATCGGCACCGCCTGCGGCCTCGACGGCGATGAGCTCTACCTATCGAACGCCAATTTCAACAAAAGCTTCGTCCGCGCCTACGGCCCGCCACCAGACCCCGGCCTCTGCCCGCCGCCCGCGAACCCGCCGAGTATCGCCGACTCCTTCGCCCTTTCGGTCGACACCGACGCAGCGACGCTCAAGGCCGAGATCAACCCGCGCTTCTGGCCCGACGCCACCTACTACCTCCAGTACGGGACGAGCGATTGCTCATTGGGCGGCTGCGCCTCCGAGCCCGCACCTCCCGGCACGGAGCTGACCAGCGAGGTCGTCGACGCCGAGTTCCCCGCCGAGGTAGAGCTCAGCGGCCTTTCTCCCGACACCACCTACCACTACCGCTTCATCGCCCAGAGCAGCGGCGGCGGGCCGGTCTTCGGCCCCGACCAGACCTTCACCACCTTCCCCGAGCCAGCTGCGCCTAACACGAGCTGCCCGAATCAAGCGCTTCGCACCGGTCCCTCCGCCGCCCTACCCGACTGCCGCGCCTACGAGCTGGTCTCGCCGCTGCAGAAGGATGGCAACATCAACGTCTTCCCATGGGAAGCCGAGAACTTCAACCAGGCGACCCCCGAGGGCGGGGCTTTCTCCTATTCCTCCGCCCACGCCTTCGGCGATCCCGTCTCCTCGGACTGGACCAGCCAGTACCTTGCCGAGCGCGACCCCGAGGCCGGCTGGCAGAGCCACTCGCTCAACCCGCCCCGCTACGGCGTCTCCCTATACAGCTTCGCCCGCCAGATGCCCCACATCCAGGGCTTCAGCGAGGACCTCTGCTCCGCCTTCTTCGTCAACGAGACCGATAATCCCGTCGCCGTCGGCGACCAGCCCGGCTACCCGGACCTCTACCGGCGGCGCAACTGCGAGGAGCCCGAGGAATTCGAGACCCTCACACTGGAGCCGCCCAAAAACCTCCCCGCCGGCAAAAACGACAGCTACTGGCCGCGGGTGCAGGGCTTCAGCGCCGACGGCTCAAAGGTCTTCCTGCGCGCCAACGGTGAGCTTCTCTCCAGCTCTCCCGCCGGCAACCTTTTCTCCCTCTACCTCTACAGCGAAGGCGCCCTGCGCCTGGTCAGCATCCTGCCGAGCCCGGGTGGCACCAAACCTGGCGCTGCTCCGACCCTCCACTCCTCGCTCGGCACTCCCGACGGACCAGAACTGAAAGCCGAGCGCAGCACGCTCGCCCGTGCCGTCTCCGAGGATGGCTCGCGCGTCTACTGGAGCACCAGCAACACGTCATCTCTCGGGACGGGCGGAAGTTCTGGTCCCGGTCGCATCTACCTCCGCCTCAACCCCGACCGCGCCCAGAGCCCGATCGTAGACGGCGATTGCACCAACCTCGACACCCGCGCCTGCACGCTGCCGGTATCGGAGACCGTCGACCCCGGCCCGGCACGCTTCTGGACCGCCACTCCCGATGGCTCGCGGGCGCTGTTCAGCTTCGATGGCACAAAAGGCAGCATCGACAGCCCCCACGGTAGTGAGCTCTACCTCTATGACCTGGCCAGCGAGAGCTCGACGCTGATCGCCGGCGGGCTGTTGCCGTCCGCTGGGGGAGCCTCGAGAGGCGTCGGCGGCGTTCTCGCCACCTCCGAGGACCTCTCCCGCATCTACCTCGTCTCGACCGAGGTGCTCGACGAGGGCGCGAGCGCCGGGAAACGCAACCTCTACCTCTACGAGGAGGGGGCGGGCTTCGCGTTCATAACTACCCTGGCTGCGGCAGTATCTGCCGGCGACAATGAACCCGACCACGGCGACGCCGATGAGTTCACCTATACCCCAGAGCCCTTCGGGCGCCTCGCCCATGCCACCGCCGACGGCGAGGTCCTCGTCTTCATGTCGAATGCCTCCTTGACGGGGATCGAGAACGCGGATGCCGTCAGCGGTGAGCACGATGCCCAAGTCTTCCGCTACGAGGCCGGCGCCGATCAGCCGCGCTGCGTTTCCTGCAACCCGACGGAAGCGCGACCGATCGGGCGCCTAGTGGAATCTCCGGTGGCAGGTGCGCACCCCTTCTGGCTCGCCGCCCGCATCCCCGGCTGGGAGTACTCCCTGCACGAGTCCCGCATCCTCTCCGCGGACGGCTCGCGCCTTTTCTTCGAAAGCTTCGACCGCCTCCTGCCCGAGGACGAGAACCCCGGCACCGATGTCTACCAGTGGCAGGCCCCAGGCACGGGAGATTGCGAGATGACCGATCCCAACTTCTTCGCCGTCAACGAAGGCTGCCTCAGCTTGATCTCAACCGGCCAGGGAGAGAGCGACTTCTCCTTCCTCGACGCCTCAGCCACCGGCGACGACGTCTTCATCGGCACCAACCAGGACCTGGTCTCGGTGGACGAAGACCTGGCCGACGTCTACGACGCCCGCGTCGGCGGCGGCTTCGCCTTCCCGCCGGTCCCACCGCCCTGCCTGGGCGACGCCTGTCAGGGAGCCGCCGCGCCGGCGCCGAGCACTCCTTCAGCGGGCTCCGCGGTCTTCTCCGGCCCGCCCAACCAAGGCAAAAACCGCGGCGGGCCGAAAGGCTGCCCGAAGGGCAAGCGCAAGGTGCGGCGCAGGGGCAAAGTGCGCTGCGTGAAACCCAGGCGGCGAGCCAGCCGCGAGGGGAGGGCGCAGCGATGAATATTGCGATCCCGCATCGTTTGACATGCGTACTGCTCGCCCTAGCCCTGCCGCTTCTGCTCGCGGCCGGCTCTCCGGGGGCAGCACAGGCCGCCTTCGGCTTCGAAGACCTCGAAGTCACCCTGACCGACACAGGCGATGCGCCCGTGACCCAGGCTGGCTCCCACCCCTACGCCTTCGCAACCGACTTCAGTCTCAACACGATCCCTACTCCCGAAGTCCCGCCTGAGCCAACCAGGCCCACCATCCCCGAGGGGGAGCTGAAGAATCTGACCTCGGAGCTGCCGGTGGGCCTGATCGGCGATCCCTCCGCCGTTCCCGCCTGTCCGTATGCGACCTTCGCCGCCGGCGCGGCCGACGGTGGTGTGGTCAGTTGTCCCGGCTCGAGCGTCGTGGGGATAGCCAAAATCACCCTAGGTGGCCCCGGGCCCGACAGCATCGTCACCAACAAGATCTTCAACCTCGCCCCTGGCCCCGGTCAGGCCGCAAGGTTCGGCTTTATCCCCGTCGGGATCTTGCCCGTCTCGATCATCGCCACGGTCAGCCCCGAGCCGCCCTACCGCATCCTCGCCCGGGTCGAAAACGTCTCGCAGGCCTCCTTCGTCTACGCCTCGCGGGTGACGATCTGGGGCAACCCCGCCGACCCCGCCCACGACGCCGAGCGAGGTGGCCCCGCCGGCGTCCCCGAGAAGGCCTTCCTGACCATGCCGCGCTCCTGCCCCGGTGAGTCGCTGGAGTTCCCCTTCTCGATTGCCTCTTGGGCCGACCCCGATACCTGGGTCGATGACGGCACCACCGCCCCCGCCACTACCGGCTGCGAGACGCTCGGCTTCGACCCCGACGTCGGCGCCACCCCGACTACCCCCAACGCCGCCAGCCCCTCGGGCTTTGAGTTCACGATCGACGTCGAGGACCCGGGGTTGGCCGACCCTGACAGCAGCGCCGAGTCGGACCTAAAGAAGGCCGTCGTCACCCTGCCCGAGGGCCTCACCGTCAACCCGGCCTCCGCCGACGGGCTCGGTGCCTGCTCTCCGGCCCAGCTCGCCGCCGAGACTCCCTCCTCTGACTTCGGCTCGGGCTGCCCCGCTTCTTCCAAGGTCGCCTCGGTCTCGGTCGAGACCCCGCTCCTGCCCAACGACCCGCTAAGCGGCTCGGTCTTCCTCGCCACCCCCTATGACAATTCCTTCGACACCCTGCTTGCCGGCTACCTGGTGATCAAGTCCTCAGAGCGTGGTGTCGCCGTCAAGCTGGCCGGCAAGATCGAGCCCGACCCGCAGACCGGGAGGCTCACCGCGAGCTTTGACCAGAACCCCCAGTTCCCCTTCTCCCACCTAGAGGTCTCCTTCAAGATCGGCAATAGAGCACCGCTGATCACTCCCTCTACCTGCGGCACCTATGAGGTGAAGACCGAGCTCTACCCCTGGTCGGGCAACCCACCGCTGATCAAAACCGACTCCTTCACGATCGACCATGGTCCCGACGGCGGTGCCTGCGTAGCCGGCGACCCCAGCAAAGCGGGCAACCCCGCTGATACCGCCTCCTTGCCCTTCACCCCGCCCTTTGACGCAGGGACGGTCAGTCCAATCGCTGCCGCCTTCAGCCCGCTGGTGGTCAAGACTTCGCGGCCCGACGGTTCGCAAACCCTCAAGGGCCTAACCCTTGACTTGCCCCAGGGACTTACCGGCAAGCTGGCCGGGGTGGCCACCTGCTCCGATGCTTCCCTCGCTGCGGCAGCAGCCAACGGCGGTAGGGCAGAGCAGGCCGCCCCCAGCTGCCCGGCTTCCAGTCGCCTCGGCACCGTCATCGTCGGCGCCGGCGCCGGCCCAACCCCCTATTACGCCCAGGGCACCGCCTACCTTGCTGGCCCTTATAAGGGTGCCCCAATCTCGGTCGCGGTGATCACCCCCGCCGTCGCCGGTCCCTTCGACCTCGGCACCGTGGTGGTGCGCAGCGCCGCCCAGGTTGATCCCAAGACCACCGAGATCACGATCGCCAGCGACCCCTTGCCCCAGATCCTGCGGGGCATCCCCCTTCAGGTGCGCTCGGTCCACGTCGACACCGACCGCCCCGGCTTCACCCTCAATCCGACCAGCTGCAACCCGATGAGCTTCGACGGCACGATCTTCGGTTCCCCGACAGCGGCCAGCGTCTCCTCGCGCTTCCAGCTCGCCGAGTGCACCCGCCTTGGCTTCAAGCCGAAGCTGACGCTGAAACTGAAAGGCGGCACCAAGCGTGGCGGCCACCCTGCTCTCACCGCGACCTTCACTCCCCGCCCGGGCGACGCCAACCTGGCGGCGATCTCGGTCGCCCTGCCGCGCTCGGAGTTCCTCGACCAGGCCCACATCGGCACCGTCTGCACCAGGGTGCAGTTCGCCGCCGATGTGTGCCCAGCGGCCTCGGTCTACGGCAAAGCCACCGTGACCACGCCGCTGCTCGACTACCCGCTCACCGGCAACGTCTACCTGCGCTCCTCCGATAACACCCTGCCCGACCTCGTCCCCGACCTGAGGGGCCCGGCCCACCAGCCGCTGAGGGTCGAGGCCGCCGGTCGCACCGACTCGATCAGGGGCGGGATCCGCAACACCTTCGACTTCGTCCCCGACGCCCCCTTCACCAAGCTGGTCCTGCAGCTGCCGGGCGCTCGCAAGGGCCTGCTGATCAACAGCCGCGACATCTGCAAAGGGACCAACCGCGCCACGGTCAAGGCCGCCGCCCACAACGGCGACCGCATCACCCTGCGGCCGAAGCTTCAGGTCAAGTGCGGCAAGCAGTCCCGCAAGAAACGTCGCGGCCCTCGCGCGGCGAGGTAGGCGGAAGGACTCTCAGGTGCCCAGCGGCCCAGCTGCTGTGCTGCTCGCTTCGATCGCGGT
>DATMDR010000012.1:0-21919 GCA_035557635.1 Solirubrobacterales bacterium | reverse complement strand
GCGATCACCAGCTCGTCGGCCTCCTGCGCCACCTTCTTGATCGCCTTGACGACGTTCTTGTCGGTCGGCTCCTTGATCAGCTCGGCGTCGATCAGGTCGTGCAGGTCGGTTTTCTGCCAGTTCGAGTAGCCCTCGGGGAAGGCCGGCCCGAGCACGTGCCCCTTCAGCCCGATCGTCCGCTGCTGCTCGCCGTCGGCGTCGGTCCAGGTGTAGTAGGGGACTTTGAACGTTTTGTCGCTGGACGCGCTGCCGCCGCTGAGAAATTTGGCGATCTTCTCGGCGCTGTTGTTCTTCTCGGTGACGATCAGCCTCATCGGGCGGCGAGGGTAGCAGGGGCGCTCGGTGGCGCCTGCGGGCCGTCGCCCGCCGATCCCCTTAGGATCGGCGCCGCGATGAAGGCCTTGGTCACAGGCGGCGCCGGGTTCATCGGCTCGAATCTGGTCGACGCGCTGCTCGTCCGCGGCGACGAGGTGACGGTGGTCGACGACCTCTCGACTGGGCGGCGCGAGAACCTCGAGGCCGCCCTGGCGAACGGCGCGAGGTTGGTGGAGCAGGACATCCGCGACGCCGACGCGATCGCCGCGCTGGCCGGCGAAGCGAAGCCGGAGGCGGTCTTCCACCTCGCCGCCCAGATCGACGTGCGCAAGTCGGTCGAGGACCCCGCCTTCGACGCCTCGATAAACGTCGGCGGCACGGCAAACGTGCTGGAGGGGGCAAGGCGGGCGGGAACGCGCCGCATCGTCCTCGTCTCGACCGGGGGGGCGATCTACGGCGAGGGCGCGGGGCGGGAGCTTCCTCTCTCCGAGGAGACCCCGGCGGCGCCGGAGGCCCCGTACGGCCAGAGCAAGTACGCCGCCGAGGGCTATCTCGGGCTCTACGAAAGGCTCTACGGGCTCTCCGGGGTGAGCCTGCGCCCGGGCAACGTCTACGGCCCGCGCCAGGACCCGCTCGGCGAGGCGGGCGTGATCGCGATCTTCTGCGGGCGGCTGCGGGCGGGAGAGTCGCCGACGGTGTTCGGCGACGGCACCCAGACCCGGGACTACATATATGTGGGCGACGTGGTCGCGGCGGCGCTTGCCGCGGCCGGGTCGGAGGCGACGGGCCCGATCAACGTCGGCACCGGCATCGAGACCGACGTGCTGGAGCTGGCCAGACTGCTCGGCGAGCTGGGCGGGGCCGAAGGCTTCGAGCCCGAGCTCGCCCCGGCGCGCGCCGGCGAGGTGCAGCGGATCGCGATCGATCCGGGTCGCGCCGAACGCGAGCTGGGCTGGCGCGCCGGGACCTCTCTGGAAGAGGGCCTGCGGCTGACGCTGGACTCCATCTGACCCCGCATCACTAACCTCCCTCCCATGCCCGCACAGGCCTATGCCGGCAAGGAGTGCGTCTGCCAGCTGCGCAAGGGGATCTGCGACCAGTCCTGCGTACGCGACATGCTGGAGACGCCGTTCTACATCGCCTGCCTGAAGCTGAAGGGGCGGCGCTGCCTGGTGGTAGGCGGCGGTGACATCGGCCTCGAGAAGGTCGAGGGGCTGCTGGCCTGCGACGCCGACGTGACCCTGATCGCGCCGGTCGCCCACCCGCAGCTGGAGGAGCTGGCGGCGGAGGGGTCGATCGAGTGGGAGAAGCGGGTCTACGCAGGGGCGGCCGACCTCGAGGGCGCCTTCATGGCGATCGCCGCGACCGACGACAGCGAGGTCAACATCGGCGTCTACGACGACGCCGAGCGGCGGGCGATGCTGGTCAACGTCGTCGACGTGCCGCCGCTCTGCAACTTCATCCTGCCGGCGATCGTGCGCACCGGCCCGCTGGCGATCGCGATCTCGACCGCCGGCGCCTCCCCCGCGCTGGCGAAGCGGATGAAGCGGGAGATCGCCGACCTCTTCGGCGAGGAGTACGCCCGCCTCGCGGTCGTCCTCAACGACGCCCGCGGCTGGGCGAAGGGGACGCTGCCGACCTACCAGGACCGCAAGGAGTTCTTCGAGGGGATAGTCAACGGCGAGCCCGACCCGGTCGGGCTGCTGCGCGAAGGGCGCGAGCCCGAGCTGCTGGAGCTGATCGAGGGCGCCAAGGAGCGCGCGGCGTCAGCACTCGCCTCTTAGGCGGCCGGCAGGGCGAAGAACGCGATCGCGGCGAAGTGCGCGGCGGCGGCGGCGATCACGAGGAGGTGGAAGACCTCGTGGTAGCCGAAGACACGCGGGTTGGGGTTGGGCCGCTGGGTCGCGTAGACGACGGCGCCGATCGTGTAGAGGAGGCCGCCGGCGGCGACGAGCAGCGTGCCGGCGGCGCCCATCTCGCTCCACAGTTCCGGGAAGGCGATCAGGGCCACCCAGCCGATCGAGATGTAGACCAACGCCGCGACCCACTTCGGGTGCTCGATCCAGACCATCTCGACGATCGCGCCGGCGATCGCGCCGATCCAGACCACGGCGAGGATCGCGTCGGCGAGCGGCCCGTCGAGGGCGAGCAGGGCGAACGGCGTGTAGGTGCCGGCGATGAGGACGAAGATCATCGAGTGGTCGAGCCGGCGCATCCAGCGGCGCACGTTGGGCCGCTTCCATTCCACGCGGTGGTAGAGGGCGCTGGTGCCGAGCAGGGCAGAGAGACTGACGGCGTAGATCGCGACGGCGAGGGTGGCCTGGGGCGTATCGGCAGCGATGATCAGAGCCGCACCGAGGCCCAGCGAGATGAAGAAGGCCCACTCGTGCGAGACGCCGCGCAGCTTCGGCTTGACCGAAGCGATCGCGTCCGATGCAGCTTCCTTTGCAGCCTCCGTCTTCTCAGTGGCCTTTGCCCGCACCATCGGCTTGTCACCATAGACGGAGAACAGCGTCGAATTCGCGAAAATTGCAGCTTTTTGCGACCTCGTGCCAACAAAGTTGCGTCCGACGCGTTATGGAAGCTGGGCAGCTCACCCTTAGAAGCCGCCCGAGAGGAGAAGTTCGATGTCCAAGACCGCCGCCAGCACCCCCCAGACCGGTCTGCAGGGCCTCTCGGTAGAGCGCCGATTTTCTTCTGCAGGGATCCATCCCTTCGACGAGATTGAGTGGGAGACACGCGACGCGGTGATCGGCGATCCCGAGAACCCGGCCTTCGAGCAGCGTGGGGTCGAGTTCCCGAAGAGCTGGTCGCAGAACGCGACCAACATCGTCGCCCAGAAGTACTTCCGCGGCCAGCTCGGCACGGAGAAAAGGGAGTCCTCGGTCAAACAGATGATCGGGCGCGTCGCGGGGACGATCTCCGACTGGGGGCGCGAGGGCGGCTACTTCGCCTCCGACGGGGACGCCGACGCCTTCGAAGCGGAGCTGACCTCGATCCTGCTCAACCAGAAGGCGGCCTTCAACTCGCCGGTCTGGTTCAACGTCGGCTTCGAGGAGCGGCCGCAATGCTCGGCCTGCTTCATCCTCAGCGTCGAGGACACGATGGAGTCGATCCTCGACTGGAACACCAAGGAGGGCAAGATCTTCCGCGGCGGCTCGGGGTCGGGGATCAACCTCTCCAACATCCGCGGCTCGGTCGAGCCGCTCTCCAAGGGCGGGCTCGCCTCCGGGCCGGTCAGCTTCATGCGCGGCGCCGACGCCTGGGCGGGAACGATCAAGTCGGGCGGCAAGACGCGGCGGGCGGCGAAGATGGTCGTCCTCGACGTCGACCATCCCGACATCGAGCACTTCATCTGGTGCAAGGCCGACGAGGAGAAGAAGGCGGCCGCCCTGCGCGACGCCGGCTTCGACATGTCGATCGACGGCGAGGGCTTCACCTCGATCCAGTACCAGAACGCCAACAACTCGGTGCGGGTCACCGACGACTTCATGGAGGCGGTCGAGGCCGGCGAGGACTGGAGCCTCACGGCACGCGCCACGGGCGAGCCGACCAAGACGCTGCCGGCGCGCGAGCTGATGAACCAGATCGCCGACGCCGCCTGGCGCTGCGCCGACCCGGGCGTCCAGTACGACACGATCATCAATCGCTGGCACACCTGCCCGGAGTCGGGCCGGATCAACGCCTCGAACCCCTGCTCGGAGTACATGCACGTCGACGACTCGGCCTGCAACCTGGCCTCGCTCAACCTGATGAAGTTCCGCCGCGAGGACGGCTCCTTCGACGTCTCCGACTTCGAGCACGCGGTCGACATCGTCTTCCTCGCCCAGGAGATCGTCGTCGGCTGCTCCAGCTACCCGACCCCGGAGATCGCCGCCAACGCCAACGCCTTCCGCCAGCTCGGGCTCGGCTACGCCAACCTCGGCGCTCTGCTGATGTCCGACGGGCTGCCCTACGACTCCGACGCGGGCCGCAACGTCGCCGCCGCGATCACGGCGCTGATGACCGGGCGCGCCTACCGCCAGTCGGCGCTGATCGCCGCCGGCGCCACCGGCGCCTACGACGAGTATGAGAAGAACCGCGAGCCCCACAACGGGGTGATGCGGATGCACCGCGACGCCTCATACGACGTCGACCCGGCCGGGATCAAGGGTGAGCTGCTCGAGGCGGCGCAGCGGGCCTGGGACGAGGCGGTCGAGCTGGGCGAGGAGCACGGCTACCGCAACGCGCAGGCGACGGTGCTGGCGCCGACCGGGACGATCAGCTTCCTGATGGACTGCGACACGACCGGGATCGAGCCCGACTTCTCCCTGGTCAAGTTCAAGGAGCTGGTCGGCGGCGGCCAGATGACGATCGTCAACAAATCGGTGCCGCTGGCGCTGCGCACGCTCGGCTACACTGACGCCGAGGTCGACCAGATCAACGCCCACATCGCCGAGAAGAACACGATCGTCGGCGCGCCAGGCCTGAAGGACGAGCACCTGCCGATCTTCGACGTAGCGGTCGGCGAGCGGGCGATCACCCACACCGGCCACATCGACATGATGGCCGCGACCCAGCCCTTCATCTCCGGGGCGATCTCGAAGACGGTCAACCTGCCGCAGACGGCGACGGTGGAGGACATCGCCGACGCCTACACGCGCGGCTGGAAGGGCGGGCTGAAGGCGCTGGCGATCTACCGCGACGGCTCGAAGACGGCGCAGGCGCTGCGCACCGACGCCCAGGAGGAGAAGGAGGCCCAGGCTGAGCAGCCGATGTCGACGCCGGAGCGCAAAAGGATGCCTCGCGAGCGCGAATCGATCACCCACAAGTTCTCGATCGCCGGTCACGAGGGCTACATCACCGCCGGCAAGTACGAGGACGGCTCGGTCGGCGAGATCTTCCTCACCGACATCGGCAAGGAGGGGTCGACCCTGCGAGGGATGCTCAACGCCTACGCGACGGCGATCTCGATCGGGCTTCAGTACGGCGTGCCGCTGGAGACCTTCGTGCGCAAGTTCAGCTACATGCGCTTCGATCCGGAGGGAATCACCGGCAACCCGGAGATCCCCTTCGCCAAATCGCTGCCCGACTACATCATGCGCTGGGTGGCAAGCCGCTTCGTCGAGGACCTCGACGAGCTGGAGGAACTCGGCATCCTCACCCCCGAGGTGCGGGCGAAGCGCGAGGCGGAGACCAGCCAGCTTGGGCTCGGGATCAGCACAGGCGACGAGGCCGAGCCGACCAACGGCGGCAACGGCCATTCCAAGCCCGGCAACGGCAACGGGGCCGAGAAGGCCAAGGCGACGGGTGGCGAGGCGGTCCCCGCCGGCGCCGCCTTCACCGAAACCCCCCCGGTCGTGCCGGCCAAGATGTCCGGCCTCGACCTCGGGCCCGCCTGCGATCAGTGCGGCGGCATGATGCAGCGCACGGGCTCTTGCTACACGTGCTCCAGCTGCGGCAACAACACCGGCTGCGGCTGATTCAGCCGCGCTGCCTCGTCCTACTCTTCGTCGCGCGCCTCTCGCAGCCGCTGCAAATCGACAAGGTCTTGGGGTCGTCCCGCATGCTCCTTGAGGGCAACAAGGCCCTCGTAGCTCACAACCTTGACGGGCAAGCCGTTTATCTCAGCCTCGATCGCAGTAGGCGAGAGTTTCTCCCATAGAGCGTCCTCGCCGATCCACTGCATTACGTCGAAGCGCCCGAGGCGAGTACGCAGGACCCAGTTGCCCCCCAATGCGAGCGCCTCCGGATCAAGTGGATCCGGCAACTCCGCGTCCTCGAAATCCTCCGCTCCTTCGATCTGTGCGTCGAGGACTCTCAACACTCGGGCGAGCTTCGTGAGGTTCTTGGAATCGGGTGCCGGCACCACGTCGACGTCCTTCGTTGCCCGAACAAAACCATGGAAGCCAATTGCGACCCCACCGATGACCAGGAACTCGACCTCCTCCTGGACGAGTGCTTCGAGGATTCCTCGAATATCGAGCTCAGGCACCACGCTGACGACGTCCGGCCTCAGCTAGCTGAGACATGAATCGCGATAGCTCGAAAACCTGTTCCACACGCTGGGAAGGTGTGAGCTCCGTGTAGTCGCGACGCAGGGAAATGCGCTCCGCCCGCCCGTCGGGCGTCCAGTTTCCGGTTCGCTTTCCGGACTTCACGCTCCTTACCGTACAGCGATACTCGGAAAGTGAAGGACGTCAGCCGAGGACGACGGTCGCGTCGTGGCGCGGGGTCTCGGTGATCGCGCGGCGGAAGACGCGCTCCGGGCGCGGGTCGGCCGGGCGGATCTGATGGCGCCTGACCAGCTCACGGAGGACAACGGCCATCTCGAACTGGGCGAAGGAGGCTCCTAGACAGCGGCGGACGCCGCCGCCGAAGGGGATCCAGGTGTAGGTGCCGGGCGGGCGCTCGAGGAAGCGCTCCGGCAGGAAGCGGTCGGGCTCCGGGTAGACCTCGGGGTTGCGGTGGACGAGGTAGACGCAGGGCGTCACCCCAATGCCCGCCGGCAGCTCGTAGCCGCCGATCTCAACCGGCTCGGTGAGGTGACGAACGACGATTGAGATCACCGGGCGCAGCCGCAGCGTCTCCTGGATCGTCGCGGTCAGGTACTCGTCGCGACCGTCCTCGACCTCGTCGCGCAGCCGTTCCAGCTTCTCGGGGTGGCGGGCGAGCCGCTCGACCGCCCAGGACAGCGAGGTGGCGGTTGTCTCGTGGCCAGCGACGAGCAGGGTGAGCAGCTCGTCGCGGATCTCCTCGTCGCCCATCGGGCTGCCGTCCTCGTGATGAGCACCGACCAGCATCGAGAGCACGTCGTCGCGCTGCTCTAGATCCTCGGCGCGGCGGCGCTCGGCAATCTCGCTGTAGATCAAGGCGTCGACCCGCTCGATCCGGCGGCGGAAGGGGCGGAAGTTCCTGATCCGGCCGGGTCCGATGAGGAGCAGGGGCAGCAGTGCGCGCGGATCCGTGGTCAGGTCGAGGAACTCGCGCAGCGCCTCGCGCAGCTCGGCCAGCCGCTCGCCCTCGCTCACACCGAAGACCGTGCTGAGGATGATCTCCAAGGTCATTGCCTGCATCCGCGGCCGCAGCTTGTAAGGGGTCCCGGTGGGCCAGCTATCGATCTCGCGCGCCGCGATCTCGCCCATCGTCTGCTCGTAGCCCTGCATCCGGGCGCCGTGGAAAGGAGGCAGCAGCAGCTTGCGCTGGCTCATGTGCGGCTTCTCGTCGAGGACGAGGACCGAGTTGCGGCCGAGGACCGGGGCGAGGATTTTGTTGCCCTCGCCGGCATGGAAGACCTTCGGGTCGCCGGTGAAGACCTGCTTGACCGCCTCCGGGTCGGCGAGCATCACCCACTTGCCTTCGTAGGCGATCTGGACCGTGAACATGTCGCCGTAACGCTCGTGGCAGGCGAAGAGCATCCGCCGCGCCTGGCGCGACCAGATCGCGGTCTGCAGCACGCGCGGCAGCGGCGGGCCCGGGGGCAACCGTCGCTCCGCCGGCCTGCTCAGCGGCCGCGGGACGGTTGTTGTCGCTGCCTCCATCGCGCCTCTCCCCCAACAGGCTAGTGCCGCGGCGGCACTCTCGTGTGAGATCTGCCTCACAGGAATCGCATAGCCTGCCCGGCGACGTGGCCCAGAATGGACTCAGGCTCCCCCGCCTCTCCCCGCAGGCCGAGCACCGGGTGCTGAAGGTCGGCTGTGGACTGCCGGCGCCCGCGCAGCGAGTGCTCTTCGGCCGCCCGCCGGCGCTCGACGGACAGGTGCTGGCAAGCGACATCCAGGCGCTGATCCGGCTCTCGGAATGGGCGGGCAGCGAATCGATCACCGAATGCGCGGCGCCCGAAGAGGCACGGGCGAATAGTCGCCTCGGGGCCGAAGCTGCCCGCGGGCCGAAGCTGCCGATGGCCCAGGTGGACGAGCTCGAGCTTCGCGGCCCGGCCGGGCCGATTCCGATGCGCTTCTACACACCCCCGGGGAAGGCGGAGGGGCCAATGCCCCTGCTCGTCTACTTCCACGGCGGCGGCTGGGTGATCGGCGACCTCGACACCCACGACGGGCTCTGCCGCTTCCTCGCCGCCAACGCCGGCGTCCTCGTGCTCTCGGTCGGCTACCGGCTGGCGCCGGAGCACCCCTTCCCCGCCGCGGTGGAAGACGCCTTCGCCGCGTTCTACTGGGCGGCGGAACAGGCCGCGGGGATGGGCGCCGATCCCCGCCGGGTCGCGGTCGGCGGGGACAGCGCCGGTGGCAACCTGGCAGCCGTAGTCAGCGTCCTCGCCCGCGACGCCGGTGGGCCGGACCCGGCGATGCAGCTGCTGATCTACCCGGTGACCGACGCTGAGGACAGCGCGTCGCGACGGCTCTTCGCGAAAGGGTTCCTGCTGACCAAGGCGGACATGGACTGGTTCGAGGGCCATTACCTGCCAAGTGCCGGCACCGCCGAGGATCCGCGCGTCTCGGTGCTGCGAACCGACGATCTCTCCGGCCTGCCCCCGGCCTACGTCGCCACCGCCGGCTTCGACCCTCTCCGCGACGAGGGAGAGGCCTACGCCGAGCGAATGCGTGCGGCGGGCGTCCGCGTCGCCCTGCGGCGCCACCCCGGCCTGGTGCACAGCTTCGCCAACCTGACCGCGGTCAGCCGCACCTCTCGCGCGGCGATGCTCGAGGCGGCAGGGGCGCTGCGCATGGGCCTCTCCTAATACCCCTAGGGGGTATGTAACAATGGCGGTGCCAGGAACCCGACTAGGGGAGATCGCGATGGACGCCTCCGCTCACGCACACCACGACCACGAGATGCCGGCCGAGGGCTCGGCGCTAACCGCGATGGCGGCGAGCGCCACCCTGCACTGCCTCACCGGGTGCGCGATCGGCGAGGTGCTGGGGATGGCGATCGGCACCGCGCTCGGCTTCTCCGACCTAGGGACGGTGGCGCTGGCAGTCGGGCTCGCCTTCCTCTTCGGCTACACCCTGACCAGCCTGCCGCTGCTGCGGGCCGGGATGGCGTTCGCGGTCGTGGCCCCGATTGCGCTCAGCGTCGACACGGTCAGCATCGCGACGATGGAGATCGTCGACAACGCGATCATGCTGGCGATCCCCGGGGCGATGGAGGCGGGCCTCGGAGACGTCCTCTTCTGGGGGTCGCTGGCGGTGGCTTTGGCGATCGCCGGCCTCGCCGCGTGGCCCGTCAACCGCTGGTTGATCCGGCGCGGCAAGGGTCACGCAGTGATGCACGAGACCGGGGTCCACGGCGGGCTGCCGACCAAGCCCACCGCCGTCTTCTTCGCCACCGCGGCGCTGTTCGGGGCGATAGTGCTCGCCGCCGAGGCGATCGGCGGCGACGATGGCGGCCACGGCGAGACAACCGAGAGGAGTCACCACCAGTGAGTGAGGCAACCCGGGGCTACACCGAGAACAAGGAGGCGGTGCTGAAGCGGCTGCGGCGCGTCGAGGGACAGGTGCGCGGCGTCGAGCGGATGGTCGAAGAGGACCGCTACTGCATCGACGTCGTCACCCAGGTCACGGCGATCCAAGCCGCGCTCGACAAGGTGGCGCTGGAGCTGCTCACCGACCATGCCGCCCACTGCGTGATCGGGGCCGAGAAGTCAGCGCAGCCGGAGCGCACCGAGGAGCTGATGGGCGCGGTGAAGCGCCTGCTCCGCCACGGGTAGCTACTCGTACTGCAGGGCTTCGAGGACGTTCAGGCGCGAAGCGCGGCGGGCCGGCGGAATCGCCGCGAGAACACCGGCGAAGGCGGCGAAGACGAGCAGCAGGACCAGTTCCCCCACCGGGTAGGAGAGGGCGAAGCCTTCCTCCTCCAGCGGCTGCGCGATCAGCGCCGCGAAGATCACCCCGATCACCATCCCGAGCAGGGCGCCGATCAGCGCCGTGATCACCGCCTCGTAGCGGATCATCGTCCGCACCTGACGCCGCGACATGCCGATCGCCCGCAGCATCCCCAGCTCGCGGGTCCGCTCGTGGATCGAGAGCGCCAGCGTGTTGGCGATCCCGAACAGCGAGACGATGATCGCCAGCGCCAGCAGTGCGTAGATCAGGCCGAGCAGCTGGTTGATCTGTTCTTCCTGGTTTTCCTTCAGCTCCTGCTGGCTGCGGACCTCGGCGGTGGGAAACTCGCGTTCCAGCAGTTTCGACAGCTCCCCCTGCACGACCTCGGCGTCGGCCCCCGGCGCCAGCTTGACGAAGTCGATCACGTCGTCGCGCTGGTCGAACGCGGTCGCCATCAGCCGCGGGGTGACGATCGCGCTGCCGAGCAGTTCGACTTTGTCTTCGAACTCGCCGGCCACGCGCAGGCGGGGTCGCTCCCCGACCTGGGTCAGAAACCGGATCCTGTCCCCGACCTCGATGTCGTTGCTGTTGGCGAAGGCCTTGTCGAGGACCACCTGGCGATCGGTGAGGCCCCGCAGCACCTCGGGCCCGCCCTCGGTCCAGTCGATCGTCAGCACCCGGTCGGCGTCGCGGTCGAGCGAGGTGACGCGCGGCTTGCCGCCGTCGCCGCCGACCAGCTTCGCCTGGACCGAGCGCAGGGTCGCGATCAGCTCGACCCCCTCCACCCCGCGCGCGGCGTTGGCGGCGCGGGGGGAGATCGGCGAGAAGCCATCGGAGTTCTGGATCACCAGCTCGCCCTGGAAGTTCTCGTCGATCGCGGACGCGATCGAGCTCTTGATGCCGGCGGCGAAGACGGTGACGAAGGCGACGACGGCGAGGCCGATCATCAGCGCCGCCGCCGTAACCGCGGTGCGGGCGGGGTTGCGCTGGGTGTTCTCGCGGGCGAGACGCCCGGTGAGCCGGCGCAGCAGCTCCAGGGGCCGACCGGCGAGCGAGGCGAGCGGGCGCACCAGGCGCGGACTGAAGAGCGAGACCGCGAGCAGGACGGCCACCGCGCCGCCGCCCATCAGGCCGGCGGCGCTGCCGCCACTGGCGCTGCCGAAGAGGCCGGCCAGGACCATCGCCATGCCCGCCATGCCGAGCAGCACCGCGATCGCGGCGTAGACGAGGCCACGGCGGCGGCTGGTGGGCAGCTCCAGCGCCAGCATCGCCGCGATCGGCGGCACCCGGGTCGAGCGAAGCGCCGGGATGAAGGAGGAGACCAGGGTGATGCCGATGCCGATCAGCAGCGAGACGACGATCGTCCGGTCCTTGGTGACCAGGGCGGTGGTCGGCAGGTCGATCCCGATCGCGACGAAGAGCGCGTTGAGGCCGACGGCGATCGCGTAGCCGCCGGCGAGGCCGAGTAGAGCCCCGAGCAGGCCGATCGCCAGCGCCTCGACCACGACCGAGCTGAGGATCTGGCGCCGGTCGGCGCCGAGCGTGCGCAGCATTCCGAACTCCCGCACTCGCTGCGCCACTGTGATCGAGAAGGTGTTGAAGATCAGGAAGGCGCCGACGAAGAGGGCGACGAAGGCGAAGACCAGCAGCGCGATCCGCAGGAAGCCGAGGTCGTCGCGGATCTGGTCGGAGTTGCGCTCGGCGTTCTCCTTGGCCGTCTCGACCAGCAGCGACGGCGGCGTGACGCGCTGGACGCGCCGCTTCAGCGTCTCTTCGGAGACGCCCTCTTTGGCGGCGATCGCGATCTGGTCGAATTCGCCGCGCTTGTCGGTGATCCGCTGCGCCTCGGGCAGGATCAGCCCGGCGATGCTGGCGCCCCCCCAGGAGGCCTCGCCGAGCCTGGTCAGCCCGACCACCCGGTAGGCGGCGACCCGTTCGACCGAGGCCAGCTTGAGCGTGTCGCCGAGTCCGATGCCGGCCTCCTCGGCGGCGCTCTCGTCGAGCACCGCCTCCCTGGCGTTGCGCGGAGCCCTGCCTTCGACGTAGGTCTGCGTTTCGAGCGCGTCGGGGAGGATCGAGGTGATGAACTTGGGCGCGAACTGGGTGCCGATCTGCTCGTTTTTCGCGTCGAAGAGTCCGCCCGGGGTGAATATCTGCCCCGACGCCACCCGCGTTCCCGGCACTCGCTTCACTTTCGGCAACACCGTCGCTTTGAAGCTGGGCGCCTCGCCGCTTTCCTGGCGCACCGCGTCCTTGGCGGTGATCACGACGTCGGTCTTCGCCAGCGAGTCTTCGAAAATTTCGTCGAAGGCAGCGAAGGTGGTGTCGGTGAGGATGTAGGTGCCGGCGACGAAGGCGACGCCGATCACCACGGCCAGGGTCGTCGTCAGGGCGCGGACCTTGCGCGCCCAGAGGCTCTTGACCGCGAGCCGCGTCATTTCCTGGCCGATGTCACAGGACAGGACACGCCGCTAGGCGATCGTCTTCATCAGCTCGATCACCGCGTCAGCCGAGCCGGGAGCGGCGTCGTGGACGATGCGCCCGTCGCGCAGGGTGATCAAGCGGTCGGCGTGGGCCGCGGCGGCCGGGTCGTGGGTGACCATGATCACCGTCTGGCCGAACTCGTCGACCGCCTGGCGCAGCAGGTGCAGCACCTCGGCGCTCGCCTTCGAGTCGAGGTTGCCGGTCGGCTCGTCGGCGAAGACCACCGCCGGTTTGGAGACCAGCGCCCGGGCGACGGCGACGCGCTGCTGCTGACCGCCGGAGAGCTCGGAAGGCCGGTGGGTGCGGCGATCCTCCAGCCCGACTGTGCGCACCAGCTGCTCGAGCCACTCCCCGTCCGGCTTGCGGCCGGCGATCGAGAGTGGCAGCACCAGGTTCTCCTCGGCGGTGAGGACCGGGAGCAGGTTGAAGAACTGGAAGACGAAGCCGAGCTTGTCGCGACGCAGCTTGGTCAGGTCGCCGTCGTCGAGGGCGGTGATCTCGTCGCCGTCGAGGATGACCGTGCCCGAGGTCGGCTTGTCGAGGCCGGCGAGGATGTGCATCAGGGTCGACTTGCCCGATCCCGACGGCCCCATGATCGCGGTGAAGTGCCCACGCTCGAAGCCGGTGCTGACGCCGACGAGGGCGTCGACCGCCGCCGCACCCTCGCCATAGCGGCGCGAGACGTCGGAGGCGACCACCACCTGCCCGTTCGACTGGCTCATCCATACGCACCGTATCGAGGCGAGCAGTTGGGCGTTCTGATCCGCAGATAGCCTGCCCGGCATGGCGCTCGCGGACGACTTCGACGGCTTTCTGGTCGACCTCGACGGGGTCGTCTGGGAGGGGCGCGAGCTGCTGCCGGGGGCAGTGGAGGCGCTGAGCGCCCTGCTCGCCGCGGGCAAGGAGATCGTCTTCGTCACCAACAACTCGGTGCGAGCGCCGGCCAAGTACGCGGCGCGCCTGCGCGAAGCCGGCATCGAGGTCGCCGACGAGCGGGTGATCACCGGCGGCGAGGCGACAGCCCGGCTGGCAGCCGGCAAAGTCGGGGCCGGCGGCACCGCCTTCGTGATCGGGGCGCCCGGCTTCAAGAAGGCCGTCGCGGCGGCGGGGCTGGAGCTGCTGAACGGCGAGGCTGGAGCGGACGCCGATGCGGTCGTCGTCTCCGCCCACCGCGAGTTCGACTACGCCGAGCTGCTGACGGCAACGCGCGCCCTGCAACGAGGAGCGAAGCTGTTCGGGACCAGCCGCGACCCGACGCTGCCGATGCCGGGAGGCGCCTGGCCGGGAACCGGTGCGACGCTGGCGGCCGTCGAGACGGCCTCCGGCAAACGAGCGGAGACAGGCGGCAAGCCCGAACCGCATCTCTTCGACCAGGCCCGGGCCCTGATCCCGGACGCCGCCCGGGTGGCGATGGTCGGCGACCGGATCGCTTCCGACATCGAGGGCGGCAGGCGGGCCGGCCTGGAGACGATCCTCGTCCTCACCGGCGCCACGTCCCGGGAGGAGGCGGAGCGGGCCGAGCCGAAGGCGGATCACACGATCGACGACCTCGGCGGCCTGCTGCGATGAGCTCGGCCGCCACAGCGACCGCCCCGACCGAGCGACCCGGGATCGCCTTCGCCGGCATCTTCGCCGTCACCTTCTTTTGCCTGCTCGCGGTCGGCGCCGTGCTGCCGGTCCTCCCCCGCTACGTGCACGGCCCGCTCGACGGCGGCAACATCGCGGTCGGCGTGGTGGTCGGCTCCTTCGCGGTTACCGGCCTGCTCTTCCGCCCCTTCGCAGGGCGACTCGCCGACCACCGCGGGCGCAGGCGAACGGTCTTGATTGGCGCGCTGCTGGTCGCGGTCTCCGGCTTCCTCTACCTCCTGCCACTGGGCATTCCGGGGCTGATCTTCGCCCGGCTGGTGCTCGGCGCCGGCGAGGGGACGGTGTTCACGGCCGGCTCGGCCTGGATCGTCGACCTGGCCCCACCGGGCCGGCGCGGCCGCGTGATCGGCCTCTACGGGCTCGCCGTCTGGGCGGCGCTCAGCGTCGGACCGCTGCTTGGCGAGGTGGTGCTGAACGCGTCCAGCTACACCCTGGTCTGGATCTGCGCGGGGGTGGCACCGCTGCTCGGCGCGGCGATCGCGACCCGTGTGCCAGACCCCTTTCGGCCCCTCGCCGGCGGTGAGCGCAACCCGCTGATCGCCAACGAGGCGCTGCGGCCCGGCGTCGCCCTCGCCCTTTCTTCGATCGGCTACGCGACGCTGGCCACCTTCGTCATCCTCCACCTCGACGAGCGCGGGGTCGGCCACGGCGCCACCGTGTTCGGCGCCTTCGCGACGATGGTGGTCCTGACCCGGCTGGTCGGAGGCGGCCTGCCCGACCGGATCGGTCCGGCCCGCGTGGCGATCGCCGCGGCGCTGGTCGAGGGCGTGGGCCTGGCGACGATCGGACTCGCGCAGAGCCTCGAGGTCGCCCTGGCGGGAGCGCTGACGATGGGCGTCGCCTTCTCGCTGCTCTACCCCTCGCTCTCGCTGATCGTCGTCAGCCGCGTCCCCGACACCCGTCGCGGCGCCGCCCTCGGCACCTTCACCGCTTTCTTCGACGCCGGTATCGGCCTCGGCGCTCCCCTCTCCGGGCTGATCGCCGCGGTCGCCAGCTACGAGGGCGCCTTCCTCGCCTCTGGCCTGCTCGCGCTCGTCTCCGCGGTGACTATCGCGCTGATGGTGTCGAGCTTGAGCCGGACCCTGCTCGCCGAGCGCTCGGCGAGCTGAACCGATTACCGCGTGCTGAGCAGCAGCGTCTGGGCCGCGCGGCCGATGCGGCCGTCCTCGTCGGAGAGGACCGACTCCGCCGTGCCGATCCCGTTCGCCTGCGGCAGCGTGGTGGCGTCGACGCAGACCCACTCCCCCCGCGGCATCCGCTCGAGGTGGACGGTGAGGTCGACGTTGATGAAGAGGTGGCTGCGCCAGTCGAGCACGGCGCTGATCCCGTTGCCGACGTCGGCGGCGATCAGCGTGCGCTGCAGGGGCGAGGGCTCCTCGCCGGCGAGGAGTGGGTGGCGCATCCGCATCCAGACGGTCGCCGGCCCCGGCTCGAGGAACTCCCCCGAGATCGCCCTCCACTCCATAGCCGTGTGGTAACCGACCGAATCCCCCGTGGCGAAGAACTCCGGTTCGGAGCCCTGCTCGGGCCCCGGCGGCGCCGCGGGCTCGGAGGTCTCCTCCGGCACCTCGATTGCACCGGTCCGCAGCCGCCACCCCCGCGCCCGCACCAGCTCGCCCTCCTCATTCGAGAGCGACGCCTCGACCATCTGCACCCGCCGCCCCGGCCGCACCACCTCCGCCTCAACCCGCACCGCCCCAATAGGCACCGACCTCAAGATCTCAAAGGTGACGCGCCCAACCTGAAACTCACCGGCCCCGTCGAGCTGCTCGATCTCCCGCCCAATCAACGCAGCAGGAGGACCGGCGTGCTGAGCACCTGGATCCCAAGGCCCCCGGGTCAACTCAGTGGCGACGAACCCATCGCCAGCTCGTTCGTAAAAGGCTTCGGGCATCTCTACCCTCACCCTATGGAGAAAGTGAAGAAAACAGAGCAGGAGTGGCGCGACCAACTGACGCCGGAGCAGTACGAGGTGACCCGCAGAGCCGGCACCGAGAGCCCCTTCACCGGCCCCCACCTAGAAGAGAAACGCGACGGCATGTTCCACTGCGTCTGCTGCGGCGCCGAGCTCTTTTCCTCAGACACGAAGTTCGAGTCCGGCACCGGCTGGCCCAGCTTCACCGAGCCGGCCAACCTGGAGAACGTCGAGCTACGCCCGGACAACAGCCACTTCATGCGCCGGACCGAGGTGGTCTGCAAGAACTGCGACGCCCACCTCGGGCACGTCTTCGACGACGGCCCGGCAGACCAAGGCGGCAAGCGCTACTGCATCAACGGCTGCGCGCTCGACTTCTCAGACTTTGCCGCCGACGGCTCCTAGGTAGCTGAACCGCACCGCCAAGGCGACCGCCTCGGTGCGGGTGTCGACCTCGAGCTTTTTGATCGCGTTGCGCACGTGGGTGTGGACCGTGGCCGGGCTCAGCTCGAGCCGTTCGGCGATCTCTTTGACCCGTAGGCCCTCTGCCAGCAGCTCGAGGATCTGGCGCTCACGCGGCGAGAGGTGGAGCAGCTTTTCGACCTCGGCCGGCTTGCCGCCGGCGAAGTCGCCGCCGAGGAAGGTGCCGCCGCCCATCACCGCCTTGACCGCGCGGGCGATGTCCTCGGCCGGGGCCGACTTGAGGACGTAGCCGGAGGCGCCTGCTCGCAGGGCCAGCGCCAGCAGGTCGGGCTGGGCGTGCGCGGTGAAGATGATCACTTTGGTCCGCGGCCGGACCTTGAGCACCTCCTTGGTCGCTTCGATCCCGTCGCGCTTGGGCAGCTCGACGTCGACGATCAGCACGTCGGGTTCGAGTTCCTTGACCACCTCGACGACCTCGCGCCCGTCGCTGGCCTCGCCGACGATCTCGACCGTGTGCGAGTTCGCCATGCGGGACTTGATCGCCTCGCGGACGATCTCGTGGTCGTCGCAGAGGACGACCCGTCTCGCGTCCCGCACGCTCGCGTTCATCCGGGGCCGATCCTCTCAGGCGCGCCAAGCGAATGCAAAGTTTTAGGTACGGAGAATGATCCGTCCCGTTCCTGCCGGTTCTCGATCAGCGCGATCATCGTCCTTCCCACGGCTACCGCCGTGCCGTTCAAGGTGTGCACCATCTGCGGGGAATCCTCATTACTGGGGCGGTATCGGCAGGCTAGGCGCCGAGCCTGATAGTCGGTCGTGTTCGAGCACGAGGTCAGCTCGCGATAGCGCTCCTGGCTGGGGATCCAGGCCTCGCAGTCGTACTTCTTCGCTGCCGGGGCGCCAAGGTCACCGGCGGCGACGTTGACCACCCGGTAGGGAATCTCCAGCTCAGTGAGGATCCGCTCCTCGATCGCCAGCAGGCGCTCGTGCTCGGCCGCCGACTGCGTGGGCTCGACGAACGAGAACATCTCGACCTTGTCGAACTGGTGGACGCGGAAGATGCCGCGGGTGTCGCGGCCGGCGGCACCGGCCTCACGGCGGAAGCAGGTGGAGAAGCCGGCGTAGCGCAGGGGCAAGTCGCCGGCGTCGAGGATCTGGTCGGCGTGCAGGCCAGCGAGCGAGACCTCGGAAGTGCCGACGAGGAAGAGCTCGTCCTTGGGAACCTCGTAGATCTGATCGCGATCGCCGGGCAGGAAGCCGGTGCCGTATAGCGCCTCCTCGCGGACCAGGACGGGCGGCACCACCGGCTCGTGCCCCTCGGCGCGGACCAGCTCGAGCGCGAAACGGACCAGCGCGAGCTCCAGCAGCACCAGGTCTCCCTTCAGGTAGGCGAAGCGGGATCCCGAGAGCCGCGCCGCCGCCTCCATCTCGATCAGCCCCAGCTCGGTGCCGATCTCCAGGTGGTCGCGGGGCTCGAAGTCGAAGCTCGGCTTCTCGCCGGTCTCGCGCAGGACGACCGCGTCCTCCTCGGCCATGCCGTCGGGGGCGTCGGGGTCGGGCAGGTTCGGCAGGGCGGTGACGACCCGTTCGAGCTCGGCATCGACTTTTTCGAGCTCGGCTTTGCCCGCCTCGATCCTCACCTTCAGTTCCTGCACAGCGGCCATCCGATCTTCGGCGTCCTCGCCCCGCTGCTTCGCCTCCCCGATCTGCTTCGAGAGTGCTTTGCGTTCGGCCTGGGCATCCTCGATCCGGGGCAGCAGCTCACGGCGGCGGGCGTCCAGGGCCAGCAGCTCGTCGATGCCGTCGGCGGCGCCGCGACGGGCCAGGGCCGCCTTGATCCGCTCGGGGTCGGAGCGGATCAGCTTAAGGTCGAGCATTGCGGCCTCAGGTCAGGGGGATTCCCCGCCGGGGCGGGGGGGTTCTCCGGCGTCCTGCCCGGCGTACTCGGCGACGAAGCGGGCCACCGCTTCGGCCTCCTCGCCGACGACG
The DNA here is from genome assembly GCA_035557635.1 of Solirubrobacterales bacterium. Classification (GTDB taxonomy): domain Bacteria; phylum Actinomycetota; class Thermoleophilia; order Solirubrobacterales; family 70-9; genus VRUE01. Next base: position 3,388 of record DATMDR010000012.1, on the reverse strand, counting down.
ATGTTCTGCGGCATGATCGCGCCGGAGAAGCCGCCGTTCTGAATCGCGAAGAGAGCGTCGTCATAGCTCTCGATTCGTTCATCGAGGTTGGGACCCTGCACCCGGACCGAGCGATTGCCGCTGCCTTGGGTGCCGGCAGCGCTGAGCGTGTGGCAGCCGGAGCAGTGGCTGGCGAAGAGCACCGCGCCCTTGTGGTTGGGGTCGTCCTCGGAAATCGAGATCCCCTCCTCGCCGAAGCCGCAGGCGGCGAGCACAAGGGCGGCGGCGATGGCCAGGGCTGTGGCAAGGACGGAGCGCACGCGGCGGGCATCATATTGTCTGGCGGCGATCCCAAGCGTCCGACCGCGACGCGTTCCCGCTCCCGATGCCCGCACCAGACCCAGACCGCTTCCGCACAGCGATGGGGATGCTCCCCACCGGGGTCACGGTCGTCTCCGCGACCGGGCCGGAGGGACCCGCGGGAGCGACGGCAAACGCGGTCTGCTCGCTCTCGATCGAGCCGATGCTGATGCTCGCCTGCCTCGACCGCGGCTCCCGCACCCTGCTCGCCGTGCAGGCGGCGAACCGCTTCGGGATCAGCGTCCTGCACGCCGGCCAGGAGGAGATAGCCCGCGCCTTCGCCACCAAGGCCCCCGTGGCCGACAAGTGGGCGGGCGTGCCGTGGACCAAGCGCGACGGCGCCCCGGCGATCGACGGCGCCCTCGCCTTCGTCGCCTGCGACCTGCGCGACGTGATCGCCGGCGGCGACCACGTGATCGTCACTGGCGAGGTGACGGCGCTGGAAACGAGCGACGACGAGAGCCCGCCCCTCGTCTTTCACGGCGGCGCCTACCGGCCGCTGGAATAGGCTGCCGACCATGGAGGCGACGACAGCGCAGCGGGAGCCCTGGACCTTCGCCCAGAAGGGAATCGTGGTGCTGGCGGCGATCCAGCTGCTCTGGGCGCTGGCTGGCTTCATCGCCGAACCGAGCTTCCACCTCGGCGAGGACGCGCCCACCGAGCGTGTGCTCGGCATCGACTTCAACGGCTACCACGCGCTGGCCGGCCTGCTCCTCTTCGGCCCCGCCTTCTACTTCGCCCTGCGGCCCGCCTGGGCGATCTACTACGCGATCTACGCCGCCGGCGCCCTGATCGTGACCGGCATCTGGGCGCTCTTCGACAACACCCCCGCCTGGGTCTTCACCTTCCCCAACAACGACGCCGACGCGCTCTTCCACCTCGCCACCGGCGCCCTCTTCGCGATCGTCGCCGGAGTCCAGATCGCCCAGGATCGCTCGGCCGCCGAGCCAGCCCGCTAGCGCGAGGCGTTAGAGACGCTGTGTGAGCCGCGGCCCTCGCGCCATGCGGCGCGGCGCGCATCAATCTCGCTTCTGAAGCGAATGATGACGGCCCCGATCGCCAGGATGACTGCCATAGCAAGCACGTCGTACGGCGGGGAGAGAAGAAGTCCCGCCAAGTATGTAGGGAGGATGAGGATGAAGAAAGCCGGCGCCATGCCTATGAAAAACTCGACTATGAAGTTTTTTGTCTTCATACTCTTCTCAGTATAGCCCCGACAAAAGGCCGAATCCATAGGCGGCGAAGCCCAAGCCGGCTCCAACGAAGCCGCCCAAAAATGCCTTCCACTGCACGTCTTCTCTCGAGTTGTGTCGGCCAAGTGCATAAGCCGTGACTGCAAAGCCTACGAACGCTCCGACTGACAATGGGAAACCGGGAGAGCCCGGATCGGGAGCGGCCGCTGCGAGCATGCCGCCGATCGTCGCGAGCCACAACGCGCGCGTGGCGCGCTGAATGTCAAAAGAGCGTCAGAAGAGCGTGCTGGTGCCGGCGGCGCGGAGGGCGAGGAAGAGGATCACGCCGCAGCTGACGGCCATGATCCCCATCTCGCGGCGAACTATCGCGAGAGCCAGGGACTGCTGAGACGCGGCAGGTAGAGCTTCGAAGTCGACGTCGCCGAGCTCGCGCTGGGCGGCGCCGGTGCGGGCTCCCTCGGCGAGGAAGGAGACGACGAGGGGCAGGGCGCCGTAGAGGTAGTGGAGGTCGTCGTTCGCTTCGTGGCCGGTGAAGACGAGCAGGCCGCCGAGCAGCGCCTGCGCGAAGACGGCGACCTGGGCGGCGCGGAGCAGGTACCAGAAGGGGACGGATGACTGGTGGCGGAACCAGGCGACGCCGCCGAGCCCGAAGGCGGCGAGGTTGAGGACGATCACCGAGACCCCGACGACGAGGTGGATCGCGACCATCTATATCCGTCCGAAGGGGTCGGGATTCCGCTTGCTGATGCGGAATATCACTATGTAGCAAGTTGTCACAATGTGGGTGTATAACAGCGCCTGCGAGCGGCGCCCCGCCGCCCTCCCGCGACAACGGACCTCCTAGTGCTGAAGAGCTACCTGCCGATACTCGTCTTCGCCCTGCTCGGCCTCGGGGTGGGTGGCGCATTCGTCATGCTCAACCACCTGATCGGCCCCAAGCGCGGGTCGCGGCTCACCTCCGCCGGCCGCCGCCAGACAGAGCCCTACGAGTCCGGAATCCCGGTCGAGCCGGCGCGCGGCATGCGCTTCGGCATCAGCTTCTACCTGATCGCGATGCTCTTCATCCTCTTCGACATCGAGGTCGTGTTCCTCTATCCCGTGGCGATCCAGCTCGACGCCTTCGGCACCTTCGCGCTGATCGAGACGATCGTCTTCATCGTCCTGCTGATGATCGCCTTCGTCTACGTCTGGAGGAGAGGAGCGCTCGAGTGGAGGTGAAGCGCCAGAAGCTCGGCAGCGGCTCGAGCGGCGAGTTCCGCTCCCGCCAGCTCGCGGCCCGCGCGATGCTCAGGGGCGAGCTGAGCGGCCCCGATCTGGACAAGCACGTCGAGGAGAGCATCCTGTTCACGACGTTCGAGAAGGCGCAGAACTGGGCCCGCGGCAACTCGATCTTCCCCGCCACGTTCGGGCTCGCCTGCTGCGCGATCGAGATGATGGCCATCGTGGGGGCGCGCGTCGACGTCGCGCGGTTCGGCTCGGAGGCGCTGCGCGCCTCACCGCGCCAGGCGGACCTGATGATCATCTCGGGCCGCGTCTCGATCAAGATGGCGCCGGTCGTCCGCCGCCTGTACGACCAGATGCTCGAGCCGCGCTGGACGATCGCGATGGGCGCCTGCTCGTCCTCGATGGGCGTCTTCAACAACTACGCGATCGTGCCGGCCGACAAGTTCATGCCGGTCGACATCCACGTCCCAGGCTGCCCGCCCCGCCCTGAGGCCGTCGTGCACGGGATCCTCAAGCTGCGCTCGATGATCCTGTCGAACCCGAGCCAGGACTGGCGGACGCGCTACGGCGGCCGCGGCACCGAGGAGTTCGTCGAGTCGGCCGCGACCGACCCGGCCACCGGCCACACGATC
>DATMDR010000011.1:0-11733 GCA_035557635.1 Solirubrobacterales bacterium | reverse complement strand
CCGACGTCGCGCGGGAGATGGTGGACGTCTTTCGCGCGCTCTACCGCGCGCGCTTCCCGATCCGCCGCCTCGTCCCGGTCGACGCCTACGGCGCGAGCGACTTCCGGTCGATCGAGGCCGACAACACCTCGGCCTTCAACTGCCGCTACGTCGCCGGACAGCCTGGAGTCTGGTCGGAGCACGCCTACGGCCGGGCGATCGACGTCAACCCGATCGAGAACCCGTACGTGACCGGCTCCGGCTACGTCTCGCCACCTGCCGGCGCTCCCTACGCCCGGCGCTCACGCCACAGGCCGGGAATGATCCACCACGGCGGGCCGGTCGTCGCCGCCTTCGCCGCCGCCGGCTGGGAGTGGGGCGGCAACTGGGCCTCGCCCAAGGACTACCAGCACTTCTCGGCGGCCGGAAGCTGAGGCGGCCGGCGCGGCGGCGCGTTCGCCATTTGTTGCGCCCAGCGCCACAAACAGCGAACTCACCTGGGACGCCGGTGCACCTCAGTCGCGGCGGCCTGGTCGCGCGGCCGCACGACGATCTCGTCGATGTTGACGTGCGAGGGCTGGGCGAGTGCCCAGCGGATGCACTCGGCGACATCCTCAGCGCGCAGCGGCGTCATCCCTTCGTAGACCCGGTCCGCGGCCTCTTCGTCGCCGCCGAAGCGGACCAGGGAGAACTCCGTCTCCACCATTCCAGGCGCGACCTCGGTGACCCGCACCGGCTCGCCCAGCAGCTCCAGACGAAGCGCCCGCAGCGCCGCCCGCTGGGCGGACTTGGCGGCGTTGTAGCCGGCGCCGCCGCGGTAGGCCTCGAAGGCAGCAATGCTGGTGACGCCGACGACATGCCCGTCGCCGGAGTCGATCAGGCGCGGCAACAGGGCACGGGTCATCCGCATCGTCCCCATCACGTTCGACTCGTACATCTGCAGCCACTTCTCCTCGTCTGCCTCGCCCAGCGGCTCGAGGCCGAGCGCGCCGCCGGCGTTGTTGACCAGCACGTCGCAGCTCGGAACCTCGGCGACGAAGGCGGCGACCGAGTCGGGGTCGGTCACGTCGAGAACGATCGCTTGGCCGCCGATCTCGGCGGCCAGCTCTTGCAGTCGCTCCAGCCGGCGCGCACCGAGGATCACCCGGTGGCCGTCGGCGGCCAGGGCCCGCGCGGTGGCAGCGCCGATCCCACTTGAAGCACCGGTGATGACCGCGGTCCTCATTCAGCTCCCTTGCCGACAGCTTCGCCGATCGAGGACCACTGCGAGTCGCGCAAGCGCCGGGCGAGTCCGCGGTTGAGGCGGTGCGGCCAGAGCGGGCCGCCGTAAACGAACGCGGTGTAGGCCTGGACCAGGGTGGCGCCGGCGAGGATGCGCTCCCACATGTCATCGGCGCCCTCGACCCCGCCGACCGAGACGAGCGTGAGGCGGTCGCCGACCCGGGCGTGGAGGAGGCGGAGGACCTCTAGCGCTCGCGGCTGCAGTGGCCGACCGGAGAGGCCGCCGCCGTGCTGCTGAGCGGCAATCTCGGCCTCGCTGTCGCGAGCGAGCGTCGTGTCGACGGTGGTGTTGACGGCGATGATCCCGTCGAGCTCCAGCCGCAAGGCCATGTCCGCGATCTCCTCGATCTCCGGGTTCGAGAGGTCGGGGGCGAGCTTGACCAGCAGCGGCGCGTCCCGGTCGGGGGCGCAGGTCCGCAGCTCCTCGCGCACGCCGGCGACGAGGGCCGTGAGGTGCTCGACCGATTGCATCTGCCTCAGACCCGGCGTGTTGGGCGAGCTGACGTTGAGCGCTACGTAGTCGGCGTGCGGCGCCAGTGCCCGCACCGTCTCGCGGTAGTCGGAGACCGCATCCTCGACGCGGACGGCTTTCGTCTTGCCGACGTTGGCCCCGATCACGGCGGACGTGCGGCGGCGAGCGAGCCGCCCCGCCACCGCCTCGCTGCCGTCGTTGGGGAAGCCGAGGGCGTTGAGCAGCGCCCTGTCCCGCGGCAGCCGCGTGACTCGCGGCCGCGGGTTGCCGTCCTGGGCGCGAGCGGTGACGGTGCCGACCTCGACCGCGCCGAAGCCGAGCGCCCCCAGGGCCTCGAACGCGGTCGCGTTCTTGTCGAGACCGGCAGCGACGCCGAGTGGGCTGCGGAAGTCGAGGCCCATCGCCTGGACGCGGAGGCCAGGGTCACGAGGCCGCAGAAGCCAGCCGAGGAGGGACAGCACGCCGGGGATTCGGGCGACGGTGCGCATCGCCGCGACCGCGAATCCATGCACGCGCTCGGCGTCGATGTGCAGGAGGATCAGCCTGAAGAAGGCCCTATAGAAGATGGCTCTTCACCGGCGGCCACGATAGCCGCGTCGAGGGAGGACGCGGTCGGCAAAGCGGGGACACGGCTATTTCCTTGCGTACCCAGTACGCCACAACAGGTCAGGCGTGCAAATCCAACCAGTAGCAAATTCCTCGATTAGAGTGCTTCCGATGATCGGGCTTGAACGGACCTCCCCGCCGCTGATCCTTTCCGGGCCACGTGCCCAGCGGGCGTTGGAGGAGGCACGCGAGTTCTTCGAGACCGACACGAGGGGAGCACGCCAGCGGCAGTACGACTTCGAACAACACGGAATTTTGTTCGACCCTGAGGTCGAGGGTACGCTCGAAGCACTCACCCATGGACGTTGCGCCTTCTGCGGCATGGGCGGGACGAACGAGGATGCCGTCATTGCACCTCATCGCCTGCGGCCCCCCCAGGACGCAGTGGCTAGCGACGGCAAAACCAGCCGCCGACACTACTGGTGGCTGGCTTTCGCTTGGCCAAACCTCTACCCAGCCTGTGCCGCCTGTCGGAAAGCGCAGGGCGCGAAGTTCCCCACCGGCCGACGCCGTGTCCGCGTTGGCACGGTCGAAGAACTGTTCGCACGAGAGGAGCCACTCCTGCTCGATCCCTGCATTGACGACCCGGAGCACTTCCTGGTGTACCTCGATTCCGGCGAGGTCGTATCGCGCAATCCTCGCGGCAAGGCCACAATCGAGACCTTTGATCTCAACCGCCCGGAGCTGATCGACGAACGCGGCGCGCTCATCGAAGTTGTGCAAATGCGAGTTCGTGAAATTGCACAAATACTGGAGGCCGCGCGGTTCGCCGAATTCGCCGATAGCCTCTCGTCGCTCTACTCCAGACGGGCGCCGTTCGCCGCTGTGCGGCGCCAGTTCATCAACCAGTGGGTCCAGTTCCGCTGGCGCAAGATAGGTGCTGCACTCACGTACGCGACCGGGGAGGGCAAGGCGTTGCAGTCGCTCGTGGGGTCGCTGCGACGGGTCACCAATCGCGTCAAGGAAGAAGTCGCTGTCGATTTCTTCGGAATCGTCATCGAGGAGGCCATTAGGCCCCTAGTAACGACATCGACGCGGATCTCGGAAGCGAGGCGCCCAGAGCGCATTGCGGACTCATCCGAGGAAGAGCTTCTTCCTTACCTGAATGCCGCCGAGATTCGCCGCGTCGAGATCAGGAACTTTCGGGTGATTGAGTCGCTTGACCTAGAGGTCACCCCGGGGCCCAGCGAGGGGAGCTGGATGATGCTGCTCGGCGAGAACGGCGCCGGCAAGACCTCCGTCCTGCAAGCGATCGCCCTGACGCTGTGCGACCCGGCGACGCTCAAGCGCCTCGACGTCAACGTGAGCAGGCTGCTGCGCCAAGGCGCCGGCGAGGGTTTGGTGAGGGTGATGCTGACCGGCAGCCGCCGCGGTCGCGAGCTCAGGTTCGGCAAGAAGGCAGGTGGGTTGGTGGCCTCGGGCACACCGCGGGAGGGGACGCTGATAGCCGGCTACGGCTCCACCCGCCTGCTCCGCGATAGCGGCTCTCGCGGGAGCGTCGCCACGGTCGAGAACCTCTTCGATCCGCTAGCCCGCAGGACGAGTCCCAAGGCCTGGCTGCCGAAGCTCTCCTCGTCAGAGTTCGATGCGGTGGCCAGAGCCCTGCGAATGCTGTTGCAGCTCGACGAAAAGGAAGAGATCGTGCGCGGGAAAGGGTCGGGGTTGGAGATCGTGCGCGGGAAGCGTCGACTCGAGCTTCGAGATCTCAGCGACGGCTACCGAGCGATGGCCGCGCTGGCCTTGGACATGATGAGGCTCTTCCTGCGCCGCTGGGGCAGCGTGGAGGCGGCGGAGGGCATCGTCCTGATCGACGAGCTGGGAGCGCACCTCCACCCGCGCTGGCAGATGCGCGTCACCGACTCTCTCCGCACCACCTTCCCGCGGGTCCAGTTCATCACCACCACTCACGATCCGCTGTGTCTGCGCGGGCTCCATGACGGAGAGGTCGTCGTCCTCCGGCGCCGCGACGAGCACATCTACGCGGTGCACGATCAGCTGCCGCCGGTCGAGGGGCTGACGGTCGACCAACTGCTGACCAGCGAGCACTTCGGGCTCAGCAGCTCGCTCGACCCGGCAATCGAGGAGCTCTTCGCCCGCTACTACGACCTGCTCGCCCAGCGCAAGCACTCGGCGAAAGAGAGGCGCGAGCTCGCCGGGCTGAGCAATCGTCTCGACGAGCTGCGCCTGCTCGGCACGACGCGACGTGAGCGTCTGGCCCTCGAAGCGGTCGACGAGTCGCTTGCGAGCGAACGGCGCGCCATCAGCGCCGCCGACCTCTCTCGCCTCGACGAGGACACCAAGCGACAGGTCAGGGAGGTCTGGGGGGACGTCACCGCGCGATGATCTTCGCGATCCGGACCGAAGTGCCCGCGAGCCTTGACGGCCCCAACTCCGCCGGCGGGAAGGAGCGCCAGAAGGCGATCGACTTCTACGCTGACCCCGCGAAAAGCAAGCGGAGCTTCAAATTCAGGGCCTACAAGGGCGATGACGTCGCCGCCAGCCTGGAAGCGATGTTCGGGCGGAAGTGCGCCTACTGCGAGAGCGACTACGGGCCGGTCGCCCCGACCGACATCGAGCACTACCGGCCCAAGGGCGAAATCGTCTGTTCGGATGGGAAAGCCCGCAAGCCCGGCTACTACTGGCTGGCGGCGGAGTGGAGCAACCTGCTGCCCTCCTGCATCGATTGCAACCGCGGGCGACGACACGAGTACGAGGACGGCCGCAGGCCGAGCGGCAAGGGAAACCTGTTTCCGCTTGCCGACGAGAGCAAGCGGGCGACGGCGCCAGACGAGGAGGCCACCGAGGAACCGCTGCTACTCGACCCAACCCGCGACGACCCCGAGGAGCACCTCGAGTTCATCCTCGAGGGCGTGATCAGGCCGGCCCCGCGGGGTGATGGGGAGAGCGAGCGGGGGAGGGCGACGATCGACGTTCTCGGCCTCTCCCGCCCCGAACTAGTCCGCAGCCGTCGTGACCGGCAGATCTGGATCGACGATGCGATCACCTACTTCAAGGAAGCGACGACACGGTTGCAACAGGACCCGGCCGACCCTTTTGCGAAAAGCGTGCTCGAACGCGCCATGAAAGGCCTTGAGAACAGCATGGATCCCTCGGCCCCTTACGCATGTATGGCCAGGCAACAGATTCAGCCCGTACTCGAAGAGGCGGGGGTCTCGTTCGACAAATGAATGAGTGAGTGAAATGAATGAAAATGGCGAGGGCCGGAATCGAACCGGCGACACCACGATTTTCAGTCGTGTGCTCTACCAACTGAGCTACCTCGCCGTAGCTGAGGCGCGGTCTGGACCCGCGCTGGAGGAAGGCTAGATGATCCCGGCCAGCATTCGCTGGATCGTCTCGATATCGGCTGGGGGGAGCGGCAGGTCCCTGCTGCGGCGGCGCAGCTCGTCAGCGTCCACCAGCTCATGGATCAAGGCTTCGCGAGCGAATTCCCAATCGCGCTCCCGGCCCGCCGCGCACTTGGACAGCACCAGGTCGTGGGCCTCCAGGCACCAGCCCGTAGCCCCTCCGGTGTTCTCGCTGCGCACCGGCACGAGTCGCTCGTCCCAGCCGGACGGCGCCTTCGCAGTCTCCGGTCCGACCGCGTGCGCGTAGTAGCCGAACGTGGAGTCGAAGTAGGAGCCGTCCCCGAGGCTGCCGTCGATCTCGTCGCCACGCTCGGGGCAATTCCTGGGGTAGACGTCCGCCTCGCGGGAGATCAGCATCGCCGTCGGAGCGTCGGGGAACTGGCCGAGGATCGCCTGGCTCCCGACGACCACCAGTTCGTTGTCTTCCGCCACCTCTGCCGCGGCACGGATCACGTGTTCGAGCTCGTGACGTTTCAAGCCGGTCTACCGCACCGTCTCGATGATCCGGCGCCGCTCCTGCTCGTTCAGGAAGCCGGCAAGCGGAGAGTTCTGGCGGAGATCGACCGCGTCTTGGTCCTCTGCCGTAATCGCGGCGGCGATCTGGTCGCGGGGCAGGGCAAGGAGATGGCGCCAGCGATCCGCATAGCGCGAATGAAGGCGGCCCTCGTCCGCGAGTCGCTCCACTTCCGCCCGCGCCTCGTCGACGAGCGCCTCGTCGAGGCGATCGACGATCGCCCGGTGATAGGCGAGGCTGCGCTGCTCGGCAGTGCGATGGGCATTAGGGGGGACGCGAGACAGGGCTTGCCGCGTTCGTGTCGCCACTTTTCTCCGCTCCGTTAGAGCAGCCGCAAGAGGATGACGATCGCGCCCTTCTTCCTGGAGACGGCGAACCGCCTCGCCCAGCTCGATGACGAACCGCCGGGGAACCTCTCGCCGTCCAGTCGGCGTGATGACGATCGGAACCTGGCCGGCAGCGACCCAGCGATCGAACGCTGTTTGACTGACCCCGAGAACTCGGCTCGCTCGCGAGCGCGAGAGAGTGGGGGCAAGCTGGGATTCGAGCTCACGCCTGACCGGGGCGACATCGGGGCGGGCCGCCGGCACGCCCTCGGCTCGGCGCAGGCTGAGGATGTCATCGACGAGCCTCAGGGTTGCAGCGACTCGAGCCATGCCTGAGACGATAGCTCATATTGAGGAAAACTGCCTAAATTTCTAAACATAGTTTTCGGCTTTATGGCCGTCGTCGTCATCAGCCTGACACTCGTGTCGGGCCGGTCGTCTGAGGACCCGCGGACGCCTGAGGGGCTGCCTGGGCTGACGCCGCCGTTCCTAGGCGTAGCGGTAGTCGGGAGTGGCGGTAAGACGGCGGCCGTCGACGCCTACGGCAACGTCGTCGACCTGCGGGCGCCGGGGCCGGCGGGGGAGCCGCTGGTCGCAGTCTCCTCCGATCGGCAGGCGGCCGGCACGGTTCCGCCGGACGGCGGGATCGTCGCTCGGGCGCAGCTTGGCGGGGGGGAGACGGCACCGCTCTGGGAGGCCAACTCGGTCGAGCAGCGCTACCTGCCGGGCACGAACGTGCTGTGGACCGTGGCTCGTTTCGACGGGCGCAGGGTGGTCGTGACGCGGGGACTCGGTCTCCGGGCCGTGCGAGCCGACCGGCGCTGGATCGCGCGGGTGCTGCCGCTCGGGCCGGGCGCGCCGGGATGGGCGAGGCGGCTGTACGAGCGCTCGCTGCTGGTGCTGCGCGCGCTGACGGACCGCCACACGGGCGCGGGCGCGGCCGGCGCTCGGGATAGTTGGGCCTACGTCTGGCCGCGGGACGCCGGCGCCGTGGCGCTCGCCTTCGCGGCGGCCGGCTACCGGGCCGAGGCGCGGCGGGTGGTCCGCTTCCTGCGAAGCCTCGACCTCGAAGCCGCCGCCCGCTTCCACGGTGACGGCACGCCGGTCGAGGGGCGCGCGGCGCAGGGCGATGCGGCTGGCTGGCTCGTCGCTGCGGAACGCGCGACAGGACTGGCCGGCGGGCAGGCTTCCGGGCCCGGCGCGATCGAGAGATCGCGCCGGGCGGAACCGTCTGGGCCCTGGCGGGGCCGTGCCGATTACCAGGAGGGCGAGGCAGGCGACTATGCCGCCAACGCGATCGCTTCTGGTGTTCGCAATGCATCTCTCAGGGGGTATTTCGAACACCGGAAGGAACTTGTGCGGGTCGCCGGCGACCCGGCTTCCGGTGTGGACTCCGCCGTCGCCTGGGCAATCCGACCCTTCCCCAGGCCGGCGCTCTTCCCGCTCGTGCGCCGCTCGCTGCGTCATCTGCTTGCCGAGCGCCGGACCCGCTTCGGCATCGTCCCGTCCGAGAGCTGGCACGGCGGCGAGGATCCCTGGACGGCGCCGACTGCCTGGACAGCCTGGGCGTTCGCCACGCTCACTCGCCACGGCAAACGCTCGGCGCTCGCCATGCGCGACCGGCGCACCGCCCTGGGCCTGATGGCCGACCTGCGCCGCGCCGCAACGCCGCTCGGCCTGTTGCCCGAGCGAGTCGACATCCACACCGGCCTTCCCACCTCGACCACGCCGCTCGCCTGGTCGCACGCCTTCGCGATCCTCGCCCTGCGCGAGCTCTGGCCCTAGCGGTTGATCGCTTCGAGCGCCGCCGCGACCGCCTGCTCGGCGCTTGACGCCGCGACAATCCCCGGCGCCGACTCCATCGGTCCCTCGCCTTTCAGCGTCCAGCTGCGCAGCGCCACCACGGGACGGCCGAGCGCGCGAGCGAAGCCGATCTCCGACAGCGTTCCCCACTCACCCCCGACGGCGATCACGGCGTCGCCGGAGGAGACCACCGCCAGGTTGCGCGCGTGGCCGATCCCGGTGGCGATGACATGGGTGCAGAACGAGTTCGCCTCCTCGGCCGAGTCGCCCGGCACGATCCCGATCACCTCACCGCCGGCGCCGGCCGCGCCGCGCGCCACGGCCTCCATCACACCGCCCCGCCCCCCGCAGACCACGGTCGCGCCGGCCTCGGCCAGCCGCCGCCCGACCTCCTCTGCCAGCCGCGCCAGCTCCGAGCCGAGCTCCACGCGACCGGAGCCGATGACGGCCACCTGACGCGCGCGCTCGGAAGAGGGGGAGGGGGTCTCGACGGAACCTCCCTGCTGTTCGTGACGGCGAGACCCCCTCCCCCTGTTCACACCGCCCCCTTCATCGACCGCATCAGCTCCAGCGCCCCCTCCTTGTGCAGTGGTTCATTGAGGTTGCCGCACTTGGGGCTCTGCACGCAGGAGGGGCAGCCGGACTCGCAGGGGCACTCGGCGATCAGCCGCTCGGCGTCGCCGATCAGCCGCTCGAACTGCTCGTAGCCGCGCAACGTGATCCCCACCCCGCCGGGATGGCCGTCGTAGATGAAGATCGTCGCGCGGCCGGTCTGGAAGTGGACGTTGGTGGAGAGGCCGCCGATGTCCCAGCGGTCGCACATCGCGATCAGCGGCAGCACCGCGATCTGGCCGTGCTCGGTCGCGTGCAGGGAGCCGAGCAGGGCCTCGGGCGGCAGCGCGCCGCTGAGCCGCTCGGGCAGCACGTACCAGAGCGCCTGGGTGACGAAGTGCTGCTCGGGCAGTTCCAGCGCCACCACGTCGAAGGGCTCCTGCTCGGAGATCGAGACGCGCTGGTAGGCGATCACCTGCTCGGTCACCGAGACCTCGCCGAAGTGCAGCTCGACCCCGGCGGTCGAGCGCTGCTCGCGCACCCGCTCGATGTAGATCTCGGTCTCCTTCTTGGGGCGCGTGTACCAGTCGCCGTCGAAGCTGGAGACGATCGCGCGCCGTTCCTCGACGTCGAGGCGCTCGACCTCGTAGGAGCGGCCGAGGTGCAGGTAGACCGCGCCCGGGTGGACCGTGGTGAAGGCGCGCTCCGCCTCGACCAGGCCGAGCATCTCGCCCGACTCGCGCTCGATCACCGCCACCGAGTCGGCCGAGGCCGAGCGCAGCGAGACCTTGGCGGCGACGAACTCGCTGCTGCGCGGCAGCAGCTTGCCCCCGGCCCGGCGCAGTTTCCCCGCCGCGGCCAGCCGCTCGGCCCGCTCGCGCCAGCCCGGCCCGAGCAGCTCGTCGTCGGCCTCGCTCAGCGGCAGCTCGTAGGCCGCGGCGATCAGGTGCCTGCCCGCGATCTGCTCGTTCTCCGGGTCGAGGATCGCCGCCTCGACCGGCCGCTCGAGGAACTCCTCCGGGTGGCGGCAGAAGAACTGGTCGAGCGCGTCCTGTCCGGCGACGTAGACCGCCAGGCCGCGCCGCCGCCGTCCCGCCCGCCCCCACATCTGGCGCAGGCTGGCGACCGTGCCGGGGAAGGTGACGCAGATAGCCGCCTCGAGCTCACCGATGTCGATCCCCAGCTCGAGCGCGTCGGTGGCGACCACGGCGAGCAGCTCGCCGCTGCTCAGCCGCGCCTCGATGTCGCGCCGCTGCTGCGGCGTGTAGCCGCCGCGGTAGGGGGCGATCCGTTCGGCCAGCTCCGGCTTGCCGCGTCGCTGCAGGTTTTCGCGGGCGAAGCGCTGGATCAGCTCGATCCCGCGCCGGCTCTTGAGGAAGCAGATCGTCCGCACCCCTTGGGAGACCAGCTCGGCAAGCAGCTCGGCCGCCTCGGAGAGCGGCGAGCGCCGCACGCCCGTCGCCTTGTCGATCAGCGGCGGGTTCCACATCGCGATCTCGCGCCCGGCCCGCGGCGCCCCGTCGTCGTCGACCAGCTCGAAGGGGGCGCCGACCAGGCCCTCGGCCAGCTCGACCGGGTTGGCGATCGTCGCCGAGGCGAGTAGGAAGCGCGGCTCGGCCCCGTACGCCGCGGCGACGCGGCGCAGCCGCCGCAGCACGTTGGCGACGTGGGAGCCGAAGACGCCGCGGTAGGTGTGCGCCTCGTCGACGACGACCCAGCCGAGGTTGGCAAAGAAGTCGCCCCAGCTCTTGTGGTTGGGCAGGACGCCGACGTGGAGCATGTCGGGGTTGGTGAGGACGAGGTTGCCGCGGCGGCGGATCGCGGGGCGCTCCTCGCGGGGCGTGTCGCCGTCGTAGATCGCCTCGCGCAGGCCCGGCGGGCGCAGCTCACCGAGCTTGCGGGCCTGGTCCTGGGCCAGCGCCTTGGTCGGGTAGAGGTAGAGGGCGCGGCGCTTGGGGTCGCGGGCGATGCCGTCGAGGACGGGCAGGTTGAAGGCAAGGCTCTTGCCCGAGGCGGTGCCGCTGGTGATCACCAGGTGCGAGGAGGCGGCCGCCTCCAGCGCCCGCGCCTGGTGCGAGTAGAGGCGCTCGACCCCCGCTGCGCGCAGGCGCTCGGCGAAGGCGGGGTCGAGTGAGCGCGGCAGCGGCACCCGCTTCGCCTCGCGCTCCTCCTCGGCGCTCTCGGCGACGATGCGCCCGTCGCGCCTTGCGGGGTCGATCGCAACCGCCCACTCGGAGGAGAGCAGGCCCTTCGCCATCAGGCGGCGCTCCGTGAGATTGCCCCCGCCACTCGCATCGCCTGCAGCGAGCTGCGGTCGTGGATGCGGAGGATGTCGGCGCCGCCGCGCACAGCCAGGGCGACGGCCGCGACCGTCCCCCACTCGCGCTCGCCCGCCGGCAGCCGCTCCTCCCAGGAGCCGGCCACGACCGCGCCGATGAAGTCCTTGCGCGAGAGCGAGACGTAGAGCGGCAGGCCAAGCTCGCGCAGCTCGCCGAGCCGGCGCAGGATCTCCAGGTCCTGCTCGGGGCTGAGGTCGAAGTCGAGTCCGGGGTCGATCGCGATCTGCTCCTCGCTCACCCCAAGCCGGAGCGCCGTCTCGACTCTCCCCCCGAACCAGGCCTTGAGGTGCTCGACGACGTCGCCGTACTCGCGCCACGGCCGGTCGACCCGCGGCGGCCCCTCGATGTGCATCAGCACGTAGCCGCAGCCGCTCGCCGCGACCAGCTCGAACATCTCCTCGTCGCCGCCGGAGATGTCGTTGATCGCCTGCGCGCCGGCCGCCAGCGCCCGCCGCGCCACTTCGACCGAGAAGGTGTCGGCCGAGACCGGCAC
>DATMDR010000010.1:0-41569 GCA_035557635.1 Solirubrobacterales bacterium | reverse complement strand
AGGCCTCATTGTGTGGATTGGGGGCGTGCTCGATCGGGACCTGGGCGCTCACGGAGAGCCCATAGCCCTCCAGCCCGCGGATCTTCTTCGGGTTGTTGGTGAGGATCCGGATCGCGGACAGGCCGAGGTCGACGAGGATCTGCGCGCCGATGCCGTAGTCGCGCAGGTCGACCGGGAGCCCGAGCTCCAGGTTGGCGTCGACGGTGTCCATCCCCTGGTCCTGCAGGTTGTAGGCGCGCAGCTTGTTCAGCAGGCCGATCCCTCGCCCCTCCTGCGCCAGATACAGGAGCACGCCCCTGCCTTCGCGCTCGATCATCGCCAGCGCCGACTCGAGCTGCTCGCCGCAGTCGCAGCGCAGCGAGTGGAAGACGTCGCCGGTCAGGCACTCCGAGTGCACGCGGACGAGCACGTCCTCGACGCCGTCGACCTCGCCCTTGACCATCGCCACGTGGTGCTTGTCGTCGACCAGGGAGCGGTAGCCGACGGCGGTGAAGTCGCCGAACTCGGTCGGCAGCGCCGTGTCGACGACCCGCTCGACCAGCTTCTCGGTGCGCCGCCGGTAGGCGATCAGGTCGGCGACGGTGATCATCTTCAGGCCGTGACGCTCGCAGTAGGGGATCAGGTCGGGGACGCGCGCCATCGTCCCGTCCTCGTTCATCACCTCGCAGATCACCCCGGCCGGATTGAGGCCGGCGAGACGGGCCAGGTCGACGGCGGCCTCGGTCTGGCCGGTCCGCTCCAGCACCCCGCCGGCCTTCGCCTTGAGCGGGAAGACGTGGCCGGGCTGGACCAGGTCGCGGGGGCTGGCGCCGGGATCGACGGCTACCTGGATCGTCCGCGCCCGGTCGGCGGCGGAGATCCCGGTCGTGACGCCCTCCCGCGCCTCGATCGCGACCGTGAACGCGGTCTGCAGCGGCGTCTCGTTCTTGGCCGCCATCAGGTCGAGGCCGAGCTCGTCGCAGCGCTCGGGCGTGAGCGCGAGGCAGATCAGGCCGCGCGCCTCCTTGGCCATGAAGTTGACCGCCTCGGGGGTCGCGAACTGGGCGGCCATCGTCAGGTCGCCCTCGTTCTCACGGTCCTCGTCGTCGCAGACGACGACCATGCGACCCTGGCGGATCTCTTCGATCGCCTCCTCGATCGTCGCGAAGGGGCTCTCGCCCGCCTCGGCTGCCACACCCTCTGTTTTCTGCGTCTCCGTCATCTGGCTCACGCCCGCTCCTCTCCGGCGAATGGTTGCACCATCCTCTCCACGTACTTTGCGATCACGTCACACTCGACGTTGATCTTGCGCCCGGCGTCGGCCTCCCCCAGGTTCGTCCGCTCCAGCGTCTCGGGGGTCAGGGACACCTCCGCCCAGCCCTCGCCCAGCGCCGCCACGGTAAGGCTGACCCCGTCGAAGGCGATCGAGCCCTTCTCGACCACGTAGCGAAGCAGGTCCGGGGGCAGGATCACGCGCAGCCGGCGGGCGAAACCGTCCTCCGAGAGGGAGACCACCTCGCCCACGCCATCCGCATGGCCTTGAACGATGTGACCGCCCAACCGGTCGGAGGCCTTCATCGCCAGCTCGAGGTTGACCCGGTCGCCGGTACCCAGGCCGCCCAGGGCGGTCACCTCGAGCGTCTGGTTCATCGCCTCGGTTTCGAAGCCGCTCGTAACGACGCTCGTGGCTGTGAGGCAGACGCCGTTGACAGCGACAGAGTCTCCGGTCGCGATCTCACCAGCCAACGAAGTGGCGATTTGCATCCGCGCCCCGTCGGAGCTCGACTCGACCGACTTGACCGTGCCCACGTCTTCGATCAGCCCCGTGAACACCTCACCACTCCTTGAACCGGGTCTCGATCAGCGTGTCCTCGGCGCCGGGCCCCAGAGCGTCGGTGCGCTTCGACCCCCCGAGCAGTACGGGGGCGACAAACACCCGCGCCTCGTCGATCTGACCCGCGTCGGCGAATGCCGCCGCCAGGGTCTGGCCACCCTCGAGGAAGAGGCTGGCGATGCCGCGGCGGCCGAGGTCGGCGAGGGCGGCGTCGATGCTGCCGGCGAGGAGGACCTCGACGCCCGCTTCGCGCAACGCGATCTGGTGGGACGCGTCGGCATCGGGTGAGGCGACGACGAGCACCGGCGAGTGGTCGAGGGTGCGGATGAGCTGGGAGTCGAGTGGCAGCCGGGCGCCGGAGTCGAAGACGACGCGGGTCGGCTGGCGATGAGCGTCCTCGCCACGGGCGGTGAGCAGCGGGTCGTCGGCGAGGACGGTGCCGATGCCGACCGCGATCGCGTCCGATTCGGCGCGCCAGCGGTGGACGAGCGCGCGACTGGACTCGCTGGAGATCCAGGGGGAATCGCCGGGCGGCGGGGTCGTGAGGCCGTCGAGCGACATCGCCAGCTTCAGCGTGACGAGGGGCAGGCCGGTGCGGGCGTGCTTGCGGAAGGGCTGGTTGAGCAGCCGCGCCGCGGTCGCCTCCTCGCCGGCCGCCGTCTCGACCTCGACCCCGCCGTCGCGGAGGATCCCGGGGCCGCGTCCGGATGCCTTCTCGGTCGGGTCCTCGGAGCCGATCACGACCCGTCCGATCCCGGCCTCCAGAATCGCCTCGGTGCAAGGGGGCTGCCGTCCCTGGTGTGCACACGGCTCCAAAGTCACGTACATCGTCGCCCCAGCGGGATCCTCGCCCCGCTTGCGGCAATCCTCCAGCGCCGCCCGCTCGGCGTGCAATCCGCCCAGCTCGGCGTGGAACCCCTCGCCGATCACGGCCTCGCCATCCCGCACGACCACGGCCCCGACCAGTGGATTCGGGCTGACCCTTCCCCGCCCGCTTTCCGCCAGCTGCAGAGCTCGCTTCAGATGCGCCCGATCCTCGGCTGTTACCTGGGCATTCATGGATTGATTGACGAGTCAGTCAATGGTACCTCGCGCGGGTCCCCACAACCCGCGCGCCCGGTGCAATCGGCTCTCGGGGATACCCTCCCCCACCGTGAAGCTGATCGTCCAGATCCCCTGCCTGAACGAGGCGGCGACGCTGCCGGCGACCGTGGCCGACATCCCGCGCCGGATCGAGGGGGTCGACGAGGTCGAGTTGCTGGTGATCGACGACGGCTCGACCGACGGCACCGCCGAGGTCGCGCGCGAGCACGGGGTCGAGCACGTCGTCCGCCTCACCAACAACAAGGGGCTGGCCGCCGGCTTCCAGGCCGGCCTCGACGCCTGCCTGAAGCTGGGCGCCGACGTCATCGTCAACACCGACGCCGACAACCAGTACCGCGGCGCCGACATCCCCAAGCTGCTCGCCCCGATCCTGGCCGGCCGCGCCGACATGGTGGTCGGCGACCGCCAGGTGGCGCGCATCGAGCATTTCTCCGGGCCGAAGAAGGCGCTGCAGCGCCTCGGCAGCTGGGTCGTGCGCCGGCTCTCGGGGACCGCGATCGCCGACACCACCTCGGGCTTCCGCGCCTACAACCGCGAGGCGGCGCTGGGACTGCTGGTCGTCGACGACTTCACCTACACGCTGGAGAGCCTGATCCAGGCCGGCAAGATGCTGGTCGCGGTCGACCAGGTCGAGATCGGGGTCAACCCGCAGACGCGCGATTCCCGCCTCTTCGACTCGACCGGCGCCTACGTGCGCCGCAACGCGCTCTCGATCCTGCGCATCTACGCCCGCTACGAGCCGCTGCGCGTGTTCGCCACGGCGGGGCTGGCGGTCGGGATCCTCGCCCTCGCCGCCTGGATGCCCTTCCTGCTCGACTGGATCCTCAACGGCGACAGCAGCGGACACGTCCAGTCGCTGATCCTCGGCGCGGTGCTCTTCATCGCCGCCGTGCAGCTGCTGGCGCTGGGCGTGATCGGCGACCTCCTCGCCGGCCAGCGGGTGATGACCCAGCGCGTGTACGAGCGGGTGCGGCGGGTCGAGCTGGCGCTCGACGTCGAGCCCTCGCACTACGAGCGCGGCGCCTCCACGCGCTGATGCGTACGCTCCGCAAAGCGCCGGGCGGAGGCTCGGCGACCGCCGACTACGGCAAGACCGCGAGCTTCCTCGCCGTCGGCGTCGGCCTCACCGGGGCGATCACCTACGTCTACTTCTTCATCGCCTCGCACGTGCTGTCCAAGCCCGACTACGGCGAGATCACCGTCGTCTGGTCGGCCGTCTTCATCACCGTCTCCACCCTCTACCGCCCGGTCGACCAGCTGCTCTCGCGCCACATCTCCGAACGGCTGGCGAAAGGCGAATCGGTGCGCGAGCCGACCCTGGTCGCGACCAAGATCCAGCTCGGGCTCGCCGCCACCTTCGCCGTGGTCACGCTCGTCCTGCGCGGGCCGATCGAAGACGACCTCCTCGGCGGTAACGAAACGCTCTACTGGGTCTTCTTCGCCGCCGTCCTCTTCTACGCCGCCAGCTACTTCGCCCGCGGCTACCTGGCCGGCCACCGCCGCTTCGGGCTCTTCACCGCGATGATCCTCTCCGAGTCGGTCTTCCGTACCCTCTTCGCCGTACTCGTCGCGGTCGGGCTGCTCAGCGGCCAGTCGGCGGTGGCGATCGGGATCGTCGCCGCCCCCTTCCTCAGCTTGCTTGTGGTGCCCGCAGCATTCGCGCGACGGACGCGGCGAGACAGACGCGCGGCACCTTCCGAACGGGCGGATACTCAAAGCGCCGAGCCAACTGGCTCGGCGCTTGTCCGGGCGGGAGGTGCCGCGCGTTCGTCCGAGGCGGACGAGTTCTCGATGGCCCACGGCGCCGGCTTCGCCGCGGCGGTGCTGCTGATCATGTTCAGCGAGCAGGTCTTCCTCAACGCCGGGCCGCTGATCGTGCGCGGCCTGGAGGGCGCCGCGGCGGCCGGCTTCATCTTCAACGTGCTGATGATCGCGCGGGCGCCGCTCCAGCTCTTCCAGGCGGTCTCGACCAGCATCCTCCCCCACCTGACCGAGCTCCACACCAGTGAGGAACCGAGCAGCGAGGAGGAGTTCCACCGCTCGGTGCGGATGGTGCTGGCGGCGATCGCCGCCTTCACCGCGATCGTCGCCCTCTCCGTCCTCGTCGCCGGCCCGGAGTTGATGCAGCTCGCCTTCAGCGACAAGTTCAGCTACGACCGCGCCGGCCTCTGGCTGGTTACCGCCGGGATGGGGCTCTACCTCTCGGCGGTGACCGTCAACCAGGCCTGCCTCGCGCAGGGCCAGGTACGGCGCGCCGCGGCGCGCTGGATCGGGTGCGCCGCCTTCTTCGTCGCCTGGTGCTTCCTGGCCCCGATCGGCGACGAGTTCCGCCGGGTCGAGGCCGGCTTCGCCCTCACCGCCGCCCTCCTCCTCGGCCTGCTCTTCCTGATCTACCGGCTTCCGCGCGAGCGGGCGGAGGACGTCCCGGCCGCCGGCTCGACCGCGGAGCTCGAGGCGCGCCTAGCCGCCGCCGACGAGGGAAGCTAGGGCATGGAGGGCCACGACGCCGAGCTGATTCTCGCCGCCGGCGCCTTGCTCGCAGCCGGGATAGCGGCGGCGCTGATAGCGGACCGGGTCCGGGTCCCGGGCCTGCTGCTCTTCCTCGGGCTCGGCATGCTCGCCGGCTCGGAGGGGCTCGGCGGGATCGAGTTCGCCGACACCGAGCTGGCCCGCACGTTGGGAACGATCGCGCTGATCCTGATCCTCTTCGAGGGCGGGCTGACCGCGGGCTGGTCGGAGATCCGGCCGGTGCTCGGCACGGCGGCCTCGCTGGCCACGGTCGGCACGGTGGTCACCGCGCTCGTCGCCGGACTGGCGGCGCAGTGGATCTTCGACCTGAGCACGCTGGAGGGGATGCTGGTCGGCGCCGCGATCGCCGCCACCGACTCGGCCGCAATCTTCGCCGTCCTGCGCCGCTCGACCCTGGAGAAGCGCCTCGCCCGCTCGCTCGAGGGCGAGTCGGGGATGAACGACCCGGTCGCGCTGCTGCTCGTGATCGGGTTCATCGACTGGATCCAGGACCCGGGCTACGGGTTCGTCGACATGGCGGGCTCGCTGGTGCTGAAACTGGCGCTCGGCGCGGCGATCGGCCTCGCCCTGGGCCGGCTCGCCGTCGCCGCCCTGGGCGCGGTGAGGCTGCCGACCGACGGGATCTACCCGGTCGCGACGATTGCGATCGCCGGTCTCGCCTTCGGGCTGGCCGAGGTCGCCCACGGCTCCGGCCTGCTCGCCACCTACCTGACCGCGCTGGCCCTCGGCTCGGGGAACATTCCCGCCCGGCGCACGATCGTCGCCTTCCACGAGGGGGTCGGCTGGGTCGCCCAGATCGGCCTCTTCGTCCTGCTCGGCCTGCTCGTCTTCCCCAGCACGCTCGGTGGGGTCGCGGTCGAGGGGCTGGCGCTGTCGGCGGCGCTGATCCTTGTTGCCCGCCCCCTCGCCGCCTTCGCCGCCACGCTCTTCGCGCCGCTCAACATGCGCGAGCGGGCGATGCTCGGCTGGGCTGGCCTGCGCGGAGCGGCACCGATCTGGCTTGCCACCTTCCCGGTGGTGGCCGGGGTCGCCGGCGGCGATGAGCTCTTCTCGATCGTCTTCTTCGTCGTCGTCACCTCGACGCTGGTCCAGGGGGCGAGCTTCGAGCCGCTCGCTGCGCGGCTCGGCCTAACGACCGACGAGCCGGCGCTGCCGCGCCGCCTACTCGAGTCTGGCCGGATCCGCCGCATGGGTGGCGACGTGGTCGCCTACCGCCTGCGCCCCGGCGCGGCCGCGGCAGGACACCTGGTGCGCGAACTGGGCCTGCCGCGCGAGGCCCTGGTCAACGTGATCGTGCGCGACGGGCGGGCGCTGCCGCCGCGTGGCTCGACCCAGCTGCAGGAGGGAGACGAGCTGCACGTGTTGGTGCGCGGTGAGCTGCGCGAGGAGGTCGAGGCGCTGACGCGGCGCTGGCACGCGGGGCCGGTCGGCACGCCGCCGGTGCCGAAGCTCCCTCGCACCGGCGCCACCCAGGTCTTCACCGTCCGTCCCGGGGGCGACATCGAGGACCCCTCAGACCCGAAGGAGGTCGACGGCGTCGCCGTGATCGCGATCCTGCGCAGCCGCCGCGATCGCGCCAGCGCCCTGGTGGCGCTGGCGGACGGCCGCTACTCGGTGACGACTGAAAGCGTGGTCGCGATCGGAGGCCGCCAGGCGCTGGTCCGCTGGTCCGAACGGCGCGCTGAGCGGGTTGGCGACGATCCTCCGGAGCGAGCTTGGTGGCAGGAGGTCATCGGGGCGCTGATCGCGCGGGGCTGAGACCGGCGCATACCTGCGTCCTCGGTCGCTCGTGTGCAGGAGCACACCACGCTCCCTGCGTCCTTGGTCTGCTTGGTCTCAGCCCCGCGCGACCGCTTGGACAATTTCTGAATAAGCCTCAGCCGGGTCGTCGCTGCCGAAGACCGCCGAGCCGGCGACGAACAACGAAGCGCCAGCCTGCGCCACCGAGCCCGCCGTCGATGCGTCGATGCCGCCGTCCACCTCGATCTTGGCGTCGCCGACCAGGGATGAGAGGCGCGTGACCTTGTCGGGGGAGCCCGCGATGAAGGACTGCCCGCCCCAGCCGGGGTTGACGGTCATGTTGAGGACGATGTCGGCGAGACCTCGCAGCTCCGCCACCGCCTCGACCGGGGTGCCGGGATTGATCGCGACGCCCGCGAGGCAGCCCAGTTCGTGGATCGCGACGAGAGTGCGGTTGGCGTGTGGGGTGGCCTCCTCATGAAAGGTGATCGCGTCGGCGCCTGCCTCGGCGAAGGCCTCGATCTGCTGCTCGGGACGCTCGATCATCAGGTGGACGTCCAGTACGCCGCCGGCGTCGTGAACCTGGTCGGCGATCGAGGAGGCGATCAACGGGCCGATCGTGATCGGCGGGACGAAGTGGCCGTCCATCACGTCGAAGTGGATCACCCGCGCCCCGGCGTCCATCACCTCTTCGAGCTGCGCCCCCAGGCGCGAGAAGTCGGCCGAGAGGATCGACGGCGCCACCCGCGGCTCGGCGATCAGCTCCTTCATCCGCTCGCTCATACCGGCCTCAGCATGGAGTCTCCGCAGGTCTGGCAGGTCATGTCCTCGGTGGTGCTCATCCGGGCGATCGTCTGGTGTTCGCCGCAGTTGGGGCACTGCGAGACCAGCTCGAAGCGGCGCAGACAGTACACGCAGCGGAAGCGGCCGGGGAGCTGCGTGGGCCTCAGCCAGGGCTCGCCGCAGCCGGGACAGGCCGGCCGCCGCAGCACGCTCTCCGCATCGCTCCCGGCGCTCATCGCCTAACCATCATCCCGCCTCAGCCGGCAGATGAAGAAGCCGGTGGTGCGATCGCGGTCGGGGCTCAGCTGCCAGCGCTCGCCGCCGGCGACCCGCTCCTCGTTCTCGCGGCGGCTGATCGTGCAGGTCGCGTAGACCAGCGTTCCGCCGGGGCGCAGGGACTCGAGCGCCCTCTTCAGGAGCTGCGACTGGACCTCAACGAGGCGCTCGATCGCCGCCGGAGACTTGCGCCAGCGCGCATCGGGACGGGATGCGAGCGCGCCGAGGTCGGAGCAGGGCGCGTCGAGCAGGACCCGGTCGAATCCGGGTGCGATGCCGGGCTGCGCGCCGTCCGCCTCGATCACGGTGACGCTGCGCAGGTCGAGACGGCGGGCCTGGGCCGCGACCTCGGCGGCGCGGGCGGGGTCCTGCTCGACCGAGATCACCTCCCCTCGGTCCTCCATTCGGGCGGCGATCTGGCCGGTCTTGATCCCGGGACCGGCGCAGAGGTCGAGGACCTGCTCGCCCGGCTGGGGGTCGAGTGCCTCGACTACGGCGGCCGAGCCACGGCTCTGCGGCGTCAGCTCGCCGCCGGCGACCAGCTCCGGGACGGTCTCCCCGGTCCGGCCCTGGACGACGATCATCTCCGGCGCCGCCAGGGGCCACTCGCCAGTCGCGGGGCTCGCCTCCACGCCGGCCTCGCGCAGTTTCGCCAGCACCGCCTCGCGATCCGTGGCCAGGGTGTTGACCCGGAAGGCCGACTCGGCGGGCTCGTTGCAGGCGGCGAGCAGAGAGCGCGCCGCCTCGGCGCCGAGCTCCTCCCACCACATCCGCGCCAGCCAGAGCGGCGCCGAGTGGGCGACGGCGGCGAGCTCGGGAGTCGAGTCGTCGCCGAGCAACGAGGCGGCGAGCTCGTCGCGCTCACGGACCGCGCGCCGCAGCACCGCGTTGACGAGGCCGGCGGCGTGGGCGGCACCGGCCCGCTTGACCAGCTCGACCGACTGGTCCACCGCCGCGTGGTCCGGCGTGCCGTCGGCGAAGAGCAGCTCGAAGAGGCCAAGCCGCAGGCCGGCCAGCACCGGCGGGTCGAGCCGGTGCTGCGGCCGGTTGCTGAGGCGCGAGATCGCCGCGTCGGCGGTGCCGCGCCGCTGCACGGCGCCGTAGGCGAGGCGCTGGGCCTGTGCCCGCTCGCGCCCGGCGAGGTCCTGGGCGTCGGCCGCCTCGGCGAAGGCGCGCTCGGTGTGGGCGTCCTGCTCGAAGGTGGCGCGGATGACGCCGAAGGCCAGCGCGCGGGCCGGAGCGATCTCGCTCACAGTTTGGGCACGGAGTGGCCGCGCAGGTAAGCGTCCGCCGCCATCGGCTTGCCGCCAGGGGGCTGGACCACGTCAAGACGCAGCGTCCCCCGCCCGCAGCCGAGCAGGAGCGCCCCCCACTCCGCCTTCAGCACGCCCGCCTTGACGCCGACGTCCACTGCGCGGGCACGCCGCACGCCGAGCCTGCCCTCCGCCGTCTCCAGGAAGGCGCCGACGTGCGGGGTGAGGGCGCGGACGGTCCGCGCCAGCTCCGCCGCTGGGCGGGAGGGATCGAGGCAGCGCTCGGCGGGATCGATCTTCTCGGCGTAGGTCGCCGCCGCGTCGTCCTGCTCCTCGAGCTCCAGCCTCCCCTCGGCCCGCAGATCGAGAGCGCCCACCAGTAGCTGGGCTCCGCGCTCGGCGAGTCGCTCCGACAGCGACTCGAAATCGTCCTCGGGCCCGATCGCGACCTCCTCGCGGGAGGCGACCGGGCCCGAGTCGAGCCCGGCGGTGACCTCCATCACGCAGACCCCGGTGAGCCGGTCGCCGGCCATGATCGCCCGCTCGATCGGCGCCGCCCCGCGCCAGCGCGGCAGCAGCGACGGGTGGACGTTGAGCATCGGCAGCTCGGAGAGCAGCGGCTCGCGCAGCAGCTGCCCGAAGGCGCAGACGACCGCCAGCTCGGGCTGCGCGGCGCGGATCCGCTCCAGAGTCGACTCGTCGTTGACGCTCCCCGCCTGCAGCAACTCGATGCCCAGCTCGCGCGCCGCCTCGGCGACCGGCGGCGACGCCGTCCTCCTGCCGCGCCCCTTCGGACGATCGGGAGGGGTAACCACCAGCGACGGCTTGTGCAGCGAGGCGGCAAGGCGGCGCAGGACCGTGACCGCGAACTCCGAGGTGCCGAGGTAGACGGTGCGCACTCAGACGTCGGTCCGCGACTCGACGTGGTGCTCGCCGTCGGCCTCCGGACCCTCGCCCTCAGCGTGCTGGGGGCTGTAGGTGCCTCCTTCGCGCAGCGCCCGCAGGGCGCCCTTGCGCTGGTCGCGCGGGGCGTGGTCGAGGATCAGCACCCCGTCGAGGTGGTCGATCTCATGCTGGAGCACCCGCGCCTCGAGGCCCGAGGCCTCGACCTGCACAGGCTCGCCGTCGAGGTCGAGGCCGGTAACGCGCGCGTGCAGCGGCCGCTCCACGTCCATCGAGACGCCGGGCAGGCTGAGGCAGCCCTCCTCGGCGACGACGAGCACGTCCGACGCCCACTCGACCTCGGGGTTGAGCAGCGCCGTCGGCTCGCTGTCGGGGCCGGCCTGGAAGACGAGCAAGCGGCGCAGCACCCCTACCTGGGTGGCGGCGAGCCCGACACCCATGCCGTCGCGCATGATCCCGATCATCCGCTCGACCTCGGCCCGCAGCTCCGGGCCGAACTCCGTGATCGGCGAGGCCTTGCTCTTGAGGACCGGGTCGCCGAACTTGACCACCTGGGCGAGGGCGGCGTCGCGCCGCGCGATCAGCTCGCGTTCGAGCTCCCCGCGCTCCTCTTTCTCGGCTCCGATCGCCTGTTCGTCGGCCACAGCCCGATTGTATGGACCGGCCTGGCCGCGATCCCCGCTGACCTAGCGAAGGCGGGCGCGCTGGCGCGCTTGGAGGTGCCCTTCAAAGAAGAGGCCCAGGCTCATTGCAAGCAAGACCGACACGCCTATATACGCAAAGACGCCATATCCACGAATACCGAGCATCGCACCAACGGCAGCAAGGCCGATGACGATGAGCGCAGTCAGAAGTCGCCTCTCCCACATAGACAACATGTTACGCCTCCAGCTCGCCGAAAACCCAGAGCGCCAGAGCCCCCAACGCCCCGCAGAACATCGCTCCTACTGCGGGTCGACGTCGACCGAGATCGCGACGTCGCGCAGAGTGCGCTCGGTGGCGAGGCGCTCGACCGCCTCGCGGACCGCGGCGATGGCGGCCTCGCGATCGTCGGCCTTGGTCAGGAGGCGGCGGCGATGACGGTTGCGGACGCGGAACATCGGCGCCGGCCCGAGCAGCTCGGCGTCCGGCGGCAACGTCGGCCGCAGGGCGCTCGCGAGCTCGGCGGCAGCCGCTTCCAGTCGCGGTTCCGACTCGGCCTTGAGCACGATCCGCATCAGGTGCGAGAAGGGTGGGTAGCGCAGCAGCCGGCGTCGCTCGACCTCCTCGGCGAGGAAGGAGCCGGCGTCGTGGCGGGCGGCGCAGACGATGCTCGCCGCCCCCGGCGCCAGGGTCTGCACGATCACCTCTCCCCCGGCCGCGCCACGACCGCTGCGGCCGGCGAGCTGGGCGACCATCGCGAAGGTGCGCTCGGCGGCGCGGAAGTCGGGGAAGCGCAAGGTTGCGTCGGCGTCGAGGATCGCGCTCAGGGTCACCTCGGGAAAGTCGTGGCCCTTGGCGACCATCTGCGTGCCGACGAGGATGCCGCTCTCCGCCTCGCCGAAGCCGGCGAGGATGCGGGCGTGCGCCCCCTTGCCGGTCACCGTGTCCGAGTCGAGGCGGAAGACCGGCATCGGCGCCAGGCGCTCGGCCAGCAGCGCCTCGACCTGCTCGGTGCCGACCCCTGCCCTCGACAGGGTCGTCGAGTCGCAGTCCGGGCACGATCTCGGTGCAGGCTCGACGTGGGCGCAGTGGTGGCAGACGAGGCGGTTGGCGTGGCGGTGGACGATCAGCGAGACGTCGCAGTTCGGGCAGCCCCAGTGGCGCCCGCAGGAGCGGCAGGTGAGCCAGGGCGCGAAGCCGCGGCGGTTGACCATCACGATCGCCTTGGCGCCGTCTCGCCTCACCGCCTCGAGCGCCTCCCAGGTCGCTCGGTGCAGGGGCCCGGACCGAGGGTCGGCATCGCGCATGTCGAGCACCTCGACCGGCGGCATGCGGCGGCCGTCCACGCGGCGCGGCAGCTCCAGCCGGGGCATCGCCAGCCAGGACTCCGGCCGCGGGGTCGCGGTGCCGGCGACGAGGACCGCGCCCGTCTCCTCGGCGCGCCGGAAAGCGACGGCGCGGGCGTCGTAGCAGGGGTCGCCCTCCTGCTTGTAGGAGGGGTCGTGCTCCTCGTCGACCACGACCAGCCCGAGGTCGCGGACAGGGGCGAAGACAGCCGAGCGGGGGCCGACGCAGACGCTCGCCTCGCCGCTGCGAAGCCGGCGCCACTCGTCGAGCCGCTCGCCCCCGGAGAGAGCGGAGTGGAGGACGGCGAAGCGGTCGCCGAGCCGAGCCCGGAAGCGCGCCACCGCCTGCGGCGCCAGGCCGATCTCGGGGACGAGCACGATCGCGCCGCGGCCGCGGGCGAGCGCCGCCTCGACCGCGGCCAGGTAGACCTCCGTCTTGCCGGAGCCGGTGACGCCGTGCAGGAGCAGCTCGCGCGGCGCCCCGGCCTCGCCGTCGAGCGCCGCGACGATCCCCTCCACCGCCAGCTCCTGCTCGGGCAGCAGCGACGGCCGGGCCACAGCGGCGGCGAGCGCCGGGTGGCTCGGCCGCCGGCTCACGGTCGAGCTGCGGGTGGCGATCAGGCCGCGCTCCTCCAGCCGCCGTAGGACCTGGCGGTCGGCGCCGACGGCGGCCGCCAGCTCGGACGCCGACATCTCACCGGCAGATAGAGCCTCCAGGACCGCCCGCTGCCTGACCCCGAGCCGCTCTCCGCCGGAGAGGGCGGCCTCGCCGGCAGGGACGATCTCGGCACGCAGCTCGCGCCGGGGGCGGATCCGCTCCCCCGACGCCCCCAGGCCCGGCGGCAGGACCAGCTCGAGCCCGCGCGACGGCGTCGAGCAGTACTCGCGAGCGACCCAGAGGCCGAGGCGGACCAGCTCAGCCGGGACGCCCGCCTCCAGCGCCTCGATCGGCTCGGCAAGGCGCTCCGGGGGCAGCTCCGAGGTGTCGGCCAGCTCGACCACGACGCCGAGCACCCGGCGCGGGCCGAAGGGAACGCGGACGACGCTGCCGACCTCGAGACCGCTCATCTCGGCCGGGAGCCGGTAGTCAAAGGGGCCGCGCAGGGCGCGGGCGCGGGTCAGCGGCTCGACCTTGGCGATCGTCACCGACTCACGGTATGGAGGGGCGCGGACACCGCGGGTATGCTCCGCGCGATGGCTCTCAACCTCAGTCCGGGAGAGCGGGTGATCTTCCAGGGTCACCCCTCGTGGCGGGCGATTCTCGGCTTCTACCTGAAGGGGATAGCGATCGCCGCCGTCGTCGGCGTCGTCGCCAGGCTCTTCGACGTCAGCGGCGGGACCGTCTTCCTGCTGGTCCTCGTGATCGTCGGCCTGACGGTGCTGATCGGCTTCGTCAAGCGGGTCGCGACGACCTACACGATCACCGACCGCCGCCTCAACATCAAGCGGGGGATCATCTCCCGCGAGGTCCAGGAGACTCGCCTCGAGCGAGTCCAGAACGTCAACTTCCGTCAGAGCGTCTACCAGCGGGCCGTGCAGATCGGCGACGTCGACTTCGACACCGCGGCCGGCGACGATTACAACTTCGTCTTCGCGGGCGTGGCCAACCCCGAGCAGGTCGTCGAGAGCGTCGACCAGGCGACCGGCACCCACACCGCTGGCACACACGGCCTCGGCGAGGCCCAGCCTCCCCGCTAGAGGGACACCACATGCCTTCGATCAGCCGACCAGTCGCTGCCCTGTTCCTGAGCGCACTCTGTCTCACCTTCGCCTCATGCGGCGAGTCGGCCTCGTCCTCTTCCTCAGAAGAGGCCACAGGAGGCGGCGGCATAACGGGCGGTTACCCGCCGGCAGTCGCCCAGCGCTTCGTCCAGTCCTGCGCACTGAACGCCAAGCTCTCCAGCTCCGGCAAGCTGACCCCCGAAGAGGCACGAGACCTCTGCATCGACGCGCTGACGTGCGTCGAGCAGGGCCTCACGATCTCCGAGCTGAGAGAGACCGAACGCAAGCTCCTGTCAGGCGAGCCCAACCCCGGCGCCCGCGTCCTCCGAGGCTGCACCGAAAAGGCAATCGAGCAGCACGCCGGGTAGAGACGCCTGTGCCCCTCCCCGTGAACTAGCGTCGCACCCGCCTTCGGCGCTTAGCGACCGATTTGGTGCGCGGCTCCGCCGCAGCCTAACTGGACGGTATTTGAGCCATAAGGCGCCCGGATGCGTCCGGGGCGTCCGGGAACTACATCAGGCGGCGGCAAGCTCCGGCGCAGGCGCCAGCTCGCGCTCGGGCTCCTCGTCTGGAACTTGACGCTCGATGCCGATCAACAGCTCCTCGTCCAACACCGCAAGGATGCGCTTCAGCACAGGAATCGTCGGCATGTGATCGCCGCCCTCGACCTTCGAGATGAAGGAATGCGAGGTTCCCGCCCGGTCGGCTACTTCTTTCTGCGTGAGGTCAAGCTCGTAGCGCCTCTCGCGGATATGAGCGGCAATCCAGTTCCGCTCGCGCAACTCACGGATCGCCGCGTATTCGTCGCGGGCCTCTCGGTACTCGTCGCTACGCCGAGTGCGATCCCGCGCTGCCTCGGTGGTAGCCCTGCCCTTCGGGCTGATGCGGCCGTTCTCCTTCGTGCCCATGGCGGCTAGTTTATCTATATAGATAAATGAGTCAAGGATTACCGGCTTCTCAATGGCGCGTCCTTGCCCGCTGCGCGCGGTGGTTTCCTCGGCCTCGTGTCCATTCGCCGCTTGAAGTCGGCCATCCGTCGCTTCGCCAAAGCCTTCTCCGAGGCGGGCACCGCTCCGGTGTTCTTCTCGAAGGCGTGCACCAGGACAAGCAGGTTCCCGGATCGCTGATAGAGAATTCGATAGCGCGTATTGGCGAACCGGACTCTCAACTCACGCAGCTCCCCCTCGATCTGCGAGCTGACTGGGAACTCCGGCGGCGGGGCATCCGGTGCCTGCCCGTTCAGATGCTCCTCGATGTAATCATCGATCTTCGCCGCCCGCTTTGCCGGAAGCGCGTCAATGAACTGGTCGACCGGTTCTGAACCACGCTTGTCGCGGTAGAAGATCGCCTGGGTCCCCGCCATCCATCGAGCATTGCAGACAACTCGGTGCGGACGTGCGCGCCATGGCTCCTTGACCACTGGCCCCATCGTCAAACTTGCATACGTGAAATCCATGAGGTCAAGCCTGCCCGAGAACAGGCACTCGCATAAGGAGAAAAAACAGGCTAAATCTCTCCCCCAGCCAGGGCCGAGACTTGTTGAGCTCACGCGCAAGCATGTCCGCCCAGGGGACAACGGCTGGTGGATTGGCTCGGTGCCAGAGTTGGGGCGCCTGGGTGTCCCGCGTCAGCTCGTCAGCTCGATTTCCGAGTTTTTCAACGGACCCGAGTCGGCAGTACAACCGCCGAGAGATTCTTGCCGCCGCGTCTCGCCGCGGCGCTCGTCGGCGGTGATCCGCTGCATCCGACCGTCTACGCGACCCTGACTACCCATGATCGTGTCGCCGGTCGGCGGCTGTATGCGGCTGCCCTCCGCGATCTCGCGGACCTGCGTTGGGATCAAGTCGCTTCAGCATGTGGGATAGATGGCGTCGACTCTGAACGCCAAGCACGCGCTTATGCAGAAGGCGGACGAGGTCTCTGGCACAAGCTCGGCGGCTGGCCTTGGTTCCAACTTCCAGAGCACTGGCAGCCGAAAGCGCGCGAGCAGTGGTGGCTCAACTCACGGGTTGCCAGTGCGCTTAGCATTTGGCTTGGCGAAGTGGCAACGCGCCCCTAGAGGAATCCGCACCTGCTGCTAATCGTTGATTTCGCCCGCGCGAAAGCGCTACGGAGTGGCGGATCACCCCGCAGAGCGGCGAGGACTGGCTTCGCCAACCTGCACCCGATCCGAGGAGGGACCGTCGAGTGCGGGATCCAGTCCGAGCGCCTCCCACTGCCAGCGATGCGAAGCTGCCTGAAGCTTGGCTGCTACGTCGCTGCCTTCTCCAACGTCCGCGGTCGGAGGAGTCAGCGGCGGGTCGCTGTCGCGAATTGGCCGCACTGCTCGCTCAGAGGGCTCCCCATCCTCATCCTCTGTCTCGTCTGCGTCCTCTTCGGGGGCTATCAAGGTGTCGGGGAAGCGCAAGATGCCCGCCATTCGGCCGAATGGCGGGCGTTGAGGATCTCCTTCCGGGAGGACCAACTCGAACGACCCCTGGATCGGGTGGTCGAGGCTCTGCGAGTAGACGGTCCATTGGACTTCGTGAACTCCTGGGCCACGAGCACGTAGCCACAGCGCCTCGGCGATCTCGATGGTCCACCCTGGCAGTACCTCAACTCTCGGCGCCGTCAGGTGGCGGGAGTTGGCGGATAGATCCCAGGTCTGTTGCGAACGTCGAAATGGGACAAGGTCGTCTAAGTCAAAGTCACGTCCTCCCGATGCAATCGTTGAATACGGACCCCTCCAGGGGCCGATATGAGAGGGAGTGAGCGCCCGCGGCTGTGGAGGACGGTAAGTCGGACGGGCGGGTGGCACATCGACTCGTCTGTCCGCTGACCCGAGGCTCACACTCTCGGGGAGTTCAAGAACAACCTCGACTGCCTCGCCGTGGGCTGCGCCCACAGCGTTCGTAAGAGCCAGGGAGACTTCGAACGTCTCCCACTCCGCAAGAGTCGCCTCCGAGTAACCATCTAGCCACTCGCGCAACTCCTCCTTGTAGGTTTCCACCTCGGAGTTGAACTCCTCCTTTGCGCGCTGATGATCCTCTGGAGTGGGGCGCGACATGAGACCTACACCCGTCGTTAGCCAAGACGGCAGCGTCTCGCGGTCTCGCACCGTGTCCAACGCCTCGGCGGTTTCGTTGTCCACGATCCGCTGTATCTGGAATGGCCACGGAGGCAGTCCATCATTCACCAGCCTTCCATCCTTGGCGCCTTCGACCGTCAGCGTTAGCTTCGGCTTTGGCCGCGTCAGCCCATGGAGCCGCGGCTCCATGGCCACCAAAACGCATGCGACAGCTAGCGGAACTACCGCATACGCAACGTTCACCCAGGACGCACCGAGAGCCTTCAGCGCCAGCGCTAGAACTGCAAGCAGCAAGCAGGCACCCGCCCCGACACGTCCCAGAGGGGTCATAGTGCTCCAGAGCTTGAAGATCCACTGGCGCATTCAGATTGCTCCAATTCAGACGATCTCAGGTGACTCAGATGGTGTAGCTATGAAGGAGGAGTGAACCAGCCGACAGCCCGCCGGGGGACAGGCGCTCTTCGCGGCCGCTCATTGCCGATCTCCTGACGGACGAACAAGGCCAGCAGGCCGTTGCAAGTATTGAGCGCGAGTCGTTAGCGCCCCCTGGCTTCCTCGTCGGTCTCCCCGGAGTCATCACGGTCGTGCAAAGCTCGTGGAGGCCACCCTCGGGCATCTGATGCGCCCTGGCTTCTAGCTCGTCCTGCCGGGCGTGTCGAGAGGGGTCCGGTTGGGCTCTGGGCGAATGTCGCCGAATAGGCGGCGATATGCAATCTGGTGATTGCGCGGCGGTAGCCGCGCTCCAACTCAGTCGCTAAGCGCCGAAGGCGCGTGCGATGCTAATTTGCCCGGAGTCCGACCGGACCCCTCCCACTCGCGCTAAGCGGGCGCTGCCTCGGCTGAACCGGCGGCGTTCTTCAGGGAATCGGCGCGGTCGGTGCGCTCCCAGGTGAAGGACTCGCCCTCGCGGCCGAAGTGGCCGTAGGCGGCGGTGGGCCGGTAGATCGCGCGGTGCAGGTCGAGGTCGCGGCGGAAGGCGCCGGGGCGCAGGTCGAACTCGGCTTCGACCAGCTGTGAGATCTCGGTGTCGGAGAGCTTGCCGGTGCCGAAGGTCTCGACCATCAGCGAGATCGGGCGGGCGACGCCGATCGCGTAGGCGACCTGCACCTCGCAGCGCTGAGCGAGGCCCGCGGCGACCACGTTCTTGGCGACGTGGCGCGCCGCGTAGGCGGCGGAGCGGTCGACCTTGGAGGGATCCTTGCCGGAGAAGGCGCCGCCACCGTGGCGGGCCATGCCGCCGTAGGTGTCGACGATGATCTTGCGGCCGGTGAGGCCGGCGTCGCCGACCGGGCCGCCGATCACGAACTTGCCGGTCGGGTTGACGAGGAAGTGCTGGCGCAGCTCCGTCTCGTCGAAGAGGCCGGGTGCCTCGGCGCCGAGCACGGGCAGGACGACGCTCTCCCAGAGGTCGGGCTTGATCTTCGACTCCGACTCGACCCCCTCGGCGTGCTGGGTGGAGATCAGGAGCTTTTCGACCCGCACCGGGCGGCCGTCGGCGTAGCGGACGGTGACCTGGGTCTTGCCATCGGGGCCGAGGTAATCGAGCGAGCGGTCCTTGCGCACCGCGGCGAGCCTTTCGGCGAGCCGGTGCGCGAGGTGGATCGGCATCGGCATCAAGACCTCGGTCTCGTCGCTGGCGTAGCCGAACATCATTCCCTGGTCGCCGGCGCCGGCGACCAGCAGCTCGTCCTCAACCGACTCGGTCCGGGTCTCATAGGCGGCATCGACGCCTTGGGCGATGTCGGGCGACTGCTTGTCGAGCGAGACCAGGACCGAGACGTGGTCGCAGTGGTAGCCGTAGTCGCCGTGGTCGTAGCCAATCTTGCGGATCGTCTCGCGAACGAGATCGGGCACGTTGAGGTGGACGTCGGTCGAGATCTCCCCCGAGACCACCGCCATCCCGGTGTTGACCATCGTCTCGCAGGCGACCCGGCCCTCCGGGTCCTCCGCCATCACCGCGTCGAGGACGGCGTCGGAGATCTGGTCGCAGATCTTGTCGGGATGCCCCTCGGTGACCGACTCCGACGTGAACAGGTATTCGCCCTCGGCGAGTGACTGGGTTTGGCTCATGCGGTCGAAGATTAAATGGTCAAGGAGGGATGCGCGGTCATGCGTTCTGGTATCTGCTTTTCCTCGGGACGAAGTCGATCACCAACGGCACACCCTCGAGACCGTAGGCCTCGCGCAACCGGTTCTCGAGGTGGTAGGCCCAATCACGAATGATGAGGCGCCGATCGTTGACCTGGATCGCGATCCGCGGCGGTCGCTCCCCGATCTGGGCCGAGTAGTAGAGACGCAGGCGCCGCCCGCGGCGGGCCGGCGGGGGCACTTTGGCGACGACGTCGGCGACGAAACGGTTCAGCTCCGGGGTCGGGATGCGCTCGCCGGCGCGGTCGGCGAGCTCGATCGCCTTCGGCAACAGCTTGGCGACGTTGCGCCCCCGGGCCGCCGAGCAGGTGATCACACCCGGGCGGAGGCGCAGCTTGCGCTCGACCCGAGCTTTGGCGTCGTCGAGGTCGGTGCGGGTGACGTCCCACTTGTTGAGCGCGAGCAGAGTCGCGCACCCCGCCCGCATCGCCAGCTCGGCGACGCGCAGGTCCTCCGCGGTGACCCCCTCCGAGGCATCGCAGACGACCAGTGCCACTTCGGCCCGCTCGACCGCGCGCTCGGAGCGCAGCTGCGCGTAGTAGTCGACCGTGCCGGCGACCTTCGAGCGCCGGCGCAGGCCGGCGGTGTCGACGAGGACGACGCGCCGCCCGTCGACCTCGAGCTCGGTGTCGATCGCGTCGCGGGTGGTGCCGGCACGCTCGGAGACGATCACGCGCTCGTCACCGAGAAAGGCGTTGACGAGGGAGGACTTGCCGGCGTTGGGGCGACCGACCACGGCGACGCGCACCTCGTCCCCAGCCTCCTCGAGCGGCCGGGCCTCGCCGAGCGCGGTGACGATTGCATCGAGCAGGTCACCGCTGCCGAGGCCGTGCGTCGCCGAGACCGCAAGCGGCTCGCCGAGACCGAGCTTGTTGAACTCGGCGCCGAGGTGCTCGTCGCCGGGCCGGTCGGCCTTGTTGACGGCGACGAGCGTCGGCACGTCAGCCCCGCGCAGGGTCTTCGCCAGCTCGGCGTCGCCGGCGCGCATCCCAGCCCTGCCGTCGACTACCAGCAGCACCGCGTCGGCCTCGGCTATACCGAGCCGCGCTTGGCGCTGGATATCGCGAGCCAGCTCGCTCTCGTCCTGCAGATCGATGCCGCCGGTGTCGAGCAGCTCGAAGGCGACGCCGTTCCACTCGCAGCGTACCCGCTTGCGATCGCGGGTAACCCCCGGCTCGGCATGGGTGACGGCCTCGCGCCCGCCGGCCAGGCGGTTGACCAGGGTGCTCTTGCCGACGTTGGGGAAGCCGATGATGGCGACCGTCGGCAGGCTCATGCCAGTCCCCTCTCGCGCGCCAGGGCGACGACCCTGGCGACGACCTCGTCGCGCGCGAGGCCGGTGGTGTCGATCTCGACCGCGTCGGGGGCGGCGCGCAGCGCGCTGTGCTCGCGGGTAGCGTCGCGCTCGTCGCGTTGCCGCTGCGCCGCCAGCACCTCGGCCTGGTCGGCCCCGGTCTGGGCGGCGCGCCGGCGCGCCCGCTCCTCCTCGCCGGCGGTGAGGAAGACCTTGAGCGGGGCATCGGGGCTGACCACGGTGCCAATGTCGCGCCCCTCCGCCACGTAGCGCCCGGCGGCGATCATCGCCCGCTGGCGGGCGACCATCGCCTCGCGCACGCCGGGATGGACGGAGACCCGCGAGGAGGCCTCGGTCACCTCGGGAGCGCGGATCTCCTTCGAGACGTCGCGCCCGCCGAGCGTCACGGCCTCGCCCACGAAGGCGACCTCGAAGCCGGCGGCGAGCGCCGCCATCGCCTCGGCGTCATCGAGGTCTGCGCCCTGCTCGATCCCGGCCAGAGCGACGCAGCGGTACATCGCGCCCGAGTCGAGGTAGGTGAAGCCGAGCGCCGTGGCGACGCCGCGGGCCACCGAGGACTTGCCGGCCCCGGCGGGGCCGTCGATCGCGATCACCATGGGCGCAATGTATGGGCGTCAGGACCCGAGCAGCATCGCGAGGTCGGCCTCGAAGCCCGGGTAGCTGACCGCGGCCGCCCCCATGCCCTCGACCTCGACGCCCTGAGTCGAGGCGAGACCGGCGATCGCGCCCAGCATCGCGACGCGGTGGTCGCCGTGCGAGAAGGCCGAGCCGCCGCGCAGGCCGCCGCCGCCCAGAATCCTCATCCCGTCCGCCGTCGGCTCGACCTCGCCCCCCAGCCCGTTCAGGACCTCGGCGACGACCGCGATCCGGTCCGACTCCTTGCGGCGCAGCTCGGCGGCGTCGCGGATCGTCGTCTCGCCCTCGGCGAAGCAGGCGGCCAGCGCCACCAGCGGCAGCTCGTCGATCGCCAGCGGCACGTCGGCGCCGGCGACCTCCGTCCCGCGCAGCTCGGCGGAGCGGACACGGAGGCGGCCGGCCGGCTCGCCGCCGCGCTCGCCCTCGGGCTCGACTTCGACCTCGGCCCCCATCCGGGCGAGGATCTGGAGCAGCCCGGTACGGGTCGGGTTGAGGCCGACGCCGCTGAGGGTGATGTCGCTGCCCGGGACCAGCAGCGCCGCGACGAGGAAGAAGGCGGCTGAGGAGAAGTCGGCGGGTACGGCGATCTCGCCAGGCTCGAGCCGCTGCGCCGGCCGCACGGCGACGACGGCGCCGTCGCGGCGCTCGACCTCCGCCCCCGCGGCGGCAAGCATCCGCTCGGTGTGGTCGCGGCTCGGCAACGGCTCGACCACCTGCGTCTCGCCCTCCGCCAGCAGGCCGGCAAAGAGCAGGCAGGACTTGACCTGGGCGCTGGCAACCGGCAGCTCGTAGGAGACGCCCCGCAGCGGCGCGCCGTCGATCTCGAGCGGCGGCAGGCGATCCTCGCGGCAGCGCAGCTGCGCCCCCATCAGCCGCAGCGGCTCGGCGATGCGATCGACCGGGCGGCG
Organism: Solirubrobacterales bacterium; assembly: GCA_035557635.1. Lineage (GTDB taxonomy): Bacteria > Actinomycetota > Thermoleophilia > Solirubrobacterales > 70-9 > VRUE01. The sequence continues at coordinate 19,384 of DATMDR010000010.1, read as the reverse complement.
GCGGATCGAGCTGTCGCCGTCGAGCGTCCAGCTCCCCGTCTCCTGCCCGGCCAGCCAGCCCGGCAGCAGCCGCAGCAGGGTGCCGGCGTTGCCGACGTCGATGCTCGCCTCGGCGAGGCCGCGCAGCCCGATGCCGCGCACCCTCATCCGGAATGAGATCGCCGGCGGCCCGGCCGCCGGGCCCTCCACCTGAGCCCCCAGCCGGCGCATGGCGACCAGGGTCGAGAGCGTGTCGGCCGAGTCGAGGTAGCCGTCGATCGTCGTCTCGCCGTCCGCCATCGCCGCGATCAGCGCGGCGCGGTGCGAGACCGACTTGTCCGGCGGCGGCCGCAGCGTTCCGCGCAGCGGTCCGGAGGGGTCGAAGCGGGAGGCGCTCACGCGTCCGAGGGGCCGATCACCGTCGCCGAGTGACCCAGCTCCCGCACCAGGGTCGCCGCGCGCTCCGCCTGCTCGTGGCCGGCGACCCAGAGCGAGACGGCGCCCGAGCGCATGTCGGGAGCCGGGTGCAGAGCCATGTCCTCGATGTTGACGCCGGCCTCGCCCAGCGCCAGCGCCAGCTCGGCGACGATGCCCGGGCGGTTGACGACGACGACGCGTAGCTCGTGCAGCAGCCCGCCCGCGAGGTCGGCCTCGAGCAGGTCGCGCCTGGCCTCCCCCGCCGCCTCGTGCCAGGCGGCGACGGCCTCGCGGTCGCCGCTGCGGATCAGCTCCGCTGCCTCGCGCAGGCGCTCGCCGGCGTCCTCGATCGCCTCCGCCACCGCGTCGCTGTTGGTTAAGAAGATGTCGCTCCAGATCGCCGGGTTGGCGCCGGCGACGCGGGTCATATCGCGAAAGCTCGGCCCGACCTCGGGCATCCGCTCCGAGTCGCGGGTCAGCTCGGCGGCCGCCTGGCCGACCAGCACGTTGGCGACGACGTGCGGCAGGTGGCTGACCGTCGCCATCAGGCGGTCGTGGGTCTCGGCGGCGATCGCCTGCGGCCTCGCGCCGAGGTCGGAGACCGCCCGCTGCAGCTTGTCGTAGAGCATGCCTCCCGAGCGCTCGGTGGGGGTCAGGTACCAGCGCGCGCCCTGGAAGAGGTCGGTGCGGGCGTTCTCCACCCCGGACGTCTCCGCGCCGGCCAGCGGGTGGCCGCCGATGAAGCGCTCGTCGCCGCCCAGGGCGGCGACGATCTCGCGCTTGGTCGAGCCGACGTCGGTGACGACGGCATCGGGGCCGCAGGCCTCGAGCGCGGCGCCCGCAAGCGACGGCAGCACCGCCACCGGAGCCGCGCAGAAGATCACCTCGGCTGCCTCGCAGGCCTCGCCGGGCGTGCTCGCACCGCGATCGAGGGCGCCCGACTCGACCGCTCGCGCCAGGGTCGCCGGGTCGGGGTCGAAGCCGACCACCTCGCCACCCTCGTGGCGCCGCGCCGCCAGCCCGATCGAGCCGCCGATCAGGCCGACCCCGAGGACGGCGATTCTCATTCGCCGCGCCGCGCCCGCACGGCCGAGGCGCACTGCTCGAGCACTCGCACCGTCTCATCCCAGTCCATGCAGGAATCGGTGATCGACTGCCCGTAGGTGAGCTCGGAGCGCTCGCCGAGGTCCTGGCGCCCCTCGACCAGGAACGACTCGAGCATGACGCCGACGATGCGGCTGTTGCCGTCGGCGACCTGGTCGGCGACGTGACCGGCGGCCAGCACCTGCAGCACCGGGTCCTTCTTGCTGTTGTCGTGCGAGGCGTCGACGACGACGCGCTCGGGAAGCCCGGCCTCGCCCAGCCTCGCCAACGCCTCGGCGACGCCCTCGAGGTCGTAGTTGGGGGCCTCCCTGCCGCCGCGCAGGATGATGTGGCCGTCGGGGTTGCCGGTCGTGTAGAGGACGGCCGGGCTGCCGCCGTCGTCGATACCGGCGAAGGCGTGCGGCACGGCCGCGGCGCGCACGGCGTCGACGGCGACCTGGATGTCGCCGTCGGTGCGGTTCTTGAACCCGATCGGCATCGAGAGACCGGAGCCGAGCTGCCGGTGGATCTGACTCTCGGTGGTGCGCGCCCCGATCGCCCCCCAGGACACCGTGTCGGCGATGTACTGCGGCGTGATCGGGTCGAGGAACTCGCAGCCGACCGGCAGGCCGAGGTCGAGCACCTGCAGCAGCAGCGCCCGCGCCATCCGCAGGCCGGCGTTGACGTCGCCGGAGCCGTCGAGGTGCGGGTCGTTGATCAGGCCCTTCCAGCCGGTCGTCGTGCGCGGCTTCTCGAAGTAGACGCGCATCACCACCAGCAGCTCCTCGCCGAAGTCCCGGGCCGACTCGGCGAGGTTGCCGGCGTACTCGAGCGCCGCGACCGGGTCGTGGACGCTGCACGGCCCGACCACGACCATCACCCGGTCGTCGGCTCCGTCGAGAACGTTCCCCACTTCCCCGCGGCCCCTCACGACGGCCTTTTCGCGCACCTCGCCCAGCGGCAGCTCCTCGAGCAGCGTCGCCGGCGAGACGAGCTCCTCGACTCGCTCTATCCGCTGGTCGCGAACGCGATCCCCAGTCTTTCCCTGCATCCCGATCATCATTTTGCCTTCACCGCCCTCCATGCTCAAAAATCCTACTTCGGGTCTGCCTCATCGCACAAATGTCAAGCGAAGAGACGAAAGATGTTCCGGCGCCCGGCCGAGAATCTTGGGGGTGCGGCAGCACGCCGCGAGGCCGAACGCCTAGCTAAATCGCCAATAGGACTCAGAGGCACGCGCGAGCCCGCCCGAGTGGGCGGCGGAGGTGTTCGGCGCGGCGACTCGAGTCATCAAGTTTGTTTTAGCACAGCTCGGCGATCGCGGCTAGGAAGCGGTCGTTCTCGGCCGCCGTCCCGTAGGTGACGCGGATGTGGCCGGGGTCGCCGAGGGGCCTACCCGGGCGGACGGCGATCGAGCGCTCGGCGAGGCCGGAGACGACCACGCCCTCGTCGGCGTCGCCGAGGTCGACCCAGGAAAAGTTGGCCTGGGTCGCGGCGGTGCGCAGGCCGATCTCGCGCAGCCCCTCCTCGACCCGGATCCGCTCGGCGACCGTGCTCTCCACCCTGCGGGCGACGTCGTCCTGGTGCAGGATCGCCTCGGCGGCGGCGGCCTGGGCCAGCGCGTTGACGCTGAACGGCTGCCGCACGGCGTCGACCGCGGCGCGGAACTTGGCGGAGCCGACCGCGTAGCCGACCCGCAGGCCGGCGAGGCCGTAGCACTTGCTGAACGTGCGCAGCACGACCAGGTTCGGGAACTCGGCCAGCAGGTCGATGCCGGCGTCGGCGTCCTCCACGGCCTGGAACTCGACGTAGGCCTCGTCGAGCGCGATCGTCACGTGCGCCGGGACCCGCTCGCAGAAGGCGGCGATCTCGGCGGTCGGCAGGTGGGTCCCGGTCGGGTTGTTGGGGTTGCAGACGACGACGAGCTGGGTCGCCGCGGTCACCTCCACAGCCATCGCGTCGAGGTCGTGGACGTCGGCGGCGAGTGGGACGCGGATCTCGCGCGCCCCGGTCAGCGCCGCCAGGTACGGATACATCGAGAAGGACGGCCAGGCGTAGACGATCTCGGAGCCGGGCTCGCAGAGCGCCTCGGCGGCGGCGAGCAGGATCTCGCAGGAGCCGTTGCCGACCGCGATCCGGCCGGGCTCTGTCTCGTGCCGCTCGGCGATGCGCTCGCGCAGCAGGGTCGCGTCGGGGTCCGGGTAGCGGTTCATCGCCGCGGCGGCGGCCTTGATCGCCGCGACCACCTCCGGGTGGGGCGGGAACGGCGACTCGTTGGAGGCGAGCTGGGCGATCTGACCGGAGGCGATCGCCTCCGGCGCCTGCCCGGTCGGCACGCCGGCTTTGTAGCCCGGGATGCGGGCGAGCTTCTCAGCGAAGGTGACGGTCATGGTCATGAGTTTGCCCGATGCCTGGTAGCGGTGCCCGGACCAAGCGGGGCTAGGACGCAGGGAGCGTGGCGTGCTCTGCACGCGAGCGACCGAGGACACCGCCCCGCGCCGTGTCCGGGCACCGCTACTGCGCTGCGTGGAGGTCGGAGCGCAGCTCCTGCGTGTCCCCTAAGTAGGTGTGGGCCGGGGAGTGGCCGACCGGCGCGTAGTAGTGGACCATCGCCCGGATCACCCGCGGCATCGCGCCGGGGACGTCGATCTCACGGGCGCAGATCAGCGGCACCGACTCCAGCCCGACGTTGCGGGCCGCCACGGCCGGGAACTCGGCGTCGAGGTCCTGGGTCGTCGTGAACATGCAGCTGACCATCGCCTCCGGCCCGAGCTCGTTGCGGCTGAGCAGCTCGCGCAGCAGCGCCTCGGTCGCGGAAACGATCGCCTCCGCCTCGTTGGCCTCCGCCTGGACGGCGCCGCGAACGGCGAACAGCCGTTCCTCGCCCTCGCTCATTCCCACCCCTCAGTCCACCTCACGGGGCTACATCCTTCCAGAGGCTGGCGATCTCGTCGTCGGAGAGGCGACGCGCCTCTCCCGCGGCCAGCCCACCGAGGGCGATCGGGCCGAAGCGCACCCGGCGCAACGCGACCACCTCGTTGCCGACCGACTCGGCCATCCGCCGCACCTGCCGGTTGCGTCCCTCGCGCAGGACGATCTCGACCTCGTGCTTGCCGCGCCGGCTCACCTCGGCCGGCGCGGTGGGACCGTCGTCGAGCTCGACCCCGCGTCGCAGCCGCTCCAGGTCGCGGTTCGAGGGCGGCCGACGCAGCTCCATCCGGTAGGTCTTCGGCACTTCGTAGCGCGGGTGCGTGAGCCGGTTGGCCAGCTCCCCGTCGTTGGTCAGCAGCAAGACCCCGGTCGAATCGGCGTCGAGCCGCCCGACCGGATACAGCCGAGCCTCGGTGCGAACCAGCTCGACCACCGCCGGCCGACTCCCCGGCTCCCGCGCCGTCGACACCACCCCAGCAGGCTTGTTCACCACCCAAACCTCCCGCGCCTCCGTTCCAACGGAACTGCCATCCACCCGAACGTCATCGCCAGCATCAACGTCCCGCGCCGGATCGGTGACGACCTCGTCGGCAACCGTCACTCGGCCCGAGGCAATGATGCTCTCTGCTTTACGGCGGGAGGCAACTCCTCCGTGGGCCAGGAACTTGGCGAGCCTCACGGCTCTGCGCGCTGCTCCCCCGCCTTAAGCAACCGCTCGCGTAGCTCGCGCTCGTCATCGGGGGTGGGATCGAACCGCGACGGATCCGGCAGCTGGTCTAGACCGGCGAGGCCGAAGAGGCGTTCGAACAGCTCGGTCGTCTTGAAGATCGCGGCGCCGAAGCGCGAGCGTCCCGACTCTTCGATCAGGCCGCGCTCGGCCAGAGTCTGCACCGCCGACTCCGAGGAGACGCCGCGGATCCGCGCCACCTCCGGCCGTGAGACCGGCTGCAGGTAGGCGACGATCGCCAGCGTCTCTGCTTGCGCCTGGGTCAGTGGCGGGGTGCGTGGCTTGGCGAGCAGCCGCCGTGCCGCCGCCTCGCTGGCCGGGTCGCTGGCCAACGAGAAGCCGCCGGCGACCTCGCGCAGGACGACGCCCCGCCTGCCCTCGCCAAGGTCCTCGCGCAGCAGATCGATCGCCTCGGCGACCTGCCCCTCCTTCGCCTCGGTCGCCTCCGCCAGGTCGGCGAGGGAGACCGGCTGCGGCGAGAGGAACAGCAGCGCCTCGACCGTCCGTGCCAGGTCGTTCATCACACCCGGCTCCGCTTCGCTCCCGGCGCGAAGAACCAGAGATGCACGCTTGGTCGCTCCGCGATCACCGCGCGACCTTCCGGATCTCGATCGGGCCCAGCGGCTTGGACTGCTCCCACGTGACCTCCCCCTTGCGGTAGAGCTCGAGCAGCGCGAACAGGGTCACCGCTTGGGTGAGCCGGTCCTCGCCGCCGAACTGCTCGTCGAAATCGATGCTCGGGCGCCCGGCCAGTGCGTCGCGCAGTGCGCTCAGCCGTTTTTCCAGCGAGACAGTCGGGCGAATGTGCTCGAAGTTCAGCTCGGGCGGTGTCGTCAGCAGGTCGCCCAAGGCGACGCCGAGCCGTTCCGGGTCATAGGCGGCGGTGGCGGCCTCGAGGGCAACGCGACGCAGCTCGGGAGGCAGCGGCGTGGCCCGGTAGAGGTGGCCTCGCTCGGCCTCGAAACGCTCGGTCAGCGTCGCCGCCGCGTCGCGGTAGCGGCGGTACTCGAGCAGGCGGGCGAGCAGCTCCTCGACCGCCTCCTCCGGCGTCGCCTCCTCCAGTCCCTCGTCGGCGCCGGGCAGGAGCAGGCGGGACTTCAGCTCCAGCAGGGAGGCGATCAGGACGAGGAACTCGGTCGCCACCTCCAGCTCGAGCTCGCCCTCGCGCTCGAGGTGCTCGACGTAGGCGACCACGACCTCACCCAGCTCGACCTCGAGCAGGCTCACCTCCTCGCGCAGCACGACCGCCATCAGCAGGTCGAACGGCCCAGCGAAGACGTCGAGGTCGAGATCCAGCTCGGCGACGGTCACGCGCTAAGCCTAGTTCTCGTCTGGAGTCTGAAGCCGATGAGATGCCGACATCTGTCGTGACGGCCACCGCGGCTACGGCTTGAGATCACAGATTGTGATGCCAAAGGCTCCAGATCCTTCGGCGAGGGCGAGCTCCTGCTGGCTCTGACGGACGACATCGCCCCCTCCAGAGTGCCAGTCGCATCGGCTGCATCGTGGCGCATCCGACTTTTGCCACACCAGAGTGGGGTGAATGTCGGCTGCGTGCCTCGATTGCCCCGGCGGCGGAGCTATTTCGGGCCGATGCCCATCCGGTCGCGAACCTCGGCGAGCGTCGGCGCGGCGATCGCGCGAGCCTTCTCGGCGCCGGCGGCAAGCGCCGTCTCCAGCGCCGCCTCGTCCGGGCGCAGCTCTGCGTAGCGCTCGCGGACCGGGGCGAGGAAGTCGACGACCGCCTCGGCCACCGCCTTCTTGAAGTCGCCGTAGCCGGCGCCCTCGAACTCACGCTCGACCTGCGCCGGGTCGACCCCGCGGGCGACCGCGTAGACGTCGATCAGGTTGGTGATCCCCGCCTTCTCCTCGCCGCGGCGCACCTCACGCCCGGAGTCGGTGACGGCGCTGCCCAGCTTCTTGCGGATCGCGTCCGGCTCGTCGAGCACGTAAACGGTCCCCGCCTCGCTGCCGCCCGTCGTCGACATCTTGTTCTCCGGCTCCTGCAGGTCCATGATGCGCGCGCCGACCTCCGGGATGCGGTACTCGGGCACGACCAGCGTCTCGCCGAAGCGCTCGTTGAAGCGGCGGGCGATCTCCCGCATCAGCTCCACGTGCTGGCGCTGGTCGTCCCCAACCGGCACCTCGGTCGCCTTGTAAGCGAGCACGTCGGCGGCCATCAGCACCGGGTAGAAGAAGAGAGCGGCAGGGACGAGCTCACGCTGTTTAGCCGACTTGTCCTTGAACTGGTGCATGCGGTTGAGGTCGCCGTGGGCGGTGACCGCGGAGAGCAGCCAGGTCAGCTCGGTGTGCTCGCGCACGTCGGACTGGCGAAAGAGGATGCAGCGCTCGGGGTCGAGGCCGGCGGCGAGCAGGATCGCCGTCGTGTCGTGCAGCCGCTCGCGCAGCTCGGCTGGGTCGTAGGCGACCGAGATCGCGTGCAGGTCGACGATGCAGAAGATCGCCGGCTCGCCCCGTTCCTGCCCCTCGACGTACTGGCGGATCGCGCCGATGTAATTGCCGAGGTGCTTGCGACCAGTCGGTTGGATGCCGGAGAAGATGATCGGAGCGGGCATCGCTACTTCTTGCCGTTCTCTGGCGGACTGAATCCGAGCGGATGCTTTCGCTTGGGTGGCACAGGAGTAGCCAGCTGCCCTAGGGCTTTGAAGATTGCCGCCAGATGTTTCTCATGCTCTCCAAGCTTTCCAGCTGTCCTTGCCTCTAGATCATCGATTCGCGTCTCAAGCGCTTTGTAGTTGATTGCGGCGCGACGCATCTCTACGAAGGCCCGCATGATTGCGATGTTCGCGGCTACCGCCCTACCGCTGCGAAGAACACTCGAAAGCATCGCGACCCCTTGCTCGGTAAAGACATAAGGGGGATAGCGACGACCCCCGTGCCCACTCGAGATGCCAATTTGGCTTCTCAAATCTGCATATTCAGCAAGAGTGGCAAGCGAACCGGCGGACATTGGGCGGCAGCTTATGCAGGCTCTGCCGCGGACGCCTCGGCACTTGGCGCAACCGGCTCGACGTAGCCGGCGTCGGCGCCGTGGCCGCACTCGCCGGCTTGGGCGGTGCCGCGGGTGGGGATCGCCTCTATCCGGCGACGCGGGTTCTCGATCCAGAGGCCGGAAACGATGCCGCCGGCGATCATCAGGGCGCCGGCTATGCCGATGCCGAGGTGGAAGGCGTCGGTGGAGGCCTCGGGGGCTGCCGCGGTCAGCGGGCCGGAGGCGATCTCGGCGCCGGCGCTAGCGTCGAACTGGGCCGAGATCACGGCGCCGAGGACGGCGATCGCCAGCAGGCCGGCGACCCGGGAGACGCCGTTGTTGATCCCGGAAGCGATGCCGACGTGGCGTTCCTCCACCGAGTCGAGGACGGTCGCGGTAAGCGGCGCCACCGTTGCTGCCAGCCCGAGGCCGAAGACGACGATGGCGGGTAGGACGTCGGCCACGTAAGCAGCGTCGGCGTCGACCCGCAGCAGCAGGAGCAGCCCGACGCCGCCGACGATCGGGCCGGCGCACATCGGCATCCGCGGCCCCACGCCTGAGGCGATCCTGCCGAAGCGCGGCGAGAGGAGGAAGAGCAGCACCGAGATCGGCGTCGTCGCCAGGCCCGCCTCGAGCGCCGAGTAGCCGGAGACCTGCTGCAGGTAGAGGCCGACGAAGAAGAGCCCGCCGATCAGCCCGGCGTAGGCGGTGAAGGTGGTCAGGTTGGCGACGGCGAAGTTGCGGATCCTGAACAGGCCGAAGTCGAGCATCGGGTGCCGGGCGCGGGCCTCGCGGAGGACGAACAGTGCGAAGCAGGCCACTCCGCCGACCAGCGGGACCCAGACCAGCGGGTCGCCCCAGCCGTGGGCCGGCTGTTCGATCAGGGCGAAGACCGGGCCCGCCAGACCGGCCGCCGAGAGCCCGATTCCAGCCCAGTCGATGCCGCGGAACGCCTCCGGGTCACGACTCTCGCGCACGGCGTGCAGGGTCAGCGCCACGGTGAAGGCGATCAGGGGGATGTTGACCCAGAAGATCGCCCGCCAGGAGATGGCGTCGATCAGGGCGCCGCCGCCGGCCGGGCCGAGCACGGTCGCGATCCCGGTCCAGGCGGTCCAGGTGCCGACCGCCTTGCCGCGCGCCGCTCCCTCGAAGGTGGCGGCAACGATGGCGAGAGAGCCCGGCACCAGGAGCGCCCCGGCGATCCCCTGCAGCGCCCGGGCGGCGACCAGGAACTCATCCGTGGGAGCGATCGCGCAGAGGACCGAGGTGGCGCCGAATGAGATCAGGCCGATCACGAAGATCCGCCGCCGGCCGAACTGGTCGCCGAGCGAGCCGCCGACCAAGAGCAGCGAGACCATGGTGAGCATGTAGGCCTCAACCATCCACTGCTGTCCGGCGAGCCCGGCGTCGAGGTCCTCCGCGACGGCGGGAAGCGCCACGTTGACCACGGTCCCGTCGAGGAAGACGACCGTCGAGCCGAGGATCGTCGCGACCAGCGTCAGGCGCTGCTGTCGGGTCACCCGGGTGAGCTTACGGACCTCTGGCCCCTCCCCATCCGTATTCAGGGACGAGGTCGAATGCGAAACGAGCAACGTCACATGGGGCTGCTGCGGGCGACCACCCTGGCGTTCGCCTGCTCCTGCGCGGTCGCGGTCCCCGCCGCGCCGGCGAAGTTCCCCGGCATGTTCGGGGCAAACGGAGTGTCAGCGGCGGGCTCTCCCTACAGCTACGAGGCCCTTTCGCCTCGGACCGACGAACACCGTCTCACGGTCGTCGTCCAGGTCGACTCCCGCCGGGACCGAATCAGCCGCTGGTGGTACCTGCGCGGCGCCTACCTGGTGCCGGCCCTGACCTACAACGGCAGCAGCAGCGGGATCTCCGCCGACGGCGGCACCCTCGTGCTCAGCCGCTTCTCCTGGATCTACCCGCCGCGGAGCTCGGGCTTCGCGATCCTCGACACCGACCTTAACCTCCGCCACCCGGTGCATGCAGGCGAACATCGTCCCCCTCACGCGATCAAGCGGGTAAGCCTCGCGGACAGCTTCACCTTCCACGCGATCTCGCCTGATGGCTCGACGATCTACCTGAGCCAGCACCTCGCCCGCTTCGTCAGCGGGCCCGTGCGGATCCGCGCCCTCGACGCGAGCAGCGGGGCGTTGCTGCCACCCGCCGCGGTCGGTCCCTCCGCGAGGGAGAGGCACGCGCGGGGTGTGCCGATCGCCAGGGCGACGAGCGGCGATGGCCGCTGGGCCTACACCCTCTACACCGGGTACAAGCCGCGGCCCGGACGCCTCTCGCTCACCCGCCGGGCCTTGGTCCATGCGCTCGACACGGTCACGGGGCGGGCTCACCGCGTCGAGCTCCCACAGCTCCAGGGACACGTCAACCCCTTCAACCTGGCCCTCCGACTCCAGCCGCGCGACCACGAGCTGACCGTGCTCAGTGCTCCACCCACCCATCCGGCATCACGACCGCTCCTGGCCGTGGACACCAGGCGCTTCGAGGTCATCGCGCCGGGAACGGCCGACGCCCAGTTCGGCGCGCCGGCCTTTCTCGGGTGGGGATGGTGAGGATGCGCCGCTTCGACCTCTTCTTCGCGATCGCCGTGGGGGTGGGCGGGATCGTCCTGATCGCCACGGCGCGCTCGCAACCGGCGACCCGGGCCGGCGAGGCGCTGGTGGCAATAGCTCGCGACGACCCCGGGCCGGCGAACGGCTTCCTCGACTTCACCCAGACTCCGCGCCGCCCCGGCAACCTCCTCGCCCGTCGCGGAGTCGCCGGGCGCTCCGCGGAAGGACGACCGATCGGGCTCCTGCAGCGAGGCGACCCCGCGATCGACGGTGAGGTGCTGGTCTTCGGCTGCGTCCACGGCGACGAGTGCGCGGCGAGGGAGCTCCAGCCGCTCGCGCCTGGCAGCGGCTGCCCGGACCCCGCCTCAGACGTCTACCTCGTCCCCAACCTCAATCCGGATGGCCTTGCGCTCGGCACCCGCCTCAACGGGCGCGGCGTCGACCTCAACCGCAACTTCCCGGCCGGGTGGAAGCCGATCGGCGAGCGTGGAGGCCCACAGCACTCCGGGCCAAGGCCCTTCTCCGAGCCCGAGACCCGCCTCGCCGCCCGCATCGTCGAACGGCTGCGGCCCGAGGTGACGATCTGGTTCCACCAGCACTACGCGCCGCAGCCGCTGGTCCGTGCCTGGGGCCAGAGCGTCCCTGCGGCGCGACGCTTCGCCCGGCTAGCCAGGCTGCCCTTCCGCCGCCTGCCCTGGCTCGCGGGCACGGCGCCGCACTGGCAGAACCGTCGCTTCCCCGGCACCGCCTCGTTCGTGGTCGAGATGCCGCGCGGCGCCCTGCCGAGGAGGGTCCTGGGGCGGCTCGGGGAGGCGGTCGTGCGCCTCGGCAGGGAAGTGGGCGAAGATTGAGATGTCCCCAGGAAGAGGTGAGGGTTGGGCACTGAGAGCGGCGCGGTCGAGCGGGTCGGTTGGCGAGGGCCGCAGTCAGCGGCCGAAGAACGGAGGCTCGTCCGCGAGGCGCAGCGTGGATCTCGAGAGGCGATCACGGGCCTCTATGCCGCCCACTGGCAACGCGCCCACCGGGCGGCGTACCTCGTCGTCCACGACGCCGCAGCGGCGGAGGACATCGCCCAAGATGCCTTCCTCGCCGCGATCGACGCGCTCGACCGCTTCGACCGGCGGCGCCCCTTCGGCCCCTGGCTGCACCGGATCGTCGTCAACCGGGCTATCGACTGGGGACGGCGGGAGGCACTGCGACGCACGGTCGACGACCCGGTCTCGCACGCCGATGTCCCACCGCCGCCGGAAGTCGTCGGCGAGGACCTGATGGCGGCGCTCGCCCAGCTCCCGGTCGACCAGCGCGCAGTGGTCGTGCTCAGGTACCTGCTCGAGTACAAGCCGGGCGAGATCGGGCGCATGCTCGAGCTGCCCCGCGGGACCGTCAACTCGCGGCTGCGGCGAGCCCTCGACCGGCTCGGCGCCCTGCTCGCGGAGGTGGAGCGGTGAACGAGAACCATCTGCGAGCGCTGCTGCGGGAGACGCCGGTCCCAGGTGCCGAAGAGGCGGAGCGCCGCGGGCTGGCGATGGCAGAGCGGGCTTTCGCCGAGCGCTCTCCGCAACGACGGCCGGCGCTGCCCCGCCTCGCCGTGGCGTTCGCCGCAGCGGCGCTGCTGGCCGCCCTTCTTCTCACCCCGGCCGGCGCCAGCGTCCGCGACTGGATCGGCGACGCCTTCACGGTCGGCGTGCGCGACGCGGAGCCGGCCCTGACCGAGATCCCCGGTGGCGGGCGCCTGCTGGTCAGCTCGCCGGAGGGGTCCTGGGTCGTCCAGCCCGACGGCTCCCGCCGCCTGCTCGGCGAGTACCCGGAAGCCGCCTGGTCACCCCGTGGCCTGTTCGTGGCCGCGGTCTCTGGCCACAGGCTGACCGCGGTCGAGCCGGACGGCACCGTGCGCTGGTCGCTTTCGGCGGACGCGCTGGTGACCGACGTGCGCTGGTCGCCCTCGGGGGAACGGATCGCCTACCGGACCGGCTCGGCGCTGCGGGTCGTGGCGGGAGACGGGACGGACAACGTCCTGATCGATCGGAGCGTCGCGCCTGTGGCACCCGCCTGGCTGCCGCTGGGGCCGCACCTCCTCGCCTACGTGGACGCCGGGGGCACGCTGCGGATGGTCAACCCGGACACCGGTGAGGCGTTCGGCTCCTCCCGGGCCTCTCGCAAGGCAGTGGAACTCGACTGGGCCCGCGACGGATCCCGGCTACTTGAAGTGACGCCCCGCTCGCTACGGCTTCACGAGGTCACGCTCAGCAAGCTCGTCGTACGGCTGAACCCGGATCCGCCCCGCCGTGTCGCCCTGCCGTCCGCCGCAACGGTGAGGACAGCCGCCTTCTCGCCCGACGGTCGCTCCCTAGCGGTCCTCCTCCAGCTGCCCGCCCGAGGTCGGCAGCCGTCCCACAGCGAGCTTTACCTGATGAACCGGGCCGGCACCTCCCAGCGCCTGCTCTTCACCGCCCCGGGCCTGCTCTCCTCCCTCGCCTGGTCGCCGGACGGGACGCGCCTCCTGATCGCCTGGCCGGACGCCGACCAGTGGCTCTTCATCCCGGCCGAAGGCCGGGGCCGGGGCCGGGTTCGGGCGATCGGCGGAATCTCCGGGGAGTTCTCCCCTGGCACATCACCGGGACGCGCGATCTTTCCCCTGATCGACGGCTGGTGCTGCGAGCGGTGATCAGGCGTCAGCCTCGGCGCCTTCGACCTCGCGCAGCTGCTGGGCCGGAGTGAAGAAGTTGCGGTAGGCGAGCGCCGTCGCGACGAGACCGGCGATCGCGACGCTGCCGAGCAGTGTGTAGAGGAGGATCAGCTGTAGCCGCACCGCATCGGTCGGATCGGCGCCGGCGAGCAGCATCCCCACCATCGTCCCCGGGAAGAAGATCAGCCCGGTCGTCTTGGTCGAGTCGACCAGGGCGATCATCCCGGAGCGAAGGGCGCGGCGGACGAACGGGGCCGCGGCTTCCTGCGCCGTCGCTCCCAGCGCCAGCGTCGCCTCTATCTTCGCCCGCGCCTCGGTCAGCTCGTCACCGAGCCGGTTGAGCGCGACCGCGGAAGCCGTCATCGCGTTTCCGATCACCATCCCGCCGACCGGGACCAGGTAGCGCGGGGTCGCTTCGAAGACGCCGAGGGCGACGACCAGCGCAAGCGTGCTCCCGCCGGCAAGCGCCAGGCCGATCAGCAGCGGCCAGAAGGCGCCCGGCACCCTGCTGGCGCGATGGCGGGCGGTGAGAGCGCCGAACAGCACCATCGCGGCAAGCAGCACCAGCACGAGCCAGATCGTGTCAGCCTCGAAGATCAGCTGGATCGCGTAGCCGATCGCGGTCAGCTGCACGAAGGAGCGAACCGTGGCGACGACGATGTCCCGCTCGAGATCCGCCTTGCGCCAGAACGAGACCGCTATGGCGAGGGCGACAAGGGAGAGGCTGGCGACGACCTCCCCGAGCGAGACCTGGATCGAGGTGCTCACGCCAGCACCTGCTCGAGCGGGCCGGCATCGATCGCGCGCCCGTCCTCCAGCCTCACGACCCAGTCGCCCAGGCGCCGCGCCTGCTCGGGATCGTGGGTGACGAGGACGAGCGAGATCTCGAGCCGGCGGCGCAGCTCGACGAGCGTCGCCTCGACCGCGTCGCGGGTCGCGTGGTCGAGGGCCGAGGTCGGCTCGTCGAGCAGCAGAACGTCCGGTGCCTGGGCGAGTGAACGAGCGAGCATCGCCCGCTGCTGCTCGCCGACCGAGAGCTTGGAGACCTCCCGCCCCGCGAGCTCGGGATCGAGGCCGGCGAGGCGCAGGCAGCGACTTGCGTCGAGCCCCTCGCCCGCCAGTTCTGCGGCGTAGCGCAGGTTCGACTCCACGGTCCCTGCGAGCAGCGCCGGCAGTTGCGGGACCAGCGAGACCTCGCGCCGCAGCCGCAGCGGGTCGTATCCGACCAGCGGACGACCGCGGTAGGCGATCTCGCCGCCCTCGGGATCGGCGAGCCGGTTGAGCAGGCGCAGCAAGGTCGACTTGCCGCTGCCGGAAGGGCCGACTATCGCCGTCGCCCCACTCGGCATCCCGGCGCTGACCGAGTCGAGGGCCCGGCGGCCGCCGCGAGTGAAGCCGACGTCGCTGAGCTCGAAGAGCACCGCTGCATGATCCCCCACCGCTCGCAAGATGCCTGCCGTCCCGCCTGGCGGCTTGCCGGCGCCGGTGAGCGGCTGGAACAATCGGGTAGGTGATCGCCTATGGCTAGAGCTATCTGGAGCGGCTCGATCAGCTTCGGGCTCCTCAACGTGCCCGTGAAGCTCTACAGCGCCGTGGCCCGGCGCAGCATCGGCCTGCGAGAGATCCGCGAGTCCGACGGGACCCGCATCCGCCACCGGCGAGTCGCGGAAGGGACCGACGAGGAGGTCCCCTACGAGAAGATCATCAAGGCCTACGAGATCTCCAAGGACCGCTACGTGCCGCTGACCAAGGAAGAGCTGGAGGCGCTGGCGCCGGAGAAGAGCCGGGCGGTCGAGGTGCTCGACTTCGTCGACCTCGAGGAGATCGACCCGATCTACTTCGACAGCCCCTATTACCTCGGTCCCGCCGAGGGCGCCGAGAAGGCCTACTCGCTGCTCGCCCGGGCGATGGAGGAATCGGGCAAGGTCGCGATCGCCCGCTTCGTCTTCCGCAACAAGGAGCACCTGGCGGCGCTGCGGCCCGCCAACGGCGTCCTCACCCTGACCACGATGCGCTTCGCCGACGAGGTCGTGCCGCCCTCGGAGCTCGAGGACGTACTGCCGGCCGGGAAGCAGAAAGTCGCTAAGCGCGAGGTCGAGATGGCGGAGCAGCTGATCGACTCATTGACCCGCGACTTCGACCCGAGCGCCTACCGCGACGAGTACCGCGAGCAGCTGTTGGCGCTGATCGAACGCAAGGCGGAAGGCAAGGACGTGCTCGCCGCCCCGGAGGCCGAGGCGCCGCAGCCGACTAAGGCGCCCGACCTGATGGCCGCGCTCGAGGAGAGCATCGCCGCCGTCAAGGGCAAGAGCGACGGCAAGCCGACGAAACCGGCGGCGAAGAAACGCCGCGCGCCGGCCAAGAAAGCCGCGGCCAAACGCTCGCGGGCCAAGTCGAAGTCCTCTAAGTAAGCGGTGAGCGAAGACCGCCTGGTCGAGGTCGAGGGACGTGAGCTGAAGCTCACCAACCTCGACAAGGTCCTCTACCCGAAGGCGGGCTTCACCAAGGGCGAGGTGATCGACTACTACGCCAAGGTGGCGCCGGCGATGATTCCTCACCTGGCCGGGCGGACGCTGACCCTGCGCCGCTTCCCGGAAGGGGTCGACGACAGCGAGAGCGCCTTCTTCGAGAAGCGCTGCCCGAAACACCGGCCCGAGTGGGTGAAAACCGCCCGGGTGCCCGCCGGGCCCAACACCGGCGAGATCGACTACTGCGTCTGCCAGGACCTGCCGACCCTGACCTGGATGGCGCAGCTGGCCGCGATCGAGCTCCATCCCTCGCTCGCCCTGGCGAAAAAGCTCGAGCGGCCCACCGTGCTCGCCTTCGACCTCGACCCCGGTCCGCCCGCGAACGTGCTCGACTGCTGCCGGGTGGCGCTGCGTCTGCGCGAGCTGTTCGGCCATTTCGACGTCGAGTGCTTCCCGAAGACCTCGGGCTCGAAGGGCCTGCAGGTCTACGTCCCGCTCAACACCGCGGTCAGCTACGAGGAAACCAAGCCGCTGGCGCGGGCGATCGCCCAGCTGCTCGAGAAGCAGACGCCGAAAGAGGTCGTCTCGAAAATGAAAAAGGCGGAGCGCAAGGGCAAGGTCTTCGTCGACTGGTCGCAGAACCACGAAACCAAGACCACGATCGCCGTCTACTCGCTGCGCGCGCGAGAGCGGCCGACCGCCTCGACCCCGGTCTCCTGGAAAGAGGTCGAGCGGGCGCTCGACAAGGACGACGCGGACTCACTCGTCTTCGAAGCCGCCGACGTACTCAAGCGAGTGGAGAAGCACGGCGACCTCTTCGCTCCAGTGCTCGAGCTGAAACAGAAGCTGCCCGAGCTGTAGGAGTTCAGGTCGACCCGATCACCAACAACTCCGCGCCCGCGGACTGGCAATTCGCTGCAACCCCGTGCAGCAGTGTGTCGAGCTGACGTAGTCGCGGCGCCTGGGCGTGCTCGGGATCGACACGAATCGAAGCGACGAGATCCCTGCGGACATGTGGTTGCACAATCACGATCTTTCGGCCGAAGTTGGTGCCGAGGCCGTCCAGTCTTTTCACGAACTCTTTGCGCGAGCGTTTCTCACTGTTCTCCCAAGCGGAAAGCCCGAGTTCCACCGGAATCGTGCCGCTCAGCATGTTGCCGGAGGCCAAAACCGCATCGAGATGCCGCAGATTCTTGACTGCCTGTGCGCACACGGTCTCATAGGGGACGACGGCTATCTCCCGTCCCTGACTGGCACTCTTGGCGCCCTTGACATGCATCAAGGTCAGAATCGGCACGTCACCTGATTCGTCGATGTGGAGAAAGTCGGCGGTCTCCCCGGGTCGATCATCGCAGGCCAGCCATCCACGACCGTCAATCTCGTTGCTGTTCAGCGGCCAGCTCGCCAAGACCCAATCGAACAATGAAGTATCGGTCCCTATCGCACCGACTCCGTCGCTTGGCTTCTCACGCTCTACGGCCCAATCGACGCCAAAGGGAACCCACGACCACCCTGCAAATGGAATGTCGCGGTGACGGACTGAAAAGACCTGATGGCCCTGGATCGTGTGCCCAGACTCGAAGTAGACCGTGAGAGTTTCGGGCTCGCTTAGCTTTCCGAGTACCTCGTTGAAGTCCTCCTCCCGCCCAGGCTCAGAGGTTCCAGCAACTACGGTCTCGATCTCGCCGTCCCCCTCTCGGAACTCGATCTCAAGCTGACCGAGAGCATGCCCTCGTCGCAGGACATTGGCTTTCACCCCAGTCCCATTCGAATCGGCTACTTCGAACTGCGTTCCGAAAGCGAGCTTCTCCAGCTCGGCCAAGACAGCGGCCTCCCCGGAATCGAGCACGGGTCCCAGCAGCATCATCTCCGGCGGAGAGATTGCAATGTCGTAGGCACCGTCGACGTCTGTCAGATCGGTTTTTGCGGCAGCGAGTACCGGTAGTGGCTCCACATCAGTACCGACCGTCTCCTCGAGCGCGTCGAGGGTCGCCAGCATGGAGGTCTGAAATTCTGTCCAGTTCGCAGAGGGTCCAATCCAAAGTCTTGATTGATCAACCGCTAGACCCATCACTTCCCCAATTTTCTCGTTGTCGGGCACAACGCGAGCCGCGGTGTATCGGTAGCTCTGATCACCGGTCGGGTCGAGAGCCCCCGCGAGATCGAGGCCGCTAAGGGTCTTGGTGTCGGCCTTGGAGGCGATCCTGCGATGCGTACCCCGCATCCATAGCGTCCGTGCGGGCCCCTTGATGAATGCGGCCTTGAGATGACCCGGCCTGATGAGCTCCAGTGGGCCCAGGCTTCCTTTTCGCAGGGCGCGTTTGATCGTGTCCCGGCGCGAACCCTCGGTGGTGTGGATCGCCACCCAGGCTCCCTTGACCAGGACCACCGCAAGGTGGTTGACACGATCGAGAACGGGGGTCGAAGCCCAGGGCACCTGTCGCTTGTCCACATAGCGAAAGAAGGCCGCACCAGGATCTTTCCCTGCCCCGCTGGCAACGACGTGGCGACCACTGTCGCCAACCCTTACTCGCAGTACTTTTTTTAGCCTTCTGGCGATCTGTGCCGCAGAGATTTCCCCACCATCCTCGATGCGGGCAACCAATGCGGACTGATAAGGGCGCAGTTCGTCTTGCGACAGCGCATTAGCCATCTATTCCTCCGTCCCAAATTGCTCGTACCCCGACGAGATCGCTAGCGTACCGGGTGCCTCTGCACCGCGTCCTGAGCGGTACTAGCCGAGCGGTTGGCGGACGACTGGCTTGCGGGTCGCCTTCACCTCGTCGAGGCGGCGTACCGGGGTCGTGTAGGGGGCCTGCCTGGCGATCTCGGGGTCCTGCTCGGCCTCGGCGAGGATCTGCTCGATCGCCTCGGCGAAGGCGTCGAGGCTCTCCTTGGTCTCGGTCTCGGTCGGCTCGACCATCAGCGCCTCCTCGACCAGGAGGGGGAAGTAGACGGTCGGCGGGTGGAAGCCGAAGTCGAGCAGGCGCTTGGCGAGGTCGAGCGTGGCGAGGCCCAGCTCCTTCTTCATCGGCTTGCCGGAGAGGACGAACTCGTGCATGCAGTGGCGGTCGAAGGCGACCGGCAGGCGCTCGGCGGCACGCCCCTGCGCCAGCCGTGCCTTCAGGTAGTTGGCGTTCAGCACCGCGGTCTCCGAGGCCTCGGCCAGGCCATCGGCGCCGAGGCTGAGGATGTAGGCGTAGGAGCGGACGAAGACGCCGAAGTTGCCCTGGAAGCCGCGCAGCCGGCCGATCGACTTCGGCCGCTCGAAGTCGAGGTCGAAGCGAGGCTCGGCGCCGTTCTCCCCCTCGCGGCGCACCACCTGCGGCCGCGGCAGGAAGGGCTCGATCCGCTCCGAGACCGCGATCGGCCCCGCCCCCGGCCCGCCGCCGCCGTGCGGCTGGCTGAACGACTTGTGCAGGTTGACGTGGACGATGTCGAAGCCCATGTCGCCGGGCCGCGAGTGGCCCATCACCGCGTTGAGGTTGGCGCCGTCGTAGTAGAGCGTCCCCCCCGCCTCGTGGATCAGCG
>DATMDR010000009.1:0-15401 GCA_035557635.1 Solirubrobacterales bacterium | reverse complement strand
CCGGCCAGGCCGTGCGCCGAGAGGGCGCCGACCGGGTCGTCGAGGAGCTTCTCGATCGCCAGCACGGCGTAGACGACGATCAGGCCGGCGATGAAGCCGATGATCGGCGCCGCCCAGAACTCGACGAAGCCGGACGGGGCGGTGATTCCGACCAGACCGGCGATCGCGCCGTTGCCGGCCATGCCGACGTCGAGCGTACGGCTCTTCATCCAGACCGCTAGCGATGCTCCGATCACACCGGCCGCCGCGGCGAGCTGGGTGTTCAGCATCACCTCGCCGAAGAACGAGCCGGCGGTTTCGAAGGTCGAGCCTCCGTTGAAGCCGAACCAGCCGATCCAGAGGATGATCACGCCGAGGCCGACCAGCGGCATCGAGTGCCCGGGGATCGCCCGCGGCTTGCCGTTGGCGTCGTACTTGCCCTTGCGTGCGCCGAGCAACAGCAGCGCCGCCAGGGCGCCGACGGCGCCGGTCAGGTGGACCACCGAGGAGCCGGCGAAGTCCATCACCGGCTTGCCGCCGATGTCGGAGAGCAGGCCGCCACCCCAGACCGCGTGCGCGATCAGCGGGTAGATCACGGCGCCGAAGACGAAGGCGTAGATCACGTAGGCGCCGAACTTGATCCGCTCCAGGGTCGTGCCCCAGACGATCGCCAGCGAGACGGCGCAGAAAGCGAGTCCGAAGAGCATCAGCATCGCGTCGGAGCCGGCCACGTTGAACGCTTCTTCGCCCTGACCGACCACCTGGTCGAAGTGGAAGAAGAAGCCGCTGGTGCCGAAGAAGTCGTTGCCGCCGCCTTCCGCGATGCCGTAGCCGAGCGCCCACCAGGCGATCGTCACAATCGCCAGGTTGACGAGCACCTTGGCCACGCCGGTACCCGCGTTCTTCTGCCTCGAGAAGCCGATCTCGAGGAACATGAACCCGGCCTGCATGAGGAAGACCAGGACGGTCGCAACCGCGACCCAGACCATGTCCAGCTCGACGGCCTTGGCGTCGACGATCTCACTGACGCCCTGCGCCGAGGCCATCCCGGGCAGCACCAGCGAGGCGAGCGCCGCCAGGATCACGGCGACTCCCATCTTGGCTTTCATCTAAACGTCCTCCTAGCCCGCCGCAGCCATGGCCCGGCGGTCGCGGTTTGCGATCGCGGCCCAAGGTATGAACGGGCGGAATCGCTGTGTTTAGACGGTTGGAGGAAATCCCGGCGGCGGGTTTCTCACCAGTGTCAATCCCGACTCCATCACTCGGGTTCCGTTAGGGTTGCCAAATCGCTTAGGGACACCTAATACACTCACCCGATCAAGGAGGCACCGAATCGATGAAGGCCAGGGCAAAGCTGGGGCTTACGCTGGTGGCGCTTGCGCTCGCAGCGTTCGCGGCAGGATGCGGAGACGACGGCAGCGACGAGACGACTGCAGAGGCGAGCGCGGCGCAACTGGAGCCGGTCAAGCAATACCTCACGGACCACTCGGCCGAGCTGGTCGAGCAGGTCGAAGTCCTGGGAGAGAACGCTGACGAGTACTACGCCCTGGCCGAGTCGGTCGACTTCGACTACCAGCGCCTGCTCAGCGAGCACGGCGACGAAGTGGAGCAGATCCTCGCCGACTCCAAGGACGCCTTCGTCACCGCCAACCCCGCTTACGAGGAGATGGAGGGAATCGTCGCCGGGGTCCCGCGGCTGGCCCAGTACGACGTCGACATCGACGCCGGCTCGGACGCCTCAACCCCCGAAGACGCGGTCTCGTTCAGCCTCACCACCCCCTCCGGCAAGCAGCTGAAGCAGCCCGGCAACCTCTTCTTCCTCACCGAGACGGCGCTCTACGGGACCAACCCGGAGCTGCAGGCGAAGGGTGTCCAGCCTGACGTCGACGGCAACGGCAAGGTCGAGTTCGGCGAGGGCCTGCCGAATGCCGACGTCTACAAGGCGACGCTCGACGAATTCGAACAGCAGGCGAAGAGCCTCGACCAGGACGCACAGGAGTTCGAACCGACCCCGTCCGACGCCCTGACCTCGATCGTGATCATGACCCCGACCATGAGCGAGTACTTCGAGGCCTGGAAGAACTCCCGCTTCATCGCCGGTGAGGACGCCGAGGAACTCGGCTTCGTCGCCACGTCGCGCCTCTCCGACATCGCCGACATCCTCGGCGGCATCCTCGTCACCTACGACGGGATGGAAGCGGCGATCGCGGCGGAGAACCCGCAGCAGGCGAAGCAGACCCGTAAGGAGCTGAAGGAACTGGTCGCGTTCGCCAGCGACCTGCGCGACCGCGAGGCTGGCGGTGAGCAGTTCACCGCCAAGCAGGCAGACGCGCTCGGCGCCCAGGCCCAGGCTCAGGCGGAGGCGATCGCCGGCCAGGTGACGCAGGCTGCGAAGCAGCTCGAAGTGGAGCTGCAGGAAGGCTAGGTGCGGCGCGCCGGCTCGATCCTGCTCGCGCTGACGGCGCTGCTCTTCGCAGCGCCGTCAGCCGCAGCCGAGCCGGCCTGGCAAGCGGCCGACTCGATCCGGGCCGACCTCTTCGAGGCACAGACCCAGCTGCTCTTCGGCGAAAGCGGCGGGGGCTCGGTCGCAGCCGCCGAGGAGCGGCTGCGGGGGGGCCTGCGCCGCGGGCTCGCCGCCGAGGCACCAGCCACGCTGCGGGAAATCGAAGCTTCGCTGAGAGCGGCCGAGCAAGCCCTGGCGGAGCTCGACGAAGTGGGGCTGGCAGCAGCACGAGGGCGGATCGTCTCGGCGCTGCGCCGCGGCGCCTTTGCCGTTGCGGTTGCCGCGGCGGATCGCGGCGAAGCGGCGCAGGCCCGCAGCTGGCTGCAGATTCGCGACTTCCGCCAGACCACCCGCTTCACGCGTCCCGGCGTCGACGCCACCGAAGCCGTGGACCGGCTCACCAGTGGCGAGATCGGCCCGCACGAGGCCGTGATTCAGATCGAAAAGGACCTGCTCGACGCATTCCAGGCGCGGCTCGCCTCCAACCTCGACGAAGCTTCGCAAGCAGCCGAGCGCGGCTTCGACGGCCGCTTCGCGGAGACGGCGGCAGTCGCCCGCGGCTACTGGCTGGCGATCGCACCGGAGTACGAAGAGCAGCGCGGCGGCGCCGAGCGGCGCGTCACCGAACGCGACTTCGATCTGCTCGCGGCAGCCGCCGCCGCATCTGACCGGGCCGGCTTCGAACGGGCGCGGCGTGCGGTCGAAGCCGACTTCGAGGGCTTCACGGCGGCGCCCCTGACCCCTGACGAGCAGGTCAACCGGGCCAGCCAGCTGACCCGCTTCCTGGACCTGGTGCCGAAGGAGTACGACAAGGGCACCGCCGATGGTCACGTGACGATCCCCTTCGAGATACAGGAGGCGGTCGCATTCATGGACGGCGTCGAAACCGCCTTCGCCGACCTCGAGTCGGTCCTGCTCGAGCGCGACCCGGCCGCGGTCGAGACGATCGAAGCCGCCTACGCGGAGCTGCGCGAGGACGTCGACAACGCCCAGCAAAGCGTCTCCGTCGCTCCCCAGGAAGAGCTCGACGAGGCACGCGATCGGGCCGCCGATACCTTCGAACGAATCGCGCCCGAGGAGTGGACGGAACCCAGCGACGAAGCCGACTACGAACTCGTCGACATCTCCCTCGACCAACTCGAAGCGGCGGCCGGAGCCGGCCAGTACCAGCAGGCCGAGCAGGCGCGGCTTGCCGCCTACGGCTTCTTCGAGTTCGGGCCGGAGCTGAAGCTGCGCGCCTTCGACCCGCAGCTGGCGCTCGAGATCGAGGGGTTGATCTGGTACGGCGCCAACGGCGATGCCGGGCTGGCGAGCCTGGTCGCCGACAGTGCTCCGGTGCCCGAGATCCGCGACACCCGCCTCGTCCTCGACGAAAAGCTCGAGACCGCCAGGGCCCTAACCGGCGACGGCGCCAGCACGATGACGACGATCACCAACTCGGCGCTGATCGTCTTCCGCGAGGGCCTCGAGGCGATCCTGATCCTCGCCGCGATCACCGCCAGCATGATCGGCCCGCGGGCTCCCCTGCGCCGGCCGGTCTACCGCGGCGCCCTGCTCGCCCTGCCGGCCAGCGTCGTCATGTTCCTCCTCGCCCTCCTGCTGCTCGACTCGCTCTCGCAATACGGGGAGAAGCTCGAGGCGGCGGTCGGCGTGGTCGCGATCGGGGTGCTCTTGCTGGTCATGAACTGGTTCTTCCACCGGGTCTACTGGACCGAGTGGATCAAGGGCCACCGCGAGCGCGGCAAGGCGCTGACCGGGGCGGCGCTGGTCGGCGGGGCCGGCGCGGCGACGGTGGCCGGCCTCTACACGCTCGGCTTCACCAGCGTCTTCAGGGAGGGCTTCGAGACCGTTCTCTTCCTGCAGGCGCTGCAGCTCAGCTCCGGCACCGGCGTCGTCCTTGCCGGCGTCTTGCTCGGGTTGGCGATCACCGCGCTCGTCGGCGCCCTCACCTTCAGCCTCGAGCGCCGCCTCCCCTACAAGAAGATGCTGGTGGTGACGGGGATGCTGATCGCCCTCGTCCTCGTCGTCCTCGTCGGCAACACGGCCCGGACGATGCAGGGAGTCGGCTGGCTCTCGATTCACCCGATCGACGTCGACCTGCCGCTCTGGATGGGCACCTGGCTCGGCGTCTACCCCACGGTCGAGACCCTGGTCGCGCAGCTGCTCGCCTTCTGTTTCGTGATCGGCAGCTACTTCGCCGCCGAGTGGATGCGCAAGCGCGAGCTGCGCCGCGCCGTCGCCGCCCACGCCCTAGGGTCGGACGATGCCGTCGCGACTTCGCCCAACGGCGCCGATCGCCCCCGACGCGATCCTGGTCGGCGACCCCGGCCGAGCCCTGATGCTGGCGCAGGAGCTGCTGGAGCAGCCGAAGATGAGCAACCACGCCCGCGGCCTGTGGGGGTACACGGGGGCAGCGAGCGGACGTGACCTGACGATCCAGGCGACCGGGATGGGCGGCCCGAGCGCCGCGATCGTGCTCGACGACCTGGCCGAGCTGGGAGTGCGCCGCGCGATCCGCGTCGGAACCTGCATCGGGATCGAGTCAGACCCGGGGCCGGGGGACCTGCTGACCGTCTTGGAGGCGCACGCCTGGGGCGGCGGCGGGACCGGCGAGCCGGTCCTTCCCGACACGGACATGACCGCACGGCTGCGAGACGAGCTGGGTGGCGCGGGGCGCCCCGCGGTCGTCGCCAGCCTCGACGTCCTGCACCAGAGCGGGGTCGCCGAATCGCCTCGTTACGCCGACCGCGTCGACGTCGCGGACATGCAGACCGCGACGCTTCTCGCCCGTGCCGAGACCCTCGGGGTGGCGATCGCCGCCGTTCTGATCGTCGCTGAGAGCGCATCCGGCGAGCAGGCGGATGACGAGCAACTCGAAGGCGGAGCGAAGCGCGCCGGAACCGCCGCGAGGGCCCTACTCTCAGCCTAAGGTTTAGGGTTAGATTGGCGCCTGAGGGCGCGCAACTCGCCGAGTAGGTCGTCGACTTGGTCCTCGACCTCTTCGAGGCGCTGGGAGAGCGAGCGCAGGCGACGCTCCAGACGCTCCACGTCCCCCGCCGAGGGCAGGTTGAGGGCGGCCATCGCAGCGTGTTGCGCCTCGACCGCCTTCTCGCGGGCGCCAAAGGCGGCGGCCAGGGCTCCCTCCAGCACCTGGCTGTCGAGCAGTGCCTGAGCGAACTCGCCGATCACCTGCTCGCTGCGCGCGCGCAGGCTCTCCTGGTCCTCGTCGAAGGCAGAGTCGCCCGCCTGGCCCGTGCTCATTGACAGCAGCTTAACGAGGCATCCGGCAAGGCTGAGATGCTGCGCCCGCATGCGTCGGGTCGAGCTCGGGATTAAGCCCTTGTTGGGGGCGCTGACAGGCGTTGCGCGCCCTCATGCGAGCAAGTAGCGTGGTGCCGGTTGTGCGCGGGGAGAGCGGGATGAGAGAGAAGCTTGCGCTGGCTGCAGCCTTGACCGGGTTCGCGGCCGTAACTGCCCTTGGCGTCGGCGTGGCCGGAGCCGAGCAGCAGAGCAGCCTCGGTGCCGCCCAACCGACAGGCCCCTTCAAGGCCGCCGCCCCGGCTGGCGAAGCGGTCGCCTGCGCGAACGGAATCGACGACGACGGCGACCAGCTGGTCGATCTCGAAGACCCGGGCTGCCCCGACGCCTCCGGCGAAGCCGAGGGCGCTGCGCCGGCCCCCGCCGGAGAGACCGACTCTTCGTCGCCGCAGGGCACCACCGACGGCATGCCAGGGACAGTCGAGGGGGCGACAATCGACGGCACGACGGGAACGAGCGACGGAGGAGTGACCCGCAACGAGGGCATCGGCGGCGCGATCGGCGAGGGAGGCGGAATCAGCGCTCCCAGCGCCACCGCCGGAGACCAGCCGCAGGAGGAGGGACCGAGCGGCGGCTCGGCCGCCTTCAACGAAGGCGGCTCGCCGACCAGCGCCAACTCGACCGCCACTTTCGCCCCCTTCGGCCCGGCCCCGATCGGAGTTCCCAACTTCGTCATCGACTCCTTCGAGATCCCGCCCTTCCTGCTGCCGATCTACCAGGCATGCGGGACCGAGTACGGGATCCCCTGGGAGATCCTCGCCTCGATCAACAAGATCGAGACCGGCTTCGGCACCAACCTCAACGTCTCCAGCGCCGGCGCGATGGGCTGGATGCAGTTCATCCCCTCGAGCTGGGAGGCCTACGGGGTCGACGCCAACGGCGACGGGCGCAAGGACCCCTACAACCCGGTCGACGCGATCTGCGCCGCTGCCAGCTACCTGAAGGCAGCGGGGGCCCATGACGACCTCTACGACGCGATCTTCGCCTACAACCACGCCGACTGGTACGTGCAGGAGGTGCTGCTCTACGCGCGCGCCTACGGCAAGCTGCCCTCCGACCTGGTCGGCTCGCTGACGGGGCTGACCGAGGGAGCACACTTCCCGGTCGCCGCCGACGCCCGCTACGCGGACGACATCGCCACCCGCGAGGCGCTGGCGCAGGCGACGCCGGACGAACGAGAGGAGTACGGCAGCGCCGCCGAGGTGATCGCCTCCTCGCCGACCCGGCGCGGGATCAACATCTTCGCCGCCGCAGGATCGCCGGTCGTCGCCGTCAACGACGGCGTGATCGTGAAGATGGGCGACTCCGAGCGGCTGGGCCGCTACGTGGTCCTGCGCGACGCCTACGGCAACCGCTTCACGTACGCCAAGCTGGGCGAGCTGGTCCGCGACGAGCGCCTGGTCGTGATGCCGACCGGCAAGGAGAAACGGGTCCCGATCGACAGCGAGAACCTCCGCCCCCGCATCCACGCCCTGCCGGGCCGGGTCGGCGAGGACAGCGAAGCGACCCAGTCGGTCGACAGCGTCACCACCCCCGGCGCCGACGGAACCCTCAAGGTCGGGTCGAAGGTCATAGCCGGGACGGTCCTGGCTCGGATCGGGGCCGGGGCCGAGGGCATCGACCCCCACGTCAACTTCTCGATCCGACCCGCCGGCAAGGGCGCGCCCCGGATCGACCCGAAGCCGATCCTCGACGGCTGGAAGCTGCTCGAGGCAACCGCGATCTACCGCGCCAAGGGCAAGAGCCCGTTTGCCGAGAAGCTCGGCAGCGCCGGCGTCCTGCTGCTCTCCAAGGAGGCGCTGCAGCGACGGGTCCTCGCCGACCGGCAGATCGAGCTGCCCAAATGCGACCGGATCGAAGTCCGCGCCGGGCAGATCGACCGCCGCCTGCTGGCAGCGCTCGCCTACCTCTCCGAGCAGGGCTTCCGCCTGACGGTCACCTCGATGCTCTGCGGCCGCTACGGCAGCATCACGACAAGCGGCAACATCTCCAACCACTCCTTCGGCAACGCGGCTGACATCGCCGCGATCAACGGCGTGCCGGTGCTCGGCAACCAGGGACCTGGGACGCTGACCGAAGCGCTGCTGAAAGCGGTGCTGCGACTGCAGGGGACGCTGGTCCCCGACGAGCTGATCTCGCTGCAGGAATTCGGCGGACCCAGCTTCGCGATGGGCGACCACGCCGATCACGTCCACCTCGGCTACAGCCCGCTGGGCGGCGTCGGCGACGCCAAGTTCGTGCAGCTGCTGAAAGCTGACCAGTGGCAGCGCCTGATCGGCCGCCTCGGCCAGATCGAGAACCCCGAGGTGCCGACCGAGCCCTCCGAGTCGGCGCTGCCGGTCAAGCCGGACGGGCGCAGCGGCGCCGCCGGCGACTGACGTACGCGGAGATAATCCCCGCTCTGGCTCAACTATTCGGATTCGTGCAGCTCGAGTTCGCCGGCCGGCTCGCCGTCGCCGACGGGCGCTACCTGGCGCGCGACGAAGGTCCTGACGGCGCACAGCGGGTGCTGGTGGTGGAAACGCTCGGGGCTCCTCCCCCGCCCGGCCGCCGCAGGCGCAAGCCAAGGCCGGCGGATGCCGACGACCGTCCGTCGCTGCCCCTCGTCCGCGTCACCGCAATACGTGCTTTCGAGCCATTCGATCTCGACGCCGAAGCCGAGGCCTGGGTCGGTGAGGCCGTGGCAACAGACGAAACGCTCGACGCGGCAGTCGCGGAGGGAGTTGCGCTCCTAAACAGAGCGCTGCACGCGCAAGCCTCAGCGAGCGCCGATCCCTATGTGGGCGAGTTGACCGCGGAGCGATCGGTGGCCGTGCGAATCGGCTATGGCAGTGGCGATCAAGTCGCTGCCGGACGTTTCACGGTGGCGCACGATGTAGACGTCTGGGCACGCGGCGGCGGACGGCGGCGGCAACGCGCCGAAGACCTCCACCCACAGGAGCGGATGGCCGCGATCCTGGGCCGACGAGAGCAGGCCGACGCCTGTGAGACCTTGCTCCTGCGCACTCGTGCGGATCTAGATGCAGGTCGCGTCCGCGAGGCGGCCTTCCAACTCCGTGTCGGCTTGGAGGCACTGCTGGCTGAGCTCAGCGGTGCCCTCACCGACCCTGGTCACGAGAAGGACATGGCCGAGCTTGAGGCAAGGCGCAAGGAGGCCGGAGAAGCCGCGAACGCCGCCCTGCGCGGCGAGCTCGGCTCCGAGCAACAACGCTCAATCCGTGAACTGACGGAGATCTCCGAGCGGGTCCTGCGCCGCCGCCGCGTGCTGCGCGGCTGAGGGGAAGGGATACCCCGCCCGGACAAGTGCCGGTCTAATTAGACCGGCACTTTGAGTATCCGCCCGTTCGGGGGTATCCCTTCCCCTCAGAGCGCGAGGCGACCGACGACTACGTCGTCAAGCAATGACTCAGCAAGGTGATGCGCTTCCTCCAAGGCCATGCCCTCAAGCGAGGGGATGCCGATCACCGTGAGTCCCGCTGCGCGAGCTGCCGCGACGCCGGTCGGGGAGTCCTCAAGGGCGACTACCGCCGGGCCTGGCTCCACACCGAGCCGCCGGCAAGCCTCCAGGTAGGGGTCCGGCGCAGGCTTCGGCGCGGCGACTTCATGAGCGCTGAGAACGACGTCGAAATGGTCGTGGAGGCTGACGATCTCAAGCGAGCGGCGGACGAAGACGAGTGGGGAGTTGGAGACCAGGCCGATCGGAGTTCCCCGCTCCTTCAGCTCATGCAGGAGCTCCCGTGCGCCGACCATTGCCTCAACACCGTGCTCCAGCTCGGCGACGACCAGCGCGTTCAGCTCCTCGATCAGGTCGCCGGCGCAGCCGGGCTCCTCCAGGCAGCGTTCCAGCGTCTTGCCCGCGACCTCGGCCGAAGTGCCGACAAGCTCGCGCTTGTGTTCGGCGGTGAACTCGATCCCCCGGCGGGCGAAGAGATCCTGCTCGGCACGGGTCCAGACCGACTCGGTGTCGAGGAGCAGGCCGTCGTTGTCGAAGATCACCGCCTCGGGAGCGACAGACGCCCCACCGTTCGCGCTTGCCACGACTATGAGAGCTCCGCCAGGAGCGCGCTCAGCTCCTCGTCGACCTCGCCGTCGAGCTTCAGGACCGCGTCGGTGTCGTAGGGCGTAGCCCCCTTGGTGACGATCGCCAGCCGCCCGCCGCAGGCCAAGGTCACACCGGGCAGCCCGGCGACCGGGTGGACGACGAGCGAGGTGCCGACGCAGAGCATTAGGTCGGCGCGGGCGGCGAGCTCCTGGGCGCTCCGCATCGCCTCTTCCGGCAGCAGCTCGCCGAAGAGGACCACGTCGGGCTTGACCGGGCCGCCGCAGGCCTCGCACTCGGCGACCCCGTCGGAGTTGAAGAGCGAGTCCACAGCCTCGATCCCGAAAGAGGCATCGCAGCTGCGGCAGGTCGAGGTTTCGATCGAGCCATGGACCTCGACCACGTTCTCGGAGCCGGCAGCGCGATGGAGGCGGTCGATGTTCTGGGTGATCACTCCGGCCAGCTGCCCGTGTCGCTCGAGCTCGGCCAGCGCCTCGTGGGCGGCATTGGGCCGCTTGTCGCCGAGCGAGTGGAAGCGCGGCCGGTAGTAGGACCAGAAGCGCTCCGGATCGCGTTCGAAGACGTCAATGTGGGCGACCTCCATCGGGTCGACGTTCGCCCAGATCCCGGTCTCCGGAGTGCGGAAGTCCGGGATTCCGGAGGGCACCGAAACCCCCGCCCCCGTCAGGGCGACCGTGCAGCTCGACTCGTGGATCAGCTCGGCGAGCTGGGCCGCCCCGACCGCGTTGATCTCTTCGGCGCCGGCCTCCACGCCGGCATCATCCCAGAGGCCCGGTCGCCGCCCGCCGCCCGGCTCAGATCGACGGGCGATAGGTGCCGAACGACCAGAGCGTTCCCTCCGGATCGCGGACGGTGAAGTCGCGCGAGCCGTAATCGGTGTCGGTGATCTCGAGCGCGATGTCGGCGTCGGCGGCACGGGCTCGCTCGTAAAGCGGGTCGACCTCGTCGATGGCGACGTAGACGAGCGAGCCACCCGCCGGCAAGCTGCGAAACGGCTCGCGCCCGACCCCGGCCGTGCCCAGCATCACCACTGTCGAGTCGAGGGAGACCTCGGCGTGGACGACGTTGCCCTCCTCATCGCGGTGCACCTCGCCCCGCTCGAACCCGAGGGTGCGCTCTAGCCACTCGATCGCCGCATCGGGGTCCGCGTAGAGGAGATTGGGGAAGAACTCCGGTGAGGCCATGCCAGGCTCCTTCCCCTGGGGCCGCCGGGCAAACCCCTACTTACCGCCCCACTTGGGCGTGCGCTTGCCGAGGAAGGCGGCGATTCCCTCCTTGGCGTCCTCGCTGCCGAAGGCGGCGGCGAAGCCGGCCTCCTCGGCCTCGATCCCCTCATCCAGGTCCCCTTTGTGGGAGACGCGCTTGATCTGCTCGCGAGCGACCGGCGCCTGGGTGGCCAGCTTGCGGGCCCACATCAGCCCCGCCTCGAACAGCTCGTGGTCAGGGACGACGCGGTTGGCGAGGCCGAACTCGAGCGCCTCGTCGGCGAGGATCGCGTCGCCGCTCAGGTTCATCTCCAGCGCCTTATTGGAACCGACCAGGCGCGGTAGGCGCTGGGTGCCGCCGAAGCCGGGGATGATCCCGAGCTTGATCTCGGGCTGGCCGAAGACGGCCGCCTCGGCGGCGATCCTCACGTCGCAGGCCATCGCCAGCTCGCAGCCGCCGCCGAAGGCGATCGAGTTGACGGCCGCGACCGTCGCCACCCGATCCTGCCCGAGGTCGCGGAACAGCGCGTGGGCGGTGTGGATCAGCTCCTCGCCCTTGCCCTCGTCCATCTGGGTGAAGGCCTTGATGTCGGCCCCGGCCGAGAAGACCAGCGGGATCGAGGAGGCGATCAGCATGGCGCCGACCTCGCCGGAGGCCTTGACGCGCTCCCAGACCGTGCCGAGGTCACGGATCACGTCCGGGGAGATCGCGTTCATCGGCGCGTTGGCGAGCCAGGCGATCGCGACGCCGCCGCGGGTCTCCAGCTTCACCGTCTCCGCCTGCTCGCCCTCGTCCGGCTGCGGGTAGGGGTAGAAGCCCTGGCCCGACTGCAGGCCGAGGCGGCCCTGCGCGACGAGGCGGCGCAGCAGCACCGGCGGCGTGAAGCGCTCGCCGAACTTCTCCTCGAGCTGCTCGATCCGCTCCAGCACGCTGTCGAGCCCCTCGAGGTCCGCCTTCCAGAAGGGCGGGAAGAGGCCCCGGCGCGGGTCGAGCCCTGCTCCGGCCATCATCCCGACGTCGATGTCGCGGACCGAGCAGACACCCTCCTCGACCAGCCTGCAAGCCTCGATCAAGGCGCGGCCGGTGAACATCGCGACCAGCTCCTCGGCGTCCGGCTCGGCGTCGCCGGGCACGGTCTGCTCGCCGTCCTTGAAGAAGCCCTCGCCCCCCGACTTGGCGCCCAGCTTGCCGTCGGCGACGAGCTGCTTCAGCCCCTGGTGGACGTAGAAGCCCTCGCCGTAGGACTCGCTCAGGTGCTCGGCGACGTGCAGGACGGTGTCCAGGCCGAGCAGGTCGGTGAGGAAGAACGGCCCCATCGGGGCCACTTGCGCCGCGGCGATCGCCTCGTCGATCGCCTTCAGCGAGAGCCCCTGCTCCTCCTGGATGCGCCAGATCTCGCCGATCGTCGCCATCAGGATCCGGTTGACGACGAAGCCCGGCACCTCGGCGCAGACGATCGGCTGCTTGCGGATCGCCTGG
This sequence comes from Solirubrobacterales bacterium, assembly GCA_035557635.1. Lineage (GTDB taxonomy): Bacteria > Actinomycetota > Thermoleophilia > Solirubrobacterales > 70-9 > VRUE01. The sequence continues at coordinate 2,856 of DATMDR010000009.1, read as the reverse complement.
GCGAAGTTGTAGGCGGCGGTCGCCGTCTCCACCGTGGTGTCGTCGCCGACGATCACCTCGACCAGCGGCATCACCGAGGCCGGGTAGAAGAAGTGGAAGCCGACGACCTTGTCGGGCCGCAGCGTCGCCTCCCCGATCTCGGTGATCGAGAGCGAGGAGGTGTTGGAGGAGAGGATCGCGTGGCCCGGTGTGGCCGCGTCGAGCTCACGGAAGACCGCCTGCTTGATCTCCATCCGCTCCGGTACTGCCTCGACCACGAAGTCGACGTCGCCGAAGTCCTCGTAGGAGGTGGTCCCGGTCACCAGGCCCATCACCTCGGCGAGGCGCGCGTCGGCCTGCTCCTGGGTGATCTTCTCCTTCTTGACCAGGCGGGCGAGCTGGCCCTCGGTGACGGCGCGGGCCTTCTCGACCGCGGCGTCGACGAACTTCTGGTCGATGTCCTTGACGATGACGGGGATGTCGGCAGCGGCGATCGCCTGCGCGATCTCACCGCCCATCGTGCCGCCGCCGACGACGGCGGCCTTCGAGACGAACATAGGCTTGCGATTCCTCCAGGGTCGGGGACGCGCGAAGGCTATAGAGATGCCGAGCCCATGCCGATAGAGGTCCTTCATGCGCAGGGGCATGAACACCCTTCCGATCGCCTGCTGTCTCCTCGCCGTGGGCCTGGGCGCAAGCGCGGGCAACGCTTCGGCCAAGGTCCCCGATGCGAAGCTGCTGCCCGGCGGGCGCGCCATGGCGCCGGCCTCGGCGCCGCTCGCGATAAAGGCGATGATCGAAGCGGGGAACCGGATCCGCAACCGGCCATACCGCTGGGGCGGCGGTCACCGGAGCTGGGGCTCGCGTGGCTACGACTGTTCGGGCTCGGTCAGCTACGTGATGCACGCGGCCGGCCTGCTCGACTCACCCCTCGACTCGCGTGGCTTCATGCGCTGGGGCGGCGGCGGGCCGGGGAAGTGGGTGCGGATCTACGCCAACGACGGCCATGTCTTCGCCGTTATCGCGGGTCTGCGCTGGGACACCTCGATGACCACCGAAGGCGACGGCCACGGCCCCGGCTGGAGCGAAGAGATGCGCTCAACCGACGGCTTCCGCCTGCGCCACCCGCTCGGCCTGCTGCAGGCCGAGCCCCTCGGCTGACTGAGTTCGTCTTTTGTCGTGCATAGCCGGACAAAAGGCGAACTCATGAACCTCGTCTCCACGACTGGACAAGGTCGCCGCCTGAACGTTGTACGGCGGTACAAAGCCGTTCAGACGCGATTCCCTTTACCCTGCATTGCCTCTCCGCGGGGAGAGGAAGGACGCCAACCCGCGCCCGCCCGCCGGGCGCTTCGCCGAGTGAGGAATGACCAAGCGATGACTCGTATCCGCCAGCAGAACGTGACCGCCGCGCAGTGGAGCTCCAACGGGGAGGCCCTCGGTGCGCTCGACCTGACCCAGCCTGAGAACAACCCCTTCGGCGCCAACGTCTTCTCCGTCGCCGTGCAGCGCGAACGGCTGCCCGCCGACGTCTTCGAGAAGCTGCAGGCGACCCTCGAGGGAGGCGAAGCTCTCGACCCCAGCCTCGCCGACGCCGTCGCCGAGGCGATGAAGGAATGGGCGCTGGAGAACGGCGCCACCCACTTCACCCACATGTTCCAGCCGCTGACCGGCTCGACAGCGGAGAAGCACGACTCCTTCTTCGAGCCCTCCGGCGGCGAGGGAGCGGCGCTGGCCGGCTTCTCCGGCAAGGAGCTGGTCCAAGGCGAGCCGGACGCCTCCTCCTTCCCCACCGGCGGCGTCCGCGCCACCTTCGAGGCACGCGGCTACACCGCCTGGGACCCGACCTCGCCCGCCTTCATCCTCGAGAACCCGAACGGGGCGCTGCTCTGCATCCCGACCGCCTTCGCCTCCTGGACCGGCGAGGCGCTCGACGGCAAGATCCCGCTGCTGCGCTCGATGGACGCCCTCTCGCGCTCGGCGATCAAGGCGCTGCGCCTACTCGGCGACGAGGAGAGCAAGCGCGTCTTCACCACGGTCGGCCCGGAGCAGGAGTACTTCCTGATCGACGAGCAGTTCTTCTTCGAGCGTCCCGACCTGATCACCACCGGGCGGACCCTGTTCGGCGCCAAGCCGCCGAAGGGCCACGAGCTCGACGACCACTACTTCGGCTCGATCCCGGAGCGGATCCTTGCCTGCATGCTGGAGGCCGAGCTGGAGATGCGCAAGCTCGGCATCCCGGTCAAGACCCGCCACAACGAGGTGGCCCCAAACCAGTACGAGATCGCGCCGGTGTTCGAGAACTCCAACGTCGGCTCCGACCACCAGCAGCTGGCGATGCAAGTGCTGGAGAGCGTCGCCCGCCGCTACGGGCTGGTCTGCCTGCTGCACGAGAAGCCCTTCGCCGGCGTCAACGGCTCGGGCAAGCACAACAACTGGTCGATGGGAACCGACACCGGCTCCAACCTGCTCGACCCGGGCAAGACGCCCGCCGACAACATCCACTTCCTCTTCTTCTGCGCCGCGGTGATCCAGGCGGTGAACAAGCACCAGGGGCTGCTGCGCGCCTCGGTCGCCAACATCGGCCAGGATCACCGGCTCGGCGCCAACGAGGCGCCGCCGGCGATCATCTCGATCTTCCTCGGCGGCGAGCTGGAGAAGGTCTTCGAGGCGATCGCCACCGGCGAAGGGGACCCGAGCACGCCGGCTTCGTTCCTCGAGCTGGGGGCGACGGTGCTGCCCTCGCTGCCGATGCACGGCGGCGACCGCAACCGCACCTCGCCCTTCGCCTTCACCGGCAACAAATTCGAGTTCCGGGCGCTGGGGTCGAGCATGTCGCTCGCCTTCCCCAACACCGTGCTCAACACGATCGCCGCA
>DATMDR010000008.1:0-6000 GCA_035557635.1 Solirubrobacterales bacterium | reverse complement strand
CGGGCTCACGCCCCGCCAGGCCCGCAAGCTCACGCGCTGCATCCGCCGGGCCCAGCCGCAGCTTCCGCGGATCAACCGCTGCTTCGACCGCTTCTCCCGCAGGTAGGGCTCAGGCAGCCCGCGAGCCGAAGAAGGCCGAGCCCTCGATGGCGCGGTCAAATCCCGACCAGGACTCCCCGTCGGGCAGTTCGCGCTCGAGGCGGTCGAAGCTGCCCAGCTTGCCGCCGAGGTTGTCGATCGCGTGCACGAGTGCCGCCTCGCGGGTGCACGGGACGACCGGCGAGCCGTGGGCCAGCGCCCCGTGGTGGGAGAGGATGATGTGCAGGACAGCCTGGGCCAGGTCGGGCTCGAAGCCGTCGACCTCCTCGATCTGGCGGCGCACCTTGTAGTAGCCGAGCGGGATCTCGCTGTGCAGGCGGCCGGCGTCGGTGAGGTCGATCGCCAGCGGGTCGTCGTTGTAGGCCTCGGTCTTGCCGATGTCGTGGAGCAGGGCGCCGCTGACCGCGACGTCGCGGTCGATCCCGGGGAAGAAGGCAGCGGCGGCGCTGACCGCCTGGGCGACCGAGAGCGTGTGCTCGAGCAGGCCGTGGCGGTAGGCCTGGTGGTAGACCTTCGCCGCCGGGGCGTCGCGGAAGCGCGCCCAGATCGGGGAGTCCTCGCCGAAGAAGCGGTCGAGCAGGTCGCGCAACTGCGGGTCCTGAATCGTGGCGAGGAGCTCGCGCAGGTCGCTCGCCAGGCGGTCGAAGGAGACCTCCGACCCGGGCGCGAGGTCGTCGGAGCGGTACTCGTCCGGCCCCGCCGCGCGCAGCTCGGCGATCTTGATCTTCGATCCCCAGCGCTCGCTCACCTCGAAGGACCCGCTGACGAAGACCGCCGCCCCCGACGCCGCCAGCGCGTAGCGCTCCTCGGCGTCCTCCCAACACACCGCCTCGACCGCGCCGCTGGCGTCGCCCAGTGTCAGGCGCAACCAGGGCTCGCCGTTGCGCTTGCGCCGCAGCTCCCGCGCGCGCACCGCGTAGACGCCGGCCACGCGCTGGCCGTCCTCGAGCTCGAGCAGCGGAACGCGCTGCCGAGACGTCGCTTCCGGGTCCGTGGCGACGACGGGCTCGGCCAGCTCCGGCGAGGCCGCCGGTTCGACCTGGGCCGCCGGTTCCGCCCGAATCGTCTCTTCAGCGAGGCCAGTGAGCGCTTCCTGCGTCATGCCCGATTCAAAGTAGTGACGCCTGCGGACGCCGATCCACCTCTCTCTGGCCGCAGGAAGTTCGAATAAACGGTATTGCGCCAGCATTGAGCACGAAATAGGCTTGCCGCCCGTGACCGGGGCGGCAAGCGAGGCGCGGCGCGAAGAAGTCAGGGCGCGGCGCGCCGGCTGGGCCGAGGACGGGTTTCCTCGCGAGGAGCCGGACACCAACCCCGGCTCATGGACGGACCTTCTGAAAGACCGCGAGGATCCGAAGTGGGACAGCTTCTCGTGGCTCACCGTTCGCGCTCTGTTCGAGTCGGTCAACGACCTGCTCGCCAAGCAGCGGCCGGAGATCGTCGACGAGCGGCGCGCCCGCTGGGTGGCGGGACAGAGGGGGCGGACCGCCATCGCATCCGCGGACCTGATCTTCGAGCCGCCGCAGCCAGGCGACTCCCCTCCCGCCGAGCGCACCTTTCTGCTGGTCGGCGACACCGGCGAGCAAGACGCCTCGCAGTATGCGCTCGCGCCCTACTTGGCCCCAGCGGCGCAGGAGGATTCCGAGAACGTCCTGCCCGCGCCCGAGTTCATGGTGATCGTCAGCGACGCGATCTACCCGGCGGGGAACGTCAACGAGTACGTCAACGGCTTCTACGTTCCCTACCGCGGCTTCGAAAAGCCGATCTACGCGATTCCCGGCAACCATGACTGGTACGACGGCCTGGAGGGCTTCATGTACCACTTCTGCGGCGCCGAGCCGCTGCCCTCGGAGCGCTTTCGCGAAACCGAGATCCGCCCCACCAGCCGCCTGGCACGCCGTCTCTGGCGCGGCTCGGAGGCGCCCGAACGCGACCGGCTCAGCCGCTGGCGCGACTCCCGTCCGTGGGGGCGCGATGCGACCAAAGCCGTGCAGCCGGCGCCGTATTACGCGATCGACCTCGGCGACCTGCTGGTGGTCGCGATCGACACCGGCGTCACCGGGGCGATCGACGACGAGCAGGGCCGCTGGCTGGTGCGGGTTTCCGAGCAGTGCAAGAAGCAGAAGATCCTGCTGACCGGGAAGCCGATCTACGTCGACGGGGCATACCGCCCGGGGCCGATCGCCTGGAAGCCGAGCAAACGTGAGCAGGATCCGCCCCGGTTCAAGACGGTGGACGACGTCGTCCGCCACCAGCCCTTCGGCTACATAGCGGCGATCGGCGGCGACGTCCACAACTACCAGCGCTACCCGGTCAGGCTGACGAAGCAGCGGCGGACGGTTCACTACATCGTCTCCGGGGGCGGTGGCGCTTACCTCAGCCCCACTCACCGCATCCCGCCCGTCGGCGAATCGCTGCGGGAGGCGGCGCCCCAATGGCCCTCCGGGGTCGACATGCCCACCGACGAGGACCTGCAGGGGAGTGGCAGCGCGGGCGATCCGGCTCGAGCCTTCCGCTGCTATCCGCGACGAGGAGACTCCCTCGCCTATACCGCCCGGCGCGCCGGGCCACGGATGTTCAACGCGGTGCAGCTGGCCGCGGCGGCCTTCGTCGCCGCCGCGTCGATGCTGCTCTACGGACTGCCGCTCGACTGGACTGGCTCGCTGGCGCTGGTCACCGCTTACCTGCCACTCGTCCTGATCGGCCTGATCGTGCTCGCCGCCCGCAAGCTCAAGGCCAAGCTGAAGAGGTGGCAGAGGAGCCGGCAAGGGAGGAAATGCCCAAGGATTCGCCACTTCCGCCTCGCTGCCACCTTTCTCGCCGTGCTGCTCTTCGCCCTCGTCGCCTCGGGCGTGGCGCTGGCGAGCGACCGAGACCTGTTCGCCGACCCGCGCTTCTGGGGCATGGCGGGGGTCGCCCTGCTCGTTCCGGTCGGCCTCGTGGCAGCGGTCCTCCTCGCCCACGACATGCGCGGCTCCACCCCCACCTCGCTCCCCAAGCTCGCGATCCTCGGCGCCTTCGCCGCCGCAATTCCCATCCTCGTCCCTATCGGGCCGGTGGGCGCGGCCCCAGAGTGGTTCGTCACCGCCACCTCCCTCGTCCTCTTCGCCGGAGCCGGGATGCTGATTCTCGGCGCCGTGGAATCCCGGCTGCCCGGCCACGTCCTGGCTTTCGCCGCGCCGGCGACCCTCGCCGCGGTGCTGGCCGCGGACACCGACGCCGCGCGATTCCTCCTCTTCGGCGCGGCGCTCGTTGCCCCCGGCGCCTATGCCTATGTCCTCTCGCTCAGCCTCGGAACGCACCGGCCACCGGCCGTCCACGGCTCCGATCTCCTCGCACGGCGCCTTGCCAAGGTCTTCCGGCTGCTCAGCGTCCTCGCCTGGGTCACGCTCGCGACGATCCTCCTGCAGTTGATCGGGGATGGATGGGTCGCGACGGCGGCGATCGGCTCCATCGCAGTGCTGGCGATGGCCGTGATCGCCGTGCTGCTGATCGTCCTCGCCTTCGGCACGAAGCTGAAGTACTGGATCCCTGTGGCGCTGGCCGGCGCGCTGCCGCTCTCGCGACTCCTTGCCATCGTGGCGTCCACCATCGTCGCCAGCTTGGCCTATGTCGTAGTCGCCGTTTTCCTGCTCGCGGCCTCCCTTCTCTGCTTCAATGCGCTGCGCGGGAGGATCAACGCGATCAGGGCGCAGGCTCGAATCGAAAGCCTGCTCGACGGAGGCGATGGGACGACCGGTGTCGCGCCGGAGCTGAGCAGGAAGGAACGTGACCTTTTCATGCTGCTCTATCCCTACCGCTGGGATCGGAAGCAAGCCCAGGGAGCGGAGAAGTCCGGCAGCCTCGCACAGACGATCGCCAAGCTGGCCGCCGAGCTGAGCGACTCCGACGAGCCGCCCTTCTTCAAGAGCTTCCTTCGCATCGACGTCCGGCCCCGGGCGGGCGAGCCGGAAGAGCCCGACCGTGAGCTGCGGATTCGTTGCGTCGGCGTCACCGGATACGCCCGCGAGGAGGCGGATCCGCCGGTCGAGGACGATCTCTCGATCCCGTTCCTCTCCGCCCGCCGCTTCGCCGCCTCGAGCGCTGCCCCCAACCGCTGAGGAGGCCCGTTGCTATACATGCCGGCGTGGCGCGCGTCCTCTTCGTCTGCCTCCACAACGCCGGCCGTTCGCAGATCAGCGAGGCGCTCTTCACGCGCGCCGCGGAGGGGCGTCACGAGGCGCGCTCAGCCGGGACGACGCCGACCGATCGCGTCCACCCCGAGGTGGTCGAGGCGATGCGCGAGCTGGGGATCGACCTCAGCGACCGTGTGCCGCGCGGGCTGAGCCGCGAGGACGCCAAGTGGGCCGACGTGGTGGTGACGATGGGTTGTGGCGACAAATGCCCCTACATCCCGGGCAAGCGCTACCTCGACTGGGAGCTGCCCGACCCGAAGGGCCGCCAGCTCGACGAGGTCCGCGCCACGCGCGACGAGATCGGGCGGCGCGTCGAGGAGCTGATCGGCGAGCTGGAGGGCGAGCCCGGGAGCTAGCCGGGTTCGACCACTTCGACCGTGCCCCGCATGTCGGGGTGGATCTCGCAGAAGTACGGGTAGCTGCCGGCGTCCTTGAAGCTCTCCGACCCCAGCTTGCCTTCCTCGAGGGCGCCGGTGTCGAAGGAGCCGTCGTCGGCGGTCGCGGTGTGCGGCGCCGAGTCCCGGTTGATCCAGGTCACCTTGCCGCCGGCCTCGATCGTAACCGGGTCCGGCTCATAGATGAATTCGACGATCTCGACTTTCTCCGCCCGCACGGCGTCGCCGCTTGGCGCTGGGGCGTTGGCGCCCTGTTGGGACCCCCCTTCTGTTTCGGGCGTCCCGCTTTCTTCTGGTGCGGTCGCGGTGGTCTCTCCCCCCGAGCCATCCCCGCCGCCTGAGTCATCGTCGTCACCGCACCCCGCCAAGGCAAGGCCCAGCACGACGAGCACGAGCGCGGGGAGGACTGGGGAGAGCCGCATATGGGGGCGTCGCTACCCACCTCGCTGTGTTTGAAACCCGCTCTACTAGGCTTCCGCGCGATGAAGCCGATGCGCTACATCGCCCTCGCCGAGGCGACCAGCTTCATCGCCCTGCTGATCGCTTCGTACGTCAAGCGAACTGGGGGCGACGAGATCGGGGTACAGATCCTCGGCCCAATCCACGGAGCCCTCTTCATCGTCTACGTGATCGTCGCCCTCAACCTGCGCGCGCAGATGGGCTGGTCCGCGCAGACCACCTTCTGGGTCCTGGTCGGGGCCGTGGTCCCCTTCGGCGGCTACGTCGTCGACTGGTGGCTGGTCCGGGAAGCGCGGCGCACCGCGGCATGACCGCGACGGGGCTGCTGGCGCTCGGCGTCGCCGTCCTCCTCCTCAACGGAGCGCCGGCTTCGGGCTCGCGAGTGGCCGAGCGGCCGCCCCGCTTCGAGGGCGTCGCCGGACCGATCGACGAGCGCACCCGCGAGCGGATGACCGGCGTCTCGTGGCGACGGGGCTGCCCCGTCGGCCTCGGCGAGCTGAGCCTGCTCAGGGTCAGCCACTGGGGTTTCGACGGACGTGTGCACCGGGGGCGGCTGGTCGTCCACCACGAGGAGGCCGGGCCGATGCTGCGCACGATGCGAACGCTCTACCGGCTGCGCTTCCCGATCAGGCAGATGCGCCTGGTCGATGCCTACGGCGCCGACGATCGCCAAAGCATGGCCGCCGACAACACCTCGGCCTTCAACTGCCGCTTCGTCTCCGGGCGGCCCGGGGTCTGGTCGCAGCACGCCTACGGCCGGGCGATCGACCTGAACCCGGTCGAGAACCCCTATGTCGGGTGCGGCCAGAGCCGCGATCCGACGGCCCGGCGCTACCGCGACCGCTCGCCGCACCGGCGCGGGATGGTGACCC
>DATMDR010000007.1:0-23386 GCA_035557635.1 Solirubrobacterales bacterium | reverse complement strand
AACCAGCCCCGCTTCGACGGCGTCGCCGAGCGCATCCGCCAGCACTGCCCGGACGCAAAGCTGCTGTACATGGTGCGCGACCCGATCAAGCGCATCCTCTCGCACTGGGTGCACGCGACCGGCGCCGGCTACGAGACCCGCGAGCTGGTCGCCACCCTCTCGGCGCCGGACTCCTCCTACGTCCAGCGCTCGATGTACTGGATGCAGCTGCAGCCCTACCTGGAGCGCTTCGACCGCGCCCAGATCGAGATCATCACCCAGGAGGAGCTGCAGGGCGAGCGCGAGGAGACGATGCGCAAGGCCTTCCGCTTCGCCGGTGTCGACGAGAGCTTCACCTCGGAGCAGTTCGATCGCGAGTGGGAGAAGTCGAGCGCCAAGCAGGGCGGCAAATACCAGCTGATGGAGAAGCTGGTCAAACTGCCGGGGCTGCGCTCCTTCGACCGCAACTTCGACCGCCTGCCGGAGTCGCTGCGCTGGCTGGTCGAGAAGGTCGTGCACGACCCGGAGAAGCCGCCGGCGCCGAAGCCGGAGCTGCCCGACGACCTCTTCGAGACGCTCCGCGGCCGCTTCGGCGCCGACGTCGCCGCCCTGCAGGAGCTCGCGGGCCGCGAGTTCGCCGGCTGGCACGACTACTCCTGAGTAGGCTGCCGCCGTGCGGCGGCTGACCCCCGATCCCGGCTCGACCACGGTCGAGCAACAGCTCGACGCCTACCGGCCCTGGGAGCGGGCGCACGACGATCGCCCCTTCCTGGCGATGAACTTCGTCGCCACCCTCGACGGGCGGGCGACGATCGAAGGGCGCTCCGGCCCGATCGGCTCGGAGGCCGACACCGAGATGCTGGTCGGGCTGCGCAGCCGCTTCGACGCGGTGATGATCGGCGCCGGCACGATGCGCGCCGAGCGCTACAGCGGTCTCTCCAAACGGCTGGTCGTGGTCGAGAGCGGCCCCGAGGGCCTCGCCGACCTGCCGCAGCTGCTGGGCTCGCTGCGCGCCGAGGGGGTCAGGGCCCTGCTCTGCGAGGGCGGCCCGCGGCTGTACGCCTCGCTCGAGGCGCTAGGTCTCGTCGACGAGCTCTTCCTGACGATCGCGCCGAAGCTGACCGGGGGAGCGGCCCCGCGCATCCTCGAGGGAGAGCTCCCCGGCGTCGCCGAGCTGGAGCTGGCCTGGCTGCTCGAGCAGGACGGCGAGCTGTTCGCGCGCTATCGCAGGTAGCTTTCCGTCGATGGACTTCACCCCCACTCCCCAGGTCGAGACGCTGCGCGAGCGCATCCTCGACTTCATGGACGAGCACGTCTACCCGCAGGAGCGGGAGATCATGGAGGCGCTCGACGACGAGGTGAAACCCGGCGTCCCCTACCCGAAGATCCTGGTCGAGGTCCGCGAGCGAGCCCGCGCCGAGGGCCTCTGGAACCTCTTCATGCCCGACGAGCGCTTTGGCCCCGGCCTGACCAACTGGGAGTACGGCCTGCTCTGCGAGGAGATGGGGCGCAGCCCCGCGGCGGCGCCGATGGCCTTCAACTGCTCCGCGCCGGACACCGGCAACATGGAGATCCTCGCCGAGCACGGCAGCGAAGAGCAGAAGGAACGCTGGCTCGAGCCACTGCTCGAGGGCCGGATCCGCTCCTGCTTCTCGATGACCGAGCCCGACGTCTCCGGCTCCGACCCGACCCTGCTCCAGTCGCGCGCCGTGCTCGACGGCGACGAGTGGGTGATCGACGGCCACAAGTGGTTCACCTCCGGTGCGGTCGGCGCCGACCTGGCGATCGCGATGGTCGTCACCGACCCCGAGGCCAACCCCTACGCGCGCGCCTCGATGATCTGCGTGCCGACCGACGCCCCCGGCTTCAACCTGGTCCGGCCGATCCCGGTGATGGGCCATGCCGCCGGGCCCGGCCATTGCGAGATCCGCTACGAAGAATGCCGAGTGCCCGCAGCCAACCTGCTCGGCGGCCAGGGGATGGGCTTCGTCGTCGCCCAGGACCGCCTCGGCCCAGGCCGCATCCATCACTGCATGCGGGCGATCGGGACGGCGGAGCGGGCGCTGGAGATGATGTGCCACCGCGCCAACGAGCGCCACGCCTTCGGCGGCCCGCTCGGCGAGAAGCAGTTCGTCCAAGAGGCGATCGCCTCCTCGCGGATGGAGATCGACCAGGCCCGCCTGCTCACCCTCTACGCGGCCTGGAAGATGGACACCGAGGGCAAGCGCGCGGCGCGGCAGGCGATCTCCGCGATCAAGATCATCGCCGCCAACATGGTGATGGACGTGCTCGACCGCGCCATCCAGATCCACGGATCGCTGGGCATGACCGACGACACCCCGCTGGCCGCGCTCTGGCGCTTCAGCCGCATGCTGCGTCTCGCCGACGGTCCCGACGAGGTCCACAAGATGGTCCTCGCCCGTCGCGAGCTGAACCGCTGGGCAAAGCGCGCCGAGGCGGAGGCGGCGGGCGAGCTCGACCCGAAGCACGCCCGCCGCCCGATCTGAGCCGGCCTCAGCCGTAGAAGACGACGAAGAACCCAGCTGGGTCAGGGCCGTCGTCCTGCGTGAAGACGAACGCCTGCGTGCCGGCGGGACAGGTCCCTTTCACGTCGCCCAGACCAAACTGCGTGGACTCGAACTGGGATTCGTTGAAGTCAACCGTCGCCTGGCCGCCCCTCGGGGAGAAGGGCAGGCCGGAGAAGCAGTAGAGGGCGGTGCCGACATGGGTCACCGAGCCCACGTTCTTCGAGTTCGCCGCGTCTAGGCTGCCGGCCGCGCTGACCCTGGCGAAGGCGACGGGCTGCGCGCTGGCGGCGCTGGGGACGGTCGGCAGGGTGGAGACGTTGACGTCGACGCCCGTCAGGGAGCCGTCGCGGACCTTGCTGCCATCGACCGCGTTCTTCTTGATCTTGGCTTTGGAGACCGCTTCCTTCTTGATCTTGCCGGTGGTCACCGAGTTGCCCTTGAGCTGGTTGGTGCCGATCTTCTTGGCCGCGATCGCCGTCGCGCCTCCGAGGACGAGGAAGACGGCGATCGACGACATCACGTTGGCGTAGCTGAGCCGCCTGCGTACTTGCTTCACGAGATCTCCTTAGGTCGAAACAGAAGGACGACGGGTCATCCTAGTCGCGACGCTCGGCCTCGTCGGCTGCCTCGGCGAGGCGCTCGACGAGGTGGGCGAAGTGCTGGATCCCCTCGTCGACCTTGCCGTACTGGCCGGCCGCGTAGCGGGCGTAGACGCCCTCGAGGATGATCGCCAGCTTCCAGTAGCCCAGAGCGACGAAGAAGTCGAGCTGCGAGAGGTCGCGACCGGAGCGCTCCGCGTAGCGATCCCTCAGCTCCTCACGCGTGGGAAAGCCGGGGGCGAGGTTGGCCGGCTGGCCGAGGGCGAGCATCTCGTCGCCTGCGTCGGGCCAGTACACCATCAGGAGACCGACGTCGGCGAGCGGGTCGCCGAGCGTGCAGAGCTCCCAGTCGACCACCGCCGCCACCTCTCCGCCCTCGGTGAGGATCATGTTGTCGAGCCGGTAGTCGCCGTGGACGATCGTCGCCGGCCCCTGCTCGGGGATCCGCGCCGAGAGGCGCTCGTGCACGGCGTCGATCGTCGCCACCTCGCGCGTCTTCGACTTCTCCCACTGGCCCTGCCAGCGGTGCAGCTGGCGGGCGACGTAGTCCTGCTTGCGACCGAGGTCGCCCAGCCCGACCGCATCGGGATCGACCGCGTGGATCGCGACCAGCGTGTCGGCGACGCGCTCGCCGATCGCCCGCCGGTGGGACTGCTCGGGGAAGGCGTCGGCCTCGGCGAGGCCGCGCAGGATCGGGCCCTCGACGAAATCCATCACGTAGAAGGGAGCGTCGTTGACGCCCTCGTCTTGGCAGAGCCCGACCACCGGCGCCACCGGCACCTCGGTCGTGCCCAATGCGGAGACCACCTTGTGCTCGCGGCCCATGTCGTGCGCCGAGCCGAGCCGCTTGCCGAGCGGTGGGCGGCGCAGGGCCCAGCGCTTGCCCGCGGCGTCGCTCACCCCGTAGGTGAGGTTCGAGTGGCCGCCGGAGATGCGCTCGAAGGAGAGCGGCAAGTGCGCCCCCGCGACGTGCTCGGCGAACCAGCCTTCGACGGCTGTTCGATCGATCCCCTCCGGCGCCTCCGCGGCGCCGTCGGCCGTGGTTGTAGCCTCGTCGCCCATAGCCCAGCAAGCATATTCCGGACGACGCCTGCGGCTCAGCCCATCGTTGGCCAACCGGCTGACGATCGGATTCGCGATCGCCTTTGCCGTGCTCACCGGGCTGGCGGTGATCGGCGTCGGCAGGTTTCTGCAGCAGCGCCAGGACTTCGAGGACGCCGTCGCCCGCTCCTACCAGACCGAGATCGCCGCCCGCACCCGCTTCGCCCAGGGCGAAGACCGAGCTGCGGCGCGTGAGGCGATTCTCGCCCAGGAACAGCGGCGGCAGTCCCTCCGCGACGACATCGACGACGAGACTCGGGACACGGCACTGCTCGTCGGTGCCGGGCTGATCGCCGGCCTGACCGGCGCGGCCTTGCTCTTCAGCGGGCTGATCGCCTCGATGCGGCGCCCACTCGAGGAGCTGGTCGAGGCCTCGCAGCGGCTGGCGAGCGGCGACCTCGATGCCAGGGTCAAAGTAGGCGGCCTCTCCGAGACCGCCACTCTGGGCTCGGCCTTCAACGAGATGGCGTCCGAGCTGCAGCGCCGCGCCGGCGAGCGCGACCAGCTCGACCGGATGAAGGACGAGTTCGTGCTCACCGCCTCGCACGAGCTGCGCAGCCCACTCACCTCGGTGCAGGGGTTCGCCGAGCTGCTGATGCTGGAGCGCGAGAAGCTCAGCGCCAAGCAGGCGGAAACGGTCGAGGTGATCCTCGACAACACCCGCCACCTGGTGCGGCTGCTCAACGACCTCCTCGACCTCGCCCGCAGCGACGCCGGCCGCCTCGTGATCAAACCGGTGCCGACCGAGCTCGCGCCGCTGGTCGACGACGCGGTGCGGACGATGCGCAGCCAGACCGAGGCCAGGCAGCAGTCGTTGAGTCAGGAGGTCGAGACTGGGCTGCCGCTGGTCGAAGTCGACCGCGACCGGATTCGCCAAGTACTGGTGAATCTGCTTACCAACGCGCATGAGTATTCGCCGCAAGGAGCCTCGATCGGGGTGACAGCGGTCCTGCGAGGTGCTGAAGTGGAGATCAGCGTGAGCGACGACGGGCCGGGCATGCCGGAAGACCAGCTAGAGCACATCTTCGACCGCTTCACCCGCGGCGACGCGGGGCTGACCCAGCATGTGGGAGGGACCGGCCTGGGCCTGGCGATCTCGAAGTCCCTGGTCGAGCTGCACGGTGGCACGATCGCGGCCGAGGCTGTCCTGGGCCAGGGCTCGACCTTCCGTGTCCGCCTGCCGGCGGGTGCGACGGGAGACCCGGTCACAGAGCCCGCACGGACGGAGGCGAGCCGATGATGAGCACCAAGGTGCTGATCGCCGACGACTCGGAGACGATCCTGCTCCTGCTGCGGACGAGGCTAGAGATGGAGGGCTACGAGGTGGTGACGGCGACCGACGGAGTCGAGGTGGTCGAGGCCGTCGGCCGTGAGGCCGAGTCCGCCCCGGACGTCCTCCTGCTCGACGCGATGATGCCGCGCAAGTCAGGGATCGACGCCCTGCGCGAGCTGCGCGCCGCAGGAGTCGACACGCCGGCGCTGATCGTCAGCGCCCACCAGGACGAGACCGACGCCGGGGCGCCGACCGACCTCGACATCGGCGGCTACGTGACCAAGCCGATCGACTTCGACCTGCTCTTCTCCAGCATCACGAGACTGACCGAGAGCTGAGCTCAGCTCTTCGCGATCTCGAGCCGGATCTCTTTGCCTTTCAGCTTGGTGCCGTCGAGGAACTCGACGGTTTTGTCGGCCTGGTCGGAGTCGATGTGCACGAAGGAGAACCGGTGCAGGACGTGGACGTCGTGGATCGCCTCATCGGGCAGGACGGCGCCCTCGCGAAGGGCCCAGCGCAGGTCCTCCTCCGAGATTCCGCTGCGCTCGCCGCGGTTGACGAAGAGCTTGACCGCATCGCCTGAGGTCTTCCGCTCTGGCGTGGAAGTCGGGGCCTGCTTGCCGTTGGCCGCCTCCTCGGGCTTGTCGCGCTCCTCCTCGGGCTTGTCGCGTTTGCGCTCGCGGCGGCGCGGCGGCGGCGCGTGCTCGAGGCGCTCCTCCGGCGACTCCCACTCGCCGATCGTCGTCTTCACGTCGGCTTCGATGCGGGCTATCTCTTTGCGCTGCGCCGGGGTGACGAGGGTGATCGCGCGGCCTGTCCTGCCGACCCGGCCGGTGCGGCCGATGCGGTGGACGTAGGCCTCGGAGGAGTTGGGCACGTCGTAGTTGATCACGTGGGTGACGTGCTCGATGTCGAGGCCGCGTGCGGCGATGTCGGTCGCCACCAGCAGGCGCACCCGGTGGTCCTTGAAGGCGATCATCACCCCATCGCGCGAGCCCTGGCTCATGTCTCCGTGCAGCGCCTTGACGTCGAGGCCCTTGTCCTTCAGCGTCTTTTCCAGCCGTGAGGCGCCGATCTTGGTGCGGCAGAAGATGATCGCCTGCTCGGGTTCCTCGGCCTTCAGCAGCTCTCCCAGCCGCGCTGCCTTCTCCTTCGCGGGGACCTCGACGAAGGCCTGGGCGATTGCGTCGACGGTCAGCGTCTTCGGGGTAATTTTGATCGTCGTCGGGTCGTACATCTGGCTTTCGGCCAGGTGCTTGATCGGCGGCGGCATCGTCGCCGAGAAGAGCGCCGTCTGGCGGCCGCTGGGGCACATCCGGAGGATCTTCTCGACGTCCTCGATGAAACCGAGGTCGAGCATCTCATCGGCCTCGTCGAGGACGATGTAGCGGGCCGCGGTGAGCACCAGGGAGCGGCGCGACATCAGGTCCATCATCCGGCCGACGGTGGCGACGACGACGTGGGCGCCGGCCCGCAGCTGGGCCTGCTGGGATTTGATCGGAGCGCCGCCGAAGACGGCGACGATCTCGACGTCGAGGTGCTCGGCGTAGGCGCGCAGCGCTTGCGTCACCTGGATGCAGAGCTCGCGGGTCGGCGTCAGCACCACGGCCTGCACCTCGTCGCTGGCGGGGTCGAGGTACTGCAGCAGCGGCAGGCCGAAGGCGGCGGTCTTGCCGGTTCCGGTCTGCGCCTGGCCGATCACGTCGTGGCCGCCGAGCAGCTCCGGAATCGCCTGGTCCTGGATCGGCGTCGGCTCCTCGTAACCCAGCTCGTCGAGTGCCTGCTGGATCTGCGGCGAGAGCCCCAGCTCGCGGAAGGCGGTCACTTCGACGGATCCAGGAGGAGCTTGCCGCTGGTGCGACGGCCGACCAGGTCTTCGTGGGCGCGGCGTGCCTCGGACAGCGGGTAGACCTCGCCTACGGTCACCGCCAGCTCGCCCGCGGCGACCGCGGCGAAGAGCTCGCCGATCATCGGCGCCGCCAGTTCGCGCTTGGCGAGCAGGTGGACGAGCCAGAAGCCGATCACCGACTTGGAGCCGCGCAGCAGCCGCGCCGTGGAAACCTCGCGCTGTTCGCGGGAGGCGATGCCGAAGACGACCATCCGCCCCAGCGGGGCAAGCGCCGAGAGCTCGGCGTCGAAAGCGTCGCCGCCGCTCATGTGGAGCACCGCGTCGACCCGTTCGCCCCCGTTCGCCTCGAGGATCGCCTCCTTCAGGTCCTCGCTGCGCGAGTCGACCGTGGCATCGGCGCCGAGCTGCTCGACCAGCGCCCGCTTCTCCTCACTGGAGGCGAGGCCGATCACCTTCGCCCCGGCCCGCTTGCCGAGCTGCACCGCCAGCGTCCCGGTCCCCCCGGCGGCGGCCTCGACGACGAGCGTCTCGCCCGGCTCGAGCCGGGCGCAGCGCCGCACCAGCGCCATCGCGGTCAGCCCCTGCAGCAGCAGGCCCGCCGCCTGGTCGTCGTCGACCCCGTCGGGGACGGGGACGAGAAAGGCCTCGGGCGCCGCGACCTTCTCGGCGTAGGCGCCGCTGGCGAGGATCGCGGCGACCCGCGACCCGTCGGGCTTGCGCCCGCTCACCTCGGCGCCCGGGATCAGCGGTAGCGACTGCTCGGCCAGGTAGTCGTTGCGCGTCGCGTGCGTGTCGGCGAAGTTGATGCCGGCCCGGGCGACCTCCACCACGACCTCGCCGTCGCCGGCAACGGGATCGTCGACGTCGCGGTACTCCATCACCTCGGGGCCGCCGAACTCGTCGATCTGAATCGCCTTCATCGAGGCGGGAGTCTCGCAGGGGAAGCGCTAGGGTGCGCTTCCGATGGCACTCACGGTTGTTGGATCAATCGCTTTCGACTCGGTCAAGACCCCGTTCGGAGAGCGTGATCGCATGCTCGGCGGCACCGCCGTTCATTTCTCACTCGCCGCCAGCTTCTTCACCGAGGTGCGCCCGGTCGGCCCGGTCGGCGACGACTTCGGCCCGGCCGAGTTCGAGGTGCTGGAGAGCCGCGGCGTGATCACGGACGACATCGAGCAGGTCGAGGGCGGGCAGTCGTTCTTCTGGCGCGGCCGCTACGAGTACGACCTCAACGTGGCTCATACGGAGGAGACCCGGCTCGGCGTCTTCGCCGAGTTCGAGCCGAAGCTCTCCGAGGCCTCGCGGTCCGCGGACATCCTCTTCCTCGCCAACATCCAGCCCGACCTGCAGCGCCAGGTCCGCTCGCTCTGCGGCGAGACCCGCTTCACCGCGCTGGACTCGATGAACCTCTGGATCGAGACCGCCAAGGACTCGCTGCTGGCTGCGATCTCCGAGGTCGAGTGCGTGATCGTCAACGACGCCGAGATCCGCCAGCTGACCGGCGAGTCCAACCTGGCCCGCGCCGCGCGGGCCGTGATGGAGCGCGGGCCGCGGGCCGTGGTCGCCAAGCAGGGCGAGTACGGTGCCGCCCTCTTCACCGAGGACGGCTTCTTCGCCCTGCCGGGCTTCCCGCTCGAGGACGTGCGCGACCCGACCGGGGCCGGCGACAGCTTCGCCGGCGGCTTCCTCGGCTACCTCGACAGCCACGAGGGCGAGCTCGACGAGAGCTGCCTGCGGCGGGCGATGGGCTACGGCACCGTGCTCGCCTCCTTCAACGTCGAGGACTTCGGCACCGAGCGCGTGTCCCGGCTCAGCCGCGAGGAGATCGACGAGCGCTTCGCGACCTTGCACGCGATGACCCAGTTTGAGCCGTTGCCCGTCCGTTAACGGGCCCGGAACCTCCAAGCTGCGAAAATGCCCGCCGCATGGGCGACTCGCTGACCGTCACGGACAACCGCACCGGCAAGACCTACGAGCTGCCGATCACCGACGGCACCGTGCGGGGGATGGACCTGCGTCAGATCAAAGCCGCCGAGGACGACTTCGGGTTGATGTCCTACGACCCGGCCTTCACCAACACGGCGGCCTGCCGCTCCGCGGTCACCTACATCGATGGCGAGGCCGGAGTGCTCGAACACCGCGGCTACTCGATCGAGCAGCTCTGCGAGCGCTCCAGCTTCCTCGAGGTCGCCTACCTGCTGATCTTCGGCGAGCTGCCGACCCAGCCGCAGCTCGAGCGCTGGACCTTCGACATCGTCCACCACACCTTCGTCCACGAGGACCTGAAGCAGTTCTTCGAGGGCTTCCGCTACGACGCCCACCCGATGGGGATGCTGCTCGCCGGGGTCGGGGCGCTCTCGACCTTCTACCCGGATGCGAAGGAGATCGAAGACCCCGAAGAGCGCTACATGGCCGCCGTGCGCCTGATCGCCAAGGTGCCGACCCTCGCCGCCTTCTCCTACCGCCACAACCGCGGCCTGCCCTACGTCTACCCGGACAACGACCTCAACTTCGCCGAGAACTTCCTCTCGATGATGTTCAAGAAGACCGAGGCGAAGTACGAGCCGGACCCGCGGCTGGCGAAGGCTCTCGACGTCCTCTTCATCCTCCACGCCGACCACGAACAGAACTGCTCGACCAGCGCCGTGCGCGGGGTCGGCTCCTCCGGCGTCGACCCTTACTCCGCGGTCGCGGCGGGGGTGGCAGCGCTCTACGGGCCGCTGCACGGCGGCGCCAACGAGGCGGTGCTGCGGATGCTGCGACGGATCGAGTCGGTCGACAACATTCCTGGCTTCCTGGAGAAAGTGAAGGCGCAGGACGAGAAGCTGATGGGCTTCGGCCACCGCGTCTACAAGAACTACGACCCGCGGGCGCGGATCATCCAGCAGCACATGGAGGAGGTCTTCGAGGCGACTGAGTACAACGCGCTGATCGAGATCGCCCGCGAGCTGGAGAAGCGCGCCCTCGACGACGAGTACTTCACCTCGCGCAAGCTCTATCCGAACGTCGACTTCTACTCGGGGATCATCTACGAGGCGCTGGAGATCCCGACCGAGATGTTCACCGTGATCTTCGCCATTCCCCGCACCGCGGGCTGGGTTGCGCAGTGGATGGAGATGAACGACGACTCCGAGCAGAAGATCGCCCGGCCACGGCAGGTCTACACCGGCGAGCGCGAGCGCGAGTACCTTCCGGTCGCCGATCGCAACGGCCCGGAGAAGATCGTCGGGCCGCCGGCCCGACGGCCGAAGCGCCCGCGGCGCGGGGCGTAGCGGCCCTGGCGTAGGAGGAGGGTCGGTTGCCCATCCTCACTCAACTTTTTCGGTGAACGACCTCGGGCCGTCCGAGAAGGGAACAACCGAAAAAGTACAAGCCGTGAGGAAGGGCAACCGACCCTCCTCTCATGTCCCGTACGCTGCGGCCCGTGGCCAAGTGGAAGCTGACTGTCAGGCATGGATCCGATGTGGAGCATGAGAAGTTCGATGACTTGGCGGAGGCTGTGGCTGAGATGCGGCGGCGGGCTTTGG
Source organism: Solirubrobacterales bacterium (assembly GCA_035557635.1). Classification (GTDB taxonomy): domain Bacteria; phylum Actinomycetota; class Thermoleophilia; order Solirubrobacterales; family 70-9; genus VRUE01. The sequence continues at coordinate 12,530 of DATMDR010000007.1, read as the reverse complement.
CTATTCGGGCGGAGGGGCCGGTGAAGGCGGTTTCGGCGCTGCGGGATTTCGGGCCCGGGGATCAGATTCATGCACGGCTGGAGCTGAGCGGCAAGGGGTTGCTGCGCAGGCCACTCGCGGGGGTCGACGTGCGCGGGAACGGGGAGTTCGTGCCCTACCGGGGCGGGATGCGGCGGGAGGAGTTGGATCCGAGCCGTCACGACACGCCGTTCGACGTCGTTCGCGAGACTCTGGAACGAGATGGCCGAAGCTGAGATCCCCAAGGGGAGCTATGCGGCGGGGCGGCGGGTGAAGCTGCCGCGCGGCGCCGAGCCGCCGTTCGCGGTCTTCGTCAACGGAATCGAGCAGAGCCTCGGCAGCGATTACCAAATCGAAGCCGGCGAGATCGTCTTCTCCCACCAGATCGTCAAGGAGAAGGTCGGGACCGGCCGCTGGCTGGCGATGTACCTGGGGCTGTTCGGCACCTACCGCAAGAACGAGACGATCGACCTCCAGTTCACCCGCGGCGGCAAGGTCGAGCTGGTCTCCGACCTGCCGGTTGAGCCGGGCACGTAACCTGAGCACGATGGAGCTCGGGTTCCTGATGCTCACCGACCACAGCGAGGCCGTCAACGGCAAGCTCTACATGACCGGCGGCGGCTGGAACGTGCTGCGCTTCCCGGAGCTGCCGCACGAGTGGACCTTCGGCATCGCGCTCGGTATCGACGTCGCCTGGGACGAGACCAACCGCTCCCACGACCTGCTGCTGAGGATCGAGGACCCCGACGGAGTCCAGCTCGGCGAGAGCCTCGAAGGCAACTTCGAAACCGGCCGGCCGCCCGGCATGCCCGCCGGTCAGGAACAGCGGCTGGTGATGTCGATCGGCACCACCGCCACCTTCAGCACCGCCGGCCCCCACGCCGCCGTCGTCCAGATCAACGGCGAGGAGCTCGGCCGCGCCCGCTTTTACCTAAACGAGGGCCCACCGCCAGCGCAGCAGGGCTTCCAGTAGATCCCGACATTGGGCGTCAGCTGCGTTTCCGCCCTTGGATGCGGCGTTTGGGGAACTTCGGCCCTTGTCCATATTCGACGCTGGGACCTCTCTGCGCCTCTGAAGTCTTAACGAGCACCTCTCGATCAACGAGATCCCTAAGGATGGCAGCACCTCGACCGACTTTGACATCGAGAAGATTGCGCACGGTCTTATTCGTAATACGCCCGTACTCACGTACATGCTCGATGACCTTGCGGTCTATCTCGTCAGTGGTTCGTCGGTGATACTGAATGGCCGATCCGAGCTCCTGCAAAATCGCTCCGCGCAGGCGATACGTCGGCCGACTGCGACGAGCCGACTCTCGAGTGGGCTCCAGCAGAGCGACTCTGGGGCCAGCCAAGCGGCGCAAAACTGCCTCCGCCTCGTCCTCGGACTTCTGAAGAGTTGAAGCGATGCTGTGTGCCGTCACTGTCTTAGTGCCACAAAGAAAGACCAAGATCAACAGAGCATCGACATCCTCTCGCTCCTCTTCGGGTAGCTCCGCAACGAACCGCGCGATCTGCGTATTGGGAGCGCCGCCCACCAGAGACACGCGAACGCCGTCTAGCGTCGACTGGATTGAAGGCGCCTCGCGGCCGAATCGCAGCATCTCGCGATACATCCGATCAACCCCACGCCCGACCTCCTCGGCGAACCCCAAACCTCGCGCCGCCTGCGCCAACGCCGGATTACGAGGCTTTGACGGGTGCGTGAGGATGTTGTCCGGCGTGACACCGGAAACGAGGGGTCCCGGTGACATGATCCCGAAGATCTCCGGCGAATGGTCTATGACCACGGGCTGATCCAGGAAGTGATAGTCGCGGTGGATCAGTGCGTTGGCGACTGCCTCACGAATCGCTAGCTCTGGGAAGTCTTCGACCTGGAGTTGCTGTCCATCCGGCAATGTCAGCGGGATCATCTGCATTCGCGCATTTACCAGGCGGATGCATTCTTCGAAGGCGATCACAAGCGGGGCTCCAAGACGCTCAACAACCACCGGTTCCCCTCCGGCCGTGGTTCGATATTGATAGAGAACTTGAATCGCGGGCTCGGCTTCGCTTCGGAGCAGGAGATCTCCCGCTCGCGACAACTTGGTGCCGCTCAGCACACCCAAGCCTCTCAGCAAGTCGCGCTTGCTCGCTTTAGCCAGTTCTCGCCGAGGATCGCTGAATCGCGCAAGGCGCCTCCTAGCCGCGTCTAGGGCATCGCTATCTACCGTTGAAACCCCGAAGTCGGTCGATGCGGCGGACCAATCTGTTCCCTGGCGCTCCTCTTGGAGCATGCGCTGCTGCACGGGATCCAAGGGGAGGCAATCGCGGCCGACCCGCCGAGGAGCCCGTCCACTCGTATCGGAGTGGATCTCCAGGCTCTGAGGAACCCGAATGTCCAGGAGCGTCACTTCTCCCTCCTCGCCCTGGAGACTCAATGAGCGCGCATCGATGAGAAGAGGCGGTTTCGTGGAATCGTAGATCTGGCGCCGCGCCTCCTCTGGCGAAATGTCGGTCCCAACGAGGGCCATGGGTCCAACGTCCCTGTCTGACACGCCCAAAACAACAGACCCGCCTTCCGCATTTGCAAAGCAGAGCACCGCGTCGACCAACATTTGCAGGGTCTCTCGCTTGGATCCCTTGGGCCGCTTGAAGTCGAGTTTCTGCGTCTCAAGATCGCATGGCAAAGCGCCATCGAGGATCGCCTGGATCGCCTCTTCGAGTTTGTTGTTCCCTGCCATTGATTAGTTTTTATGCACCCTTCCTGTACAGGGTACAGCAAAACTCGGAAAAACTAAGTGGAAAAGCGCCCCTAAATTTGGCTCTAGGCTGGGCAAAGCGCCGAAGCAAGGATCTACAAGTTGCCTAAGGATTTCCGTCCGACCTACGTGCTAGGGGCCCTTTTCTTTTTAAGAAGTTTTGATCTCCCCTTCCGTGCAAGGGAAAAGCGAAACTCGGAAAAACCAGCGTGAGACTGCGCGGCGAACGGCTACTTGAAGACGTAGAGGACCGCGAAGGCGACGATCACGAAGGCGGCGGCGCCGGCGATCATGCCCCTGTCTTTGGAGACCATGGCGGCGATCGAGCGGTCGTCGGCGCGGTCGTAGATCAGGTAGAGATAGCGGAAGATGCAGTAGACGACCGGGGGGATCGTCCACATCATCGCGTTGCCGACGATCGGCGAGTCGACCGCGTAGATCGAGTAGCTGATCACGGTCCCGGTGGTGACCATGGCGACCATCTGGTCGAGGAAGGGCAGCGAGTAGTGCTCGAGGACCGGACGGCTGCTGGTGCCCTCGTGCAGCTCGGAGACCGCCTCCTGGCGACGCTTAGTGAAGCCGAGGAAGAGCGCGATCATGCCGGTGCAGAGCAGCAGCCATTCGGAGGCGTGGGCATCGACGGCGCTGGCGCCGGCCGCCACCCTGAGGATGAAGAGACCGGCCAGGGTCATCACGTCGACGATCACGATCTGCTTGAGGCCGAGGCTGTACGCCACCTGGGCGATGCCGTAGCCGACCACCATCAGGCCGACCTCCCAGTTGACGGTGGCGAAGGCGAGGCCGATCGCGGCGATCGCCAGGACCGGAGCGATCGTCTTCGCGGCCCCCTCGGAGAGCTCGCCGGCGGCCAGCGGCCGGAAGCGCTTCTTCGGGTGCTTGCGGTCGAGCTCGACGTCGACCAGGTCGTTGACGTAGTAGCCGGCGCTGGAGATCGCGCAGAAGGAGAGGAAGGCGAGCGTCGCCTCTGCGATCGCGTGCGGGTCGTCGAACTTGCCCGAGAAGAGCAGGCCGGCGAACACGAAGACGTTCTTGATCCACTCCTGCGGCCGCCCGGTCTTGATCGCAGCGCGCAGCGGCGAGCGGCGCGGAACAGCCTGGATCGTCGGGTGCTCTGAGGTGATGGTTTCCATCGAAGACGGGATTATGGGTGGGGGGTTACGCTTAACTTTTTCGGCCCGGCGTAGCGTGCCGTCCGAGGTTGGGGTTGCCGAAAAAGTACAAGACGCTCCACCCCCCACCCATAATCCCGCCCTCCAGCGGTCAAGGATCGATCAGAACGCCGGGGTTGAGCATCCCGCTTGGGTCCAGCTCTTTCTTGGCGGCGCGCAGAGCGGCGGCGAAGGGGGCGGGGCGCTGGCGGTCGTACCAGGGGCGGTGGTCGCGGCCGACCGCGTGATGGTGGGTGATCGTGCCACCGCCCTCGATCACCGCCTCGGAGGCGGCCGCCTTGATCTCGTCCCACTGCTCGACCTCGCCGCCGCGCACCGCCGGCGCCATCACGGTGAAGTAGGGCGCCGGGCCGTCGGGGTAGACGTGGGTGAAGCGGCAGCTCACCCGCGGGGCGCCCGGCCCGTCGGCCGGCGCACCCGAGACCTCGGCGACCTTCGACCTCGCGGCCTCCATCGCAGCCGCGTGGAAGTCCTCGAAGCGGTCCCAGGTGATCGCCGTCTCGAAGGTGTCGGAGAGCACGCCGCAGGCGACGAAGGTGTCGCGAAGGTAGGGCGCGAGGAGGAAGGCGTTGCGCCAGGCGCCGACCGCGTCCTCTCCCTTGCCACCGCCCCCGCGCACCTCGCCGGGAACGCCGCCGTGCTCCCGGGCGATCGCCAGCGCCAGCTCCATCGGGGCGTCGACCGGATGGTGCGGCGACTCGAAGCCGAGCACCATCAGGCTCGTCTCGCCCGAGCCGGCGCCCGTCGTCCCCGCCTCGAGCGCGTCGAGCAGGCGGCAGTTGGACGGGTGCAGGCCCGACTGGGAGATCTCGCGGACCGCCCGCGCCGCGGCGAGGAAGTCATCGAACTCGACCCCGCACGAAGTCTTGTGCTCGGGTCGGGGCCTCACCCGGACCCAGGCCTCGGCGATCACCCCGAGGATCCCCTCCGAGCCGATCAGCGCCCGATCCGGGGAAGGCCCCGCACCGGACCCCGGCAGCCGCCGGCTCTCCCAGTTCCCGCGCGGCGTGATCGCCCGCACCGACTCGACCAGGTCGTCGATGTGCGTGTAGAGGGTGGCGAAATGGCCCCCCGCCCTGGTCGCCACCCAGCCGCCCAGGGTCGCGTACTCGAAGGACTGCGGGAAGTGGCGCAGCGTCAGCCCGTGCTCGCGCAGTTGGTCCTCCAGTCGGGGCCCGGTCGCCCCCGCCTGGATCCGCGCCGCCAGCGACTCGGCGTCCACCTCCAGCACCCGGTCCAGCCGCCGCAGGTCGAGCGAGACGAAGGGCCGCTCCGCCAGCCGACCCTCGACCCCGCCGACGACGCTGGTGCCCCCGCCGAACGGGATCACCGCGGCGCCCTCCGCCTCGCACCAGCTCAAGACCGCCTCGATCTCCGACTCGTCGCGCGGGAACGCGACCAGGTCCGGTGGATTCTCGAACTCCCCCCGGAACCCCCGCACCACATCCCGGTAGGCCTTCCCCAGCGCATGGCTGACCCGCTCGTGCTTCTCGTCCGTGAACAGGTCCCCCAAAGAAGCCGGCGCCTTCAGCCGCGACTCGCGCACCTCCACCGCATCGAGCGACACCGGCGCCTCGACCTCGCCGCCGAACCCGAGCCCTTGTCTTATCCCCGCCGCAGCCTCCTCCAGCTCCTTCCTGGAGGGGGCCTGGTCCTCGTACCCCCAGCCCCAGTGCTTGAGCCGCCGCTCGATCAGCAGATGATCCGCTTGCGGTGGATGTTCACCACGTAGCGTTTCGGGGGCGCGATCGCGATCGTCACGAAGGAGCAATCGAGGCCTTCGCGGAAGAAGAAGGTCGAGACGCAGTCGATCCGGTGAAGCGAGCGGCGGTTGCACGGTGCGACCCGCCAGTTCTGGCATCCCTCCGTCTGCGCGCAGATGTCCGCGGTGAAGCGCTTGACCTCGGTCTTCGCAAAGCCGAAAGGCACCTTGTGCGCCTCCGCGACACCTGCGAACACCAGCATGCCCAGGGCGGCGGCAACGACCAGCTTGGCCTTCATCACCAGTGCACGCCTTTCATCAGATGCGCGAAGGCCACAGCCTCAGTGGTGGGCGCCTTGTCCGGCGCCTCCTCCCCCTTGCCCTTGGCCGCCTGCGACTCGGGAAAGAGGTTGTACGCCTGATTCAGGATCCTGTCGCTGAAGGTCGGCGCGACCGCGTAGACCAGCTCGCCGAGGGTGCCAAGCCGCGTCGCCACCTTCTTCGGCTGCTCGACCATCGCCCGCGCGATCATCTCCGCCGCCTCCTCCGGCGTGATCGCCGGGAAGACGTCGTACATCCGCGTCGGGGCGATCATCGGCGTCCGCACCAGCGGCATGTGGACGGTGGTGATGTGGACGCCGTCGTCGATCACCTCGGAGGCGATCACGCGGGCGAAGGCGTCGAGCGCGGCCTTCGAGGCGACGTAGGCGGAGAAGCGCGGCGGGTTGGTCTGGGTCCCGATCGAGCTGATGTCGATGATGTGGCCCGACTTGCGCGCCTTCATCGCCGGCAGCAGCGCCAGGATCAGCCGCACGGCGCCGAAGTAGTTGACCTGCATCGTCCGCTCGTAGTCGTGGAAGCGGTCGTAGGCGAGCTCGACCGAGCGACGGATCGATCGCCCGGCGTTGTTGACGAGAATGTCGACGTGGCCGTGGTAGGCGAGCACCTCGCCGGCCATCCGCTCGACGTCCTCGACGTCGGACATGTCGCAGCGGTGGATGTGGGCGACCCCCCCGGCCGCCTCGATCTCCGCCTTGGTCTCCTCCAGCTTGTCGAGCGAGCGCGCGACCAGCAGGACCGTCGCGCCGGCGTCGGCGACCTTCACCGCGGTCGCCTTGCCGATTCCCGAGGAGGCGCCGGTGATCAGAACCACCTTGCCGCGCACCGCTGCCGAGAGGGTGCGGTCCTTGAACAGGTCGGGGTCGAGGTTGCGCTCCCAGTAGTCCCAGACCTTGTCTGCGTAGGACTCGAGCGGCGGCACTTCGATCCCGGAGCCGGCCAGCGCCGCCTGCGTTCTGGTCGAGTCGAAGTGGGTCGGGTAGTTGACGTAGGTGAGCAGCGCCGGGGGGATGCCGAGCCGGTTCAGCGCCATCTTCGCCGCCTGCTTGGCGGGCGGCAGGAACCTCAGGCCCGTGCGGACCAGCGAGGTCGCCGGATCGGTCAGGCCGCTGTCGAGGTGCATCGTCGCCTGCGGGGCGTCGGCGGCCTTGGCGAAGAGGTCGATCGCCTCACCCGCGGTCCTCGGATTGGGATCGGTCAGATGAAACGCCTGTCCGTCGAGCCCCGACTGGTGGGAGATGTGGTCGATCGCCGCGGCGACGAAGTCGACCGGGACGATGTTGATCTCGCCTCCCTCGACACCGATCGCGGGCAGCCAGGACGGCAGCACCCGCCGCGCCCGCTGCAGCAGCTTGAAGAAGTAGTAGGGCCCGTCGACCTTGTCGATCTCCCCCGTGCGCGAGTCGCCGACGACGATGCCCGGCCGGTAGACCCGCCAGGGCCGCGGACACTCTTCGCGCACCACCCGCTCGGACTCGTGCTTGGTGCGGAAGTAGGGATGGACGTCGAGGCGCTCCGCCTCCTCGAACATGTCCTCGCGCCACTCGCCCTCGTAGAGCCCGGCGGCGGCGATCGAGCTGACCTGGTGGAAGCAGCCCGCCTCGATCGCGCCGGCCAGCTCGACCGCGTGGCGCGTGCCCTCGACGTTGGCGACCTCCTGGACCGCGGCATCGGCGGCCATGTCGTAGATCGCCGCCAGGTGGAAGAAGTGGTTGACCTCGCCGCGCAGGGTGAGCAGGTCCTCCTCGGAGACGCCGAGGCTCGGCTGGGAGAGATCGCCGTCGACCGGCACGACCCGCGCCCCGTCCGCCCCCCAGGCGGTTCGCAGCTGCTCCAACCGGCCCCGCGACCCTGCCCGGACCAGCGCGTAAATCGTCCCCTCGCGCTGCAAGAGACGCTGCACGAGGTTGCGGCCGATGAAGCCGGTGGCGCCGGTGACGAAGTAGTTCACCCACGTTTCATACACTCAATCGACAGATGGCGCAAACGGCGACCGTGCAGATCCAGATGCCTGAAATGGGCGAGTCGGTCACCGAGGGGATCGTGCTCGAGTGGCATGTCGCGGAGGGAGATTTCGTCGAAGAGGGCGATACCGTCGTCGAGGTCTCGACCGACAAGGTCGACGCGGAGGTGCCGGCGCCGGCCGCGGGCGTCATCACCAAGCTGATTGCTTCGGTCGACGACGAGGTGCCCGTTGGGGCGCCGCTTGCCGAGATGGAGCCGGGCGAGAACGGGGCTTCGGCGGCGGACGGCGGGACGGCTGAGGGACAAGGCGCTCCGGCCGCGGGTCCTGTCGGCGCAGGGGACCCACCGCCCCTTCCGGTAGCTAAAGCTTCCTCAGGGGCGGTACCCCCTACGCCGCCACCCGCGGACGAAGCGACGGGTGCCTCAGGCGACGCCAACGGTGGCGATGGGGTTCGGGCGACCCCCGTGGCGCGGCGCGTGGCCGGGGAGCTCGGAGTCGATCTGGCTGCCGTGGATGGCTCCGGGCCGGGAGCGAAGGTCACCAAGGAGGATGTGCTGGCGGCTGCGGAGGGGAACGGGGCCGGACCGGCTGCCGCGCCTGCTGCCGGTGAGGCCAAGCCGCTGCGGGGGCCGGCGGGGATGCTGGCCTCGGCTATGGACGAGAGCTTGGCGGTGCCCACGGCTACCTCGTTCCGGACGGTTGCGGTGGACACGCTGGATGCGAAGCGGAAGGCCCTGAACGGGGTGCTGAAGGAGCGCGGGATGAAGGTCTCCTTCACTCACCTGGTCGCCTGGGCGATCGTGCAGGCGACCAAGGACCACCCGGTGATGACGCGGGTCTTCGAGCAGCGCGACGGCAAGCCGTTCGCGATCGAGGGGGCCTCAGTCAACCTCGGGATCGCGGTCGACGTCGAGCGCAAGGACGGCTCCCACAGCCTGATGGTGCCGGCGATCAAGGGCGCCGACGGGCTCGACTTCGCCGGCTTCCACTCCTACTACGAGGACCTGATCACGAAGACGCGCGAGAGCAAGCTCAGCGCCGACGACTTCCAGGGCACCAACATCTCCCTCACCAACCCGGGTGGGATCGGCACCGTCGCCTCCGTCCCCCGCCTGATGAGCGGCCAGAGCGCGATCATCGCCACCGGGGCGATCGCCTACCCGCCCGAGTGGGCCCACGCCACGCCCGAGCGGCTGCGCCAGCTCGGCGTCTCGAAGACGATGACGCTGACCTCGACCTACGACCACCGCGTCATCCAGGGCGCCGAGTCGGGGGCCTTCCTGCGCCGCATCGACCAGCTGCTCGAGGGCGAGGACGGCTTCTACGAGGCGGTCGCGGCAGACTTCGGTATCGAGCCGGGACCGATCGCCGCGGCCCACCCGGCGGCCGCCTCGGCGCCGCCCCTCGGCGCTCCCCCGGCGGCGCCCACCCCCACGCAGCCCGACGAGGAGCTGCTGCAGGCGGTCCAGGCCGCCACCTCGCTGCTCAAGGGCTACCGCACCCACGGCCACCTCGCCGCCCGCCTCGACCCGCTCGGCAGCGAGCCGAAGGGCGACCCGGCGATCCAGCCCGAGCGGCTCAACCTGACCCCGGAGCTGATGGCGAGGATCCCGGCCTCGATCCTCCGCATCGGCGTCCCCGGGGAGACGCTGCTGGAGGCGCTACCGCGAATGCGGGAGGCCTACTGCGGCACGATCGCCTACCAGTTCGAGCACCTCTCCTCGCACCAGCAGCGCACCTGGCTGCGGGAAATGGTCGAGACCGGCGCCCACCGCGAGCCGCTCGCCGACGACGAGAAACGGCGCCTGCTGGAACGCCTGACCGACGTCTTCGAGTTCGAGCGCTTCATCGAGAAGGCGTACCTGGGTCAGAAGATCTTCACGATCGAGGGCCTCGACGTGGTCGTGCCGATGCTCGACGAGGTGGTCACCCTCGCCCACCGCGGCGGCGCCGAAGAGGTCGTCTTCGGGATGGCCCATCGCGGCCGGCTCAGCGTGCTCGCCCACAACCTCGGCCGCTCGGTCGAGTCGATCCTCGCCGAGTTCGAGGGCTCGAAGCAGATCGAGCAGGTGAAGGCGGTGGCGGCGATCCCCCACGGCGGCACCGGCGACGTCAAGTACCACTACGGCCACCAGGGGGTCTATGAGACCAGCGCCGGGGAGAAGATCGCCGTCCGCCTCTATCCCAACCCGAGCCACCTCGAGTTCGTCAACCCCGTGGTCGAGGGCGCCACCCGCCTGATCCAGTCCGACTTCGACGGCGCCGAGATCGAGCACCGCCCCAAGCGCGCCGTCCCGGTCCTCCTGCACGGCGACGCCGCCTTCCCCGGCCAGGGCGTGGTGGCCGAGACCCTCAACCTGCAGGCCCTGCCGGGATACACCACCGGGGGCACGGTCCACATCATCCAGAACAACCAGGTGGGGTTCACCACCGACCCCGAGGAGGCTCGCTCCACCCCTTACGCCGCCGACATGGCGAAGGGGTTCAACGTGCCGATCGTCCACGTCAACGCCGACGACGTCGAGGCCTGCTCGGCGGCCGTCCGCCTGGCGATGGCCTACCGGGAGCGCTGGGGCCGCGACATCGTGATCGACGTGATCGGCTACCGCCGCTACGGCCACAACGAGACCGACGAGCCCGCCTACACGCAGCCCCTGATCGCGGCGAAGATCAAGGCGCACCCACCGGTCTCCGAGATCTACGCCGAGAAGCTGGTCGAGGAGGGAACGATCGCCCGCGAGGAGGTCGAGGAGGCCTCGAAAGACCGCCGCGAGGAGATGTCGGCGGCGCTGAAGGACCTGCGCCAGAAGATGGAGCTGGGCGAGTACGAAGACCCGACCGTGACCACCAGCACGACCGGCGAGCTCGACCGCAGCGCCAGCCCCCCGGTCGATACGGCGGTGCCGATCGAGAAGCTGCGCACCCTCAACCAGGAGCTCATCGAAGCCCCGGAGAGCTTCTCCGTCCACCGCAAGCTGCGCAAACCGCTCTCACGACGCATCGAGGCGCTGGAGAACGAGAACGGCGGCGTCGAGTTCGGCCACGCCGAGGCGCTTGCCTACGCCTCGCTGCTCACCGACGGCGTCCACGTGCGCCTCACCGGGCAGGACACCGAGCGGGGCACCTTCTCGCACCGTCACCTCGTCCTGCACGACGAGAAGACCGGGCTCGAGTACTGCCCGATGCAGAACCTGAACGAGGCCGAGGCACCCTTCGAGCTCTACAACAGCCCGCTCTCGGAGATCGCCTGCCTCGGCTTCGAGTACGGCTACTCCTCGGCGGACCCGGACGCCCTCGTCCTCTGGGAGGCGCAGTACGGCGACTTCGCCAACGCCGGCCAGGTCATCATCGACACCTTCATCGTCTCCGGTGAGGCCAAGTGGGGGCAGACCAGCCGTCTCACCCTGCTGCTGCCGCACGGCTACGAGGGCTCAGGGCCGGAGCACTCGAGCGCTCGCATCGAGCGCTTCCTGGCGCTCGCCGCCGAGGGCAACATCCGCATCGCCTACCCGACCACTGCCGCCCAGTACTTCCACCTGCTGCGGCGCCAGGCGCTGATCCGCAAGCCCCGCCCGCTGGTCGTCTTCACCCCGAAGGGGTTGCTGCGGCTCGAGGGGGCCACCGCCACGCCGGAGGAGCTGACGAGCGGGCACTTCCACTTCATCCTCGACGACCCGCGGGCCGAGGACAGTCGCGAGAAGGTCGAGCGGCTGGTGCTCTGCACCGGCAAGGTCTACTTCGACATGGACACCAACGAGCGGCGAGCGGAGGCGGAGAACGTCGCGATCGCCCGGGTCGAGCTGCTCTACCCGTTCGCGAAAGAGCAGCTGATCAAGCTGATTGCCGGCTACCCGAACCTGAAGGAGATCGCCTGGGTGCAGGAGGAGCCGCGCAACATGGGCGCCTGGAAGGTGATGTCCCGGCGCTTCCCGGAGATCGTGCCCGAGGGGATCGACCTGAGCTACATCGGCCGCCCGACGCGGGCCAGCCCCGGCGAGGGCTACTCGGTCTCACACGCGCGTGAGCAGGAGCGGATCGTGCTCACCGCGCTCACACCAGGGAGCTGATGCGCAAGCCGGTGCCCGGGCGGCTGTTCGTCTGGGTCAAGAGGTTCTCGTGGATCGAGCTGGCCTTCTTCGCCGGCCTGCTGGTCTTCTGGCTGGCGCCGGGATTCGAGACCGAGACGATGGTCTTCGGCTGGGCACACGGGCTCGGGTTCATCGCTCTCTGCCTGCTGATCTGGGTCGCCTGCGGCAAGCGCGAGGCCCCCTACACCCTGCTGGCGGCGACACTCACTCCGGTCGGTCCGGTGGGCAGTGTGATCGGGATAGAGCTGATCGAGCGGAAGGGCTGGGGCGTCGCTGCACCTACGGACGCATTGCCTAAAACCTCGTAACAAGGTCAAATAGCCTTGACCTAGAGGAATCGACGCTGTATAGGTAGGGGTGACTGTTCCTTAGGACAGTCCCGTCCAGGGAACGGCCGCGTCGGCATCTTTCCCTGGCTACCGACGCGCAGGTGCAGTGAGGGTCGCGCGGACCCCCCTGCCTCCCGCGGCCCCACTGCGCCGCCTT
>DATMDR010000006.1:0-52309 GCA_035557635.1 Solirubrobacterales bacterium | reverse complement strand
CGTCAACCCTGACGCGGTCTCGAAACTGGCGAGCGAGGGTGCCGAGGGAGCCTCCTCGCTGGAGGAGATGGCTTCGAAGCTACCCGCGCCGCGGTCGGTTTGGATCATGGTCCCGGCCGGCGAAATCACCGAGGAGACTGTCGACGGCGTCGCCGCCGTGCTCGAGTCGGGCGACGCGGTCATCGACGGCGGCAACTCCTACTACCGCGACGACATCCGCCGCGCCGCGAAGGTGGGGGAGCAGGGGATCGACTACGTCGACTGCGGCACCAGCGGCGGCGTCTTCGGCCTCGAGCGCGGCTACTGCCTGATGATCGGTGGGCCCGACCGGGCGGTCGAACGGCTCGACCCGATCTTCGCCAGCCTGGCGCCGGGGGTCGGGGCGGCGGAGCGGACGCCGGGCCGCGACGGCGACCCATCCCCCTCTGAGCAGGGCTACCTCCACTGCGGCCCCAGCGGCGCCGGCCACTTCGTGAAGATGGTCCACAACGGGATCGAGTACGGGATCATGGCCGCCTACGCCGAGGGCCTGAACATCCTCAAGAACGCCAACGCCGGCAAGGTGGAGCGCGAGGCGGACGCGGAGACGGCGCCGCTCGACCATCCCGAGTACTACCAGTACGACCTCGACCTGCCCGAGGTGGCCGAGGTCTGGCGCCGCGGCAGCGTGGTCGGCTCCTGGCTGCTCGACCTGACCGCGGCGGCGATGCAGGAATCGCCTGACCTGGCCGACTTCGCCGGCCGTGTCTCCGACTCCGGCGAGGGGCGCTGGACCTCGATCGCGGCGATCGACGAGGGCGTGCCGGCGCCGGTGCTGACGACTGCGCTCTATGAGCGCTTCTACTCGCGCGGCCTCGACGACTTCGGCGACAAGGTGCTCTCGGCGATGCGCAAGCAGTTCGGCGGCCACGACGAGAAGAGCAGCTAGTGGCTATCGACCTCGAGGTCGTCGCCGACGAGAGGGCGGCGGCGCGGAGAGCCGCCGAGCTGATCGCCGCGGCCGGCGCCGACGCGATGGCGCAGCGCGGGATTTTCTCGCTGGCGATGAGCGGCGGGCGCACCCCGTGGGGAATGCTGGCGATCCTCGGCGAACAGGAGGCGATGCCCTGGGGGGAGACCGAGCTGTTCCAAGTCGACGAGCGGATCGCCTCGCCCGGCAGCGAGGAGCGCAATCTCACCCACATGGTGCTGGGTCTCTCGATGGACCACCAGGCGACGCTGCGGCCGATGCCGGTCACCTCGCGGGATCTCGACGCGGCGGCGAGGGAGTACGAATCGCAGCTGCCCGAGCCGATCGACTTAATCCACCTCGGCCTCGGCCCCGACGGCCACACCGCCTCGCTGGTGCCGGGCGACCCGGTGCTTGAGGTCCGCGACCGCCGCGTCGCCCTCACCGAGACGGCCTACCAGGATCATCGCCGCATGACCCTCACCTATCCGGCGCTCGCCGAAGCCCGCCGCATCGTCTGGCTCGTCACCGGCGAGGCCAAGCGCGGCCCCCTCGCCAAGCTCCTCACTGGCGACCCCTCGATCCCCGCCGGCCGGGTCGAGAACGACGAGATGGTCGTCGTGGCCGACGAAGCCGCAGCGGGCAGTAGGCGTTTACGAATTCGCTAACGCACAATTAGCGAATTCGCTAACATAAGGGCCATGCCTACTTCGCGTGGAAAGGCCTCAGCCGCGTCTCTCATCAGGGAGATCCAGCGGCAGAGCGGGCTCACCCAGGCCGAGCTTGCCCGCCGCGCGGGACTTCCGCGGTCGGTCGTCAACGTCTACTTGCGCGGCAAGCGGGAGCCGGGCGCCGACGTTCTCGCCCGCCTGGCCGCCGCGGGCGGTTTCGAGCTTGGGCTGGCGCCGCGCAAGCCCCCGGTCGACCCCGAGCGGGCGGGCAAGATCCTCGTGCAGGTTCTCGAGCTTGCCGAGGCGCTGCCGTTCCGGGCGCGTCCCGACCTCGACTTTCCAAGGTTGGCCGATCGCCTGGCAGCGGAGCCGGGGCGATGAGCGAGCTGGTCGACAAGCTCTTCGCGATCCATGACTCGCTCAGGGACGCCGGCCTGGCCCACGCCTTTGGCGGCGCGATCGCCCTCGCCTACTGCGTCCAGGAGCCGCGCGGCACCCGCGATCTCGATGTCAACATCTTCGTCGACGCATCGGAGGCGGAGTCGGTTCTCGCGACGCTGCCGGATGGCGTTGAGGTCAGCAGAGAGGACATCGCCAAGATCGAACGCGACGGCCAGGCGCGGCTGGACTGGGAGGGCACCCCCATCGACGTCTTCCTCAACAACGTGCCCCTTCATGAGGCTGTCGCCTCTGCCGTCGTCTGGGTGCCTCTCGAGCGACGCGAAGTGCCAGTTCTCGATTGCGCCTCGCTGGCCATCTTCAAGGCTTTTTTCGACCGCACCAAGGACTGGGCCGATCTCGAGGCGATCGCCGAGGCCACCCCGGAGGACATCGAAGCGGCGGCGGCGACGATCTCAGAGCTGGTGGGGCCGGACGATCCCGCTGTCAAACGCCTCGAGCAGCTGGCGATCCCGAGCCACCGCAAGTAGCGAAGCGGAGAGTTTTCCTCTCCGCGGGCTTAGACGGGTATGACAGTAGCCAAGATTGCAGTATTGCCTAGAGGCTATACTCAGCCCATGGCCAAGGTCATGATCTCGATTCCCGATGACCTCCTCAGTGCCCTCGACGCCGAGGTGACGCGCCGCAAGACCACTCGTAGCGCGCTTCTCCAAGATGCCACCCGTCGCGAGCTCGGCCTGATTCGTCGCGACCGTGAGGCGCTCCTGGCCGACCTCGACGCGCTCAGTGCCACCTGGGCCGGCCCTATTGATGCAGCCGCCTTGGTCCGCGCCGATCGTCGTCGCGACGCGTGACACCCACCGCAACCGACGCCTGGCTCGTCGATGCGAGCATTGCGGTCAAGTGGTTCCTCCCGGTCGAGCGCGAGCCCGACGGGCAGCTGGCACGTGCCGCGATCGGTCGCCTCGCGATGCGGACTACGGCGCTCGCCATGCATGAGGTCGGCAATGTGCTGACCCTCCATTCCGGCTGGTCAGCGGACAGGATTGCCGCGGCGCTTGACCTTCTCGGAGAGATTTGCGGCGACCCCATCGAGCTGCGTCCAGAGGACCATCGCGTCGCGACCGAGCTCGCACTGGCTCATGAGCTCACCTTCTACGACGCTTCCTACGTGGCAATCGCCCGCCGCACCGACCGCCGGCTGATCTCTGCGGACAAAGACCTGATCTCACCTGGTCTCGCCGCGGGGCTCGGGTCGGTGCTGGAGCAGCCGTCTTGACCCGCCGATTCAGGCCAGATCCAGCGAGACCGCGTGGTTGGCGACGATCCGGTTTTCGGGGTCGTAGCGGCGCTTGATCTCCACCAGGCGCGCGCAGGTCTCGGCGGGGAGGATCGCGTCGGCGTCGCAGGGGCGCTCGGCGAAGTTGAAGTAGCCGCCCTCGGCGGCCCAGGGACCCATCGCCTCGGGCATGCGGTCGAGGTGGGCCTTGATCGCCTCGCCCAGCTCCGGCGTCATCGGCAGGCCGATGCCGAGCATGACGAAGGCGGCGTCGATCTTGTCGAGGGCGCCGCCGCCCTCGGCCGGCCGTTCCAGCGCTCCGCCCATCTGGCGCAGCTCGGCCAGCAGCAGCGGTGAGCCCGACTCGGGCCCGGCGTACCCGACATAGGCGTCGATCGCCTCGTCCGGCAGCTCGCGGATCGTCGCGTGGTTGCCGAGCCCCGGGACCGGTTGTTCGGGGTCCATGTGGATTTTGCCGAGGCCGGAGGTGGGGATCTGGTCGAAGGTGTCCATGATCGGCTCCCCGATCTCGCGCAGCGGCGCGATCGTCGCTTCCCCCTCCTCGCGGCCGCCGATGCAGGCCGCGTCGATGGTCAGCAGCGGCCGGTCGCGGATCGCCTCGGGGACGTCCGGCATCGGTGGCGGCCGCAGGAAGCGAACGACCGAGGTGACGTCCTCGGAAACGGTCGCAGCCCAGTCGCGGTAGATCCGCACGCCCTCGGCCCCGGCCTCGGCGGGGAAGAGCAGGGCGCCGGCGTAGATGTCGGCGATCGGCAGCAGGTCGAGCTGCAGCGCGGTGACGATCGCGTACCCGCCTCCGCCGCCACGCAGGGCCCAGAAGAGGTCGGGTTCGTTGCCGGCGTCGACTGTCATCGGCTCGCCCTCGGCGGTGACCAGCTCGATCGCCCGCACGTTGTTGCAGGCAAAGCCGTGGCGGCGGCCGAGCCAGCTCAGCCCGCCCCCGAGCGTGTAGCCGGTCACGCCCACGTCGACGGCCGAGCCGGGAAGGAAGCAGAGGCCATGCGCTCCGGCTGCCTCACCCAGCTCCATCGCCAGCACGCCGGCCTCGACGCGGGCGGTCCGTGCGTCGGGGTCGACGTCGATGCCGCGCATCCGCTCGGTCTTGAGCAGGATCGTGTCCTCGAGCGGGGGAAGTGAGGCCGCGCCGTGACCTGTGCCTTGGCCGGCGATGCGGAGATCGTGCTCAGCGGCGAACCGGACTGTCGCGACGATGTCCGCTGCGCTCTCGGAAAAGACGACCGCCTCCGGGCGCTGGTCGGCGACCAGGTTCCAGGCGGTGCGCGCCTCGTCCCAGTCGGGGTCGCTCGGCGTTGCTACCCGACCATCGATCGATAGCTCGGCGAAGTTGCTCATCCGGCCCTCCTTGGAATCAGGTGAACGTCTGGCGATCGACGGTGGTTCCCACCCCCGTCAGGACTTCGCTCACCATATCCGCGGGGAAGAGGCCGTGGGCGGCGACGCCGGGGTCCGCCTCGAGGCGGGCGGAGAGCGCGGTGGGGTCGCCGATCTCGCCGCGGTAGTCGGCGATCAGGCCGTCGTCGGGGCTGGGGGGGGCGTCGCGCAGCTCCACCTCCGGGCCCAGCCGGGCCAGGGTCGAGCGCAGGCCGAAGGCGAAGAGCTCGAGCGGCACCGGCGCAGTGAGCGCGTCGACCGGCTTGCTGGAGTCGGCGATCACGACGAAGCGCTCGGCCGCCGCGGCGACGATCTTCTCGCGCAGGTGGGCGCCGCCGCCGCCCTTGATCAGCCAGCCGTCGGGGGTCACCTGGTCGGTGCCGTCGATCGCGATGTCGAGCCGCTCCAGGGTCGAGAACTCCTCGACCGCGATGCCGAGGCCGCGCGCCTGCTCCTCGGTTGCGACCGAGGTGGCGACGCAACGGATCCCGCTGAGGCCGCGCCGCGCGAGCGCCGGCAGCAGGTACTCGACCGTGGAGCCGGTGCCGAGGCCGACCGCCATCCCGTCCTCGACCAGCTCGGCCGCCGCCTCGGCCGCGAGGCGCTTCTCGGCATCCGCGTCGGTCACGGGCGCGGACTCTATGCTCGCGGTGAGATGGACGCCCGCATCTGGCTGACCGGCGAGCGAGGCGAGCCGCGCTCCGTCGCGCTCGCGGCCGAGCGCACCGTGGTCGGGCGCTCCCCCGAGGCCGACATCCGCCTCGATGATGAGGCCGTCTCCTGGAACCACCTCGAGATCGAGCGGCGCGGCGACGTACTGATGGCGACCGACCTCGACAGTCGCAACGGCACCGCGCTCAACGGCGAGCCGCTCGACCGGCCGCGGCGGCTGCGCGGCGGCGACGTCCTCACTCTCGGCGGGCACCGGCTGGAAGTCGCCGACGGCGACCTCGGCGGAGGCCGCACCGTCGCCGGCAGCGCGCCCGCCGTCGCCCTGACCGAAGAGGAGCGCGCCACCGCGGCAGCCCTGGTTACGCCGTACCGCAGCGAGGGCGCCTTCGCCGGCCGCCCCGCCACCCGGGCCGAGCTCGCCGAGGCGCTCCACGTCAGCGAGCGCACCGCACAGCGCCGCCTCGACGCTCTCGCCGCCAGGCTCGAGATCTCCGGTGACGCCGGCCGCGAGCGCCCCCGCCTGATCGCTGCCCGCGTGATCGAGCTCGGCCTCGACCGCTGACCCGGACCGGGCCAAACGTGGCCCGTTCGGCGCCGCCGCTGTCGTTGGCCCGTTCGCTCCCAGCGCCGAACATCGGTTGAGCAAACGCAATCCACCCGAAAGGGGAGTCCAATGCTCAACCGAACGATCATCACCGGCCTGCTCGCCATCCTCGCCCTGGCGCTTCCAGCCGCCGGCGCGGCGGCTGCGGGACATTCGGGAGCCGTCGTCTTCTCCCGTGTCGTGGTCAAAACGACCAAAGACAAAGAAGACAAAGAGACGACGAGCGCCGAAGGCGGCCTCTACGCGGTGCGCGACGGTCGTCTCAACCAACTAACCGAAGACCCGACCGACACCGAACCGGCCTTCTCCCCGGACGGACGGGCGATCGCCTTCATCCGCAGCGGCGACGTCTTCTCGGTGCGAGCCGACGGCTCGGGCCTGCGCCGGCTCACCAGCGGGACGGAGATCGACTCGTCGCCGACCGTGTCGCCGAGCGGCAAACTCGTCCTCTTCGAGCGGCGTTCGGCTGACGGCGCTCCGGCCGATCTCTACGCGGTCAACTCGCTGGGTGGAGGCGCCAGGGCGGTGACCAGCACCCCCGAGGACGACCACGAAGCGTCCTTCTCGACGGACGGTCGCCTGATCGTCTTCGTCCGCACCGCTGGAGCGGCCGACGATCTCTACTCGGTTCGGCCGTCCGGCGCTCGTGCCGCGCGACTGACGAGGACGGGACGCGTCGACGAGTTCAGTCCGCGCTATTTCGCCGGCGGCATCGTCTTCAGCCGCGGCGAGAGCGGTGAAGGACCGAGCGCCTATGCCGACGTCTACACGATGCGCCGCAACGGGAGGAAAGTCCGCCCGCAGGTGGCCGGCGCCGGCTCGGCCTATGTCGAAGACGTCTCGCCCAACGGCCGCACGGTGCTCTTCCGCCGTGACCAGGGCCTCTGGGTGAAGCGGATCGGCCCGAGCCGCGCTCTCAAGCTCAGCCAGCTGCCCGACGGCTCACAGACGAACGCTGTCTTCTCCTCGGATGGGAAGAAGGTGGCTGCGTTCATCGAGGCCGACGGGCGGGAGCAGCTTTCCTCGATCGACGTCTCCAGCCGCTCGACCACTGAGCTGGCGGAAGGGTTCGAACCGCTTGAACCTTCGACTGAACCGGGCACCGTCACCACTATCGGCCCGGTCATCACCTGGCAGCCGGTGCGGCGCTAGGACTCCCCCCGGCTCCAGCGCGAAGGGCCCTCTCCGTTCTGGAGGGGGCCCTTCGTCGTTGTGCGCCCGGTATAACCCGGGCACATGGGGGATCCCGCCATCGGCTCGACCGTCGCCGGCTACCGAATCGACGCGCTGATCGCCCGTGGCGGGATGGGGGTCGTCTACCGGGCGACCCAGCTGGGGCTCGACCGGCCGGTGGCGCTGAAGCTGATCTCCCGTGAGCTCGCCGGCAAAGAGGCCTTCCGCGAGCGCTTTCTGCGCGAGTGCCGGCTCGCCGCCAGCCTCGACCACCCCGGCGTCGTGCCCGTCTTCGACGCCCGCGAGGAGGACGGCGAGCTGATCGTCGCGATGCGGCTGGTCGAGGGCGGCGACCTGCGCAAGCTGATCGACCGCGAGGGGCCGTTGCCGCCGCCCCGCGCGGTGGCGCTGCTCGCCCAGGTTGCCGACGCGCTCGACGCCGCCCACGCCGCCGGCATCGTCCACCGCGACGTCAAGCCCCACAACATCCTGATCGAGGGCGACCGCGCCTACCTGACCGACTTCGGCCTCGCCAAGGCGGTCGAGGACAGCGGCGTCCTCAGCGGCGCCTCTGTCGTCGGCACGGTCGAATACATGTCGCCCGAGCAGTGGCAGGGGGCCAAGGTCGGGCCGGCGACCGACGTCTACTCGCTCGGCTGCGTCCTCTACGAGGCGCTGACCGGGATCGTCCCTTACGCGCGCAAGGCCGAGGACACCGAGCCGGAGATGCCCAAAGGTCTCGACGAGGTGATCGAGCGGGCGGTCTCGAAGGACCCGGCCGGCCGCTACCCGAGCGCCACCGCCCTGATCGAGGCGGCGCGGGATTGCGAGGGCGCCGCCCCCGCGGCCACCCGGGTGCTCACCGCCGGCCAGGGAGGCCGCCCGACGCGGCGGCTTGGCGCTGCGGCCGTTCGCCGCCGGCTCGGACCGCGGGGGCGGCAGTGGCTGGGAGCGGCGGTTGCGGTTCTCGCCGGTGGCCTGGCCATGGCGCTGCTGCTGTTCGGCGGGGACGACGTCTCGGTTTCCTCGCCGATCGAGGTCGGCCGCGGTCCGCTCCGCCTCGCCGTCGGCGAGGGCCGTGTCTGGGCGACCAGCGCCGCCGACGGGACTCTGGCCCGGATCGATCCCGACACCCGCGAGGTGACCGGGGAGATGCAGCTCGGCAGGGGAATCTCCGGCGTCGCCGTGGGCGAGGGCTTTGTCTGGGTCACCCGGCCGCGGACAGGAGAGCTCCTCCGCGTCGACCCCGATCTCACCCGCCCGGACCCTGACCGCCAGGCCGTCTTGCGGATCCCAGTCGGCGGCCGTCCCGGCGCGATCGTCGTCGCCGGCAGCCGCGTCTGGGTCGCCGATGAGGCCGGCGGCGGGGTCAGCGCGATCAACCCGTCCGGCGGCAAGCTCTACAAGCGGGGCATCGCCCCCCTTTCGGCGCCGCTGCGGCTCGGCGCTGGTGCTGGCGGCCTCTGGGTCAGCAGCGCCACGACTGGCGCGATCCGCCGTATCGACCTCGGCGACGCCGTCGCCGGGCCCGCGATCCCGGCCGGGCGCGGTCCCTCTGGGGTCACCGTCGCCGGCGGCATCGTCTGGGTCGCCAACAGCCGCGGCGATACGGTCACCCGGGTCGATCCGGCGACCCGGGTGCTGCTCGGCGAGCCGATCGCCGTCGGCGCCCGGCCGGGCGGGATCGACGCCGGCACCGACGCGGTCTGGGTCGCCAACAACGGCGACGGCACCGTCACCCGGATCGACATCGCGGACGGCGACACGGTCGGCGACGCGATCGGCGTCGGCCCGGCGCCGGGCGCGGTCGCGGTAGGCGAGGAAGCGGTCTGGGTCGCCAACAACGGCGACGGCACCGTCACCCGGATCGAGCCGTAAGCCGAAGGGCTAGGATCGGATCCCGGTGGCCCAGGACCTCGACCAGCTCGGCATCGACACGATCCGGACGCTGTCGATCGACGCGATCCAGAAGGCGAACTCGGGGCATCCGGGGACGCCGATGGCGCTGGCGCCGCTCGCCTACACGCTCTGGCAGCGCTTCCTCCGCTTCGACCCGGCCGACCCGATCTGGCCCAACCGCGACCGCTTCGTCCTCTCCGCCGGTCACGCCTCGATGCTGCTCTACTCGCTGCTCTTCCTGGCCGAGGTGCAGGCGGTCGACCCCGACTACGAGGTCGTCGGCAAACCTGCCGTCTCGCTCGAAGACATCGAACGCTTTCGCCAGCTCGACTCGCGCGCGCCCGGCCACCCCGAGTACCGCTGGACCTCCGGAGTTGAGACGACGACCGGGCCGCTGGGCCAGGGGATCGCGACCTCGGTCGGGATGGCGATCGCCTCGAAGTGGCAGGGCGCCCGCTACGGCGCCGACCTCTTCGACTTCGACGTCTACGCGATCGCCGGTGACGGCTGCCTGATGGAGGGCGTCTCCAACGAGGCCGCCTCGCTCGCCGGCCACCTGAAGCTCGACAACCTGTGCTGGGTCTACGACAACAACCAGATCACGATCGACGGCAAAACCAAGCTCGCCTTCGAGGATGACGTCGCCGCCCGCTTCCAGGGCTACGGCTGGAACGTCACCCGCGTCGGCGACGCCAACTACACCGAGCTGATCGCCGCTGCCCTCGAGGAGTTCAAGGCAGCGGAGGGTCGCCCGACCCTGATCGTCCTCGACAGCCACATCGGCTGGGGCGCCCCCCACAAGCAAGACACTCCCGCTGCCCACGGCGAGCCGCTCGGCGAGGAGGAGGTGCGGGAGACGAAGCGCGCCTACGGCTGGCCCGAGGACGCCCAGTTCCTCGTCCCCGACGGGGTCAAGGAGCACTTCGCGGCGGGGATCGGCAGGCGGGGCGCCGAGCTGCGGGCCGAGTGGGAGGGGAGACTCGCCGGGTATGCGAGGCAGAGCCCCGAGCTCGCTGCCGAGATCGAGGCTGCGCAGCGGCGCGAGCTGCCGCAGGGCTGGGACGCCGACATCCCCAGCTTCGAGCCCGACGAGAAGGGAATCGCCACCCGCAAGGCCTCCAACCAGGTCGAGAACGCGGTCGCCGCGCGGCTGCCCTGGCTGCTCGCCGGCTCGGCTGACCTCACCGACTCCACCTCGGTCCGCATCGACCCCGAGCGCGCCGCCGACTTCGAGCCGGGCGCCTACGAGGGCCGCCAGCTCCACTACGGGATCCGTGAGCACGAGTCGGCGGCGATCTCCAACGGCCTCTCGCTCTCCAAGCTGCGGCCGCTCTGGTCCACCTACCTCACCTTCTCCGACTACGCGCGGCCGGCGATCCGGCTCTCGGCGTTGATGGAGCTGCCGGTGATCCACGTCTTCACCCACGACTCGATCGGGCTCGGCGAGGACGGCCCGACCCACCAGCCGGTAGAGCAGCTCGCTTCGCTGCGGGCGATCCCCGGCCTCGACGTGATTCGCCCCGCCGACGCCAACGAGACCGCCGAGGCCTGGCGGGTGGCGCTCGATCGCAGTCACCAGCCGGTCGCCCTCGTCCTCACCCGCCAGAACGTGCCGGTTCTCGACCGTTCCCGTTATGGCCCCGCCGAGGGCCTGCGTCGCGGCGGCTACGTGCTCGCCGACGCCGAGGGCGACGGCCCGGAGCTGATCCTGATCGCCACCGGCAGCGAGATCGCCCTCGCTCTCTCCGCCCACGAGGAGCTAAGCGGCGAAGGGATTCGCTCACGCGTCGTCAGCCTGCCCTGCTGGGAGATCTTCGACCGCCAGGACCAGGCCTACCGCGACCAGGTGCTGCCCCCCGCGGTCAGCGCCCGCGTCTCGGTCGAGGAGGCCTCTACCCTCGGTTGGGACCGCTACGTTGGATCTGACGGCGTCAAGATCGGGATGCACACGTTCGGTACCTCGGCGCCGTTGAAGGACGTTCAAACCAAGTTCGGCTTCACCCCTGACCGGGTGGCCGAAGCCGCAAAGGAGCTGCTCTCATGAAGCCGACCGCGAAGCTGCACGAGCTGGGCCAGAGCCTCTGGCTCGACAACATCACCCGCACGATGCTCGGCGACGGCACCCTCGCCGGTTACATCGAGGAGCTCTCGGTCACCGGATTGACGTCCAACCCGACGATCTTCGACAAGGCGATCTCGGGGGGAGACGCCTACGACGAGCAGATCGCCGAGCTCAGTGCCAGCGCGGTTCCCGACGAGGGGATCGGCGCCACGCCCACCGAGCGGATCTTCTTCGAGCTGGCGCTGGCCGACCTGCGCGACGCGACCAACCTCTTCGCCGCGGTCCACCAGCGCACCGCCGGCGTCGACGGCTTCTGCTCGCTCGAGGTCTCCCCGCTGATCGCCGACGACGCGGATGCGACCATCGAGGAGGCGGCGCAGCTCTACGCCAAGGCCGAGCGCGACAACCTCTACATCAAGATCCCCGGCACCGAGGCGGGACGCAGGGCGATCGAGGAGTCGATCTTCGCCGGGGTGCCGATCAACGTCACCCTCTTGTTTGACGACAAGCAGTACCTCGCCGCCGCGGATGCCTACATGCGGGGCATCGAGCGCCGGATCGAGGCCGGGCTCAGCGCCGACGTCTCCTCGGTCGCCTCGCTCTTCATCAGTCGCTGGGACGTCGCCGTCGGCGGCGAAGTGCCGGATGAGCTGCACAACCGCCTCGGCATGGCAATCGGCTTCCGCGCCTACCGCGCCTACCGCGAGCTGCTCGACTCGCCGCGCATGCAGCGGCTGATGAACGAGGGGGCGAGGCCGCAGCGCCTGCTCTGGGCCAGCACCGGGACCAAGGACCCCGGCGCCTCCGACACCCTCTACATCGAGGGCTTCGCCTCGCCCTTGACCGTCAACACGATGCCCGAGCCGACCCTGCACGCCTTCGCCGACCACGGCGAGATCGGCGACCCGGTGCCGGCCGACGGCGGCGACTGCGAGCAGGTGCTGGCGGAGTTCGCGAAGGCCGGGATCGACGTCGACGCGCTCGCCGAGCGGCTGCAGGAGGAGGGCAAGGCCAGCTTCGCCAAGTCGTGGGACGAGATGCTGAAGACGATCGAGTCGCAGGTCGGGGCGCGCCTGTGAGTGATCCAATCGACACGGTGACTCCGGTGTTTCGAGTCCGTGGCGATTGGGTCGGGAGCCCGTGACGTGAACGAAGTCCCCCCGCTGACAAAGGGGGGTGCCTGGCAGGCGCTCGAAAAGCATTTCGCCGAGATCGAGGGTCACCACCTGCGCGATCTCTTTGCCTCCGATTCCGAGCGCGGTGAGCGCCTCGTCGCCGACGCCGCTGGCCTCCACCTCGATTTCTCTAAGAACCGGATCACCGACGAGACCGTGATCCTGCTCGGCGAGCTGGCCCGCGAGCGCGGCGTCGAGGAGCGCCGCGAAGCGATGTTCCGCGGCGAGCACATCAACGTCTCCGAGGACCGCGCCGTCCTCCACGTCGCGCTGCGGATGCCGCGCGAGCGCTCGCTCCTCGTCGACGGCGTCGACGTGGTCAAGCAGGTCCACGAGACGCTCGACCGGATGAGCGCCTTCGCCGAGCGGGTCCGCTCCGGCGAGTGGACCGGCCACACCGGGAAGCCGATCCGCAACGTCGTCAACGTCGGCATCGGCGGCTCCGACCTCGGCCCGGTGATGGCCTACCAGGCGCTGCGTCACTTCTCCCGCCGCGAGATGACGTTCCGTTTCGTATCCAATGTCGACGGCACCGACTTCGCCGAGTCGACCCGCGACCTCGACCCGGAGGAGACGCTCTTCGTGATCTCCTCGAAGACCTTCACGACGCTGGAGACGATGACAAACGCTCACACCGCTCGCGAGTGGGCGCTGGCCGGCCTCGGCGGCGACGAGGCAGCCGTCGCCAAGCACTTCGTCGCCGTCTCCACGAACGCCGAGGAGGTGACGAAATTCGGCATCGACGTCGAGAACATGTTCGGCTTCTGGGAGTGGGTGGGAGGTCGCTACTCGATGGACTCGGCGATCGGGCTTTCGACGATGCTGGCGATCGGCCCGGCCCAGTTTGCCGGGATGCTGGCCGGCTTCCACGCGATGGACGAGCACTTCCGCGAGGCGCCACCGGCCGAGAACCTGCCGATGCTGCTCGGCCTGCTCGCGGTCTGGTACGGCGACTTCTTCGGCGCCCAGACCTGCGGCGTCTTCCCCTACGACCAGTACCTGCACCGCTTCCCTGCCTACCTTCAGCAGCTGACGATGGAGTCAAACGGCAAGCACGTCGCCCTCGACGGCGCCCGCGTCGACTACGACACGGGGGCGATCTTCTGGGGTGAGCCGGGCACCAACGGCCAGCACTCCTTCTACCAGCTGATCCACCAGGGGACGCGGCTGATCCCCTGCGACTTCATCGGCTTCATGCATAGCCTCAACCCGCTCGGCGAGCACCATGACCTGCTCGTCTCCAACGTCTTCGCCCAGGCCGAGGCGCTCGCCTTCGGCAAGACGGCGGAGCAGGTGCGCGCCGAGGGGACGCCGGAGGAGGTGGTGCCCCACCGGGTGATGGAGGGCAACCGCCCCTCGAACACGATCCTCGCCGAGCGCCTCGACCCGTTCACGCTGGGCACGCTGGTCGCCCTCTACGAGCACAGCACCTTCACCCAGGGAGCGGTGTGGGGGATCGACTCCTTCGACCAGTGGGGGGTCGAGCTGGGCAAGGTCTTGGCGGTGGCGATCATCCCCGAGCTGCAGGCCGACGAGGAGCCCGAGCTCCACCACGACAGCTCGACCAACGCGCTGATCCGGCGCTACCGCCAGGCCAGGGCCACGGAGTAGCGGTGTCGCCGCTCGACGCCCTCCCGCTCGCGGCGTCGGAGTCCAACCTGCTCGCCGCCCGCGAGCTGATGGCGTTCACGCTCGGCTTCCACATCGTCCTCGCCTGCCTCGGGGTCGCCTTCCCGGCGATCATCCTCACCGCCAACTGGCTCGGGTTGAAGCGCGGCGACGAGGACGCGATGCGACTGGCGCAGCGCTGGTCGAAGGCGATGGCGGTCACCTTCGCCGTCGGCGCGGTCAGCGGCACCGTGCTCAGCTTCGAGTTCGGCCTGCTCTGGCCCGAGTTCATGGAGCGCTTCGGCGACGCCTTCGGCATCGCCTTCGCGATCGAGGGGATCTTCTTCTTCGTCGAGGCGATCTTCATCGCCGTCTACATCTACGGCTGGAAGCGGCTCGGCGGCTGGGCGCATTTCTGGTCGGGGGTGCCGATGGTGATCACGGGGATCGGCGGCGCCTTCGCGGTCGTCACCGCCAACGCCTGGATGAACCAGCCGCAGGGGTTCACCCTCGACGCCGCCGGCAAGGTCGTCGACACGCAGCCGCTCGAGGTCCTCTTCAACCCGGCCTGGCACTACGAGGTGCCTCACATGCTGCTCGCCGCCTACATGGTCGCCGGCTTCCTCGTCGCCTCGGTCTACGCGGTCGGGATGCTGCGCGGGCGGCGCGACCGCATGCACCGGCTCGGGCTGCTGATCCCGCTGACGATCGCCTGCATCGCCACCCCGATCCAGATCTTCGTCGGTGACACAGCGGCGCGCGAAGTCGCCGACCACCAGCCGGCCAAGTTCGCCGGCTTCGAGTGCATCCAGGAGACCGGGCCGAACCAGACCGAGTACATCGGCGGCATCTGCACCGACGACGGGGTCAAGTGGGCGATCGGCATTCCCGACCTCGACTCCTACCTGGTCGGGTTCAGCGCCGACACGGTCGTGACCGGGCTCGAGGACATCCCGCCCGATGAGCGCCCGCCCGCCAACACGCTGCTCCACCTCTCCTTCGACGCGATGGTCGGGATCGGCTCCGCGCTGCTCGGCCTCGCCTTCTGGCTCGCCTTCGTCTGGTGGCGCCGACGGGACATCCCGCGCACGCCCTGGTTCCTGCGCGCGGTCGCGGGCTCCGGCGTGGCCGCGGTGATCGCCCTCTGGTGCGGCTGGATCGTCACCGAGGTCGGCCGCCAGCCCTGGATCGTCCAGGGCTACATGCGCACCGAGGAAGCGGTGACCGAGGCGGAGGGGATCTGGTTCGCCTTCGCCGCGATCGTCCTCCTCTACGCGGCGCTCGGCACCGGTCTGGTCCTCGTCCTGCGGGCGATGTCGCGGCGCTGGCGCGAGCAGGGCGAGGGCGATGAGACGGATTCGCCCTACGGGCCGTCCGCGGCGCCGGCTGGGGAGGCTGGCGGCCGATGACCAAGGCCGACCTCTGCGCCGCGATCCTCTGGACCGGGGCCACCCTCTACGCGGTCTTCGGCGGCGCCGACTTCGGCGGCGGCCTCTGGGACCTGATCGCCGGCGACGCGAAGAAGGGCGAGCGGCCGCGGGCGCGGATCCAGCGCTCGCTGACCCCCGTCTGGGAGGCGAACCACGTCTGGCTGATCTTCATCCTCGTCGTCCTCTGGACCGCCTTCCCGGAGGCCTTCGGGGCGCTGATGTCGACTCTCTACGTGCCGCTGGCACTGGCCGCCGTCGGGATCGTCCTGCGCGGCGCCGGCTTCGCCTTCCGCAAGTCGATCGAGTCGCTGCAGGCGCGCCGCGCGATGGGCGCCGCCTTCGCCCTCTCCTCGGTGCTGACGCCGTTCTTCATGGGGACGGTGGTCGGCGCGGTGGCGGCCGGCAACGTGCCGGCGGAGGGGAACGGTGACGCCTTCTCCAGCTGGCTGGCGCCGCTGCCGCTGCTGACCGGGGCGCTTTTCGTCGCCACCGGCGCCTACCTGGCGGCGGTCTTCCTCGTCGCCGACAGCCGTCGCGACGACGACACCGAGATGGAGGATTACTTCGCCCGCCGCGCCCTCGCCGCGGGCCTCGCCGCCGGCGCCCTCGCCGTGGCTGGCCTCTTCGCCCTCCACGCCGACGCCCGCTACGCCTACGACCGCCTCGTCGCCGAGGGCCTGCCGCTGGTGATCGTCTCGGCGCTCTGCGGCCTCGCCGTGCTGGCGATGCTGGCGCGCGGCGGGCGCCGTGGCCTGCGCCCGCTCGCGGTCGGCGCCGTCGTCGCGGTGATCTGGGGGTGGGCCGTCGCCCAGTTCCCCTACCTGTTGCCGACTTCGCTGACGATCGGCGAGTCGGCGGCACCAGGACCGACCCTCGACTCGGTACTGGTCGTCTTCGGCATCGCTGCGATCGTCGTCCTGCCCTCCCTCGGCCTGCTCTACTGGCTCACTCAGAAGGAGCTGCTCGGTGAGTGACGCCAACGGCGTTCGCGCCGTCCTCTTCGACATCGACGGGACGATCCTGGTCACCGGCGGAGCCGGGGGCGCCGCCTGGCAGCGTGCCTTCGAGGAACTGCACGGGGTCGAAGCCAACGTCGCCGAGCACACCGACGCCGGCATGACCGACCCCGAGATCGCCAAGATCATCTTCCGCGAGGTGATCGGGCGCGAGGGCACGGCTGAAGAACGCGCCAAGGCGATCGGCGGCTATCTCAGGCATCTGCCCGAGACCGTGCGGGAATCCGACGGCTACCGGGTGATGCCTGGCATCGAGAACCTGCTCGACGAGCTGATCGACGCCGGCGTCCTGCTCGGCCTGGTCACCGGGAACATCGAGGCCGCCGCCCACATCAAGCTCGCCCGCGCCGGCCTCAACCGTTTCTTCAGCTTCGGCGGCTACGGCTCCGACTCGCCCGACCGCACCGAGGTGACGAAGACGGCGCTCTCCCGCGGCGAGCTCGTCTCCGGCGGCACCCTCGCCGATGGCGCCAGCATTGCCGTCGGCGACACCCCCCGCGACGTCAAGGCCGGCCACGGCGCCGGCATCCGCGTCGTCGGCGTCGCCACCGGCAGCTACTCGGTGGGGCAGCTGGAGGAGGCCGGCGCCGACTGGGTATTGGAGACCGTGGGGCACGGTTTCCCGGTCTAGAACCCCTCCCGGCAGGGGTTTCACTTAACTTTTTCTGATGATTGGGAGAGACTGTCCGAGGATGACAGTGCAGAAAAAGTACAAGACGTTTCACCCCTACCGGGAGGGGTTCGTCATCGTGCTGCTTGCACTCCTTACCCTGGTTGGCTGCGGAGACTCCAGTAGCGGGGATCAGGAGCAGGTTGATCGCTTCGACGCGAGGGCGGCTTATGCGTTGGTGGAGGAGCAGGTGGGGTATGGACAGCGGCCGGCGGGGTCGCCGCAGCTGCGGCGACTGGCGGTCGAGCTGCGACGCTCGATGCCGAACGGGAGCTTCGAAGCCATCCCCGGCGACCCTCTCCTGCGCAACGTGGTCGGCACCCTGCCGGGGCGTGAACCGGGCATCGTCGTGGGCGCCCACTACGACACGCTGGTCAAGCCGCGCGGCTTCGTCGGCGCCAACAACGGCGCCGCCGGCAGCGCGGTGGTGATCGAGGCCGCAAGGGCTCTGCGCCAAGCGCCCGCCGGCGGCGAAGGGCGAAAGGTCAGCTTCGTCCTCTTCGACGGTGAGGAGCCGCCCGCCGGCCTGCCCGAGGAAAGCGCCGACTTCTACAACGAAGGGCTGCGCGGCTCTCGCGCCTACGTCAAAGCCCACCCGGGTGAGACCAGCGCGATGATCTTGCTCGACTACGTCGGCAACCGCGGCCTCTACCTGCCGCGGGAGGCGAGCTCGACCGAAGAGCTCTGGAGCCGCCTCCTGATCGCCGCCGAAGCGGTCGGCGCCCAGCGCTTCTTCTCCGGCGAAGCCGGCCCGGAAATCATCGACGACCACACCCCCTTCCTGCGCAGCGGCGCGCCCGCCGTCGACCTGATCGACTGGTCCTACCCGGGCCACAGCCTCGCCGACGGCCTCGACAAGATCTCCCGCCAGAGCCTCGACGGGGTCGGCGAGACCGTCATCCAGCTCGTCGAAGAACTGCGGGCGGAGTAAGCGGCTTGCTCAGCCTCGCCGCTGCTTCTCTGCCTCGGTGAGCGCAGCGATGTCGTCGAGATCGGAGGGACGCCCAGCGGCTCTCTTCATCCGGATCAGGTCGTCGAGCGAGGCGATCGCCACCTCAACCCCATCGAGCTCGATGACGAGCGCGGCCTCTCGCATGCGATCGAAGGCTCGTGCGCCCTTCGGCTCCTTGAGGATGTGGACCTGACCGTGCCGTGTCCTCAGCGGCGGGACGATCGCGGCGACGGAGAGACGCTCTGGATCGGCAATCGGGACCTCCGACTGCTCGAGCGAGGGATCGCGTGGCCGAGCCTCCAGCTCCGTGAGCGCGGCCGCCAGCCGTCCCAGATTCTCCCGATCGGGATTGGGTGTCAGGTCGAGATCCATTGTCGTGCGACGGTGCCCGTGAACTTGCGTGGCCACGCCGCCGATGACGACGTAGTCGACCCCGTGATCGGCCAGCGTCACCAGCAACCGACCGAGGTCGAGCGGGCGATCCTGCCCTTCTCGCAAGTCGCTCACTCCCCGCTGCTCCTGGTTGCCGGGTGTTTCGCGCGACGGGCTCGATCGCCGCTTGCCGCGAGCTGGGAGGCCACGCGGTTCCAACTCGACGCCTCGCGCAGGCGTTCGGTCGGGGTCATGCCGGACGCCGCCGCAAGCTCGGCAGGGGGCACTGGGCTTTCCAGAGGCTCGAGGTTGAGCACCGGCTGGTATCCCATCGCCAGCATCAACTGCGAAAAGCGCTCCAGCGTTGGTGCTTCGACCCCGCGCTCGAGCCTGCTGATCGCATCCTGGCTCGTTCCGGCGCGCACGGCCAGACGATGCTGGCTAAGTCCCTGTCCTCTCCTGGTTTCGCGCAGAAGCGCACCGAGGTCCAGCTGGGAGTGACACCGCATACGGTGTAATTCTACACCAGGAGTGGCGGTTCAAGCCAGGCTGCAGCGGGCCTGGTAGATCGAGAGAAAGCCGTTCTCGAAGCCGTTGCGCGCCATGCGCAGGTAGAGGCGCCAGACGCGGACCCGTTCGGGACCGGCGAGGCGGACGGCCTCGTCGAGGTTCTCGTCGAGGCGGCGAGCCCAGTGGCGCAGCGTCTCCGCGTAGTCCGCTCCGAACTCCTCGACGTGTCGGGTGTAGAAGCCCGCCCGCTCCAGCGCCAGCAGCACCCGCGAGAGGTGCAGCGGTTCGGCGTCGGGGAAGACGTAGCGCTCCGAGAAGGGACCGGCGTCGGGATCGGTGTGGCGGAGGCGGGCGATGCCGTGGTTGAGCAGCCGCCCGTTCGGCTCCAGCAGCCCGGCCAGGGTGCGGGCGTAGACGTCGATCTGCGCCACGCCGACGTGCTCGACCATGCCGATGCTGGCGATCGCGTCGAAGCGCTCGCCGGCGAGGTCGCGGTAGTCCATGACACGGATCTCGACCCGGTCGGCGACCCCGGCGGCCTCGGCCCGCTGCCTCGCGCGCTCGGCCTGGGGAGGGGAGAGGGTGATGCCGAGCACCCGGGCGCCGTGCCGGGTCGCCGCCCAGAGCGGGAAGCTGCCCCAGCCGCAGCCGACGTCGAGCACCCGCTCGCCCTCTTTCAGGTCCAGCTTGCGGGCGACCATCTCGAGCTTCTCCTCCTGCGCCGCCTCCAGCGTCTCGGCGCCGCGCGAGAAGACCGCGCAGCTGTAGGTCATCGAGTCGTCGAGGAAGAGCGCGAAGAACTCGTTGGAGACGTCGTAGTGGTGGCGGACCGCCTCGGCGTCGCGCTCCTTGGTGTGGCGGCGGCCGCTCGGGCGCAGCTCGGCGGCGGGGCGGCGCGGCGGCCGGGTGAGGCCGGCGGCGCGCACCGCGCCGAGCAGCAGCCGCGCCTTGTCACCACTTTCCAGCGGCGGCGGCTCCCAGCTGTCGAGCAGCCCGATCACCGCATCGATGTCGTCGATCTCGATCTCGCCGCTGACGTAGGCGCGGCCGAGCCCCAGCTGCCCCGGTGCCAGCAGCGCGCGCGCGGCGGCGCGCGGCGAGCGCACGTAGAAGGTCGGGCCGGAATCGCCGGATGTGACCGGGAGCCGCGTCCCGTCCCAGAACTCGACCGCGAAGGGCCGCTCGGGGATCCGCCCCTCGATCTCGCGACGCAGTCTCGCGGTGCTCGCAAAAGGCATTGCTCCGACCTTATAACGCCCCTTCATCGCACGGTGGCTTGCTCGCTGACGCTCGGCGTATGATCGTTATGTGGCAGGCGCCGGACCACTCCCATCCGACATCCAGCCGGTCGCGAACGAGACCCGTGACCGGATCATCACCGGGCTGGTGACGCTGGTCCCCTTCGTCGCGATCGCCTTTGCGGGCTGGCAGGTCTGGGGCAGCGCCCTGCACTGGAGCGACATCTTCCTCTTCGTCGGCATCTACCTGCTGACCGGGCTCGGGATCACGGTCGGGTTCCATCGCCATCTCACCCACCGCAGCTTCAAGGCGAAGCCGTGGCTGCACGGCCTGCTGGCGATCCTCGGCTCGGCGGCGATCGAGGGCCCGGTGATCTCCTGGGTCGCCGACCACCGCAAGCACCACGCCTTCTCCGACGAAGTGGGTGACCCGCACAGCCCCCACGTCGATCACGGCCATGGCTGGGGCGGCGCCCTGCGCGGCCTCTTTCACGCCCACATGGGCTGGCTCTTCATCCACACCCAGCGCGGCAACAAGGAGCGCTTCGCGCCCGACTTGATCGAGGACCCGGTGATCAGCTGGGTCGACCGCACCTTCCTGCTCTGGGCGATCCTCGGCCTCCTCATCCCCTTCGCGCTCGGCTGGGTGATCGGCGGCACCCTGTTCGCGGGGCTGACCGGCCTGCTCTGGGGCGGCCTGGTCCGCGTCTTCGTCCTCCACCACTTCACCTACAGCATCAACTCGCTCTGCCACGTCTTCGGCCGCCGGGACTTCGATACCGGCGACGAGTCACGCAATCTCGCCCTGATCGCCCTACCGACGATGGGCGAGGCCTGGCACAACAATCACCACGCCTTCCCGACCTCCGCCGTGCATGGCCTCGGCCGCTGGCAGCTGGACGTCTCGGGGATCGTGATCAACAACCTCGAGCGCCTCGGCCTGGTCTGGGACGTCGTCCGAGTTTCTCCAGATCGCATCGCGGCCAAGGCCGCCTGAGCAAGCAGATCAAGGACGCAGGGAGCGAAGCGTGCTCTGCACGTGAGCGACCGAGGACGCCGAGCTGCGCCGCTCAGGGCGCTTCCGGGGATTCGAACCAGTCGATCCAGCCGTTGCACGCCGCGGCGAGCGGGACGATCCGGCGCGGCTCGGCCCGGACCGCGACCAGGTTGCCCAGCCGCGCCTTGCCTTCGTAGCCGCTGAGGCGCTGCAGCGTGCTCGGCTCCTCCGCGTCGATCGTGAAGCGGACCGGGCCGCCGGCACTCTCGATCACCCCTGCAGGCCAGTACTGGCCATCGCTGGCGAGGCTGATCGTGCTCGGTCGCTGCCCATCGAGGGCCGCCTTCAGCGGCTGGCGGAAGCCCGGCGCGCTGAGGGTCAGGTCGAAGGGGGAGAAGTACTGCAGCGAGAGTCGCCACCGTCCTGCCGGCAGGCGCAGCCTCTGTGCCGCGCTCTCGCCGGCCTCCAGCGTGGCGTCGGGGCTCCAGTGTGCCTTGGCCCCGATCGCCGGCGCCGGAAAGAGCGAAGCCCGGCCGGGGCTGGCGAGGAGGATGCGGATCTCCGGCGAGGCGCAGGGCGCCGGCGCCGCCGGCTCGGTCCCCTCGAGCAGGACGTGGCGGTCCTCCGGGGTCGGCCCCTGGCGCTCCCAGAGCAGGTAGGAGTCGGTGGCGGCGACGCGCCGGAAGTTGGGCGGCCCCTGGCTGTTCCACTCGGCCCGCCCGGTCACGACGTAGGGAACGCGATCGAGGGTCGCGGTCGAGAAGGAGTCGAAGTCGATCGGGCTGTAGGCGTCGCCGGTGTCGAACGGCTTTTCGGGGTTCTGGTTCACCTCCGAGTCGGGGAACTCGACCAGCGGCACGTGGGTGTCGGCTTCGAGCAGCTCGTGCGCCGCGTAGCGGTCCTGGCCCGCGTAGAGGACCTTCTCGCCCTTCAGCAGCGGGAAGAAGGCGCGCAGCTCGGCGCCGTGGCCCGGCGGCCCGACCGGCGCGTCGCGCAGCGCCAGGAAGCTCGAGTAGGCGGCGCCGCCTATGAAGGCGACGGCCAGCATCCCCCAGCCGATCCGCCTCACCCCACCCGCGTTCGCTGTTTGTCGGGCCTGGCCGGACAAAGAGCGAACGCGTGGGATGACGAACTCCGAGAGCAGCGGCCGGATCGCGACCAGCATCGCCAGCGGAGCGGCGATCATCAATGCCTTCGCCTGCGAGTACTCGCCGCTGAACGGCAGCGAGGCGACGTAGAGAGCGGCGCAGGCACCGAGCGCGATCGGCACCGCCAGGTCGCGTATCCGCACCCACCAGAGAACGCCAACCGCCACCGCCAAAACCGCCACCGCTCCCGCCAGGCCGGTGAGCTGCGCTCCGCCGACGGCGTCGAGCCGGTAGTTCGAGGTCGGCCAGATCCCCAGCGCCTCGATCGGCGAGACGGGGCCGTAGGTGTTGCTCCCGGCCACCCGGTTGAAGCCATGGATGAAGCCGAACGGCCCGACCAGGACCGTCACCGCGCCGAGCCCCGCCAGCACCAGCACCCCGATCAGTACCGCCGGCCGCAGCAGGAAGCGCAGCAGCGCCCGCGGCGCCAGGGCGCTGCGCACCTCGGGCAGGGTGAGGCTCCAGAGCACCAGGATCGCCAGCGGCCAGGCGAGCCCGGCGAAGCTGTAGGCGAAGAAGGCGCCGCCGAGCAGGGCGAGGTAGGGGAGAGCGAAGAGCAGCTTTGGCCAGGCGCCCGCGGGCGCCTGGCCGGGATTGCGCAGCGCCAGCACGAAGGCGAGCACGAGCAGCGCCTCGGCGGTCTCCTTGAAGGCGCCCTGGGCGAAGTAGGAAGCGGCGAGGTAGGTGGTGGCGACCAGCGTCGCGGCGAGGACGCGGCGCACGGTGCCGAGCTCGCGCAGCGCCGACAGCGCGGTGAGCGCGGTCAGCAGCCCGATCGCGAAGACCTGGCCCACGAACGCCTGCCCGAGGCTGATCCCGGGCACCGCCGCGACTGCGGCGGCGAGCCCGTGCGGCCCCAGCGGGTAGCCGGCTTCCGGCGCCGGACCGAGCCCGCTGCGCAGCCACTCCGCCCATGCCAGGTGCAGGCCGAGGTCGTTGTTGAAGCCCTGGCCGAGGAAGCCCCAGCGCCCGCTCACAGCAAACGGGATCGAGAGGACGAGGGCGACGACGAGCGCCACGGCCAAGCCCTGCCCCAGCGCATCGGCCCCCCGGTAGGGAAGACGACGGCAGACGAGCACGGCGGCGACGAGCAGGGCGATCAGGCCCAGGGTCGCGGTCGTCGAGTGCCCCGGCGCCCGCGCCAGCGCGCCGGTGACGGTGAGGATTGCGGCGAAGCCGACCGCGGGCTCCAGCCAGCTCCACTCCCGCCTGCCGGCGAGGGAGAGCACGGCCCGCCCGACCAGCAGCGAGGCGGCGCAGATCAGCGCGGCCGAGGCGTAGGTCGCGATCATCGGTGGCGCAGCCTATGACCTGCGCCAGGCCTCAGTACTTCTCGGCGGCGCGCTCCATCGTCTCGCGCAGGTTCTCGCCGCGCAGCGGGTGCTCGTGCCCGGCGCCGACCAGCCGCGGTTCCAGCGCCGCCAGCCGGCGCAGCGACTCCTTCGCCTTGGCGTGGTTCCAGGCCCAGGCGGGGTGGGGCACGCTCGCCTCGCCCTCCGGCAGCGGCCGCAGCCGCGCCGAGTCGACGAAGTAGACGACGTCGCTGACCAGCGCCACGCGGTCGCGCTCCCGCCACAGCCCGATCAGTCCCGGCGCGTGGCCCGGGAAATGCAGGACGCGGAAGCCGGCCACCTCGTCGCCCTCCGACACCGTGCCGGCGATCTTCACCGCGCCGCCGTCCCAGCGCCGCAGCAGCAGCGGGTAGATCCAGCGCACCGGCGCCACCGGCAGCTGCGAGAGGTCCATATAGGGAGCGATCGAGGCGTCGCCTTCGGCGTCGGCGACCTCGTCGGTGTGGCAGAGGACCGGCACTCCGGCCGCGGACATCGCTGGCGCTGTGCCGCGATGGTCGGCATGGGCGTGGCCGAGCACGACCTGCTTGATCCCGCCCAGCTGCTCACCGGCCGCCATCGCCTTCTTCGTCATCGACTTGGTGCCGGCGTCGAACTGGACCACCCCGTCGCCGTCCTCGATGAAGTAGACGTTCATCGCCTTGCGGAAATCCCCCTGCAACAGCCAGACGCCCTCGGCGATCTCCTCCACGGCGATCAGCTTATGGGGTGTCGGCTCTGATGAGATAGGCCGATGCCGCTGCTGTGGAAGATCGGGATGGCGATCCTGGTCGCCTGCCTCGTCGCCTCGATGGCGATCGCGACCGTTCGTCTCGCGACGACGCCTACCGAGATCGGCGGCGAAGTCTTCCTCGACCCGGCGGTCGACACTCGGCCGCAGCGCTAGCGCCTGCACTAGTATCAGCGCCGTTCGGCGACCGAGCGGAAGGAGGCGGTTTGTTCACTCGCATCGTGGTTGGAACCGATGGGTCGGAGACCGCCGGCGAGGCCGTGAGCAGGGCCGTCGAGGTCGCCAAGTTCGCGGGCGCCCAGCTCGACATCGTCAGCGCCTACGAGCCGATCTCCAAACGGCGGGTCGAGGCGGAGCAGGAAGGCGCTCCGCCCGACGTTCAGCACGAGATAAATCCGCGCGAGGACGTCAACCTCGTCCTCGAGGCCGCCGCTGCGAAAGCCAAGCAGGACGGGGTCGTCGGGGTCCAGACCCACCCGGTCGAGGCCAATCCCGCCGACGCGATCCTCGAGGTCGCCGAGAAGACCGGCGCCGACCTGATCGTGGTCGGCAACAAGGGGATGACCGGCGCCCGCCGCTTCCTGCTCGGCAGCGTCCCCAACAACGTCTCCCATCACGCGCCATGCAGCGTGATGATCGTTAGAACTACCTAGCGTCAGGCGGCGGGATCTGTCGCTGCGCCGGCGTCGACCAGGCCGGCGCCCTGCCGCGTGGCCGGTAGGCCTAGATCACGCGCGGTGATCCGCAGGCGGTGCAGGACCGCGGTGGGGGAGGGGTTCTTGCCGAGCACGCCGGAGGCGATCGCGAGGGCGGCGACGGCCGAGGCGTGCGAAGCCGCCATCGAGGTGCCGACGTAGCTGCCGGGCTCGCCGAAGCGGCGCGGGTTGTGGCCGCGCAGGGTCACCTGGAAGATCGGGCGCATCGAGACCGAGGGGCAGCCCGGCGCCGGCCGGCCGCCACCCGGCGCCAGCAGGTCCACCTTGTCGCCCGCCAGCGAGTAGTCGCCTAGGCAGCCACCCTCGGTGGTGCCGCCGACGCCGATCGTGTGCGGGCCGGTGGCGGGAGGAGCGACGCACGACTCGGCGCCGAGGTTCCCGATCGAAGCCACGGTGACCACGCCCCGGCTGTGCGCCTGCCGCAGCGCTTCGTCGACGCTGGGCACCCGCTTGCCGCAGCCGAAGTTGAAGCTCATGTTGATCACGTCGGCCCCCGCCGCGGTAGCGAAGCGGATCCCCCTGGCGATGTCGTCGGCCTCGCCGCGGCCATGCTGGTCGAGGACGCGGACCGGCAGCAGCTTCGCCCGGTAGGCGATTCCGGTCAGCCCGATGCCGTTGTTCGTCTTCTCGCCGATCGTGCCGGCGATGTGGGTCCCGTGCCCGTTCAGGTCGAGCGGCAGCAAGTCGCCGTCGACGAAGTCGCGGCCCTTGGCGAACTGCCCCGCGGTGAAGTCCGGGCTGCGCCGGAACTCGCTGCCGAGAGAGCGGTAGGCGACGCCGGTGTCGAGCACGGCGATGGTGACGCCGACGCCGCCGGGGCGGCCGGCGGCGGTGAGGTTGCCCCAGGCCCCGACCACGTCAATGCCGCCCGGGGAGACCGGTAGCAGGGGGGTGGTGCTGCCCTCCCAGGGCAGGAAGCTCCACTGTTTCGCGACCCAGCCGCCCGGCGGCTCCGGGGGGCTGCTGAGGCTGCCGGGGTCGTTGGGGATCTCGGGTGGGGCCTGCGACTGCGTCGCCGAGGCGGTGGCGATGTGGTTGGGCACGGCGTAGGCGACCCGTGGGTTGCGCCGCAGCGCTCTCGCCGCCTCCAGGACGCCGGCGCCGGCCGGCAGCCGCACCGTTCGCCCGGCCCGCTGACCATCGAGCTTGACGATCAGCTGGCTGGGAGCGAAGCCGCGCGCCGCAGCAACTCCCGTCGCCGCCTCGGCGCCGACGGGGAGGCCGAGCAGCGCGAGCGCGGGCAGGGTCGCAGCGGTCCAGTTCCTGAGGCTTATCTTCAATTCGGTTCCGAGGCCGCGTTTTACCTGCTGCTGAGCGAGCGATCATCTAACACCACGACGCCGGTGAAGTTGCCGCTGGCGGATACTTGGGCCGATGGTGGACGACCCGACATGAGCACGCACGAGCGCCTGATGGCGCTGGCGGTCGAGGAGGCGCGTCGCGCCGAGCGCCACGGCGACGTCCCGATCGGCGCCGTCGTCGCCCGCGATGGCGAGCCGCTGGCCGTCGCCGGCAACGAGCGCGAGCTGCGCCGCGACCCCACTGCCCACGCCGAGGTGCTGGCGATCCGTGCCGCCGCCGAGGCACTCGGCGGCTGGCGCCTGCCGGACACCACCCTCTACGTGACGCTCGAGCCCTGCGCGATGTGCGCCGGGGCGATCGTCCTCGCCCGCATCCCGGCCGTCGTCTTCGGCGCCCCCGATCCCAAGGCCGGCGCCGCCGGCAGCGTCCTCGACGTCCTCGCCGAGATCGCCCTCAATCACCGCCCGGCGGTGACCGGCGGCGTGCTCGAGGCCGAGTGCGCCGCCCTGCTCTCGGACTTCTTCGCCTCCCGCCGCTGAGCTGAGCCAATACCCTTCGGAGGACTCCCGGAGAGGTGTCCGAGTGGCTTAAGGAGCGCGACTGGAAATCGCGTGGGCGGGGTTAACCCGCCTCGTGGGTTCGAATCCCACCCTCTCCGCTTTGCGGCTTCCGCTAGGCGTGTCGGTCTTGCTGTTGTCCCCGCCCGGGAACAGGAGCGAACAGGCTTTCTCTCAGCGCCGTGATCGACACGATCGTCTCGGTGATGACAAGGATTCCGAAAGTGAGGCCATTGCTCCAACCCAAAGCTTCCGATGCCGCACAGACGATTGCCGCGGCCACACACGCGACTCCCATGTAGAAGAGGAAGTGGCGTGCGGTAAGGATCTTCATCTCAGCGTGCGGCTTCATCTCGCTCAGAGTAGCGCTCGCCATCCCGCAGCCAAGAGGCCCGCGGCAAAGAAAGCAAGAGCCGCGTAGGCGATGAAGACCGGCCAGAGCTCGAGATCACCGGTGCGGTGGTAGTTGACCACCGCGATGGCCATCCCGAGAACTCTCCCCTGGTTGGCTTATCCAGATCAGACGCTTGCGAGCCCAAGCTCGCGTGCGGTTCGCGTCAGATCGGCATCGAAGCTCGCGACCATCCCTTGGTGCTCTTGCGCTGCGAGCAATACGCAGCAGTCGGGCAGCTTGCGGTTCGTTTCGGCGCGGAGCCGGGCCAACCGCACCGAAGCATCGACGCCCAGCCCCAGCTCGGTCACCCCGAGCTGCTCGAGTGCCTCTCTGGCGTCGTCCAGTCGTCCGGCTCGTGCCGGCGCGACGAGCGTCTCGGCGAGGCTGATCTCACTGGCCCCGAGGGGCGTCTCGGCGTTCCCTTCGAGCATCGCGCGCCCCCTTGCGTGGTGAGGATCGTTGCTGTCGAGATGCGCGATCAAAACGCTCGCGTCAAGCACGATCACTGTGGCCAGTCCTCGCGTAGGCGGTCCAAATCCCCGGGTTTGTAAACCCCGCTTAGGAGGCCGGCCGTCTCCTCGACGGCGCGGCGCCGCTCCGCGCCGGCCTCTTCGATCGCCCCCCGACCTGTCTGCGCCAAGCGCAGCAGCAGATCCTTGCGATCGGTCAACTCCGGCCAGCGTCGCTGGGCTAGATCGAGCATCTCACTCAGCTCGCCGGTGTCGGTAAGCATGTAGCGGGGCTTGCTGGTGGGCACTGAATCGAGTGTAACACTACGAGTAGTGGGTGCAGCACTTGTTGAAGGGTGCATACCCTCGCTAAGCTCTGGGGCGAAGAAGTTCTCCCTGGGCGGGGGTCGCTACGCCACGGCGGCCTGAGGTGCCGGAACCGGCATCGGCAGCACGATCGTCTCGCCCTCGCTGGCCGGCAGCGCCGGGCGGTGGCCGCGCAGGCGCTCGTGGCTGCAGACCACGTAGCACCACTCCATCAGCCGCATTCGCGATCCCGGGTCGATCTCGAGGATCGTCGCCCCAACCAGGTGGCGCCCCTCGCTCTCGCGGCAGGAGCGCACTTCGACCTGGGCGGCGATCTCGTGCGAGTCTCCCGCCGCGTCCGCCAGTGCGAGCAGCACGGCGGGGCGGGCACCGATCTCCAGCGGCGCGTCGAGGACCAAGCCGACGCCGGAGGCGCTGGCGTCGACGAGCCGCCCGCCGACGTGGCCGTCCTGCCAGAAGCAGTGGGCGGGCGCATCGCCCTCGAAGCGATAGACGAGGCGCCGCTGACGGCGCCGGCCGACCGCGAGCAAGGTGCGGAGGATGCGGCGCAGCTCGATCAGGCCGAGCAGCGGCACGATCGCCATCGCGATCCCCGGCAGGTCGGGGAGCGGCCCGACTCCGGCCAGGTCGAGCAGGCGCAGCGCCGTGCCGCCGGTGATGATCACGGCGCAGGCGATGACGAAGCGCAGCTTGCGCACCGCCTCGATGCCGCCGCCGTCGGTGCCCTGCTTCGGCGTCACCTTGAAGGCGGTGCGGCCGGGGCGGAAGACGCAGCGCAGCGCCCGCGTGTAGATCTCCATCGTCAGGAGCTCGTAGTGGGCGGTCTCGCCGATCTTCATGAAGCCGCGGGCGAGGGCGGAGCCGGCGGTCAGGTTGAGCGTCACCGCGGGCAGCCAGAGTGCCGCCAGCGCCACCGCGTCGATCTTCATCGGCAGCTCGCCCGTCCACAGCACCACGCCGAGAGTGAGCAGGAGGAGCAGTCGCATCGGCGGCGCCAGGTAGGCGGCGAGGCTGGCGAAGTAGGAGAGCCGCTGCAGCGAGCTCAGCTCATTGGCCCGCAGGGGGGACTCGGGCAGGGTGAAGACAGCGAGGTTGCCGCGCGCCCAGCGGTCGCGCTGCAGCAGGTAGCCGTCGAGGTCGTGCGGGGCCAGGCCCTGGACGAGGACCTCGTCGTGGTAGCGGCTGGTCCAGCCGTGGCGCTGCAGGCGGATCGTCGTGTGGAAGTCCTCGGCGATCGTCTCGGTGGCGACGCCGCCGATCTCGAGCAGCGCCGCGCGCCGCATCAGCGCCGCCGAGCCGCACCAGTAGGTGGCGCCGTGGCGGTTCTTGCCGGGGCAGACGACGCGGTAGAAGAGCGACTGCTCGTGGCGGCCGACCGCGTAGTGCTGGGCCGAGTCGTGGTTGAAGAAATCGTGCGGGCTCTGGACCAGGGCGACCCGCTCGTCGTCGAAGTAGCCGACCATCGCGTCGAGCGCGTCCGGCATCGGCACGTGGTCGGCATCGAGCATCAGCACCAGCTCGCCATCGGTGCGGGGGAGGGCGGCGTTGATATTGCCCGCCTTGGCGTGCGAGTTGTCGGGCCGAGTCAGGTAGCTGGCGCCGGCCAGCTCCGCCAGCTCCCGCATTTCCTCCCGCCGCCCGTCGTCGAGCAGGTAAGTCGTGTGGGGATAGCTGAGGGCGCGGCAGCCGGCCAGCGTCGCCGCGACCACCTCGTACGGCTCGTTGTAGGTGCAGACGTAGACGTCGACCTTGTGCCCTGGCGTGGCCGGGGGTCGGGTCATGGCGGGGCGCGACCAGGAGAACCAGGCGAGCGTGCCCAGCGCCCAGAGGCCGTAGATCTCGGTGATCAGCAGCATCCCGAAGGCGACCGGGCTCGCCCCCTGCCCACTCCAGCCGACGCGCCAGGTCAGGTAGCCGAAGCCCCAGACCAGCGCCGCGACTGCCAGCGAGCGCAGCAGCAGAGGGTGACGGTCGAAGAACCGCCCCAGCGGGGTCTGCGCGTCGGTTTGCATGCGAGTAGATCGGCGCGCCTAGGTTGGCGCTTGAGCCTTGGGACGCCCAGGGGTCCGCCAATCGCTATCC
Source organism: Solirubrobacterales bacterium (assembly GCA_035557635.1). GTDB lineage: Bacteria > Actinomycetota > Thermoleophilia > Solirubrobacterales > 70-9 > VRUE01. The sequence goes on along the minus strand of DATMDR010000006.1, from coordinate 22,163 downwards.
CGTCGGGGTCCTCCGGGCAGCTCGCTCTAGAATCGACCACCGTGGATCGCGAGCAGGTCGTTGTTGTTGGCGCCGGTCCGGCCGGGCTTGCGGTCGCGGCGATGCTCAAGCGGCGGGACGTCGAGCCGCTGGTGCTGGAGCGCACTGGCCAGGTGGCATCGAGCTGGCGCTCGCGATACGACAGCCTTCGTCTCAACACGCCCCGGCTCACCTCGACCCTGCCTGGGTACCGGATGCCGCGACGCTACGGCCGCTGGCCCGCCCGCGACGACGTAGTTAAGTACCTGGAGGAGTACGCTCGCCGGCACCGGCTTCGCATCCAGTTCGGGACGGAGCTGAATCGGATCGAGCGAGGAGACGCGAGCGGGGGAGGCTTGGGGAAGGACGGTGGAGGTAGCCGCTGGCTGCTCGAGACCTCGAGCGGTGAGATCGCCACCCGCTTCGCGGTGCTCGTAACCGGCCACGATGCCGAGCCGAGGCTGCCGGACTGGCCAGGGCGGGAGGGGTTCGCCGGCGAGCTGATCCACTCCTCCACCTACAGGAACCCCCAGCCGTTCAAAGGCAAGGACGTACTCGTCGTCTCGGCGAGGAACACCGGCTCCGAGATCGCCTACGAGCTGGCGACGGTTGGCGGCTGCCGGGTCTGGACCTCGATGCGCACGCCGCCCAGCGTCTTTCCCCGCGAGTGGCTCGGCTACCCGCTCAACTACTCGACCGTGATGATGGAGCCGCTCCCGAACGTGGTGCTCGATCGAGTCGGCTTCTTCATGCAAAGGCTGATCTACGGGGATCTCTCAAAGCACGGGATCCCCCGTGCGCCGCTGGGGGTGCAGAGCTCCACCAAGCAGCGGCACGTCTCGGCCCTGATCGACGCGGGCTTCGTCGAGGCCCTCGAGCAGGGCAAGCTGGAGCTGGTGAGCGCGGTCGAGCGCTTCGATGGCCCCGAGGTGGTGCTCGCCGATGGCGAGCACCTGCGCCCCGATGTCGTGATCGCCGCCACCGGCTACGAGCGCAACCTGCCACGCGTCGTCGGCCACCTCGGCATCCTCGACCAGCACGGCGTGGCCGCCCTGGACGGCAAGCAGGTCCGCGGCGAGCACCCGGCGGCGCCCGGCCTCTTCTTCACCGGCTACTACGCCAGCAGCGCCGGCCAGCTCCGCTTCATGCGCATCGACGGGCGCCGCATTGCCCGCGTCATCGCCCGCCAGCTCTCCCCGTAGAATCCCTTCTCCTGACAGTCCCGGAGGGGTGCCGGAGTGGTTGAACGGGGCAGTCTCGAAAACTGTTGGCGTCGTAAGGCGCTCGTGGGTTCGAATCCCACCCCCTCCGCTTTACGCGCTCTACCCAGTGATTCGCACTATCGTGCGAAAAACCTGGGAACGTAGGCACAGACGGGCCAGGAACCGCACGATCGTACGAATTTATGCATCGCCAGGCGTGATCTCCGCTAAGATCGCACGATCATGCGAGAAACAGAATCGAAGCGACAGGCCATGCCGTCGCTCCTGGTGGAGCAGGACGCCGTCGAGATCGGCCTCCGGGTCCTCCAGGCGCGAAAGCGGCTGGGCCGAGACCAGGAGGAGATCGCCCTGTTCGCCAACGTCAGCCCGAGGACCGTCTTCGCGATCGAGAAGGGCAAGCCGACCGTCAGGTTCGACATGTTGGCGAGGGTGCTGGCCGCGGTTGGGCTGAAATTGAGCGTGGAGGGCCGCGACAAGGTCTGGACGCCGCGCTCCGACGAATTGCGATGAGCCTCGACGTCCACCTGCGGGGGGGCCGGGTCGGGACGCTGGAGCCCGGCAGTGCCACCGACTACTCCTTCTCCTATGCGCCGGAGGTCGTCGCCGCTGCCGGCGAGGGCACGGTCGTCCTCAGCCACTCGCTGCCTGTCCGCGAGGAGGCCTTCGACGCGATCCCCACACGGACGTTCTTCGAGGGCCTGCTGCCGGAGAGCGCCCGGCGCGACGAGATCGCGCGCGAGCTGCGGATCGACTCGAACGACACCTACCGCCTCCTGGCGGAGATCGGTCGCGACTGCGCCGGAGCGATCGTGATCCTCCCCTCGGGGGAGTCCCTCGAGCCGCGAGACGGCTCGGTCGAGTGGCTCAGCGACGAGGAGCTCGCGACGATGATCGAGGACCTGCCGAAGCGGCCCCTCGGCGTGAGAAGGCAGGGAAAGATGCGCCTCAGCCTCGCTGGCGTGCAGCGCAAGTTGACGCTGATCCGCAGTGGCTCGGGGGCGTTCGGGCTCCCCGAGGCGGATGCTCCCAGCACCCACCTGATCAAGCCGCAGTACGACTCCGAGTACCCGGACCTTGCCTACAACGAGATGTTCTGCATGCGTGTGGCCGGCTGCTTGGGCCTGTCGGCCGCCGAGACCAGCCTGGAGGCGATCGGCGGCCGTCCCTGCCTGATCTCCCGCCGCTTCGACCGCAGCACCGATGGGACGGGAACGGTGCGTTTGCACCAGGAGGACCTCTGCCAGGCGCTGGGCGTGCCGGGAAACCTCAAGTACGAGCGCAGCCTCGGCCCTGGCTTTCGACGCTTTCGCGAGCTGCTGCAGGAGATCGGCCGCGGCCCCGACGTCCAGGCGATGGTTCGCGCCGCGGTCCTCAACTTCGTGCTCGGCAACAGCGACGCCCACGGCAAGAACTTCGCGATCCTCTTCGCCGAGCTGGGGCGTCAGCTGGCGCCGCTCTACGACATCGTTTCCACCGCCGTATACGACGACTTGGAGGAAGAGCTGGCGATGGCGATCGGCGAGAACTACGAGCCGGAGTCGGTTCGGCTCGCCGACTGGATGGATATGGGTGCCGACTGCGATTTGGCCTCCGATCGTTTTCTGAAATTGGTGCGTGAGACCGCGATCGAAGTGCGTGAATGCGCCGAGAGCGCCGCCGCCGCTGCGCGGGCAGAGCGCTGGCACAGGCCGGTGCTCGACCAGATCGTCGAAGTCGCAAAGCGTCGCAGCGCGCTGGTCGAATCAGAGATCGACCCTCGCTGAGCCTTATCTCAGGCTCGCGCGTGCTCATACCACGCGTGTTCCTTGACAAAGCCGAACTCGTATGTTTATCTTGGCCCTGTCGCATTGGGAACCCGAGTGTCAGGACAGGGAACTAGCTCGGTTTCTCGCGACACAGGAACGAACAGGGACAACGAGCCTCGCGGCAGCACCGCACAGGGAAGCGGCAGCAGAGGGGGCTCACGGGACAAGGAGAGAGAGCACGTGAAACGTCGCGCGAAGGCATCGTTCTCAGCCCTACGCAAGCAACTGGGGGCCGCAGGCCTAGCGGTGGGAGTAATCGCCCTGGTCCTCGGCATGAGCAGCGGCGCCTTTGCCGCCAAATACCTGATCACCTCCAAGGGCCAGATCAAGCCGAGCGTGCTTAAGAAGCTGAAAGGCCCGAAAGGGGCCACGGGCGCCGCAGGGGCCCAGGGTCCTGCTGGTCCTACGGGCTCTGCTGGAACTAACGGCAAAGACGGGAGCAACGGCACTGATGGAACCGCTGGCGCCAAAGGCGAAAAAGGGCCAGCAGGCCCCCAGGGCCCGGTAGGCCCGCAAGGACCTCCCGGTGCCGACGGCGATGACGGTGCGATCGGGCCCCAGGGGCCCCAAGGACCTCCCGGACCTGAAGGACCCGCTGGACCCGAAGGACCTCCTGGCATCCCGGGCGGACCTCCCGGACCTGAAGGACCTCCCGGACCTGAAGGACCTCCCGGTGAAGACGGAACGGGTGGGCTGCCACCTGTGCTGACTGGGGTGTGGAGCGTCAACGGCGAACTCGGCGAGGAAGAAGCCGGAGCAGACGGGACCATCCCACTCCAGGCCGCGATCTCGTTCCTCTCGAAAGTCGAACCGGCCCCCGAACTGGTCTACCTGAGCGGCCCGACTAGCCCTAGCGGTGGCGTCATTCTCGTCTTCGACACCGAAACCGGAAAAGTGACGGATATGCGGGAATCTCCATCCGAAAGCGGAGACTTCTGCGGCTCGGGCACTATTTCGAATCCGCAGGCCAATCCGGGATATATCTGTGTGTTCGCTGAAACCGAAAAAAATGTATTCCCGGTCGATTTCTTCGCTCTCCTCGAAGCCTTCTTGGAAGAAGAAGAAGCGCAATCGAATGCTTGGATCAGCCCAGCTCCACAGAGTGGGGCCATTGCTCCACTCACGCTCATAAATCCGTCAACCGGAAACCCAGCTCCTGGAGGGTACGCCAAGGGCTCCTGGGCACTCAACACTGAATAGGAGGGGTCGGGGGTTGAGACCGGACACGGATGTCAGGTTGCGATCCGTGTCCGGCTCTCACCCGATGACCGCCACCGCACATCAATCCCGCTGGCAACGCAAGGACAGAGGATTCGCAATGACCAACGCAGAACACACGACCCGCGCCAGAGCACACACCAGCCCTTGGGTCGTGGCGCTGTTCTCGCTCACCGCCTTGCTTGGGATGGCAACGGTCGTCGCCGATGCTCAGGCAGCAGAGCCGCCCCTGCTGCGCCAGTTCTGCGAAGGGAAACAGGGCGACCCGGCCTCCAGCGCCGGCGGGCGCTGCTTCGTGCCTCGTGGCATCGCCGTGGATCCTGCAAGCGGCGACATCTACGTTGCAGACCAGGGCAACGACCGAGTCCAGAAGTTCACCGCCTGGGGCCAGCTCCTGAGGACATGGGGCTGGGACGTGGTGGCGAGTGGTCCTGGAGATGACACCATCGCGCCTGAGGACGAGTTCGAGATTTGCGTACCGGTTAATGGTGACGTGTGTAAAAAGGGAATTAGAGGGGCAGGGAATGCCCAGATTGGTCAATTTGGTGCACCTCAGGGAATAGCGGTTGACGCCGACGGAGATGTTTTCGTTGTTGACTTCCTTAATAACCGTGTGCAGAAGTTCAACCCCAATGGCGACTTCCTGCTGATGTTTGGCGGTAACGTCAACAAGACCAAGGTCGAAGCGCTGGCACCGGAAGCCGAGCGGAACCGTTGTCCGGTCGACCCCGGAGACGTTTGCCAGGCAGCGACGCAGGGCTCAGGCAGCGGCCAGTTTGGAGCCTGGACCCTTGGCAGCTACATCACAACCCACCCCGGCCCGCCGGAGACCATCTACGTCGGCGACGAGGAGCGGATCCAGGGGTTCGACACCGAAGGCAACTACCTGGGCGACCTGCCCGACCCCGAAGGCCTGCTGGCCGGAAGGACAGTGCAGGCGCTGGCGGTCGATCCCAAAACGGGCGCTCTCTACGCGGGCTTCGGAAAAGCATTGGACGAAGTGGCGAAGCTGAACCCGGCAAGCGGGGCGAGGGAATGCACGCTGAAAGTGGCCCGGCCGAGCGCGATTGCCGTTGACGCCAGCGGCCAGGTGCACGTGGTGAGTACAGTCAGCTTCAGCGCAGCTATGCCAATGCAGGTCATGCAGTTCAGCGGTGGAACTTGTGCTGAGACCTCGCGCTTCAATGCAGAAGAGGCGGGCTTCGCGGAATCCACCGCGATCGCCGCCAGTTCCGCCTGCGGGATCGACGGGGTCGACCTCCTTCTCGCCAACTCTTTTGGCGCCCACAGCTTCATCCGCCTCTACGGCCCGCCGCCCGACATCGGCATCTGCCCGCCGCCGAGCGTGCCACCGACGATCAAAGCGCAGCACGCCCTCTCAGTCAGCACCACCGACGCCATAGTGCGAGCCCAGGTCAACCCCCACTTCTGGCCCGACACCACCTACTGGGTCCAGTACGGCACCGAAGACTGCGCCTCCGGCCCGAGCGCCTGCGAGTCGAAAGCGCTCTTCCCAGGCGCTCCGCTGAACTCGGGGGTGGTCGATGCCTTCAAGACCGCCGGGGTCACCCTCACCGGCCTCGAGCCCGACACCACCTACCACTACCGCTTCGTTGCCGAGAGCCAAGACAGTGGCGCCGGCCCTGCCTTCGGGGAAGGCGAAGCGCAGGCAGACGGCAGCTTCCACACCTATCCGCCGCCCTCGGCCTCCCCGCCCTGCCCCAACGACGCCTTCCGGGCAGGGCTCGGCGTCCTTCTGCCCGAGTGCCGGGCCTATGAGCTGGTCAGCCCGCTGGATAAGAACAACGGCGACATCACCACCGGCCAGAACAGCCGCGCCCTTGCCTCGCTTGACGGAGGAGGAGTCACCTACTCCTCCTATATTTCCTTCGCCGGCCCCCAGGGGGCGCCGCTTGTGAGCCAGTACCTCTCCCGCCGCGATCCGGAGCAGGGCTGGTCGAGCGCCGCGATCTCCCCGCCGCGCGGCTCTTTCCCCTTCTTCTCGATCGGCCAGCCGGTCAACGACCTGCAGTTCCGCGCCTTCACCGAGGATCTCTGCCAGGGCTGGCTGATCCAGGACACCGACGTCGCCTACGCCGAATGGGCCCCGCCCGGCGTCGCCAACCTCTACCGCCGCCTCGACCCCAGCTGCGGTGCCGAGAGCTATGAGCTGCTGACCACCTCGCCCCCGCCGGGCTTCAGCCGCGAAGCCGAACCGAGCGAGAGCGCTTACGCGCCGACCGTCCAGGGCTTCTCGGCCGACGGCAGCCGCACGCTGCTCCGCGTCAACGCGGCGCTCACGGCCGACGCCTGCAAGGCCAGCCCCGAAGAAGGCAGGGGCCGCTTCCAGCTCTACATGGCCCACGAAGGCAGCCTGCGCCTGGTCAGCGTGTTGCCCACCCTCGCCTTCAAACCCTCCTGCAAACACGCCTCGGCCGGTACGTCTCAAGGGCCTCTGGGCAGTGCGCGTGCCAGCAGCGTCGAGCACGCGGTATCCGCCGACGGCACGCGGGTCTTCTGGTCCACCGCGGGCTCGGCTACCGATAGCGAAACACCCAACGAAGACGGCGACCAGCCCGGCCCCCTCTACGTCCGCCTCAACCCCACCGGCCCCATAGGCACGGACTCCCGCTGCAACAACACCGCACCGGGGGAGGCCTGTACGGCCCGGATCTCCAACGACGACAACGCCCGCTTCTGGGGGGCCGACGCAGAAGGCACGACCGCGGTCTATACGAACGGACCCCTCGCCCTCGCCAAAGAAACGGGTAGCACAGAACTATTCGAATACGACGTCGCAAGCGAAGCGAGCACGCTGATCGCCAAAGGCGTGCGGGGAGTGGCGGGGATCAGCGAGGACGCCGGCCGCGTCTACTTCGCCTCCGATCAGGTGCTCACCGGCGAAGCTGCGAACAGCGAGGGCGACAAAGCGGTAGCGGGGGAGCCCAACCTCTACCTGCACGAGCGCGGCGAGGGCTTCAGCTTCATCGCGACGCTCTCGATCCTCGATGTCTTCAACGAAGTCACCACTGCCTCGCCCCCCTCTCCGATCGCGACATTCGCCGATCGGCGCTCGGCGCGGACCAGCCCCGACGGCACGCACCTCGCCTTCACCTCGGCGGCGCCGCTGACGGGCTTCGACAGCACCGACGCCCAGAGCGGCCAACCCGATGGCCAGGTCTTCCTCTATGACGCGGAGACGGCGGAGCTCGTCTGCGTCTCCTGCAACCCGAGCGGGGCGCGGCCGAATGGGCGAGAGATGCCAAGCAATGTGAATAACGGGGCAACCGTCTTCTGGGCCGCCGCCCAGCTCCCGGGCTGGGAGTACCAGCTGCACCCGACCCGCCTGCTCTCAGGCAGCGGCGAGCGCCTCTTCTTCGAGAGCTTCGACGCCCTCGTCCTGCGCGACACCAACGGAAGGCAGGACGTCTATGAGTGGCAGCGGGCAGAGAGCAAGGAGCAGTGCGCAAAAGAAGGCGCCGACGTCTACTCCTCCGAGGCGAGCGGCTGCATCAGCCTGATCTCCTCGGGCCAGAGCTCGCAGGACACCCAGTTCGTCGACGCCTCGGCTTCGGGATCGGATGTCTTCTTCACCACCACCTCGAGTCTCGTTCCGCAGGACTTCGGCCTGGTCGACGTCTACGACGCCCGGGCCGGCGGCGGCTTCCCGGTTCCCCCAGGCCCCGACCCGACCTGCGAAGGCGAAGCCTGCCAGGGCACTCCCGCCCCGCCCGACGATCCGACTCCTACCTCCTCGACCTTCGAAGGGGCGGGCAACCTGCAGGAACAGAAAGGCGCCCGCCCGCGCTGCGCCAAGGGCAAGGCCCGCCGCAAGGGGCGCTGCGTCTCGCGCAAGCAGGCGAAGAGGAAGCGAGCCAGCCACCGGCGGAGGGCGGGACGATGAAGAGGCTTGCGCTCACGCTCGCCGCCGCGGCGCTTCTCCTCGCCGCTGCCCCCGCCCAGGCCGACTTCGGACTCAAAGAAGTCGACGTCACCTTCACCGAAGCCGACGGCTCGACCGCCCAGCAGGCGGGATCGCACCCCTTCGCCTGGACCACCACGGTCGGCTTCGAGGCAAAACCCAATTCCGAAATCGGCTTCGAGATCCCCGACGGCTCGATCCGCGACCTGCTGGTCTACGCCCCGCCGGGGCTGGTCGGGGACCCGACCGCTGTGCCGCAGTGCACGACGCTCGAGTTCCTCGACAAAAAATGCCCGCTGAGCACCCAGTTGGGCGTCGCCGACATAACTTGGGGCGATCCTGACAACACCGACCGCTCCGCCGTCTACAATCTCAAGCCCCCGCCCGGGGTGGCGGCCAAGCTCGGCTTCTTCGTCTCCTTCGTGCCGGTCACGGTCGAGGGCAGCGTCAACCCCAACCCCCCCTACAACATCATCGGCGCGGTGCGAAACACCTCCCAGGCCGTGCCGGTCTACCGATCCGAGGTCACCCTCTGGGGCACTCCAGCAGACCCCGCCCACGACCCGGAACGCCAAGGTTGCGTGGGCAAATGCTCAGAGAGCCTCGCCCAGGTCCCGTTCCTGACCCTCCCGCGCGCCTGCGAGGGAGTGCTGCCCTCGATCTTCGAAGCCCGCCCCTGGGAGGCCCCCGGCGCTTGGCTGCGCGAGGAAACCCTCACCCACGACAGCCTCGGCAACCCGCTCGGCTTCACCGGCTGCGGCAAACTAGGCTTCAACCCCTCGATTGTTGCCCAACCGACCTCGAAGGCCGCTTCCTCCCCCTCGGGCCTCGACTTCAGCCTCGACGTCGAAGACGAGGGCCTCGTCAATCCCTCGGGCCTCGCCAACTCAGACATCCGCAAAGTCGAAGTCACCCTGCCCGAGGGCTTCACGACGAACCCCTCAATCGCCGAAGGCCTCGAGGTCTGCACGGAAGCCCAGCTCGCCACGGAGACGGCGAAAGCCAGCGGCTGTCCCGGCGCCTCGAAGATCGGCACGGTCGAAGTCGAGACCCCGCTGCTGGACGAACAGGTAAACGGCGCCCTCTACGTCGCCAAGCCCTACGAGAACCCCTTCGACAGCCTCCTGGCTCTCTACGTAGTGATCAAGAACCCGACGCTGGGCATTGTGGTCCGCCAGGCGCTCGAGGTGGTGCCCGACCCCGAGACGGGCCGGCTGACGACGGTCGCCGAGAACCTGCCGCAGCTGCCGTTCTCTCATTTCCGGCTGCACTTCCGCGAGGGAGCTAGGAGCCCCCTTGCGACCCCTCCCGCCTGCGGCACCCACACGGTGCAGGCGACCCTCTATCCCCGGGCGGGAGGGGCGCCGCTTCACACCGCCTCGGCCTTCGAGATCATCACCGGCCCCAACGCAGGCCCCTGCCCCACGGGAGGCCTGCCGCCCTTCCGCCCGGGCCTGGTGGCGGGCACGCTCAACAACCGCGCCGGCTCCTACAGCCCCTTCAACCTGCGCCTCTCGAGAACCGACTCCGAACAGGAGTTCATCCGCTTCTCGATCAAGCTGCCGCCTGGCATCACCGGCAAGCTCGCGGGAGTCCCCTATTGCCCCGACGCGGCGATCGAGGCGGCCAAGCACCGCACCGGCACGCAAGAGGAACAGAGCCCCTCCTGCCCAGCTGCCTCTGAGGTCGGCCGCACCCTGGCCGGAGCGGGAGTGGGCCCGAGCCCGGCCTACGCCCCTGGCAAGGTCTACCTGGCCGGCCCCTACAACGGCTCCGCCCTGAGCATCGCCGCGATCACCGCGGCAAAGGTCGGCCCCTTCGACCTCGGCACCGTGGTGGTCAGGCAGGGCTTCAAGATCGACCGCACCACAGCCGAAGTCTTCGTCGACGCCACCGGCTCGGACCCGATCCCCCACATCATCGACGGGATCGTCGTCCACGCAAGGGACATCCGCGCATACGTCGATCGCCCCGACTTCGTCCTCAACCCGACCAGCTGCGAGCGGACCTCGACCGCATCGACGCTTCTGGGCTCGGGATTGGACTTCGCAAGCGAGCACGACAACAACCCCGTCGTCGTCTCCACCCCCTTCCAGGCAGCCGACTGCGCCGCCCTGCGCTTCGACCCCAAGCTCAGGCTCCGCCTGGTCGGTGGCACCAAGCGAGGCGCCCATCCCCGCTTCAGGGCCAAGCTGAGGATGAAACGCGGCGAAGCCAACATCTCCTACGCCAGAGTCACCCTGCCCAGAAGCGCCTTCCTCGACCAGTCCCACATCCGCACCGTCTGCACCAGGGTCCAGTACGCGGCAGACCAGTGCCCGGCCCGCTCGATCTACGGCTACGCCAAGGCGATCACTCCCCTTCTAGACCAACCGGTCGAGGGCCCGGTCTACCTGCGCTCTTCCGAGAACAAGCTGCCCGACCTGGTCGCGGCTCTGCGCAACGGCCAGATAGCCATCGACCTGGTCGGGTGGGTCGACTCCCTGAAAGGCCGCATCCGCAACACCTTCGAGACCGCTCCCGACGCACCGGTCGACTCCTTCGTCTTGACCATGCAGGGCGGCAACAAGGGGCTGATCACCAACTCGACCAACCTCTGCAAGGGCAGGCACAAGGCCGTCGCCGAGTTCCGCGCCCACAACGGGCGGGTGAAGAACTTCCGGCCCGCGGTCAAGGCCAAGTGCGGGGGCAAGGGCAAGCGTGTAGCGCGGCACAGCAGGGCGCGCTAGGCGCCCGTCCAAGACGTCACTAGGGCATCAACCAGTCAAACCAGTCACCTCGGCGGCCCAAGGCCGCCGGGCAAGGAGGTAGAAGTGAAACGCATCAGGAAACTGGGCTTGGCCGCGCTTGCGGCTTTGGCCCTGACAGCGATGGTCGGCGTGTCTTCGGCGTCGGCATCGGGATTCGTGGCGAGCAAATACCCGGCGACGATCGAAGGGGGAGCCACGTCGAACACCTTCATCTCTGTCGCCTCCTCGACATTCTCCTGCTCGGGCTTCTCAGAAAAGTTGGGCTTGGCGGAAGCGATAAGTGGTCCCGTCGACACCCTCTATCACTCGGGAAAAAACGGGCCCTGCACAGCCGAAGGGCCGATTGCGAGCAAATCCACGATCGAACCCAACGGCTGCGGGGCGATCCTCCAGACGGGAGCGGAAACCGCCGCGGGCAAATTCGCGGCGACGGTCGACATCGGGCCCTACCCGGGAGCTTCCAAATGCGGTCCGGTCAGGATCAACGGAAGCTACTGCGACGTGCTGATCCCCGAACAGAAAGGCATCGCGGCGACGCTCGTGAACCAAGGCAACGGAGAAGCTGCCGATTCCGTCGTCGCGGGCGTGAGCGGCGCATTCATCAAAGTTTTGCTGGAGGGCTGCTTCGGGTGGGAAACCGAACAGTACGCGAGCTTCTCGAGCAGCTGGGAGCTTAGATCCTACAATGTCCTGAGCGAAAAAATCGACCTGCACGTCGACCAGACCGGAGCCTACTTCGGCAAAGGCGGCTTCGAAGCCGAAGAATATCCCGTGGCATTCTTGGGCAGGCAGGACGCCGCCAGCCCGCATTTGTTCAATTTCAGCGGCCGCACGGTGAAATGCTCGAGCATTGCGTTCAACGAAGGCCATGCGAGCGGCTCGAGCACCAGCATGGCGCTTGAGGCCGCCTACGGCGGCTGCCGGGCCGCTGTCTTGAATGTCGACCTCCCGGCGAGCATCGACATGAACAGCTGCGGCTACGTGCTCAACTCCGCCGGAACCCTCGACGTCGCCTGCACCAGCGAAGGCGACGGAATCGAGGTCAGTGCGTACAACAGCGAATCCGATCAGAAACTCGGCATCCCGTACTGCGTCTGGAAGGTAGCTCCACAGAAAGGCATCGGGAGCGTCAGCTACGGCACCGCGGGCGAAGGGTCCGCCCGGGCGATCGATGCCGACCTGAACCTGAAAGGCCTCAGTTTTGCCCGGACGGTCGGTGGGCTGGTGGGGTGTGGCGCCAAAGCTTCCACCGCCACCTACACCGGGGGTCTGTTGTTGGGAGGTGCTCGATAGCAACCCATTAGGACTCGAGCACGTAAAGATCTGCTCGAGCTGATTTGAGCGAAGGACCACGGGTGACCGTGGTCCTTCGCCTTCCACGAAGCTTTAAGATCGAACCGCGATCTGCCCGCCCAGGTAGCTCAGTTGGTAGAGCACTTCCATGGTAAGGAAGGGGTCACGAGTTCGAGTCTCGTCCTGGGCTTCACATCTCCCCTCAGGCGCCTTGCTTTGCTACGAATTTGTTCTAGATTTGCGGCACTTTCTTAACTTGGCGCAACGTTCTGTCCGCTAGGCTGCCACTATGGAGGCGATGCGAGAAAGCTGGACCGACGATCGGCTTGACAATCTGAATCGGCGCGTCGACGACGGCTTCAAGCTGGTCGATGAGCGGTTCAAGCGTGTTGACGAACGCTTCGACAGGGTTGACGAACGCTTCGACCGGATGGACGAAAGGTTCGAGCAGGTCGACAGGCGCTTCGAGCAGGTCGGCAAGGGACTTGAGCAGGTGGACAAACGCCTTGATCGAGTCGAGGTTGAGCTGCAAGCCGTCGGAGTAGATGTCCGGGCGACGCAGCGGCTTCTCGTCCAGGTCAGCCTCGGCATGATCGGCACGTTCATCTTCGGCTTTCTTAGCTTGCTCGCGACGCAGTAGGGGATCAGGAGATGCAGCCCGCCGAAATCCACGCATTGCGAGACGACATGAGGGCCGAGATCCGCCGCATGCGAGAAGAGACGAGCCGTGAGCTGAGGAGATTGGAAGCTCGACTCGATCGCATGGACGACCGGCGCTTTGCGGATTGGCAGGCCGTTATCAAGGTGGAGGCGATCCTTATTTGGCTCCTGGCTGTCGGCCTCTTCGTAGTGGCTGGCACGCAAGCCTGATCCCCCGCTCCCTTTGGGCGCTTCCCGTTAGGCTCCCGGCAGTGGATTTCACGCTGACGGACGAGCAGGAGGACTTCGTCGACGCGCTTCGGCGATTCTGCGACCACGAGCTCGGCACTCAGGACCAGCGCGAGCGGCTCACCGAGAGCTACACGATCCACCACAACGAGACGATCTACTCCCAGATGGCCGAGCTGGGCTGGCTCGGGGTCACGATCCCGGAGGAGTACGGCGGCTCAGGCGGGTCGATGCTCGACGCCTGCCTTTTCATGGAGGAGACCTCGCGCTCGCTCGCCCCGATCGGCGGCTACGCGACGACGCTGATCGTCGCCGGCGCCACCCAGCGCTTCGGCAGCGAGGAGCAGAAGGACGAGATCCTCGGCGGGATCGCCGGCGGCGCGGTCGAGGCGATCGCGATGACCGAGCCCGAGGCCGGCTCGGACGTCGGCGCGCTCACCACCTCGGCGAAGCGGGTCGACGGCGGCTTCGTCATCAACGGCCAGAAGGTCTTCTGCTCCAACGCCCACATCGCCGACCACATCCTCGTCGTCTGCCGCACCACGAAGTCCGCGTCCAAGCATGAGGGCCTCTCGATGATCTGGATCCCGCGCGACGCCGACGGCCTCGAGGTGATCCCGATCGACACCATGGGCGGGCGCGAGACCAGCCACCTCTACCTCACCGACGTCGAGGCGCCCGAGGACGCCGTGCTCGGTGAAGTCGATCATGGCTGGACGCAGCTGATGGCCGGCCTCAACGTCGAGCGGCTGATCCTCGCCGCGACGATGCTCGGTATCGGCCAGCGCGCCTTCGACGACCTGATCGTCTATGTAAAGGAGCGCGAACAGTTCGGCCGCCCGATTGGCTCCTTCCAGGCGCTCCAGCACCGCATCGCCGACATCGCCACCGACCTCGAGGCCGCCCGGCTGATGACCCGCTGGGTCGCCACCCTCACCGACGAGGACCCGGACCGGATGCTCCCCCGCGAGGCCTCGATGGTGAAGCTCTTCGTCACCGAGGTCGCCAAACGCGCCGCCCTCGAAGGCATGCAGATGATGGGCGGCTACGGCTACGCCTCCGAGTACGACATGGAGCGCCTCGTCCGCAGCACCCTGGTCTCGACGATCTACGGCGGCACCTCGGAGATCCAGCGCAACATCATCGCCAAGACGTTCGGCCTCTGACTCGGCATAATCCCCGGGGCAGGGTTGCGAGCGCCCGTAGCTCAGTGGTCAACGGGCTTTTAACGAGGCCCAAAGAGCGTCGGTCTTTCAAGCCGAAGGTCGTGAGTTCGATTCTCACCGGGCGCACTGGTTTCGTCGCCGGGGACGGCCAAGCCGTCGCTGCGCGCGTGGCGCTATTCTTCGCTCCAGCCTCGCGCTTCGGCCGGGGTTTTCTCTTGTAACGGCGTCCCTACGCAATCGAGGAGAAGATGGCTCGCGGAGATGTCCGCATCGCGGTGACGCTGGCTTGCGAAGACTGCAAGCGGCGCAATTATCAGACGAACAAGTCCCGGCGAAATTCGCCGGACCGGATCGAGCTGCGCAAGTTCTGCCGCTGGTGCAAGCGCCACACGGCGCACAAGGAGACGCGCTGATGGCGAAGTCCCGCGCGCAGCGCAAGGCCGAGCGCCGCGCCCGCGAAGCGCAGTCGCAAAAGGGCACCGACGGCGCCCGCGACGGCGAGTCCCGCGCCCAGCACGACACTCAGGTTCCCGTCTCCGGCGACATCGCCGAGATCGAGGCGGTCGAGGCCGGCATTGCCGCCGGCGCTCCGGAAACGCAGCTGGAGACGCCCGACGCGCCGAAGCCCTCCCGCAGCGACAAGCGCGCCGAGGCGAAGCGCCTCAAGGAGAGCGAGAAGCGCCAGCGCGAGGAGCGCAAGCGCAAGGAGAGCGAGCAGCTGGCCAAGCGCCAGAAGCAGGCCGCGGCCGACCGACAGCGCCGCGGCGTGCTCGGCTTCCTGCTCTCCTGCTGGGCCGAGCTGAAGAAGGTCCAGTGGCCCGACCGCGACACGCTGGTCCAGGCCAGCGCCGTCACCGTCATCTTCGTCGCCGTCGCCGCCGCCTACCTCGGCGCCCTCGACGCCGCCTTCAACTTCGTCATGCAGCGCATCCTCTAGAGAGCGAGCTGAGCCGACTATGTATCGCTGGTACGTGATCAACACCTACTCGGGGCACGAGAACAAGGTCAAGCACAATCTCGAGCACCGGGTTCAGACGATGAGCCAGTCGAGCAACGTGCGCCAGGTCGTCGTCCCCACCGAACAGGTGATGGAGCTCGGCAAAGACGGCCAGAAACAGCCGAAAGAGAAGCGCACGATGCCCGGCTACGTCCTCGTCAACATGGAGATGACCGACGACGCCTGGGGGCTGGTCAAGAACACCCCCGGCGTCACCGGCTTCGTCGGCTCGCGCAACAAACCGGTGCCGCTCTCCAAACCCGAGATCGACCGCCTGCTCCACCGCGAGACCGCGGAGCGCCCGCGCACCCGCGCCCAGTTCTCGATCGGCGAGTCGGTCAAGGTGATCTCCGGCCCGCTCTCCGACTTCTCCGGCGAGATCGCCGAGATCAACGAGGACGCGGCCAAACTCAAGGTGCTGGTCTCGATCTTCGGCCGTGAGACGCCGGTCGAGGTGAACTACGACCAAGTCAAGAAGATCTAACTGAAGTGATAGCCAGCGCGCTCCTGCGTCCTCGGTCGCTCGCGTGCAGAGCACGCCACGCTCCCTGCGTCCTTGGATCGCTTGGCTCTCACTCCAGTTAAGGTTCCCCCCCGATGGCGAAGAAAGTCCTCACACAGATCAAGCTGCAGATCTCGGCCGGCTCGGCCAACCCGGCCCCGCCGGTGGGCCCGGCGCTGGGCCAGCACGGGGTCAACATCATGGAGTTCTGCAAGGCCTTCAACGCCCAGACCCAGTCAGAGGGCGGGACGATCATCCCGGTTGAGATCACGGTCTACGAGGACCGCTCCTTCGACTTCATCACCAAGACTCCGCCCGCGGCGGTCCTGATCAAGCAGGCGATCGGCATCTCCAAGGGCTCGGGCGAGCCCCACGTCAACAAGGTGGGGACGATCTCGATGGACCAGGTCCGCCAGATCGCCGAGCGCAAGATGCCGGACCTCAACGCCAACGACCTCGACGCCGCCTCGAAAATCATCGCCGGCACCGCCCGCTCGATGGGCGTAGACGTCGCCGACTGACATGGCCCACGGCAAGCGCTACCGCAAAGCGAGCGAGAAGGTCCGCAGCGACCATCTCTATCCGCCCGAGGAGGCGGTATCGCTGCTCAAGGAGACGGCGAGCACCAACTTCGACGAGACGGTCGAGCTGCACATGCTGCTCGGCGTCAACGTCCGCCACGCCGAGGAGCAGCTGCGCGGCACCTTCGCCCTGCCCCACGGTCTCGGCAAAGACGTGACGATTGCGGTCTTCGCCCAGGGCCAGCAGGCCCGCGACGCGGAGGCGGCCGGAGCCGACTTCGTCGGCGGCGACGACCTCGCCAAGAAAGTCGAGGAGGGCTGGACCGACTTCGACGTGGCGATCTCGACCCCGCAGATGATGGGGACGGTCGGCAAGCTCGGACGCGTCCTCGGCCCGCAGGGCAAGATGCCGAACCCAAAGGTGGGCACGGTCACCGACGAGGTCGAGAAAGCGGTCGGCGACTCGAAGTCGGGCAAGATCGAATACCGCACCGACCGCCAAGCGATCGTCCACCTCGCGATCGGCAAGGCCAGCTTCGACCAGGAGAAGCTGCTCGACAACCTCAGCGCGGCGATCGACGAGATCGTCCGCGCCAAGCCTTCGGCGGCCAAGGGCCGCTACATCCGCTCCTGCACCGTGACGACGACGATGGGCCCCGGGATCAAAGTCGATGCCGGCAAGGTGGCCGACCGCGAGGCCGCGGCGACGCCGGAGGCGGCGACCGCCTAGACTGCGTCGCCGCTCACCCGAGACCATCGGCGGGGCTCAGCCCGGAAGCCCGATGCAGGTAAGACGATGAACCGCGAAGAAAAGGCCACAGCCATCGAGGAGATCGCCGCCCAGATCGAGGGCGCCGAGGCGATCTTCGCCGTCGACTACCGCGGCATCAGCGTCCCCCAGGCCGCCGAGCTGCGAGCAAAGCTGCGCGAGGCCGACGCCTCCTTCAAGGTGGTCAAGAACCGCCTCACCAAACTCGCTGCCGAGAAAGCGGGGGAGGACCGCCTCACCGAGCTGCTCAAAGGCCCGACCGCGCTCACCTTCGTCCGCGGCGACACCGCGATGGCGGCCAAGACGATCTCGAGCTTCAACAAAGAGCACGAGGTGCTCACCTTCAAGGGCGGCTTCATGGAAAGCCTCAGCCTCGACGAGGACGCCTTCAAGTCGATCGCCCGCCTGCCTTCCCGCGACATCCTCAACGGCCAGCTCGCCGGCGTCGTCGCCAGCCCGCTGACCGGCCTGGTCCGCGGCCTCGGCTCGATGATCCAGGGTCTCGCACTGCAATTGGGCCAAATCGCTGAGCAGGGCCTCGTCAGCGGAGAGGCGCCAGCTGCTGCGGAGGCCGAGAGTGAGGCGCCCGCCGACGAGCCCGCGGAAGCTGCTGAGGACAAGGCGGATGACGCGGACGCATCACCCGCGGACGAGGCGCCCGAGCCCTCATCCGGGGACGACGAGACTTCTGACGAGGACAAGACTTCTGACGACGACGAGAGCAAGGAAGAGGAGTAGATGGCGACCAAAGCAATTTCAACTGAGGACTGGATCGAGGAGCTGAAGAGCATCTCGGTCCTCGAGCTCTCCGAGCGGATCAAAGCGCTCGAGGAGGAGTTCGGCGTCTCCGCGACCGCGGTCGCCGCCGCCGCACCAGCTGCAGCGGGCGCTGCCGCCGGCGATGGGGCGGGCGGCGAGGAGGAGTCGTCGACGGTGGACGTGGTGCTGACCGAGGTCGGCGGCCAGAAGGTGCCGGTGATCAAGGTCGTCCGCGCTGCCACAGGGCTTGGCCTGAAAGAGGCGAAGGCACTCGTCGACGACGCCCCCAAGGCGATCAAAGAGGGTGTCGAGCGCGAGGAGGCCGACAAGCTCAAGGCCGAACTCGAGGAGGCCGGCGCCACCGTCGAGCTGAAGTAATTTCGCTTGTTTCCGCAGTCTCAGGGCCTGCTCAGCAGCCCGTGCGCCGCGTGTGTTATTTTTCGCGGTCGCGCGCCTGTTGTCCCCTGCCCATATCTGCGCTGTTTCTAACGTCCCTCTGACCGCCTGAGGAGTCGCCGACTTGGCACGTTCAAACGCTGCCCCCGTAACCCGGAGGAGTTTTTCCCGACTAGAGAATCCCCTTGAGGTCCCCCATCTGATCGACATCCAGCGCCGCTCCTTCGAAGAGCTGACGGATCCGAAGAAGGGCGGGCTGAGAGAGACGATCAACGACATATCGCCGATCGAGGACTACACCGGAAACCTCGCGATCGTTTTCGGCGAGTTCAAGTTCGAGGAGCCTCCGCACACGATCGAGGAGTGTCGCGAGAAGGACATGACCTACTCGCGGCCGCTGACCGCGACCGTCGCCTTCCAGAACAAGGAGACTGGCGAGATCCGCGAGCAGGCGGTGTTCATGGGGGACTTCCCGTGGATGACCGAGCGCGGCACCTTCGTCATCAACGGCACCGAGCGCGTCGTCGTCACGCAGCTCGTGCGCTCCCCGGGTGCCTACGTGATGGCGCCCAAGGATCCTGAGAAGCAGGTCTTCATCGCCAACCTGATGCCGGCTCGCGGCTCCTGGCTGGAGCTCGAAATCGAGAAAAAAGGCCGCGTCTACGTCCGCATCGACCGCAAGCGGAAGCTACCGGTCACCGTGCTGCTGCGCGCGATGGGCTACGTCGAGGACGAGAAGCTGCTCTCGATGTTCGACGACTCGGTCTACATCCGCCACACGATCGAATCGGACACCGAGGCGACGAAAACCGAGGAGGGCGCGCTGATCGAGCTGTTCAAGAAGCAGCGCCCCGGCGAGCCGCCCTCGGTGGACGCCGCCCGCGCCCTGCTCGAGCAGCTCTTCTTCGACCCCAAGCGCTACGACCTGACCCGGGTCGGCCGCTACAAGCTCAACGCCCGGCTCGACCTCGACGTCGACCTCGACAACCGGGTGCTGACCCACGACGACATCGTCGCCCTGGTCAAAGAGCTGGTCAGCCTGCCGAAGCTGCTCGGCATCTCCGAGCAGATCGACGAGGAGAACCCGATCAAGGACTACGCGGCGGAGGCGCTCAGCTACCCGCGCGAGCCGGTCAACGAGCACCTCGACGAGTACGAGCATTTCGGCAACCGGCGACTGCGCACGGTCGGCGAGCTGATCCAGGAGGCCTTCCGGATCGGCCTCTACCGGATGGAGCGTGTAGTCCGCGAGCGTCTCACCACTGAAGATTCCGACGCGATCACCCCGCAGACGATCATCAACATCCGCCCGGTGGTCGCCGCGATGAAGGAGTTCTTCGGCTCCTCGCAGCTCTCGCAGTTCATGAGCCAAACCAACAGCCTCGACGGGCTCACCCACAGGCGCCGGCTCTCGGCGCTCGGCGCCGGCGGGCTGACCCGCGAGCGGGCCCCGATCGAGGTCCGCGACGTTCACCCGACCCATTACGGCCGGATGTGTCCGATCGAGACCCCGGAGGGACCGAACATCGGCCTGATCGGGTCGCTGTCGTCCTACGCCCAGGTCTCCGAACACGGCTTCGTCACGACCCCCTACAGGCCGGTCACCGACGGCGTCGTAAGCGACGAGATCCTGCATCTCGACGCGACCCAGGAGGAAGACAAGGTGATCGCCCAGGCGAACGCCGAGCTCGATCCGAAAACGAACAAACTGAAGGGCCCGCAGGTCCTGGTTCGCTCCGGCGAGCAGGAGTACGCCACGGCCGCGCCCAAAGAAGTGGACCTGATGGACGTCTCACCGACCCAGATCTGGTCGGTGGCGACGGCGCTGATCCCCTTCCTCGAGCACGACGACGCCAACCGGGCCCTGATGGGCTCCAACATGCAGCGCCAGGCGGTACCGCTGCTCAAGCCCGAGCCGCCGTTGATCGGCACCGGCATGGAGCGCCGCGCCGCCGTTGACAGCGGCGACGTCGTCCTCGCCCTCAACGCGGGCGAGGTCACCCACGTCGACGCCGAGTCGATCGTCGTCACCCACGGCTCGAAGAAGGACGAGTACCCGCTACACAAGTTCATGCGCTCGAACCAGGGCACGATCATCCACCAGCGCCCGATCGTCGACACCGGGCAGAAGGTGAAAGAGGGCGACGTGCTCTCCGACGGCTCCTCGACCGCCGGTGGCGAGATCGCCCTCGGCAAGAACTGCCTGGTCGCCTTCATGTCCTGGGAGGGCTACAACTTCGAGGACGCGATC
The DNA here is from genome assembly GCA_035557635.1 of Solirubrobacterales bacterium. Classification (GTDB taxonomy): domain Bacteria; phylum Actinomycetota; class Thermoleophilia; order Solirubrobacterales; family 70-9; genus VRUE01. The sequence goes on along the minus strand of DATMDR010000006.1, from coordinate 1,685 downwards.
ATCCTCTCCGAGCGCCTGGTCAAGGACGACGAGCTGACCTCGATCCACATCGAGGAGTACGAGATCGACGCCCGCACGACCAAGCTCGGCGACGAGGAGATCACCCGCGACATCCCCAACCGCTCCGAGGAGAGCCTGCGCAACCTCGACGAGCGCGGCATCGTTCGCGTCGGCGCCGAGGTCGTCTCCGGCGACCTCCTGGTCGGCAAGGTGACGCCGAAGGGCGAGACCGAGTTGACCGCGGAGGAGAAGCTGATCCGCGCCATCTTCAAGGAGAAGGCGCGCGAGGTCCGCGACACCTCGCTGAAAGTCCCGCACGGCGAGGGCGGCGTCGTGATCGACGTGCTCACCTTCAGCCGCGACGACGGCGACGACCTCGCTGCCGGCGTCAACGACCTGGTCCGCGTCTTCGTCGCCACCAAGCGCAAGATCGCCGAGGGCGACAAGCTCGCCGGCCGCCACGGGAACAAGGGTGTGATCTCGAAGATCGTGCCCGAGGCCGACATGCCTCACCTCGAGGACGGCACTCCGGTCGACGTCATCCTCAACCCGCTCGGCGTGCCGAGCCGGATGAACATCGGCCAGATCCTGGAGACGCACCTGGGCTGGGTCGCCGGCAACGGCTGGTACGACGACGGCTCCGTCTCCTACGAGGAGGCGCACGCCCCAGGCGGCAACGGCCGCGTCAACGTGGCGACGCCGGTCTTCGACGGCGCCACGGTCGAGGACGTCGACGAGGCGCTGGTCCGCTGGCAGGAGGAGAACGCCGAGCGTGGCATCGACCTCGGCATCGACAAGGCCGAGCGTCCGGGCTCGCGCTGCATGGGCGCGGTCCAGCTCTACAACGGCCGCACCGGCGAGCCCTACGAGGGCAAGGTCACGGTCGGCTACATGTACATCCTCAAGCTGCTGCACCTGGTCGACGACAAGATCCACGCCCGCTCGACCGGTCCCTACTCGCTCGTCACCCAGCAGCCGCTGGGCGGCAAGGCGCAGTTCGGCGGTCAGCGCTTCGGCGAGATGGAGGTCTGGGCGCTGGAGGCCTACGGTGCCGCCTACACACTGCAGGAGATGCTCACGGTCAAGTCCGACGACACGGTCGGCCGGGTCAAGGCCTACGAGGCGATCGTCAAGGGCGAGAACATCCCCGAGCCCTCGATCCCCGAGTCCTTCAAAGTGCTGCTGAAGGAGATCCAGAGCCTCTCGCTCGACGCCAACGTCGTCTCCGAGGGCGGCGACGTCGAGGTAGCAGACGAGGACGACGACCTGCTGAAAGCGGCGGAGGAGCTGGGGATGGACCTGACCGGGGTCCGCGCCGACTCCTCCAACGGCGCTGCTGACGAGCGCGAGGAGCAGGTCGTGGCAGAGGGAGAGGGCGGAACCGACGGTGACGGCACGAGTGCCGACGGGGACGCGGAAACCAGCGACGACGCCAAGGCCGAGACGGCCAAGGTGGAGGAGTAGCGATGATCGACATCAACAACTTCGACGCGATCGAGATCGGCCTCGCCTCCTCGAAGAAGATTCGCTCCTGGAGCTGGGGAGAGGTCACCAAGCCGGAGACGATCAACTACCGCACCCTGAAGCCGGAGAAAGACGGCCTCTTCTGCGAGCGCATCTTCGGTCCGACCAAGGACTGGGAGTGCTACTGCGGCAAGTACAAGCGGGTCCGCTACAAGGGCATC
>DATMDR010000005.1:0-12573 GCA_035557635.1 Solirubrobacterales bacterium | reverse complement strand
CGTCCCGCCGGTCCGAGAACGGCGTTAGCGTGAACATCCATCCGGGTCCTCCTCGAGGTCGTGAGCTTCGACACCCACAGCCTCTTGGCGGGCCCGGATGGCCTCTCAGCGGTTCACAACGTGTGTAGGCGGGTCATCTAGCTAGGTTGAGTTGATGAGTTTTAGGCGGATCACCGCACGACCCGACCAGGGACGGAACTCCGTGCATCCGCGGCCTGCGGATCCCCGTGGCGACCATCGTCGACTTGGTTGCCGACGGCATGGACGAGGCAGAGATCCTCGCCGCCTACCCGGACCTGGAGGCCGAAGACATTCGTGAGGCCGTGCGTTACGCGGCCGAGGCCGTGCGGGAGCGCGAGCTGCCCCTCGTCGTACGCCAGTGAGGATGTCAACCGCCGGGGAGTGACACTAGACGGTCCATTTGTCCATTGCCATGGCATCCATCCGAAAACAGCTCCACCTTCGCTAGCCTGAGACCATGGTCGAGTGGTGGATTGTCCTTGTAGGGGTTCTCGCGGGTTTTGCTTTCAGGACCAAGGGCCTCGCCATTCCCGTCCTAGTAGCGCTCGGCTGGTGGGTCTTCAAGCTCGTAACCGGAGATTTGTCAAGCTCTCGAGGCGAGGATGACTATGCCGCTGAAGCCCTGGCATCTGCGGTCGTCGGGATGCTTTGTGGTTGCCTTGGGGTTGGCGTAGGGATCCTCCTTCGATGGCTAGTCGATCGATCCCTGGGCCCTCGGGAGACTCGTCTCCGCTAATTCTCCTCAGCGGCCAGCTTCCGTCTTTATGCCGAGGGCCTCTACTCCACCCAACGAGACATGAGGCTTGGCGTCCTCTCGCCATACCCGGAGACGGAGCCTCAAAGCTCGATCGCCCGGGTTGCCCTCAGCGCTCATGAGCTGGCCTACTGGAATTTTTGCCACCAGATTCTGCCGCCCATGACCTGATACCCGGACGACCACTTGACTTCTCGGGGTCACATGGCCTGCGATCTTCACTTCGTCCCCACTTTCGAGAGGCGAATCCAAATATTGGGCTATGCCCGAGCCCTCAGCGGCGACACCAGAACCCTCGGGCACCGAAACATCAAATGACCCCGATGCTCCGACGGACCCGGCCATCACCGCCTTTCGCAGCAGCTTCGGATCACATGCAGTTACAGCCACCTCCGGCCCAGTCCAACTAGAGCACCGGAGAGCACTAAGCCCAGGAGAAACGGGAGTGCCTCCAGGCTCGGCAGCGAAAGCCGAGAAGGCACCCTCTTCTTCGCCCCGAGGCCCGGTCACGCAACCTTCTCCGTTGTCGAGTGAAGCGCATTCAATGTCTACTGGCTGTAGCGCCGGGCTGATCGGACTACTGGAATCGGTCCCCCATTGCCCAGGCCAATCGGACCACAGTTCTTTGCCGGTGTCCGGCATAGGTAGGAGTGCCGCTCCAGACCCACCAGTGTGATCGAAAGCCCGGCCCCACCGATCCGCCCCGTCGTAGCCCCTCTCTTGAGACCCGGGGCCATTCTGTGAGCAGGAGACGAGGATGATCTGCTCCGAGCAAGGGGTTGTGTAGTTGGCGTGTGTGCCGTTCGCAGGGAAGACCGCTACTCGATGACCTGTGTGCTGAGATTCAGTCCCGCAGGTTTCCGAGGCAGGGACCGATTCCCCCGGTGCGTCTTCGCATCGCAAAACATCCCGTAGATAACTGTAGAACGTGCCGTGCTGACTGAATGCGGCGTAGTCAAAGGTGCTTGATGTCGGCGAAGGAGCAACAGTGACGCCCTCCCAGTCTCCCTCATGCCAACCAAGCTGGTTCGTAAAGTAGTTAGCGCGGTAATAAAACCAGTAGTCGATGTATTGATACCCGCCGTACGTTCCACCAATCCGGTAGTAGATGGCACTGCGACTTCCGGTATCGCAATCCCGCAATCCAGTCGCAGTACATTCTTCGTACGGAGAATGGTAGTTCTCCTCATCTCCCGCTTCGTTGTAGCTACCGGCGATGTTAATTTCAGCGTTAGATCCCGTATGCAGGTTGAGGTCTGCGGCGCTCGAGATGAGGCTGCACGATTCTCCTTCGCAAACCTGGTGCTGTTCCTCCCCGAAGAAGGAGTCAATATTCAGTGGCCGCCACTCCTCAGAGGAGTCGAACCGAAGCACGGGCTCGTAAGCGTGCGCAAGATAGTCCTCGCTACTCCCTTCGGCGGGCTGCCGATACACGGCCTTTGGAATCTTGTCGTTGATAGGTTCGAAGCAAGTTTCTTCGCTGTTGACCGGAACTCGACTGATGTTCGAGCCATCTGGATTCATCGTGTAGATACCGCATTCGGAGCCAGCGATGGAAGTGTAGTGAGTAAAGTTAATTTGCCCACTAGGGGTCCAGCTAAACCAGTTAGGGTTTACTTCTGAGATTTCTTCCAAGTTCGTTCCATTAGAACTTATAGTCCACAGTTTAGTGAACGCGATATCTCCGCCCCAGAAGGCGATAATTCCTTTGGGGCCAAATTGAGGTGTGCCCCAAACACCTGGCGGGGTAGATTTCGAAGTAAAGTTGGTAATCTGAACAGCACCAGAGCCGTCAGGATTAGCGACGAAAAGGTTCTCTGTGTCGGTGGTTTTTTTGGCCAAGCCCAAAGCTACCCATACGACCTTCGTCCCATCGGGGGAAAGGCTAGGTTCACCTGCGATGCTTGTGGCTTTCTTTGCGCCGGTCTGCAGATTGATCCAGCAGATCCCAGGACAGGCAGAACCGCCCATCAGCAGTTCGGTCCCATCTGAGTTGAAGGAGTAGCCAGTGGCGGGAGAGGCGATCACCTGTGGATTCGACCCATCGACCCCAGCGACAGACAAGGTTTCCACTTCGCTCTGGTAAGCCATTAGGCGTCCATTGGGAGACAGGAAGATGCGCCCGCGAGCTGGTTCGATGCCACTTGAAGCCTGCGCGCCTCCGGTTCCTGCGTCCGCAGTGGTGAGAGGACCCCTGATTATCCCTGGAGCTCCAATCGAGCAGCAGCTGTCCATGACAAATAGGAGGCGGTCATTGGCAGCTTGCGCTGGCTTGGTCAGCACGGGAGCCACGAAGGCAATTCCCAAAATCCACAAAGCGATGATCGCCTTCACCAAAAATCGAGTGGCGTTGATCGGGAATTCCCCCTGAGTCACCGTCCTGCTTTCTGCCACTTCGTCCCCCTAGGTTTGCCTGAGCGATGCGAGCAGCGCTGAGTAGCGATCTAAACTTTCTAATGATCCGGGAAGCTCTTTTCAATAGCAGCCCGCGCGAGAGAGCCCCTTTTTCGCGGTGATTGCGGCAATCTCTAGAGGAGCTGGGCAGTCGAGCTATTTTTCGAGCTTCTCAGCCAGCCTTGCCAGCTCGGAGACAGAGACGCCGAGTGCCAACGCAATCTCGCGGACAGTTCCCCAGGTCGGGTTGGCTTCACCGCGCTCGATGACGCCGAGCGTGCCCCAGGTGACTCCGGCCTTTGGCGCGAGCGTCTTTAGCGTGTCGCCCTGTTTCTGGCGTAGCGCCCGAATTGCCTTCCCGAGGGCAGGCTGAGGCAGGTCTCGATGAGCGATCTTGCGTTTATGGTTCGCCATATATTCCTGCTAGACTCGCGGCCTAAACATAAGTGGGGCCGCGTGCTGGAACACCGGCCCCGTGGCGACGGGTCAAGGGTCACTCGCCCCGCCGCACGGGAACGGTAGCGGCATACCGGCTCCAGACAGCGGCGACCCGCCGTGGGTGAACACGACGGGCCGCCTAAGACACAAGGAGGCGAAGCTCCTCATGTCCTGCACCAACCCTACGGGGGACGGCGATGCCGTCGCCCTCACGATCCCCGCCGCGCACCGCAAGTTTCTGCATGACCTCTTCGAGATCGCCCGCAACGGCATTCGAGAAGAGCTGGCCCAGTACCCCAAACAGCTCCGAGAGCCGCGCCGCCTGTATCGAGAAGAGGCCGTCTACGCGAAGCTGCTCGCGGCCCTCGATAGCGGCTCCATCGTTCCGGACCGGGACGTGCGTGACGTGCTCTCCGACCTCGCCCAGATATACGACCGGGAGAACGAGTACAAGCGGGTGGTCTCAGAGCACAAGGCGCTGCACGACCTACTCGGACAGCTCAACTGATGGTGGCGAAGCAGTTCGGCGCGAACCTGCGCAACTGCCGCGAGCGGCTAAGGCTGTCCCAGGAAGAGCTGGCCGTGCGAGCTTCTTTGCACCGCACGGCAGTGGGCCAAATAGAGCGCGGCGAACGGGTCGCTCGCGTGGACACGCTGATCAAGCTCGCGGGCTCCCTGGAAGTCCCACCTGGCGAATTGCTCGTCGGGATGGATTGGGACCCCGGTGGGACGCGTCTTGGGGAGTACACGTTCGGTCACGAGGAGGGGTCTGACTCGCGGAGCGATTGTTAAGAAATCCCAGAAAGGCGGGGCAAATCGCCTTCTCGTTGGACAACAGGAGCAGAGACCAATGGCCGATGCCCCGCTACTCACCGAGCCTTTGCTGGATGCCAACGAGGCAGCGCAGCTCCTTCGGGTACCGCGCAGCACGCTTTACGAGCTGGTCCGATCGCGGGGACTACCGCACGTGCGGATCGGGGATCGCGGACTGAGGTTCACGCGCTCTGATCTGGAGAGCTGGGTCTCCGAGAACACCTATGGGACGCGGCGGCGCAGGTAGGCCGGCGTCAAGCCGCGGAGGCCGGTGCCGGCGACGCTTGCGGCTCCTCCAAGCGGAAGGCTTCCGAGACTCGCTTGGCTGCGTCCTCGCGGTCGACGAAGGCGAGATAGCGCCTGGTCGTCGTCAGGTCGGCGTGGCCCATCCACTCCATGACCTCGCGCGAGTCGGCGTGGCGGATCACTGTGCTGCCGAAAGTGTGGCGGAGGTTGTGGAAGCGGAAGTCCTCGCGCAGGCCCGCCACTCGCAGCGCCGCGCGGTAGCGCTCCTTCAACGACTTGTAGCCGACGTGCTGGCCGCGCGGCGTGCAGAAGACCAGATCGTCCTCGGCGGTGAAGTGCGGGCGCTGGCCGAGGCGCGCGAGCCGTTCGGCGACCTCCTCAGCCATCGGCACCGCTCGCTCGGTCCCGCCCTTTGGCGTGGTCGTCTCTCCCTGGGTCCAGTTCTCGCGAACGTGGATCGTGCGGCGGGTGAAGTCCACATCGCGCCAGCGCAGCGCCAGCAGCTCACCCATCCAAAGGCCAGCGAACGCTGCCGTGTGGAAGATCGCCGCGTCCTGCTCGGACTCCGCCGCCCTAACGAGCGCCAAGACCTCCTCCGGTCGCAGCACGTCGATCTTGGCCGCGCGGCGAACTCGAGGGCGCTCTACGAGATCGGCCGGGTTGCGGGGGAGGCCGTAGACCTTCATCGCCCGCTTGAAGATCGAGCCGAGGCAGACGAGGTACTTCTGCCGCGTCCGATTAGAGCCGCCGTAGCCGCTGATCCACAGCTCGATGTCCTCGCTCGTGACCGACTCGATCTTGTGTTTGCCGAACTCGCGGACGAGGACGCGGACCATGTTGCGGTAATCGCGCATCGTGGACGGCTTGCAGTCGCGGACGTTCTCGCAATAGGCAAGCCACTCGTCGGCGGCGTCGGTGAAGGTCTTGCCGGTCTTCACCATGCCCGGCAGCGAGCCGTCCCGCACCTGGCGCAGCAGCTCGTCCAGGTGCGTCTGGGCCTTGCCTTTGGTGAAGTAGCCATCGGGTGGCGCGGTCTTCTCCGTCCAGGCCGGACCAAGTCGCTTCTTCTGCTGACTGCCATCTGGCAGGCGGTACTTCGCGTACCAGACCGCGCCGCGCTTCCCCTTGCGCTTGAAGACGTGGCCGGAGATCGGGCGGGGCGCTGGCTGTCGCATCAGTGCCCGAATTCTAGCGCGTTTTGGGACCAATTCGGGACCAATTTCGCCACTTCGTGCCAAGTGGCTCTTATTTGCTTGGCTCTTTAGAGCCATTTTCTTAGTGGGGCGGGAAGGACTCGAACCTTCGACCGACGGATTATGAGTCCGCTGCTCTAACCAGCTGAGCTACCGCCCCCTCGGGTCGAGCGTAGCGGGAGACGGACGGGGCTGGCGGCTGCTCAGGGGCTGAAGAGCTGAGCCAGGGAGCGGCCCACGTCGGCGGGCTCTTCCTTGCCTTCCGCGGCCGCGGCGGCGCCTTCGGCGAGGGCTTTGGCGGCGTCGGCAATCTGGTGGGAGCGGCCGCCGCGGATCAGGCCGGTCTTCTTCGCCTCGTCGAGGTCGGATTCCATCAGGCCGGCCAGCTCGGCGAGGCGGCGCAGGCCGACGGCACCGGCGGTGCCGCGCAGGGCGTGTGCCTCGGCTCGCATCGTCTCGAAGTCGGTGGTCTCGGTCGCCAGGCCGGCGGCGATCACGTCGCAGCGCCGTTTTGCCTCCTCGGCGAAGGCCTCGAGCAATTTCTGCTGCTCGGCGTCGGGCGTGGCCTGCTCGCTCATTCCGCCGTCGCCTTCTTCACCGCGCGGGTCAGCGCATCGACGCCGAAGGCGCCCTCGAGCTCTGCCTGGATCGTGCCCTGCCGGTCGATGGCGAACAGCCACGGCTCGCTCGGCAGGCGGAAGGCGCGCACCTGCGGGCGCACGTCCTTGGCGGGATCGTTGTCGTTGAAGATCTCCATGTGGATGAACTCCGCTTCGTCGCCGTAGAGCTCCTTGACCTGCTCGGCCACGTCTACAACCGGTCCGCAGACCCGACTCTGGCAGAACTGCGGGGTCGCAAACAAGAGGATCACCGGCTCCCTGCCCAGGACGTCGGCGTAGTCGACCTGGTTCTGGGTGTCCGGGGGAAGGCGGGTCGTGATCTGGGAGAGATCCCCTCCCACATCGGCCGCCGTGGGCGTGTGAATCGTCGGCGCCTTCTGGCCGGGTCGCGGCACCCGCTTGAAGCGACCGACCTCGGTGCCAGAAAGCAGGGTCCCTGTCACTTCGTCCCCGTCCTTGATCAGGGCGGCGATCTGCCACTCGCCGTCACTGGGGAAATCGACATCGGTGACGTAGACGACGGAGGCGGCGTCGGGGTCGTCGGTCGTCGTCCGCGCCCGGAAGGCGGGCTGCGTCTGCAGGCTTTCGATCGCGGCCGGAAACGGGCCCACCGCGGGCTGATCGCGGGCCTCGGCGGCGGCCTCGCGGCTCGCCGATTCTGGCGCGGCCGCGGGTTTTTTGCCGGTCGTGGCCGCCGCGCCCGGTTTTTTCGGCACCCTGGCGAAGTAGAGCGCCACTTCGGCATCGGACACCTGCGACCCATCGCGCCGGAAGACGCCGAACGGGTAGCGGTTCTCCCCCTCATAGAAGGCCAGCGCGGCCGGCGAGACCACGAGCTCGGACGGCCCGTCGACCATCTCGGATTTGAGCACCTCGCCAAGCGACTTACCGGCGGCGCTCGGGAAGGCGCTTTTCGGCGGCGCGGGACGACTCTCGGCCGAGGTCGACCCGGACGAGGTCGAGGAGTCGGAATCGCCGCCGCAGCCGCCAATCAAGGCGGCGGCTGCGAGCAGGCAGGCGGGTACCCCAAGAACTCTGCGGAGGCGCATCGACGCCATGTTATTGCGGCGCGGCGGCTCATTCCGCCCCGCCCGCCGGCTCACAAGTAGGGTGCGCGTCAGCAGGGAGAGCGAAAGGAGCGGGAAGTGGCGGATCGAGCGGCTTTGATCACGGGGGCTTCGAGCGGTATCGGGCTAGCGATCGCCCGTGTGCTGGGCGAGCAGGGCTACGCCCTGACCGTCGCCGCGCGGCGCCCGGAGAAGCTCGAGACGGCAGCCGAGAGCCTGCGTGCCGATGGCATCGAGGTGCAGAGCGTGGCCGCCAACATGACCGACGAGGAGGACGTCGTCGGCGTCTTCGCCAAGCACCGCGAGGCCTACGGCCGGCTCGACGTGCTCGTCAACAACGCCGGAGTGGGGATCGGCGCGCCGATGGCGGAGATCCAGACCAAGCACCTCGACATGCAGCTGGGCGTCAACCTGCGGGCGCTGGTCCTGGGCACGCGGGAGGGGCTGCCGCTGCTGCGCGAGGCCGGCGCCGAGCACGGCAAGGCGCTGATCGTCAACACGGCCTCGATCGCCGGCAAGGGCGGCCAGGCCTGGCTCTCGGTCTACGCCGCGACCAAGGCGGCGGTGATCAACTTCACCCAGTCCACGCACCGTGAGGCGGGCGCCGAGGGGATCCAGTGCACGGCGCTGGCTCCCGGCTTCGTCGACACGCCGATGACCGAGTTCGCCAAGGGTCAGGTCCCGGGCGAGGAGATGATCCGGCCCGAGGACATCGGCGAGGCGGTGCGCTTTCTGCTCAGCACCTCGCGCAACTGCCACGTCCCCGAGATCGTCTTCACGCGCCCGGGTGAGGGACTCGACACCCCGTAGAGCCTGTTCCATGACCCAGCGTGTGCGGCTGGCGAGCGCCGGACCGAGCGGGGCAAGGACGCAGGGAGGCCGAATAGCCTCGCGCTATTCGGCCGACCGAGGACGCCGCACCGCGAAGTGTCCGCCGCCGCCAGACGTGCGCGGGGGGTCATGGGACAGGCTCTAAGGCTCCTGGTCGCCGCCTTCGGCGACGCGGGCCACGCGTTTCCGGCGATAGCCCTGGGAAGGGCGCTGGCAGCCCGTGGCCATGAGGTGACGATCGAGACCTGGGAGGAGCGCCGGGCGGCGGTCGAGGGCGCCGGGCTGGGCTTCGCCGCGGCGGAGGAATACCGGATGTTCCCCCCGCCAGACCCGAACTCGCCGGAAGGCGCCCACGCGGCCGAGGCGGCCCGCGCCCTGCTGCCGCTGCTGGAGGAGATGCAGCCGCACGCGGTGGTCAGCGACATCCTCACGCTCGCCCCGTCGCTGGCGGCCGAGCGGGCGGGCGTTCCCCTGGCGACCTTGATCCCCCACATCTATCCGGTGGTCGAGCCGGGCTTGCCCTTTTTCGCCGTCGGCTTGCGGCCGCCGCGCACGCCGCTCGGGCGCGGGGTCTGGAAAGCGGGGCAGCGGATGCTGGACATCGGCCTGCGGCAGGGACGGAGCGACCTCAACATCCAGCGCCAGCGACTCGACCTGCCGCCGCTCGAGCGCTTCCACGGCGGGATCAGCCCCGATCTGGCACTGGTCGGGACCTTCCCTCAGCTCGAGTACCCGCGGCGCTGGCCGGCGGGCGTCGAGGTGACCGGGCCGATGACCTTCGAGCTGCCCCATCCCGAGATCGAGCTGCCGCCGGGAGATGACCCGCTCGTGCTGGTCGCGCCCAGTACCGCGCACGACTCGGAGAACCACCTCGTGCGAACGGCGCTGGCGGCGCTGGCGGACGAGCCGGTGCGGGTGGTGGCGACGACCAACCGGGTCGTCCCGCAGAGTCCGATCGAGGTGCCGCCGAACGCCGTCCTCGTCGAGTGGCTCAGCTACAGCCAGCTGATGCCGGCGGCGTCGCTGGTGATCTCGCACGGGGGCCATGGCACCGTCGCGAGGGCGCTCGGCGCCGGCACCCCGGTGCTCATCTGCCCCCTGATCGGCGACATGAGCGAGACCGCGATGCGAGTCGCCTGGACGAAGGCCGGCCTCTCACTGCCCTGGCGCCTCTGCCGGCCGGCGCCGCTGCGCTGGGCAGCCCGCCGCATCCTCCGCGACCGCTCCTTCACCGTGCGGGCCGACGAGCTGGCCGCCTGGGGACGCGAGCACGACGGCTCCGCGCGCGGCGCCGAGCTGGTGGAGCAACTGGCGCACGACCGCGCGCACGCTTGAAGAGAGCTCCGGGGGTGGGACTCGAACCCACAACCTCTCGGTTAACAGCCGAGCGCTACTACCAAATTGAGCTACCCCGGACCAATGTGAGCTACTTGGGAGAACCGTCCCCGTAGCGTGGCTAACTCTAGCGTCCATCCACCGGAAGTTCCTTGGCCCCGACCTCGAGCTGAGCATGGCAATTCGCGCACAAGAGGACGCACTTCTCTGCCTCGGCTCGCATCCGTTTGATGCTGCGACTGTGACCCCGGCGGGAAAGATGGAATGCCTTTGCGCTGGGGTCTAGGTGGTGGAATTGGAGGGCCGCGGGATGCTCCGCGAAACCGCAGATCGTGCACTGACCCCCTGCCTCTTCGACAAGTCGGCGCTTGACCTGGCGACGTCTCTCGGAGACGGCCGCCGTATTGCACCGCGCACATCGAAACCCACCCTCGAGACGCGCGAAGAAAGCGGTATGACCGTGCTTCGGGCATTTCAAGTAGGCCCTTCGGAGTCCGGCCTTGCGCGCAGCCTCGCCTTCCTTTCTGCGAATCATCCGATCCGTCTCCAAATCAAGGCGACCCAGCCAATACCTGATCGTCGAGTATCCGGCCCCGAGCTCATCCGCCATTTTGCGAATGGAAACGCCCTCCTCTGCAAGTTTCTGTAGGCGGATCGGATCGATCTCTCCTTTTGGCGCATGGCGGGAGTTGCCTACTGCAGCGAAGTCGTGCTTCTTTATCCAGTAACTGACAGTGGACGGATGCTTCCCGGTCGCCTTGCCGATCGCCTCCAGCGACATGCTTTTCGCCAAGCATTCCTCCAGAAACCGCTTGTCCATGCGAAAATCATGCCAAATGACTCGGACAGAAAGTTTCGGTCCACTCCTCGCTTAGCGTGACGCGGCCGTCAGCCGACGCGCTCGGTGCGGGCGATGCGTTCGACCAGGGCGGCGCGCTCGCGGCTGAGGGTGGCGCGGCGCTCGTAGTCGTCGCGCTCGCCGGCGGCGGCGATCTCGGCCTCGATGCGGCGCTGCTCGAGCAGGAGGAAGTTGAGCTCCATCGCCCCCTGCGAGGCGGGCTCGTCGCGGGCGAGCATCACCAGCTCGGCGACGAGGCCGGCCAGCTCGTCGTCGTCGTGGGGCAGGTCGGAGGCGGGGTCGTCGAGGTGGTCGCGCAGCCAGGCGAGCAGGCGAGCCCCGCTGGCGGAGAGATGGTCATCGCCGAGCCGGCCGAGGTACTCGCGCCCCTCTTTCGGCATCGCGATGCACATCGCCAGCAGGGCGCGCTCACGACGCTCGCGCGAGGTCAGCTCCCCCGCGCTGCGGCGCCGTGGCGGAGCGCTCGCGGCGGGGCCCGGCGTCGCCCCCTGGCTTGACCCGCCGGCGGTCGGCTGCGAGGCCACGACCCTCCCCATCACCATCGCCGGCTCCAGGTCGAGCCGCTCCGCCACCTTGCGGACAAGGTCGTCGCGGCTGACGCTCTCCCCCATCCCGGCCAGCACCGGGGCCACCTCGGCGAGGGCGCGGTCGCGCTCGGCCGGCGATCCGGTGTCGGTTCCGTCCAGCACCAGCCCGACCTGGAAGGCGGACAGCTCGACGGCGCTGGCCAGCAGATCACGGAACCGCTCCGGCCCGCCCTCCGCAGCGACCATCTCGGCCGGGTCCTCCCCCGCCGGCATCGCCGCCACCAGCAGCCGCATCTTCCTCCCCGCCGCGACCCGCTGCGCGCGCAGCATCGCCTCCTGCCCGGCCGAGTCGGCGTCGAGGGCGAGCACCACCTCCTCGACCATCCCCGAGAGCGCCGCCACCTGCTCGTCGGTGATCGACGTGCCCATCACCCCCACCGCCTCCTCGACCCCGGCCTGGTGCAGCCCCAGCACGTCGGTGTAGCCCTCGACCACCACCGCCCGCCCCGCCTTCGCGATCGCGTTCTTCGCCACGTCGATCCCGTAGAGCATCTGGCTCTTGTGGAAGAAGTCGGTCTCCGCCGTGTTGACGTACTTGGCTCCCTGGTCAGAGCGCATCGCCCGGCCGCCGAAGCCGAGCACCCGGCCCCGCCGGTCGCGGATCGGGAACATGATCCGCTCGCGGAAGCGGTCGTACTCCCCCCCGCTCCGGCCTCGCTGCACCAGGCCCACACCGCGCAGCTCCTCGATCTTGAACCCGGCCCGCTGCCCGCGCAGCAGCAGCTGGTCCCAGGCGCTGGGCGCGTAGCCAACGCCGAACGCCCGCAGCACCTCCTCGCCCATGCCCCGCCCGGCCAGGTACTCGCGCGCCTTGCCCGCCTCGTCGGAGTCCCACAGGTAGCTCGAGTAGAAGGCGGCGCCGCGGGCGAGCAGCTCCTCCAGCCGCCGGCGCTGCGCCCGCTTCGCCTCCGCCCGCGGGTCCTCCTTCTCCCGCTCGAGCTCAACCCCGTAGCGATCGGCGAGCAGCTCGACCGCGTCGGCGAAGCCGAGTCCCTCCTTTTCTTCGACGAACTTGATCGTGTCGCCGCCGACCCCGCAGCCGAAGCAGTGGTAGAGCTTCTCCTGGGCGTCGACCGAGAACGAGGGCGTGCGCTCCTCGTGGAAGGGGCAGAGGCCGACCCAGCGGGCGCCCTGGCGGCGCAGGTCGGAGTGCGCGGAGACCACCTCGACGATGTCCGCCGTCTGCTTCAGCCGCTCCAGGCTCTCGGGCGAGATCAGCGCCACTAGAAACGAGTCTCCTCAGGGACGTTGATCTCGACGAACTTGGCGATGCAGAAGCGGTCGGTCATCCCCGCCAGGTAATCGACCACGCGCTGCTCCTCGCTCGCCTCGGGGTCCCACTCCGGCACCTGCCCGGGGTGCGCCAGGTAGTGCTCGAAGAGGCCGGTCAGCGTGCGCTCGACCCGGTCGTGCTC
>DATMDR010000004.1:0-12408 GCA_035557635.1 Solirubrobacterales bacterium | reverse complement strand
CCCTTCGGCACACTCCCTGAAGAAGTTCCTCAACCGCTCCACTCTGGCCACGGCCTCTTCCAGACGCTCGTGCCCGAAAGCCAGCGGCTGCCTGTAGTGCCCCGAAAGCAAATAGTCGACGACCGCCTCCCGTCCGTACTGATCCAACGCGTTCGAGAGCTGGAAGATGTTCCCGTCCGACTTCGACATCTTCGCCGCGTCGGTCTCAACCATCCCGTTGTGCATCCACAGCCGCGCGAATGGCCGCCCCGCCGCCTCGGACTGGGCGATCTCGTTCTCGTGGTGGGGGAAGACGAGGTCCGAGCCGCCGCCGTGGATCGTGAACGAGGCGCCCAGCTCGGCCTCGGCCATCGCCGAGCACTCGATGTGCCAGCCCGGCCGGCCGGGCCCCCAGGGCGAGTCCCAGGAGGTGTCCTCCCCCTCCTTGCACGCCTTCCAGAGCGCGAAATCGAGCGGGTCCTCCTTCAGCGTGGCCGAGCCTGCCTCCTCGCCCTGGTCCATGTCCTCGGCGCGACGGTTGGAGAGCTTGCCGTAGCCCTCGAAGCTGCGCACGCGGAAGTAGACGTCTCCTCCCGACTCGTAAGCGTGCCCCGAGTCGACCAGCTCGGAGATCAGCGCCACGATGCCCCCGATCGTCTCGGTAGCCAGCGGCTCCGCGTCGGGCCGCCCCAGCCCCAGCCGCTCCGTGTCGTCGAAATAGGCCCGCGTCATCCGCTCGGCAAAGACCTGCGACTCCTCCCCGGTCTCGCGTGCCGCGTCGTAGATCTTGTCGTTGACGTCGGTGACGTTGACGACCAGCTTGGCGTCGTAGCCCTCAGAGCGCAGGAACCGCGCGAGCAGGGAGAAGACGACGAACGGGCGGGCGTTGCCGATGTGGATCCGGCTGTAGACGGTGGGCCCGCAGGCGTAGATCCCCACCTCCCGGCCAGAGTCCAGGGTTGCCGGCTCACCGCTGAGCGTGTCCTTGATCCGCACCTCCCTCACGGGCCAGATGGTATGCGCGACGATGCCGGTGTGCGTTCGCTGTTTGTCGGGGCTCAGCACGGCAAACAGCGAACGCGCTTGGCCGGGATTGCCTTAGAGCATGTGAGCCACTCGCCGGCTACCTCATATCTGGCCGGTGATGGGAGTCGGACACTGCTCCTCGCGGCTTGTACTTTTTCGGCGCCTAAAACTCGACAGACCGCAGGCGCCCACCGAAAAGTTGAGCGGGGAGCAGTGCCCGACTCCCCCCGCGTCTAAAACGTGCGGTAGCCGGCGCCCGAGGCGGCAGTTTCGCGCCGCGCCCAGGCCGGCGCCGTGTCCTCTGCCGCCGCCTGCGCTTCCCGCTTCGCCTTTTTCGCGCTCGCCTTGATCTCGTCCTCGGCGACCTGGCGGGCGCGCTCCTCACGCTGTTCCGCCTGCCTGCGAATCCGGTCCGACTCGGCTTTGAGCTGGCCCTCGGCGCGGGCGCGGGCTTTCTCCTCGGCCTCCTGCTCGACCTTCTCGACCAGTTTGCGCACCCGCTCCTCAGCCTCACGGCGAACGTCCTCGGTGCCCTGCATCACCCGCTCCTCGATCTCGGCCTCGAGCCGGACCGCGACCTCGTGCGCCTCGCGGGCGACCGCTTCGGCGTCGGCCGCGCGCTGCTCCGCCGCGGCGATGCGCTGGTCGGCCTCCTGCTGCGCCTCCTCGATCGCCTTCCGCGCCCGTTCCCCAACCTCCGATTCGAGCTGCCGGGCGGCCTCGGCGCGCGCCTCTTCGGACTCCTCTTTCAGCCTGCCCATCTCAGCGGCGAGCGCCTGGCGCTCGTTCTGGGCCCGCTCCTGCGCCTGCTCGAAAGACTTCTCAGCCCGGTCCCTCGCCGCCTCGGCGCGAGTCGCCCGCCCCTCGGCCTCGCGACTCTTCCGGCGCTCGCCGGCGAGTCGCTCGCGCCCTTCCTCGCCGATCTTGCGCACGGTCGCCATCGCACGGTCCTTCATCTCGGCGCGAATCGCCTCAGCCCTAGCCTCCGCCTTGGCGGCGCGCTCCTCGCTGACCTTGACCCACTCGAGCGCCTTCTCGGCCACCTGATGGATCTGACCGGTCGCCTCTCCGACCGCCTTCAGCTGCGCTACTGGCTCACCCATGCGCGAGAACCTACTACCGGCGCCGGAGGGCTCGCTACCCCTTTCGCAGCGGGAAATTCCGCAATTAGCGGAGACCCGACGAACTAGGCGGACTGCGAGGTCTCGCGCTCGCGCAGCTCGCGCTTGAGGACCTTGCCGGTGGCGTTGCGGGGCAGCTCCTCGAGGAACTCGATCTCGCGCGGCGCCTTGTAGGAGGCGAGGTTGGCCTTGACGTGCGCCTTCAGCTCATCCTCGCTGACCTCCGTCCCGGCAGCGACGGCAACGAAGGCCTTCAGCCGCTGGCCGAACTCCTCGTCGTCGACGCCGATCACGGCCGCCTCGACCACCGCCTCGTGGTCGGCGAGCAGGTCCTCGACCTCGCGGGGGAAGACGTTCTCGCCGCCGGAGACGATCATCTCGTCGTCGCGACCGTCGATGAAGAGGCGGCCGTCGACATCGAAATGACCGACGTCGCCGCTGGAGTACAGACCGTCGATGACCTCCTTGCCACCGCCTCCGGTGTAGCCCTCGAAGGCCATTTCGTTGCCGACGAAGATGCGGCCTACCTCGCCTCGCGGCACCTCGCGCCCGGCGTCGTCGTAGAGGCGCACCACCGTGCCTCGCGGGGCCTGGCCCGCAGTGCCGGGGGCGGCGCGCAAATCCCCTGGGGTCGCGACCGTCGCCCAGGAGACCTCGGTCGAGCCGTAGAGGTTGTAGACGGTGTCGCCGAAGCGGTCCATCCACTCGGTCGCCAACTCGCCGGGCAGCGCCGAGCCGGAAACGGCGGTGATCCGCAGCGAGGAGAGGTCGTAAGAGGCGAGCGTCTCCGCCGGCAACTGGAGGATGCGCTGCAGCATCACCGGCACCACCGCCAGCACCTGGGCGCGGTGCTCCTGGACCGCGCTCAGCGTCCCCTCCTGATCGAAGCGGCGGCGCAGCACGAGCGTCGAGGCGGTCGGCAGGCTCATCACGAAGTGGAAGAAGCCCCAGGAGTGGAAGAGCGGCGCCGCGATCATCATCGTCTCGCGGCTGCGATAAGGGATCTTGTCGATGATCGCGGCCATCGAAAGCAGGCCGTCGGGACTGGAGCGCTGCGCTCCCTTGGGCGTCCCGGTCGTCCCCGAGGTGAGGATGACGAAGCGCGGCTTGTCCGGCGGCGGCTTCAGGTTCGAGTCGTCGCTCGCGGCGACCAGGGAGTCGATCGTTGGCGCCTTGACCTCGCCATCAGCCCAGCCGACGACGCGCGCTACGTCAGCGTCGACGCCGTCGAGCAAGCCCGCGAACTCCTCGTCGTAGACGAGCGCCTTGGGCTTCTCGCGCCGCGTAACCTCGACCAGCTGCGGGCCGGCGAACATCGTGTTCAGGTAGAGCGCGCTGGCGCCGAGCTTGGCGGCGGCGAGAGTCGCTTCGATGAAGCCGCGGTGGTTGCGGCACATGATTCCGATCCCGTCGCCGTAACCGATGCCCATCTTCGCGAAGGCGTGGGCGAGCGCGTTGGAGCGGCGGTGCATCTGCTCGAAGGTGAGTGAGCCGCGCTCGTCGATCAGCGCCGGCTCGTGCGGGTGACTGATCGCCGCCGTTGCCGCCCCGGTCGCCGGCGAGGCGCCCCAACGGACGAAGGTGGCGCCCCTGCGAACAGCGATGTCGGGACGCTCGAGGCCGAGCACTCCCGCCTCGCGCAGCACTTTCAGCTCGAACGCCGAGTCCGAGACGGATTGGCGCACACTCGTTGCGATTGAGCTGAGGCGTCCCATCGGGATCGAGAAGCCTAGACGCTATTCGTCCTCGATCAAGGCGACCGCGATGCAGGCAATTCCCTCGCCCCTGCCGATCCAGCCCATTCCCTCGTTGGTGGTGGCCTTGACGCTGACCCGCGCCGAGGTCGCCTCGGCGAGGACCCGCTCCATCTCGGCCCGGTAGGGGGAGAGGCGCGGCTCCTCGCAGACGACGGTGGCGTCGAGGTTGACGATCCGGCCGGCGACCATGCCGACGACGGTGCGCAGCAGGTCGATCGAGTCGGCGTCGCGCCAGCGCTCCTCGTCGTCGGGGAAGAGCGTGCCGAGGTCGCCCATGCCGGCCGCGCCGAGCAGGGCGTCGATCACGGCATGGGTCAGCACGTCGGCGTCCGAGTGGCCGGCGAGCCCCTGCGGATGCTCGATCTCGACTCCGCCGAGGACCAGCCTCCGGCCCTCGGCGAAGCGGTGGCTGTCGTAACCGATCCCGACGCTCATGGCTGCTCCGATCCCATCGGGCTCAATCCTCGCGCACCGCGGCGCCGATCGGCGCGAGCCTGCGCGAGCGGCCCTCGAAGACGCAGAGCTCCCCGACCCCGAGGTCCGCGAGGAACTCGGTCGCGCGGTCGTACCCGAACCCGACCTGCTCCGGCAGGTGGGCGTCGGAGGAGAGGGCGAAGGCCGCCCCAGCCTCGACGCACATCTCGGCGAAGGCGCGCGCGGGGTAGATCTCGCCCACAGGCTTGCGCAGGCCCGCGGTCGAGACCTCGACCGCGATGCCGCTCTCCGCGATCGCTTCCACCGCCGGCTCGTAGAAGAAGCGGGGGTCGCGCTCGGGCAGCGGCCTGGCGCCGCCCCAGACCTTGACCAGGTCGGGATGGGCGAGGATGTCGAAGAGGCCGCTGCGGGCGCACTCGGCGAGAGCGTCGAAGTAGCACCGCCAGACCTGCTCGGGATCGCCCCGTCCCCCCCAGACGTCCCAGCCCTCGTGGTCCACCGCCCGCTCGCCGACGAAGTGGACGGAGCCGACCACGTAGTCGAACTCGCGCGCCTCGAGCAGTGACGCAGTGCGGTCCTCGGCGCCCGGCACGAAATCGCACTCGATCCCCAGCCGCAGCGGCGTGCTGCGGACGAACTCGCAGTAGGCGTCGAGGTCGTCGTGCGCCTGTTCCTCCCAGAATGGGTGGCGCCAGAGGTTGAGTGCCTGGGTGAAGCGGTAGACGTGCTCTGAGACCCCGATCTCCTCGATCCCGGCCTCCGTGGCAGCCGCCAGGTAGCGCTCCACGTTCGCGGCCGTGAAGTAGCGCTCCGGAGGGGTGTTCCCCTCGTCTGGACGCAGGTGCAGGTGGTAGTCGGTGAGCACGAGGACCCGAGCCTAGGCGACGGCGAGCGCGGATACGCTGCCCGCATGGTCCATCTGCGGATCGTCGTCCCGTCGGATCGATCCAAGAAGGTCGTCGACCTGCTCGAGGCGGCGCCGTCGACCACCAACCTGGTCCTGCTCGAGGGCGCCGCCCGTCAGCCGCCCGGTGACGTCGTGCTCTGCGACGTCGCCCGCGAGGACGCCAGCGTCGTGATCGACGACCTCAAGGAGCTGCGCGTCCACAAGGACGGCTCAATCGCCCTCGAGCAGATCGACTCGCAGATCTCCGACGTCGGCAGGCGGGCCGAGCGCGCGGCGCGCGGCGCGCCCTCCGATGCCGTCGTCTGGGAGGAGGTCGAGGCCCGCACCTCGGAGAGCATCGAGCTGAGCGGAACCTTCCTCGCCTTCATGGTCCTGGCCTGCCTGATCGCGTCGGTCGGGATCTTCACCGGCTCGCCGATCCTGATCGTCGGCGCGATGGTGGTCGGGCCCGAGTTCGGGCCGCTGGCCGGCCTCTGCGTCGCTGCGGTGGAGCGTCGCTTCGGCGTCGGCCTGCGCTCGCTGACCGCGCTGGCGGTCGGCTTCCCGGTCGGCATCACCGCGGCCTTTCTCTTCACCCTGGCCTGCGTCGCTACCGGACTGGTCGACTCTAACTTCAAGAGCGTCGACAACCCGCTGACCCAGTTCATCGCCGAGCCGAACGAGTTCTCCTTCATCGTCGCCGCCTTCGCCGGCGCGGCGGGGGTCCTTTCCCTCACCTCTGCCAAGTCCGGGGCGCTGGTCGGAGTGCTGATCTCGGTGACGACAATCCCGGCGGCGGCGAACATCGGGGTCGCCGCGGCTCTCGGCAACTGGGCGGACTGGCGCGGCGCGATGGCCCAGCTCGGGCTCAACCTCATCGCGATCGTCTTCGCCGGCGTCAGCACGCTCTACGTCGAGCGCCGCCTCTTCACGCGCCGCCGGCGCGAGCATCGCCGAGAAGCAGCTCAGCGAGACGGAGATCAAGCGGCGTCGTGACCTTGAGGTTCTCCGGCGGCGCGGGGTGAATCAGGACGCGTCCCCCCGCCTCCTCGACCAGCATCGCCTCGTCCGTCGCAACGGCGACGCGCTCCGGGTCGGCCGCAAGGGCGTCGCGCAGCGCATCGGCCCGGAACACCTGAGGCGTCTGCGCCCCCCAGAGACGGTCGCGCTCGAGCGTCTTTTCCACGTCGCTCGATGCATTGGCCACACTGGGGTGTGTCGGATGCATCGAGCGGCGAGATTGCTTGATCGTGTCGGTGAGCGGCGTCGCGGCGATCGCGCCGGCAGCCTCGGGGTCGGCGGCGAGGGTGGAGACGACGCCCTCGACCAGCTCCGGCGTGACCAGGGGCCGCGCCGCGTCATGGATCGCAACGATCTCGGTCTCCACCTCGCGCAGCGCGTTGGATACCGAGATCGCGCGGGTCTCGCCGCCCTCGACGACGGCTAGGCCCTCCCCGCCGAGATCGTGCGCGTGCCCCGGCGGGCAGGCGACGATGACCGCAGTGACCGATGGGCACTCGCGGAAGGCCGCGATCGACCACTCGACCATCGGCCGCCCCGCCAGCGGCAGGAAGGCCTTCGGGCCGCCGGCTCCGAGCCTCTGCCCGGAGCCGGCAGCCGCAACGACCGCGGTGACGGACGCCGCAGCGCCGCTACGCCGTGGCGGCGAAACGGCCCTCCAGCAGCCCGTCCAGGTACTCCTCTGCGCCCTCCTCGTCCTTGTCGAGCGCGTACATGAACTCCGACGCGAGGATCTTCTTGGCCCGCGTGTACATCTGCTTCTCGCCGGTCGAAAGGCCCTTCTCCATCTCGCGGAGCGCGAGGTTACGGACCACCTCGGCGAGCTCGAAGACGTCGCCTGTCTTGATCTTCTCGCGGTTGTACTTGAAGCGCCGGTTCCAGTTCTTCGGCATCTCCGACACATCATCGGTGAGGACGTCGGTGACTTTCTTGATCTCGTCCTCATCGATCACCCGCCGCAGCCCGGCAATTCCCGCGTTCTCGCTGGGGACCATCACGGTGAGTTCGTTGTGGAGGATTTTTATCGTCAGATACTCGCGCTCCTCCCCCATCAGCTCGCGAGCCTCCTTCTTCAATACGAGCCCCGCTCCGTGGTGGGGGTAGACAACCTTGTCCCCCTCCTCGAAATCGCAGACGTATTCGACGCCCTCCTCGAGGCCTGTGGCCTCCATCGCTACCTCTGACTCGGAAATCGTTCCGCTCCTTTCCATTGCGACGGCTTGGGATCAGCCGTCAGGTCTGCAAGTACCGGTCGACCAGGTCGACCTCCTGAAGCCTCCGCAGGCCCTCGCGGATGTCCTTGGCCCTGGTCGGACCGACATCCTCGACGGCCTCGAGATCGGCGTCGGAGGCCGCGAGGACCTCCTCCAGACCGCCGAGCTCGCGGATGATCTTCTGGACGACAAGCTTGGGAATGCGCGGGATGCGGCCCAGCACCCGGTACCCACGCGGCGCCACCGGGAAGTCGAGGGTGTTGAGCTTGCGGTCGTAGCCCAGCAGCTCGGCGAGGCGACCGAAGTCGAGCACTTCCTGGTGGGGCATGCGAGCGAGCGACTGCAGCACCGCAGCCAGGTTCTCCTCGGTGTCATCGACCGAGTAGTCGCGGACCAGCGCAGTCTTGTCGGCGGCGACGCCGACCATCGTCTCCTCCAGCTGCATCTCGATCAGCCGGCCCTCGGTGCCGAGCTCGACGATGTAGCGCTCGACCTCGACCGCCATCCGGGTCACCAACTCGGACCGCTGCAGGACGGCGAGCGCGTCGTAGAGGACGCCGCCTCCCTCGAACTCGAGCACGGTGAGGCGGGTCGAGACCTGGTCGAGGCGGGCGCGGTACTTGTCGAGCGTCGCCAATCCCTGGTTGGCCTTGGCTAGGACGGCAGGGATGTCCTGGAGGATGTACTTGGTCCCGCCCGCGTAGAGCGAGACGACGTCGCGGCGCTGCGAGATCGCGATCACCAGGGCGTCGGTCTGTTTGGAGACGCGCTCAGCTGTGCGATGCCGCGTCCCGGTCTCCGAGGAGAGGATCGTCGGGTCCGGCATCAGCTGCACGTTGGCCCAGGCGATCGTCGTCGCCTCGGCGTTGAGGACGATCGCGCCATCCATCTTTGCTACTTGGTAGAGCATCGCCGGCGTGTAGTCGATGTCGAGTTTGATCCCGCCGGAGAGCAGGTGGGAGACGTCTTCGGGATCGCCGACGACGATCAGGCCACCGGTGCGGGAATGGACGATGTTGTCGATCCCCTCGCGCAGGGCGCCGCCCGGCGCGACGATGTCAAGAGCCCTCAGTAGCCGGGGGTCCTGCCGTTCGGAAAGCTCGTGAAGCTCATCCCCGGGGAGCGCAGACATCTCGTCTAGGATGGCAAAAACCGCATTGGAATGCGGTCTGGTGAATCTCTACTGGACAGGTCAGGATACCTAATGTCAAGGAAACCCATCACCGAACGCCGTAAATGCCGGAGTGAGCCGTGGTAAATGCGGTTTCAATCAGACTGTCAGGACGGCAAGGTCGCGAACGGGGTCGATGCCCCAGCGCTCGCCGACCGCGGCCAGCTCGGGACTGAGGGCCCAGCGGTCGGGCCTCTCCTCCCCCTCGTGCGCGGGGCTCGCCCCCTTCAGCGCCATGCAGCCGGTGTTGTCCCCAACCGCGCGGATCTCCTTCACATCGGCATCGCTCAGGACCCGCTCGCCGGACAGGGCCGCCAGCTCCGCTCGCTTCTCCTCGATCGGGCGCGCTTCGGGGCCCGTCTCCTGGATCAGGGTCGGCACGACGCACTCGACCGCGGGGTGGGCGAGGTTCCAGTCGCAGGCGAGGTGCATCGCGCTGAGGCCGGTGCGCTCGCGAATCGGGTCGAGCCGCTCCAGCTTCTCGAGCCCGGCCTCGATCCAGCCCTCGGGGCGAAAGGCCCGGTGGTCGCCTTTCGGCAACTCCATGCCAGGCTCGAGGTCACCCCAGAAGAGACCGCCGTAGTCAACGACGCGGGTGATCACCTTCACCCCCTGCCGCTCGGCCGCGTCGAGGCAGAGCTCGCCGGGCCAGGGCTCGAACGGGTTGAGGATGACCATCGCCCAATCGATCCGGTCGCCGAAGCGCTCCAGGCAGGCGATCAGATCGAGGGTGAAACCGTTCGCCGGCCCAGGCGCGACGCCGATGGCCCCGGCCAGGCCGTCCTCACGCAGCACCGCCATCGCGTCCCAGACCGCCTCGCTGGAGTAGCCGGTCCGGTCGGGGTTGTGGAGCAGGAGAAGGTCGAAGTGCTCGACCCCGATCCGCTCCAAGCTGCTCTCGGTCGCCATCCGCAGGTAGTCGGCGTACCCGGCCTCGCCGCGCAGGCGGGGATCGGTGAAGCGGGGGAAGCCACGGGGGCCGTCGCGCTCGCCCTCGTAGAAGTCGTGGCCGACCGCCCCGACCAGGCAGTAGGACTCGCGGGGGGGGCCGGACAGAGCGCGCCCGACCAGCCTGTCCGCCTCACCCTGGCCGTATGTGTCGGCCGTGAGCACCGTGTCGATCCCCTCACCTGGGCGCAGCAGCGCCTCGAGGCGCTGTTCGTCGATCGTCTCGCCGAAATGCAGGAACCGCCCACCACTCCAGGCGCCGAGCGCCTGCCGAGCGGGATTCCTCACTGAGCCGAGGTGTCGCCGACCTTCTCGGGCTCGGGCTTCGGCTTCGCCTTCGGGGGTTTGCGCGGCTTGATGATCCGCAGGCTGAGCGGACGGTCCTCCTCGTCGCCGGAGGCGTCGCGCTCAACCATCACGGTTGAACCCGGAGTCATCTCGCCCTGACGCAGAACCTCGTCCGCGAGCGGGTCCTCGATGTAGCGCTGGATCGCGCGGCGCAGCGGCCGGGCGCCCATCGAGGGATCCCAGCCTTTCTCGACCAGCAGGTCCTTGGCCTCGTCGGTCAGCTCCAGCTGCAGCTCGTGCTCGGCGACCTGGACGCGGACCCGGGCGATCATCAGGTCGATGATCTCCTTGACCTCGTCCTTGGCCAGCTTGTGGAAGACGATCACCTCGTCGATCCGGTTGAGGAACTCCGGCCGGAAGACTTTTTTCAGGTCGCTCATGATCCGGTTCTTCATGTCGTCGTAGGACATGCCGGTCTCGTCGGAGACGGTGAACCCGATCGAGGTGTTCTTGGCGATCTCGGAGGCGCCAATGTTCGAGGTCATGATCACGATCGCGTTGCGGAAGTCGACCGTGCGGCCCTGGGCATCGGTTAGCCGCCCGTCCTCGAGGATCTGGAGCAGGATGTTGAAGACGTCGGGGTGGGCCTTCTCGATCTCGTCGAGCAGCAGCACCGAGTAGGGCTTGCGGCGCACCGCCTCGGTCAGCTGGCCGCCCTCGTCGTAGCCGATGTAGCCCGGCGGCGAGCCGACCAGGCGGCTGACCGCGTGCTTCTCCATGTACTCGGACATGTCGATCCGGATCAGCGCCTCCTCGTCGCCGAAGAGGAACTCGGCGAGGGTGCGGGCGAGCTCGGTCTTGCCGACCCCGGAGGGGCCGAGAAAGATGAACGAGCCGGCCGGCCGCTTCGGGTCCTTGATCCCGGCGCGCGAGCGGCGGATCGCCTTGGAGACGGCGGTGATCGCGACCTCCTGGCCGATCACCCGCTTGTGTAGCTCCCCCTCCATCTGAATCAGCTTTTTGGTCTCGGCCTCGGTCAGCTTGAAGACTGGGATTCCGGTCCACATCGAGACGATGTCGGCGATCTCCTCCTCGCCGACGTCGGGCCGGTCGCCGCTCTCGCCCTCGGCCCACTCGTCCTCGAGTTGGCGCTTGCGGGTCGTCAGCTGGCGCTCGGTGTCGCGCAGGTTCGCCGCTTTCTCGAACTCCTGCGCTTCGATCGCGGCCTCCTTCTCGCGCCGCGTCGTCTCGATTTCCTCTTCGAGGTCGCGATAGACGGGCGGCGAGCTCATCGACTTGATCCGCATCCGCGAGGCGGCCTCATCGATTAGGTCGATCGCCTTGTCGGGCAGGAAGCGGTCGGAGATGTAGCGGTCGGCGAGCTCGGCGGCGGCGCCCAGCGCGTCGTCGGTGATGTTGACGCGGTGGTGCTGCTCGTAGCGCTCGCGCAGCCCCTCGAGGATCTTCACCGTGTCCTCGACCGAGGGCTGGTCGACCCTGATCTGGGCGAAACGGCGCTCCAGCGCCGAGTCGCGCTCGAGGTACTTGCGGTACTCGTCGAGCGTCGTCGCGCCGATCGTCTGCAGCTCACCGCGGGCCAGGGCCGGCTTCAGGATCGAGGCGGCGTCGATCGCGCCCTCGGCGGCGCCGGCGCCGACCAGGTTGTGCAGCTCGTCGATGAAGAGGATGATGTCGCCGCGCTGGGTGATCTCCTTCATCACCTTCTTCAGCCGCTCCTCGAACTCGCCCCTGTACTTCGAGCCGGCGACCAGCGCCGCCAGGTCGAGCGTGTAGATCTGCTTGTTCTTGAGCAGCTCGGGCACCTCGCCCTTCTCGATCCGGGCCGCGAGACCCTCGACCACCGCGGTCTTGCCGACCCCGGGCTCGCCCAGCAGCACCGGGTTGTTCTTGGTGCGCCGCGAGAGGATCTGCATGATCCGCTCGATCTCGGTTTCGCGCCCGATCACGGGGTCGAGCTTGCCTTCCTCGGCGAGGCGGGTGAGGTTGCGGCCGAACTGGTCGAGCAGCTTCGAAGACTTCTTACCGCCCTCACCTCCGCCGGCGCCCGCCCCGGCTCCCTGGCGGCGACCGCCGGGGCCGGAGAGCATCCGGATCACCTCGTTGCGGATCTTGTCCGAGTCGGCGTCGAAGTCGAGCAGGATGCGGGCGGCGACACCCTCGTTCTCACGGACGAGGCCGAGCAGGATGTGCTCGGTGCCGATGTAGTTGTGGCCGAGCGAGAGCGCCTCGCGCAGCGCCAGCTCGAGCACCTTCTTGGCGCGCGGGGTGAACGGGATCTGGCCGGAGGTGACCTCCTCGCCGGAACCGACGATCCGCACCACCTGAGAGCGGACCCGCTCGGTGGTGATGTCGAGAGACTCGAGCACCCGGGCGGCGAGTCCCTCCTCCTCGCGGAGCAGCCCGAGCAGGATGTGCTCGGTGCCGATGTAGTTGTGCTTGAGCGTCCGAGCCTCTTCCTGCGCCAGGACGACGACTTGACGGGCTCGCTCTGTGAATCTCTCGAACAAAAGGCCTCTCTACCTAGTCCAACTCCAACGGTCGT
>DATMDR010000003.1:0-47478 GCA_035557635.1 Solirubrobacterales bacterium | reverse complement strand
CGCAGAAGGTGGTCGAGCTGGCGGGGGCGAGCGGCTGATGTCGATCATCGTCGACAAGGACACGAAGCTGGTCGTCTCCGGCCTGACCGGCCGCGAGGGCTCCTTCCACGGGCTGCGCAACCAGGCCTACGGGACGCACCTGGCGGCTGGCGTGACGCCGGGCAAGGGCGGCCAGGACATCGAGGGCGTGCCGGTCTTCGACTCGATCAAGGAGTCGGTGCAGGAGGCGGGCGCCAACACCTCGATGATCTTCGTCCCGGCTCGCTTCGCCGCGCCGGCGATCGACGAGGCAATCGAGTCCGGCGTCCACACGGTGATCGCGATCACCGAGGGGATCCCGGTCCTCGACATGCTCAGCACCTACTGGAAGGCGAAGGAGGCGGGGGTCCGGCTGATCGGACCGAACTGCCCCGGCGTCCTCTCGCCCGGCAAGGCCAACGTCGGGATCATCCCGGCCCAGTTCTTCGACCCGGGCAAGATCGGCGTCGTCTCCAAGTCGGGGACCCTGACTTACCAGATCGGCAACGAGCTGAAGCAGGCGGGCGAGGGCAACTCCTCGATCGTCGGCATCGGCGGCGACCCGATCGTCGGCTCCGACTTCATCGACATCCTGAAGCTGTTCGAGGTCGACCCGGAGACCGAGCTGATCGTGATGGTCGGCGAGATCGGTGGCGACGCCGAGGAGCGCGCGGCGGAGTTCATCGCCGCCGAGGTCTCCAAGCCGGTGGTCGCCTACATCGCCGGCTTCACCGCGCCGCCGGGCAAGCAGATGGGCCACGCCGGGGCGATCATCTCCGGCTCCTCGGGCACCGCGCAGGCGAAGAAGGAAGCGCTCGAGGCGAAGGGCGTGCGGGTCGGCGAAAGCCCGACCGAGACGGCTGCGATCGCCGTCGAGACGCTGCGCGGCTGACGCGGCGCCCCCGGGCCTAGCCTTCGTCGAGGTCCTCGAAGCGGCACTCCTCCGGCGCCTTGTCGTCGCGGAAGCGGTGAAACCTCGCCCCGTGGCGGATCCGGCCCGCGACGGCATGGTCATAGCCGACCTCGATCACCAGCTCCGGTCGCAGCGCCACCCACTCGAGGTCGCGGTCGCCGGCCCAGCGACTTGGCTCGGCGCTGCCGCGCTCACCGGTCTCCAGGGGTTCCAGCAGGCTGCCTAGGCTCCGCTTCATCTCACGGCTGAAGCCGGAGATGTGGCCGACCGGCCGCAGCCCGTCGCCGTCGTAGAGGCCGAGGATCAGCGAGCCGACAGTGCCCTCCTCCTTGCCCGGCCGCCAGCCGAGCACGACGCACTCGATCGTTCGCTCCCGCTTCACCTTCGCCATTCCTTTGCGCTTGCCGGGGAGATAAGGCGCGTCGAGCTGCTTCGCCATCGTGCCCTCGGTCCGGCGCAGCCATTCCTCGGCCTGGGCGGGGTCGGGGCTGAGCACGCTCAGCTCGACCCCGGTTCGCGCCGCCAGCTCCTCCAGTCGCGCCCGGCGCTCGCTGAACGGCGTCTCCAGCAGCGACTCGTCGTCCTCGGCCAGCAGGTCGAAGGCGATGTAGGTGGCGGGGATCTGCTCGGCCAGCAGCTTGACCCGCGATTCCGCGGGGTGGAGGCGGCTCTGCAGAGCGTCGAACTCGGGGTTGCCGTCGTCGTCGCGGATCACCAGCTCGCCGTCGAGCACGTAGCGGCCGGGAGCGAAGGCGAGCTCGGGGAAGTAGCGCCCCAGCTCTTTTCCGCCGCGCGACTGGATGTAGAGACTCTCGCCGTCGACGAAGACGATCGCCCGGAAGCCGTCGAGCTTCTGCTCGTAGGCCCACTCTTCGCCGGTCGGCAGCTCTTTGCGGGTCAGTGCCAGCTGCGGCTTGATCGGGGGAGCCAGGGGGAGAGCCACGGGTGCATAGTCTGCCTACCCACCTGGGCAGGCGGCATCACCCGGAGGGGGAATCCGCGCCACCACCGTCGCGGCGGGCTCTGGCCCGGCGCGGGTCGGCGATCGGCACCGAGGCGAGCAGCTCCTGGGTGTAGGGGTGAGCGGGGCGCTCGCAGACCTGCTCGGCCGGTCCCTCCTCGACGATCTGCCCTTCGTACATCACCGCGATCCGATCGGAGACGTGGCGGACGACGCCGATGTCGTGGGAGACGAAAAGGTAGCTCAGCCCCATCTCCCGCTGCAGCTCGCCGAGCAGGCCGACGATCTGTGCCTGGATCGAGAGGTCGAGCTTCGAGACGGGCTCGTCGGCGAGCACCAGCTTCGGGCGCGGGGCGAGGGCGCGGGCGATGCCGATCCGCTGACGCTGTCCGCCCGAGAGCTCGTGCGGGAAGCGGTCGTAGTGCTCGGGGGCCATCCCGACTCGCTCCAGCAGGGCCTCGACCGCGCCGCGGAGCTCGCTCCCGCCGGCGAGGCCCTGCAGCTTCAGCGGCATCGCGACGGCCTCGCCGACCCGCCGCCGCGGGTTGAGCGAGGCGTAGGGGTCCTGGAAGACCATCTGCATCTCGCGGCGCAACGGCCGCATCGCGCGGGGGGAGAGGTCGGCGATCTCGCGTCCCTGGAAGCGGATCGAGCCCGAGGTGGGACGCTCCAGTCGCAGCACGGTGCGGCAGATCGTCGACTTGCCGCAGCCCGACTCTCCCACCAGCCCCAAGGTTTCGCCGCTCGAGATCGAGAGGCTGACCCCGTCCACCGCCTGCACCCCGTCCCCCTCGCGGCCATAGCGCTTGACCAGGTCTGTCACCTCCAGCAGCGGAGTCCCGGCGGTGCTCACCTGCCCTCCTCGCCGGTGGGGCTCGCCGTGCCCGCCCGCGGCCGGCCGAGGCGGGCCAGTGCCTCCAGCAGCTCGCGGGTGTGCGGGTGCCGGGGCTCGTAGAAGACCTGGTCGAGCGTTCCCTCCTCGACCACCCGCCCGGTGCGCATCACCGCCACGCGGTCGGCGACCTCGGCGACGACGCCGAGGTCGTGGGTGATCAGGATCGTCGCCAGGTCACGCTCGCGGTTGAGGCGCGCCAGCAGCGCCAGCACCTGCGCCTGGATCGTCACGTCGAGCGCCGTGGTCGGCTCGTCGGCGATCAGCACGGTCGGCTCGAGCGCCAGCGCCATCGCGATCATCGCTCGCTGGCCCATGCCGCCGGAGAGCTGATGCGGATAGTTGCCGGCGAGCCGCTCCGGGTCGGAGACCCCGACCGCGCCCAGCGTTTGCAGCGTCAGCTCGCGGGTCTCGGCCGCGCTCAGGGCGCGGTGGGCGCGGATCGCCTCGTCGATTTGGTTGCCCACCTTGTAGACGGGGTTGAAGGAGCTGCTCGGGTCCTGGAAGACCATTCCCACCCGCGCTCCTCGAACCTCGCGCAGCTCCTCCTCGGCGGCACCGAGCAGCTCCTGTCCCTCGAGCCGAACCGAGCCCTCGACGCGCGCCCCCGCCCCAGCCAGGCCCATGATCGAGAGCGCGGTGACGCTCTTGCCGGAGCCCGACTCGCCGACGATCGCCAGCACCTCGCCGGCGCCCAGCTCGAGCGAGACGCCGTCGACGGCCTGGGTCACGCCCGCCTCGTTCGCGAAGCCGACCCGAAGGCCGTCGACCTCGAGCACCGGGGCGGCGCTCTTCACAGCGCTCACCGTGACCTCTCCAGCTTGATCCGCGGGTCGAGCCAGGTGTAGGCGATGTCGACCAGCGCGTTGAAGACGACGACGAAGAAGGCGGCGAGCATCGAGAGCGCCATCACCGGCGGCAGGTCGAGGTCGGCGACGGAATTCGCGGTCAGCTGCCCGATTCCCCCCAGGCTGAAGATGTACTCGGTGATGATCGCCGCGCCGCCGATCAGCGCCGCGAAGTCGAGCCCGAAGAGGGTGACTATCGGCAGCAGGGCGTTGCGCAGGACGTGGCGGACCCGCACCTGACGCTCGCCGAGGCCCTTGGCGCGGGCCGTGCGCACATGGTCCTCGTCCATCACCTCGAGCAGGTTCGCTCGCAGCACGCGCGCGTAGAGGCCGATGAAGAGCACCGCCATCGTCGTCCAGGGCAGGACCAGGTGATAGGCCCAGTCGAGCGGGTCTTCGGTCAGCCCGACGTAGCCGCTGGAGGGGAAGAGCTCGAGTTTGTAGCTGAGGTAGTTGAGGGCGAGGGCGGAGACGAGGAAGATCGGCAGGGAGATCGAGACCAGGGAGACCAGCATCAGCACGCGGTCGGTGGGCCGGCCGGCGCGGAAGGCGGAGAGATAGCCGAAGAGGACCGCGAAGAAGAGCCAGATCACGGCGGCGCCGGCGCAGAGCGAGAGGGTCGCCGGCAGGCCCTTCCAGATCTCTTCGTCGACGTCGAGCTGGCGCGTGTAGGAGATCAGTTCGCCGGTGAAGGTCAGCTCCATCACGGTCAGGTACTGGACCGGCAGCGGGTCGTCGAAGCCCCAGGTCTCTTCGACCTGCGCGATCAGCTCCGGCGTCGCGCTCTTGCCGGCGATCTGCGCCGCCGGTTCGTTCGGCATCACGTTGAAGATGAAGAAGACGATCACCGAGATGACGAAGAGGACACCCAGCATGCGGCCCAGCCGCTTGAGCAGGAAGGCGCCCATCAGGCCGCCTCGCGCTTCGGTTCGAAACGACCGGTGTGGGCCTCGATCGTCGCCCGGGAGCGGGGGTTCAGCGCGGCCCCGAGCCCGTCTCCGATCAGGTTCAGCGAGAGCACCGTGAGGAAGATCAGCGTCGAGGGCAGGATCATCAGCAGCGGCGAGCTGAAGATCAGCTCGAAGCCGCCGGCGATCATCGTCCCCCAGGACGCGTCGGGCGCCTGCACTCCGGCGCCGAGGAAGGAGAGTCCCGCCTCCAGCAGCATCATGTTGGCGACGTTGACGGTGAAGAGGACGATCGCGGTCGGCCAGAGATTGGGCAGCAGCTCGCGCAACATCACCCGCCACGGGCTGGCCCCGGCGGCGACCGCCGCCTTGACGAACTCCTGCTCACGCAGTGCCAGCACCTCGCCGCGCAGCGGCCGGGCGATGTAGGAGGCGAAGACGAAGCCGCCGATCAGGGTCGGGATCCAGACCGAGCCGGCCGAGATCGAGATCGGGCCGAGGTCGAGCCCGCCCACCGCCAGCGCGGTGCCCAGTGCGATTCCCAGCAGCAGCACGGGGAACCCCCAGATCACGTCGAGCAGGAACGAGATCACGGCGTCGACCCAGCCGCGGAAGTAACCCGCGAGCAGGGCCAGCGCCAGCGCCGAGAGGGTCGCGATCAGGCTGGCGGTGAGGGCGATGAAGAGCGAGGTGCGGCCGCCGTACATGAGCCGCACCATCTCGTCGCGACCGAGGCGGCCGTCGGCGCCGAGAAAGAACTTGCCGCCGGCCCCGAGCCAGAGTGGCCCCACGGGCGTGCCCTCGACGCTGACGACTTCGCGAGGCTCGCCGTCCACCTCGACCTTCTCGGTCGTGTGGGTGGCGTTGGGGCCGGTGTCGGCGACGTGGTTCGCCCACAGCGGCGCGGCGAGGACGAAGACGACAATCGCGGCGAAGAGGGCCAGCCCCGCGATCGCCCCGCGATCGCCCCGCAGGCGCCTGAGGGCGGTGCGCCGGGGACTGCCCTCCACTACTCGAACTGGAAGCTGGTCAGGTCCCCGGAGAAGGTCGGGCTCCAGATCACCTCGTCGAAGTCGACGTCCTCGGAGACGAATAGCGACAGGCTACGGTTGCCGTAGGGCGCCCAAGGGGCCTGTTCCATGAATTCGCGGTCGAGTTCGGCGTATTCCTCTTCCTGCTCGGGCCCGAGCTGCTGTTCGGCCAGCTCCTCGATCTTCGCGTTCAGCTTCGGGTCGTCGAGCTGGGCGAGGTTGATGTTGTTGACCGGCGAGATGTTGGTGCCGTCGAGCTGGCGGAAGAAGTCGTCGGGGTGGGGGTAATCCTGGAAGAAGCTGACCCAGCCGGTGTCGAGGTCGGGGGTCGAGGTGTTGCCGATCACGGTGAAGTAGTTGTTGGCGTTGATCGTTTTCAGCTCCGCGTCGAAGCCGAGTTTGTTGAGCACGTCCTGGTAGTAGGCGGCCGCGTCGTCGTTGGGGTTGATGTTGAGGGTCCAGACGGTGACGTCGCGGTCTGCCGGGTCGGCTTCGGCGATCAGCTCTTCCGCCTTTTTGACGTCGTGCGGGTAGAGCTCGAACTGCTCGTAGCCGGGCATCTCCGGGGGGAGGATCTGCTGGGTCGCGGTTATCTCGCCGGCGTTGATCCGTTCCAGCGCCGCCGGGTCGAGCGCGTGGTTGACCGCCTGGCGGACCTTGACGTCGTCGAAGGGCGGCCGGGTCGTGTTCATCCAGAAGAAGTAGGTGCTGTTCGAGGGCACGGTGCGGTACTGCGTCCCGTCGTAGCGGGCCCTGACCTCGGCGACGCGGTCGGCCGGTAGCGGGTCGAACATCCAGTGGGTGTCGCCTTGTTCGATTTCACTGACCTGGGTCGAGTCGTTGCTGACGACTTTGGCCTCGATCCGGTCGACGTGGCCGCTGGGCAGGTCCGGCATCAGTTTCGCGTTGGTGCTCGCCCACTCGGGGTTGCGGCGGTACGACCAGCTGCGGCCCGGGTTGGACTCGACGATCTCGTAGGGCCCGGTTGCGGGCGGCGGGTTGGGGGTCTGGTCTTTGGCGGGCGTCCCGGCAGGCACCACGGCCACGAACGGGGTCGCCAGCTCGCTGACGAAGGGCCCGCGGGGGCGGACCAGCTGAATCGTGATCTCACCGGTCGAATCGCTCGTCTCGATGCCGGAGATCTCTTTCGCTTTGCCTTCAAGGAAGTCTTCGGCGCCGACGATGTCGGTGAAGAAGGGCAAGCCCGGGGATTCGACTTCGAAGAGCCGTTCGACCGTGGCTTTGAAGTCGGAGGCCTTGACCGGTTTCCCATCCGAGTACTTGAGGCCTTTGCGCAGGGTCAGCTCATAGGTTTTGCCGTCGTCGCTGATTTTGGGCAGGTCCTCGGCCAGCGCCGGAATCACCTCGTTGCCGGCGTCGCCTTCGGCGTGGGCGTAGGTCAGCAGGGGCAGGTAGGTGTTGTACATCGACGACCAGCCTTCGGCCGTATAGGACAGCTGCGGGTCGA
Organism: Solirubrobacterales bacterium; assembly: GCA_035557635.1. Lineage (GTDB taxonomy): Bacteria > Actinomycetota > Thermoleophilia > Solirubrobacterales > 70-9 > VRUE01. The sequence goes on along the minus strand of DATMDR010000003.1, from coordinate 40,439 downwards.
GGTAGTCGGTGCCGGCGACGAAGCTGACCTTCAGCGTGCCGCCCTCTTTGGCGCTGTTCGAATCGCCGCAACCGGCCATGCCGATCGCGAACGCCGCCATCGCACCCGATACCGCCAGCAATGCACCCAGCTTCCTCACCGCGAAACCTCCCCTGTTGACTGGACGGGGCCTTCGCCCCCTGGGCGGGAAAACCTGCCCGGTGGAATCAACTCCACCACAATCTCGGAACCGGAGTCAAGCTCATTGGACCTAAGCTCCCTGCGTTCAGGCCATTTTGAGGCAAGAATCGGGGTGACGAGGGCGACGATCGCGAGCACTCCCGCTCCGGCGACGAAAAAGGTGACGCGGGGGTCGAGGACGGCTGCGGTGAGGCCGCCGAGGAGGAAGCCGATCCCCGGCATCGCCGCCCCGATCGATTCGAGCACGCTCATCACGCGGGCCTGCATGTTCGGCGCGGTCAGCTCCTGCACGGCGCTGACCAGCGCCACCCACTGCACGCCGTTGCCGGCGCCGCCGAGGACGGAGGCGGCGCAGGCGAGCGCCAGCGTCGGCGCCGCGGCGAGGCCGAGGTAGCCGAAGCCGATCGTCAGGGTGCTGAAGAAGAGCAGCTTGGGCAGCGGCGAGCGGCGCACCATGGCGAAGGCGACGCCACCGAGCACCATCCCAACCCCCCAGCTCGCCAGCAGCAGGCCGTAGCCGGAGTCGCCCCCGCCGAGGGTCTCCTTGACGTAGACCACCTCGACCGGCAGCACCGCGGCGAAGAAGACGGCGGCACCCCCCTGGCCAAGCAGCAGCCAGCGCAGGGTCGCCCGTTCGCGGATGTAGGCGGTGCCGGCACGGACCCGTTCGCGCATGCGGCCCGGTTCGGGGTCGGCCTGCGGCAGCGGGCCGGCGGTGAAGATGATCCAGGCGGTGACGTAGAAGGAGACCGCGTTGAGAAGCAGGGCGGTGGGCACGCCGAACCCGGCCACCACTACCCCCGCGACCGCAGGTCCGATCGCGGCGCCGCCGGTGAAGGCGACGTTGAGGATCGCGTTGCCGGCGCGCAGCTCTCCGACCGGCTCCAGCTGGGCGGCAACCACAGCGCGGGTCAGCGCTCGTCCGCTCAGGGCGAGGGCGCCGTCGATCGCGGCGATGGCGACCACGGCTGCGAGCGAGAAGCTGTCGGCGAGCAACGCCAGCACGCCGAAGGCGATCGCCTCCCCGCAATAGATCACCGGCAGCACGAAGCGCGGCGGCGGCTGCTCGATGCGGACGACGAAGAGGGGAGCGAGCAGGGCCGGCAGGAATCCGGTCCCGAGGAACAGCGCCATCGTCGCGAAGGCGCTCTCGGTGCGGTCGTAGACGAGGACCGAGAGGGCGACGATCCCCATCCAGTCCCCCAACTCGTTGACCGCAAAGGTCGCCGCCAGGCGGCGGAAGAGAGGCCGCCTCAGGGGGTCTCTCAGGCGCGTTTTACGCACGAGTGGCGGTTCTCCCTACTCGATTTCTGCACAAGTTTTCGTTCAAATGCACAAGTTCTGGAGAGGTTGTGCTACAAACAGTGCAGGCAATGAAGCTTTTTGGCAGCACCGAACCAGTTATTAGAGCTTTGACGAAGGAAGGGGGAAACTGAAAATGGGCTACCGCGTCCGATAGACCTTCAGGCGAAACAGGATTTCGCCAACTTCGTGAAAGGCGCCCCCTGAGGGCGCTTTTCCATTTCAGGGAGCAAGAGGGTTCTCGCATTTGGAACGGAAAAGGTTCTTGCAATGCGTCCATTGACCTTGCCAGTCCCCAGGCTCCTGAGTAGTTTTGCCACCCGTAGCTCGCGCTGGAGCCAGGTGAGCCGTGCGCGCCGGCCAGGATAGAGGGGCCGCGATCCGATGGCTGAATCACAACGTCCAACCAGCCGCGTCGTCGGCGCCATGGGCGTCGCTCTCGCCCTTGCCTGGATGGTCGCAGTATGGCGCGCCCCGATGGGCGACTGGGACGTCGCCCTGCTGGCGGTCCTGCTCGCCTTCTCGATCTTCAGCGACCTAACCGCGGCCCCCGCCGAATCGAGCCTGGTCGTCTCCGGCAGCTTCCTGGCGCTGGTCGTGGCGATGGTCTTCCTCGGCGGCACCCCGGCGGCGGCGATCGGCGTGGTCACGATCCTGGTCGGCTGGATCCGCTGGCGTACCGCGTGGCACTCCCTCCTCAACAACGTGCTCGACTACACGGTCTTCCCGCTGGTCGGGGGGATCGTCTTCCACGAAGCGGTCACCGCTCTCGGCCTGACCACCGCGGACCCGGCCTTCTACCTCTGCGTCTTCGGCCTCTTCCTGCTGGCGCTGGCGATCAACTTCACGATGACGATCACCTACGTCTGCTACCTCGAGCACGCCTCATTCATATCCAAGGTCAAGACCGCCCTCTTCCCGCTGCTGCCGTCGGAGCTGATGGCCTCGCTGATGGCGCTCGCGGTCGCCTTCCTCTATGTCCAGGTCGGCCTCGTCGGGGTCGCCCTGTTCGGCGTCGTCCTCGTCACCTTCCAGTACCTGCTCGGCGCCCTGCTCGTATCCCAGCAGCGGGCGGAGGAGCTGGAGCGGCGCAGCAAGCAGCTGGCCAGCTTCCAGGTCGGGATGTTGAGCGCGATGCTGCGCACGCTCGACCTGCGTGACCAGATGACCGCCCGCCACAGCGCCGCCGTCGCCCGCTACTCGCGGGCGATCGCCCAGCGCGCCGGCTTCTCGCGCCAGGAAGAGGAGCTGGTCCACATCGCGGCGCTGCTGCACGACATCGGCAAGTTCATCCTCCCCGACCGGATCCTGAAGGCGAACGTGCCGCTCACCGACGAGGACTGGATGCTGATTCGCCGCCACCCCCAGCAGGGGGCGCGGGTCGTCTCCTCGCTCGACGGCTACGGCCCAGTGGCGGAGGTCATCCTCGCCCACCACGAGCGGATCGACGGCAAGGGCTACCCGCGTGGCCTCGAAGGCGACGAGATCCCCGAACTGGCGCGGATCATCTCGGTGGCCGACACTTACGACGTGATGACGGCGCGCGACTCCTACCGCACGCCGGTCTCCACCCACGACGCGATGCAGGAGCTGCGGCGGGTCGCCGGCAAACAGCTCGACGCCCGCTTCGTCGAGATCTTCATCGAGCTGCTCGAGGGCAAGGACGTCTCCTTCCAGCACGGCGAGGCGGCCGACTTCGAGAAGGAGCTGGCGCTGGAGGCGCGGATCGCCGAGACGGCCGATCCGAGCGGCTCGGGCGATCGCTTCCAGGTCGCTCGCGTCGGCGTCGGCTGATCGCCGGCCGGGACCCGCTGGCGGTACGGTTCTCCGCGCTATGCGCGCCGTCACCCTGCAGGCCCCCGGCGAGGTCGGGATCGAGGAGAAGCCCGACCCGGAGATCGGCGCCGCCGACGAGGCGGTGGTGCGGGTCGAGGCGAGCGGGATCTGCGGCTCGGACCTGCACATCTTCCACGGGCGAGTGCCGGTCGAGCCCGGGTTCACGATCGGGCACGAGTTCGTCGGCACGGTGCTCGCCGCCGGCGACGACGTCGAGCGGGTCTCTGTGGGGGACCGCGTTCTCGGCTGCTTCCACACCGCCTGCGCGACCTGTGCCGCCTGCGTGCGCAGCGACTACCACCGCTGTGAGCGGGGTCGCATCTTCGGCCACGGCTCGCGGCTCGGCGACCTGCAGGGCGCCCAGGCCGAGCAGCTGTTGGTGCCGCGCGCGAACCTGACCTTGCGCCAGGTGCCCGAGGGAATGTCCGACGAGGCGGCGCTGTTCGCCGGCGACGTGATGGGGACCGGCTACCACGCCGTCGCCCACGTCGGGATGCGGGCGGGGGACACGGTGGCCGTGCTCGGCCTCGGCCCGGTTGGCCTCTGCGCGGTGCAGGCGGCGCTGGCCGGCGGCGCGGTGCGGGTCTTTGCGATCGACTCGGTCGAGCAGCGGCTGGAGATGGCGCGGCAGTTCGGCGCCACGCCGGTCCACCTGACCGAGGAGGAGCCGAAGCGCGTGGTGCGGGCGGCGACCGAGAGCCGCGGCGTCGACGTCGTCGTCGACGCGGTCGGCGACCCGGCGCCGCTGGCGATGGCCATCAGCCTTGCCCGCGACGCTGGCACCGTCTCTGGTATCGGCGCCTATGCCGGGGTCGGCGAGACGCCGCTCGGCCTCGCCTGGCTGAAGGGCCTGACGCTGCGGCTGGGGCTGGCCAACGTGATCGCCCACGTCGACCGGGTGCTGGCCCTGATCGATGCAGGCAAGCTCGATCCCGCGCCGCTCGTCACCCACCACATGAAGCTGGACGAGGCAGCTGAGGCCTACGCGATCTACGACCGCCGCGAGGCGCTGAAGATCGTCCTGACGCCGTAGGACTTCGCCTTGCGCGGCGTCTGGATTTGTGAATCCGGGCGTTTATCTCTACATTGAAACGTGATGCACGTGAGGCGCCTGTCTGTTGCGGGGGCGCTCGTCCTCGCTGTCGTGCTCGGCTTCGCCGGAAGCGCCCAGGGCTGCTCGTGCGCACCCGTTGCGCCGGGGGAGGCGTTGCGGGAATCCGACGCGGCCGTGGTCGGGCGGCTGGTCGATGTGGTCCCGCGCGGCCAATTGCAGGCGGACTACCGCTACGAGGTGCAGCGCGTCTACCGAGGCGCGAAAGCGATCGAGGCCGGCGGCATGCTCGCCGTGCGCAGCGCCCAGAGCGGCGCCGCCTGCGGGCTGCCGGGGCGTGCCGGTCGCCGCTACGGCCTGTTCCTGACTCGCTTCGGCGGGCGCTGGCGTGCCGGGCTCTGCTCCGTCGTCACTCCGCGCCGGCTGTGGCTGGCGGCGCAGGGGCGCCCGCTCGGCGCTCGGCCGGATTGCGGTGACGGCGGAACATCTCCGCCACCCACTTGAACCCGCGGCGCTCCTTCAGCGGCTCACGGAAACGCTCGAACCCGGCGGGCGGGGTGAGGTCGGCGGGCAGCGGCCCCTCCTCGGGCAGGACCAGCGGGTAGAAGAGCGAGGCAGCGGTGAGGTCGGCGACGGTGAAGGAGTCGCCGGCCAGGTACTCGCCGTCGCCCAGCTCCTCCTCCAGCCGGTCGAAGGCGACGAGGACTTCGGCGCGAGCGCGCTCAGCCGCTTTGGGATCGCGAACGCGGTAGCGCAGGTGGGTGAAGGCGCGCCCGTAGCCGGCGGCGACGCGACTCATCTTGGCCAGCGGACCCGGGGCCACGTAGGTCATCAGCTTGGCGAAGCGCTCGCGATCGTTGCCGAACTCGTGCCAGGCAAGCAGGCGGATCTGCGGGCCGAGCTGGGTGTCGAAGTGGTCCTCCAGCTCGAGCGCGCGGCGGAGCTGCTCGGGATCGGCGGGATAGAGGGGCGGCTCCGGATAGCGCTGCTCGAGCGCGGCGATGATCGCGGTCGAGTCGCCGGTGGCGCGCCCGTCCAGGGTCAGCACCGGGAAGGTCGCCTGGGAACCGCGGGTTAGCCAGAGGGCGATCGGGATGTGGGCGCCGGGGACGGGAGCGCGACGCCGGTGCTCGACCTTCTTGTGGGCGAGGGCCCAGCGCACCTTCTCGCTGTAGTGCGAGACGTCGATGTGCCAGAGGGTGGGCTTCGAGTCGTTCATCGGTTTAGGGCTCGCCGGCTTGTGGAAGCATAGGACCGTGGCGCTGCTGAGCGATAGCGAGATCGAAGCGAAGCTGGGCGAGCTCGACGGCTGGGAGCGCTCCGGCGAGGCAATCGCCAAGACCTTCGAGCGTGGCGACTTCGTCGGCTCGGTGCGCTTCGTCGAGAGCCTGGTCGAACCGGCCGAGGGGATGAACCATCACCCCGACCTGGAGATCTCCTGGGACAAGGTCACGGTGACGATCTCGACCCATTCCGAGGACGGTCTCACCGCCAACGACTTCGAGCTGGCCAAGAAGATCGACGCGCTGAGCTGAGGGCCGGCTCAGCCGCGCTGCCGCTGGGACGTTGCGGCGCTGAGCGCATCGACCAGCGCCCGCCCGTGAGCGTGGCCGGGATCCTTCTCCGGGTTGTAGCAAGCGAGCGAGGCGCCGATCAGCGCCTGTGAGGCGAGGAGGGGGGTCAGCAAGCCGACCAGCTCTTCCCAGATCAATCCGCCGGGCATCAGGTAATCGGTGGCCGGGAAGACCTCCTGGTCGAGGACGTCGACGTCGAAGTGGAGCCAGAAGGGGGCCGTCTCGGTCAGCTTCGCGGCTGTGCGTTCGCCAACCGCGCCCGATCCCTCGGCCCGGACCCGGTCCACCGGGTAGTGGGTCAGCGCGGCGCCGATCTCCTCCGGCTGGGTCATCCCGTAGCCGATCGACTCCTCGCGGTCGCGGTGGCCGACGATCACGGTGCGCTCAGGGGCGATGGAGGCGCCCCCCGCCATCTCCACCCAGCGCTCTGGCCCGCGACCGAGGGCGACAGCAACGGGCATGTCGGCAGCCTCTCCGGTAGGCGAGGTGACGCCGTCGTAGAGATCGAGGTGGCCGTCGACGTGGACGAGGCCGATGTCGCCGAGCACATCGCGGGCGCCCGCGAGTGCCCCGGGCAGCTCGGCACAACAGCCGCCGGCGAGGAACGGGCGCTCGCCGCGCGAGATCGCCTCGGCGATGCCCGCCCTGATCATCGCCGTCGACGCGAGCACATCCTGGCTGGCGAGGATCCCGGTCTCGGGGTCGCGCTCGTCGCCGCGGATCCTGACGGGGAGGTCGCCGCGGTCATCGCCGCCTATCGCGCCGCAAAGGTCCAGCTCGCGAAGCGTCGCCGGGCTGTGCTCGGTCCCGCCGCGGCGACCGACCGAGTCGATCGGCACGCCGATCAGGGTGAACGACTCTGCGGTCACGTTCCCCAGTCAGGCTACCTTGGGGCGGGATGGCCGACCTGTTGAGAATCGACGAGCGCCTCTCGATCCCGCTGGGAGAGATCGAGCTGCGCGCCAGCCGCTCGTCGGGACCGGGCGGCCAGCACGCCAACGTCACCGCCTCCCGGGTCGAAGCGGTCTTCGACGTCGAGGCCTCGCCGTCCCTTGACGATGCGCAGCGGTCGCGGCTGCGCGAGCGCGTTGGGGCGGTGATCACGGCCGTTGCCCAGGACGCCCGCGGCCAGGCCCGCAACCGCGAGCTGGCGCTGGCGCGGCTGGCGGAGAAGATTCGCGGCGGCCTGGCGCGACCGCGGAAGCGGCGGCCGACCAAGCCGTCGCGCGCCGCGCGCGAGCGGCGCCTCGAGCAGAAGCGCCTAGCCGGGGAGCGCAAGCAGGCCCGCCGACGCCCATCCGCTGACGAGTAACCATTGCCGCCTGCGGGCGCGCCGTGGCAGACTCGGGCTTCATGGCCAAGCGCAAGCGACGCCAGACTCGCGAGAAGGCCCCGACCGTCGACTACGCCGACGCTGTGGGCAACGTCCTCACCCTGCGCGAATCGCTCAGCGCCGGGACGATCGCGAAGATCGGCAGGGGGCCGGCGACGGCTGCGACGACCCAGGACGACGCCTGGCGCCGCCGCTCCGAGCTGCTCTTCGAGCGGCTCGCGGTGAGCTGGGAGATCGCCGGACTACCGCTGACCGACCAGAAGATGCTGCTCGGTCGCTACCGCATGGCCGACGCCGAGACCCAGCGTTGGGTCCGCGAGACGATCACCACGCACCTGGAGCGCCATATCCCTGGGCTGGCCGGGTAGGGGGAAGACTGTGCACGAGCCGCAACGAGAGGAGCCGTGATGTTTGGGAGCGCGAAAGCCACCAACAGCTTCGCCGTCGATGACCTCGGCAAGGCGAAGGAGTTTTACGAGGGCACGCTCGGGTTGACGACCACGGTGCTCAGCGAGGAGTTCGGCGTGATGGCGCTGCACCTGGCCGGTGGCCGCGACACTCTCGTCTACGCCAAGCCGGATTTCACGCCCGCGACCTACACGATCCTCAACTTCGAAGTCGACGACGTCGCATCCGCAGTCGACGAGCTCACCTCCAGCGGCGTCTCCTTCGAGCGCTACGACGGCTTCGAACAGGACGAGAAGGGCATCGCCAGCGGCGGCCCCGGTCCCCAGATCGCCTGGTTCAAGGACCCCGCCGGCAACATCCTCGCGGTGCTGCAGCAGGACTAGCCCTGAGCGCGGTCAGACGATTAAACGTCTAAACGCTTGGACGTTTAATCGTCTAAGCTGGAGGCATGCTCCTCCAAACTCCTTCGATCTCGGCGGGTCTTCAGGCACGCCTCGACGAGCTCGATCACCTGCGCGGCGAGCTGGGCGATGAGGCTGGGCGCAGCTCACCGTGGATGGGTGTGCTGAGGCGCCAGGTCCGTGCCAGCGCCTTCGAGGGCTCGACTTCGATCGAGGGGTTCAGCGTGCCGGAGAAGGAGGCGATCGCGCTTGTCAGTGGCGAGCAACTCGTCGACTCCAAGGACGAGAGCCGGATGGCGGTCGCCTGTTACGCACGCGCGATGGATCACGTGGCGGTGATGGCCGGTGATCCGGGCTTCCGCTGGCTCGACCGGGTGGTGCTCGACCTCCACTTCAACGCTTGTTACTTCCAGAAAGCCAGCGCGCCTGGCCTCTGGCGGACCGGGCCGGTGGGGATCACGGGCAGCGATGGCCGGCTCGTCTACGAGGCGCCTCCCGGAAGCGAAGTCCCGACCATGATGGCGGAGGTGACCGAGTGGCTCGAGAGCGGAGACCTCGACGCTCATGTCGTCGTGCGGGCGGCGATGGCTCACCTGCACGTCGTCTCGGTCCACCCGTTCTGCGACGGCAACGGGCGTGTATCGCGCATCGTGCAGTCGCTGGTGCTGGCCCGCGAGGGTCTGATGTCACCGGAGTTCGGCTCGATTGAGGAGCACCTCGCCGAGCGCACGAGCGAGTACTACGCGGCGCTCAACGAGGCGCACGGCCCCACCTACGATCCGCAGTGGGACGTCTCCGGTTGGGTCGCCTTCTGCATCGACGCGCACATCGCGCAGGCACGGCAGCGCCTGAGCCAGATCGAGCAAGCTGCCGCTCGCTGGTCCCGCCTGGAAGAGCTGATCGATGGCCGCAACTGGCCCGACCGCCTCCTCATCGCTCTCGAGCAGAGCCTCTTCGGAGGCACCGACCGCACCACCTACGCCCGCGAGGCCGAAATCTCCCCCGCAACCGCCAGCGCCGACTTCCGCCGCCTCCTTGACGCCGGCTTGGTCGAGCAGACCGGCCAAGGCCGCAGCATTCGCTATCAGCCGAGCGAAAAACTGCGGGCGGTATCGCCGGTGCTCCGGTCTAGGATCGGCTGACTTGACTGACGGACGGGTAACACTCGGCGAACTCGAAGCGCATCTGTGGGAGTCGGCCAACATCCTGCGCGGGCCGGTAGATCAGGCGGACTTCAAGAGCTACGTTTTCCCGTTGCTCTTTCTCAAGCGAATAAGCGACGTCTACGACGAGGAGTTCCGACAGGCACTGGAGGAGTCCGAGAGCGACGTCGGCTATGCCGGTTTGGCGGAAAACCACCGCTTCCAAATCCCCGATAAAGCGCATTGGAGCGAGCTGCGTGAGCGCACAGAGAACGTCGGGCAGGCAATCCAGAGCGCAATGCGAGCCATCGAACAGGCTAATCCGGCAAAGCTCTATGGCATCTTCGGTGACACCCAGTGGACCAACAAGGAACGCCTCTCCGATGCGTTGCTACGCGATCTGGTTGACCACTACTCGAAGCTGCCGCTCGGCAACTTGCGGGTCGAGCCGGACATCCTCGGCAACGCCTATGAGTACTTGATCAAGAAGTTTGCCGATCTCTCGAAGAAGAAGGCCGGAGAGTTTTACACGCCCCGCTCGGTAGTGAAGATGCTCGTCAATGTCCTCGACCCAGAAGAGGGAGAGACCGCCTATGACCCAGCCTGTGGAACCGGTGGCATGCTGATCGAGGTTGTTCAGCACGTGAAGGATCAGGGTGGCAGAGCGCAGCTGCAGTGGGGCAAGGTCTTCGGGCAGGAGAAGAACCTGACTACTGCAGGCATCGCTCGGATGAACCTCTTCCTCCACGGCGTCGAGGATTTCGAGGTTGTGCGGGGGGACACGCTGCGCGAACCCGCCTTCTTCGTCGGAGACGAGCTGGCTACCTTTGATTGCGTCATCGCCAACCCCCCATTCTCCCTGAAAAAATGGGGTGAGGAGGTATGGGCCGCGGACCGCTTCGGGCGGAACTTCGCGGGCGTACCCCCGAAGAAGTCGGGTGACTTCGCATGGGTCGAGCACATGGTCAAATCCATGGCGGCAAAGTCTGGGCGCCTGGCCGTAGTCCTTCCCCAGGGTGCGTTGTTCCGCGGAGCTGCCGAGAAACGCATCCGCAGGAGCCTGCTCGAAGCGGATCTGATCGAGGCCGTCATTGGCCTCGCACCCAATTTGTTCTATGGGACCAGCCTCGCTGCATGTGTGATGGTGCTACGCCAGCGCAAGGCTCCCGACCACCGAAGGAGGGTGCTTGTCGTCGATGCATCCACGCTGTTCAAGCGAGGGCGCAAGCAGAACACGCTCGAGGATGAGCACCGAGAGCGCATCGAGGCTCTGTACGCGGGCTTCGCCGACGAAGAGGGTTTCGCATATGTCGCCGACCTAGATGAGATCGCGAGCAATGAATTCGACCTGAACATCGGGCGCTACGTGGCGCCGGCGGGCGAGGAAGAGCCGCCGACTCTCGCCGAGACGACCGAAAAGTTGAAAGCTGCGCTGAAGGAGGCTGATGCGGCGGAGGAGCATCTGCTCGAGTTGCTCAAGGCCGAGGGACTGATCGACGAGCGGGGCGTGGCGACGTGAGCGTTACCCAGCCTGAGCTCGAGAGCTACCTTTGGGGCGCGGCCACGGTCCTGCGCGGGACGATCGATGCTGGCGACTACAAGCAGTTCATCTTCCCGCTGCTGTTCTTCAAGCGCATCTCCGATGTTTGGGATGAGGAGTATGATCGCGCGTTTGCTGAGTCGAAAGGCGATGTCGACTATGCCGCCTTCGCTGAGAACCATCGCTTCCAAATGCCGCACGGTGCGCACTGGCACGATGTTCGGGAAGTCGCGACAAACGTCGGCAAGGTTCTTCAAGGTGCCATTAGGAAGATTGAGCGAGTAAACGCGGACAAGCTCCATGGAGTGTTCGGTGACGCACAGTGGACGAATAAGGAGCGACTGTCCGACGAGACGCTCCGGGAGCTCATCGAGCACTTTTCTTCTTTAGATCTATCCACTGTCAACGTTCCAGAGGATCAGTTCGGACAGGCTTACGAGTACCTGATCAAGCGCTTCGCTGATGACTCCGGGCACACTGCGCAAGAGTTCTACACAAACCGGACGCTCGTCCATCTGATGACGCAGATCCTTGATCCACAGCCGGGTGAGTCCATCTACGATCCGACCTGCGGTACGGGGGGCATGCTGCTTTCGGCGGCGATCGAGCTTAAGCGTCAGGGCAAGGAGCACCGGAATCTCAAACTCTATGGGCAAGAGCTCAACCTGATGACCTCTGCCATCGCCCGGATGAACCTCTTCCTGCACGGCATCGTCGATTTCGATATCGAGCGTGGCAATGCCCTGTCCGATCCCAAGTTCCTGGAAGGCGACCACCTGCAGCGATTCGACGTGGTTCTCGCCAATCCGCCCTACAGCATCAAACAGTGGGATCGCACCCTCTGGGCGGGCGACCCGTACGGCCGCAATCGCTTCGGCACTCCGCCCCAGGGACGCGCCGACTATGCCTTTTTCCAGCACATCCTCGCGTCGATGAAGCCTGGAACCGGCCGCTGTGCCATTCTCTTCCCGCACGGCGTGCTCTTCCGCGACGAGGAGCGAGAGATGCGCAGGAGCATCGTCGAAGCCGATCTCATCGACTGCGTCCTCGGCCTCGGCCCCGGTCTCTTCTACAACAGTCCGATGGAGGCGTGCGTCATCTTTTGCCGCACCAAGAAGCCAGCCGATCGCAAGGGCAAGGTGCTGTTCATCGATGCCGCCGGCGAGTACTCACGGGAGCAGGCGCAGAGCTTCCTGCGGGACAGGCACATGGAGGCGATCGTCACCGCCTACCGCACGATGGGCAGCGGCCTCTCTCGGGCGGTCGACGTGGGTGAGATTCTGGCCAACGACGGAGTCCTGGCCATCCCGCTCTACGTTCGTGTCGGCGCGACAGCTGATGCCGGCGTGCCTCTCCGGGTCAGGGACGAGCTGGACACCTGGCTCGCGGACGGCAGGGACTTCCACAGCGCTGCCGCGGCGGCACTGCGGGGCATCGGCTGATGTCGCCCGGAAAGGACGCTCCGCCAGGGTGGACTCAGGTTAGCTTCGGGGAGGTTGCCGAAAACGTCACCATCACAGTGCCAGATCCGGAGGCCGCCGGGATCGAGCGATTCGTCGGCCTGGATCATCTGGATCCCCGGTCGCTCGAGGTTGGGCGCTGGGGTGCCGTCGCCGACGGCACGACCTTCAGGCGCTTCTTCTCTGCCGGGCAGGTTCTGTTCGGAAAGCGGCGCGCGTATCAGCGCAAGGCAGCGGTACCGGCATTCGACGGTGTCTGCTCGGGGGACATTCTCGTTTTCGAGGCAAAGGATGGGCTTGATCCTCGCCTCCTTCCCTTCGTCGTCCACAGCGACGCCTTCGTCGATCATGCACTGGCGACCTCGGCTGGCTCGCTCTCTCCACGAACGAAGTGGAGTGAGCTTCGCAAGTTCGAGATGCTGCTGCCGCCGAAGAAGGAGCAAGCTCGTCTCGTGGATCTATTCGAGGCGGTCAATGCCACGGCCTGCGCAGATGAGAACGTCGCGCGCAATGCACAGCTGGCCGTTGAAATTACGGTTGCCGACTTCTTGCGCGGGGGGACCTGGCCAACCGCACAGTGCGAGGAGCTGCTGTCGTCCCGTCCTCAAAACGGACTGTCCCCACCCGTCAACGACGAGGAACGGGGCTATCCAACGCTCAGCATCGGAGCCGTCAAGCAGGGTCGGGTCGTGTCGGACGGTCACCTCAAGTGGAGCGATGTCGAGCGTGCTGCCGTCGAGCCATACTTGCTGCGGCGTTCCGATGTTCTGGTTGTAAGAGGAAATGGCAGCCGCGATCTGACGGGAAGATGCGGGTTGGTCGAGGAGGTTCCAGATCAGTGCTTCTATCCTGACCTCTTGATTCGCCTGGTGTTCGACGAGGCTGACCTGCGACCGGCCTTCGCGGCCCTGCAGTGGAACAGTCGGGTGGTGCAGGGCGAATTGATGCGGTGCGCCAAGTCGACCAATGGCATCTGGAAGATCAATGGAAAGGACGTCAAGCGACAGGTTCTGCGAATCCCGCCATTGCCGGAGCAGGATTGCCTCCTCGAGCGGATAGCTGCGCTCGACGCGCTACTGCGGGCGGCAACGCAACGGGCCGGTACCGCTAAGAGCTTGACCCTCGCACTGATCGCCGACCGACTCGAGTTGACCTGATGTTCAACGAGCAAAACACCGTTGAGGACTTTCTCCGGGATCGGTTGATTCAGGGCGACCTCGGGGGTGGTGTTTGGAAGTACATAAACGGCAAGGAGCTGGACCGCAGTGAGGAGGATGTCCTCATCGTCGGCGGTGTGCGCGATGCGCTTCTGCGACTGAACCCCGAGATTTCTGATCATCCGGAACTTGTCGACGAGGTGATCTACAAATTGCAAGCAATTCTTGTGTCGTCCTCTGGCGGCAACCTGGTTGGGGCGAACGAGGAGTTCCGGGAGTGGCTGACGGGCGCGAAGTCGATGCCGTTTGGCCCAGATGGAGAGCACGTGGATGTGCGCCTGATCGACTTCGCAAAGCCGGAGAGCAACCACTTCGTCATCGCACAGCAGGTGACTTACCGGCAGGGCCACATCGAGGTTCGTTTCGATCTCGCGCTTTATGTCAACGGTATCCCGCTGGTAGTTATCGAGGCTAAGACTCCGGTGCGGAAAGCAGTCACCTGGGTGGACGGCGCCATTCAGATCCACGATGACTACGAGCGCAATGCTCCCCGGTTTTTCGTACCGAACGCGTTCAGCGTCGCAACTGATGGCAAGGAACTGCGCTACGGCGCGATCCGCATGCCATTGCTGCTCTGGGGGCCATGGCGATCTGACGACTCGGCGCTGGCGAGCCTGTCGGAGGTCGAACAAGCGGCCGCCAGCCTACTCGATCCACTCACGGTACTGGACATCGTCAGCTCATTCACATTCTTTGCCACCGACAAGAAGCACCGCAAGATCAAGGCCATCCCGCGCTACCAGCAGTATGAGGCTGCCAACCGCATCGTCGAGCGGGTGATTGCCGGGAAGCCGCGCAAGGGATTGATCTGGCACTTCCAGGGCTCGGGCAAGTCGCTGCTGATGGTCTTCGCCGCGCAAAAGCTGCGCCTGCATCCGGCGCTTCGCAACCCAACTGTGCTCATCGTCGTTGACCGCATCGACCTCGACACTCAGATCTCAGCGACATTCCACTCACATGACATCCCGAACCTGGTCGGCGCAGGTACTCGTAAAGAGCTCGCCCGGCTGCTGGACCACGACGTGCGAAAGGTCATCATCACCACGATCTACAAGTTCGAAGAGGGGAGGGGAGTGCTCAACGAGCGCGACAACGTCATCGCGCTCGTTGACGAGGCCCACCGCACGCAGGAAGGCGATCTTGGGGAAGCGATGCGTGAGGCCCTGCCCAATGCGTTTCTCTTCGGATTGACGGGTACTCCGATAAACCGCAGGGATCGCAATACGTTCCGGACGTTCGGCGCCGAGGAGGACGAGAGGGGCTACATGAGCCTCTACTCGTTTGGCGACTCGGTCCGTGATGGTGCCACCCTGCCGCTGCATTTCGAGGCGCGGATGGTAGAGCTGCGCGTAGATCAGGACGCCATCGACGAGGCATATCGCGAGCTCGCCGGCAGCATGAGCTCCGAAGACCAGGAGGAGCTGGCGAAGCGGGCGGCAAAGCTAGGCGTCCTGGTCCGGGCTCCCGAGCGGGTGCGAAGCATTTGCGAGGACATCGCAGGCCACTACCGGGAGAACGTCGAACCGAACGGGTTCAAGGCGCAGGTCGTCGTCTTCGATCGTCAGGCATGCCTGCTCTACAAGGAGCAGCTCGACGAGCTGCTCGGTCCCGAGGCGAGCGCCGTGGTGATGGATTCCAACAAGAAGGGGACTGAGGGCTGGTTGCAGCTATATGAGAGGTGGAAGGGGCATGTGGATCGCTCCAAGGACGAGGAGGAGCGCCTGCTCGACCGTTTCCGTGATCCTGCAGACCCGCTGAAGGTTCTCATCGTCACCTCAAAGTTGCTGACCGGCTTTGACGCGCCGATTCTGCAGGCGATGTACCTCGACCGGCCGATTCGGGATCACAACCTTCTGCAGGCGATCTGTCGGACCAACCGCACCTATACGAACAAGACGCATGGTCTGGTGGTCGATTACCTCGGCGTCTTCGACGATGTAGCTCAAGCCCTGGATTTCGACGAGAAGGATGTGCAAGCGGCGATCACCAGCATCGAAAGGCTCAGGGAGGCGCTCCCGGCGGCGATGCTGGCGTGCCTGGACTTCTTCCCAGATGTCGACCGCACGATCGCCGGCTACGAGGGCCTGATGGACGCCCAGGACTGCCTGCCTGACAACGACGCCCGCGACAGCTTTGCCTCCGCCTACACCTTCTTGGCGCGGCACTGGGAGGCGCTCGCCCCCGATCCCGTTCTGGCGCCCTACCGCGAGGACTACCGCTGGCTCACTGGGGTCTACGAGTCAGTCCAGCCCCCGAGCGGCCAGGGCAAGCTGCTCTGGCATGCACTCGGTGCCAAGACCGTCGAGCTGATTCAGGAGAACGTCCATGTCGAGGTGGTTCGTGACGATCTCGAGACGCTCGTCATGGACGCAGACGTGCTCGAGGATCTGCTCAATGACCCAGAGCCGGACAAGAAGGCCAAGGAGCTTGAGATCAAGCTGATCCAACGCCTCAAGAAGCACTCCGACGGTCAGCACTTCGTCGAGCTCGGGGAGCGGCTAGAGAAACTGCGCGAACGCCATGAGCAGGGCATGCTGCTCAGCCTCGACTATCTCAAGGAGCTCGCTGAGCTTGCGAAGCAGGCTGTTCAGGCCGAGCGGGAGATTGTGCCGGTAGAGGAGCAGAATCTGGGCAAGGCGGCGCTGACCGAGCTGTTTGAAGACACGCGGAGCGAGGACACGCCGATCATCGTCGAGCGAGTCGTCGCCGACATCGACGACATCGTCGAAAAGGTCCGCTTTCCCGAGTGGCAGCACACCGTTGAGGGTGAGCGCACTGTGAAGCAGGCCCTCCGCCGGACACTACTCAAGTACAAGCTCCACAAGGATGACGAGCTCTTCGAAAAGGCCTACGGCTACATCAAGCAGTACTACTGAGCGAATTGACTTGAGGCTGCTAATGGGCGCGGCTGGGTTCGAACCAGCGACCTCTCGCGTGTGAGGCGAGCGCTCTCCCACTGAGCTACGCGCCCGGGAGGGCCACAATCATAGGACCGGAGCGGGCTCGGGATCGGGTGGCGGCGCGGGTCCTTCGGCCTCGGGGCGGTTGCGCAGGGCTTGGCCGACGAAGGGGAAGACCAGGGTCGAGAGCATCGCGGCGCCGACCAGGCCAGCTGCGGTCGATGTCTTCATGTGGCCGCCGTCGACGGCGAGGGTGGTGATGGCGACGACGAGGGGGAGCTCGGTCGCTGAGTAGAAGGCGAGGGCGGCGCGGTCGCGGGTGGCGAGGACGCCGCGGTAGAGGAGCAGGGCGGGCGCGCCGCGGACGACCAGGAAGAGGGCGAAGAAGAGGACCAGCTTGGCCAGCGCTTCCGCCGAGCCGAGCGCGCCGAGGTCGAACTCGATCCCGCTGGTGACGAAGAAGAAGGGAACGAAGAAGCCGAAGCCGACCGCGGTCAGCTTCGACTCGAAGACGGCCAGCTCGCGCCCCTTGAGGGCCATGCGGACGATCATCCCGGCGACGAAGCCACCGAGGAGGACGTCGAGGCCGAGCTCGTTGGCGAGCAGGACGAGGCCGAAGACGAGCACCACGGTGATCCGCACCGCGAGCTGGCTGCTCGCCTCGAAGGTGCGCTCCAGCGCCGGCCAGCCTCGCCAGGCGAGCCGCACCGAGGTCAGCGCCAGGACCAGGGCGATCGCCACGAAGCCGATCAGAATCGCCGCCTCGTGCAGAGGCTGTTTGGCCGAGAGCACCATGGTGACCAGCAGGATCGGGCCGAACTCGGCGGCGCCACCCGCCGCGAGCAGGAAAGTGCCGAACCTGGTCTTCAGCTCGCCGTTGTCGCGCAGGATCGGGATCAGGGTGCCGATCGCCGTCGTCGCCATCGCCGAGCCGGTGTAGAGGAAGGAGACGACGATGCCGGCTGCGGCCAGGGCGCCGCCGATCCCGTAGGCAAGCGCAACCGAGAGCAGCCAGCCGAGCGCGCCCAGCTTCAGCGGCTTGCCCTTGATCCGCTCGAAGTCGATCTCGTAGCCGGCGAAGAAGAAGAGCATGCCGAGGCCGAGGTTGGAGAAGAAGTCGATGAAGTCGTCGGTGTGGGCGAGGCCGAGGACCTCGGGGCCGACGACGATCCCGAGCAGCAGCTCGACGACGACGACTGGTGGGGCGAAGCGGCGCGGGACGACGGCGACGGTGATCGCCGCCAAGGCGGCGACGGTGACGATGGCGAAGAAGGATTCGGCGTCGACCTCGATCACGTGCGGCCGATCCTACGTTCGTCCAGCGTCGCGATCCCGATCCGGCTCGGGGGTACCAGAGCCGAGTAGCCGCCCCCCTGACGGCGGAACCGAGCGAAGAGGAGTAATCGAGATGAGATCCGCACGCCTGCGCGGTACCGCCACATTCGCCTGCATCGTCGGCCTTCTGCTGGCGCTGCCCGCCCTCGCGGGCGCCGCCAAGTACCCGCCCGACCCTGCAGCGCGCGGCTTCAACGGCGGCGCCGCCGGCTGGCAGAGCTCGACGGGCTTCGACGGCAACTGCCTGGCGCCGCTGCTCTGCCCCGCGGCGACGAACAGCTTTCAGCCCGCCGGAGGCGCCGACGGCGGTGGCTTCATCCGCTCCGCCTACAGCGGCGTCGTCGGCGTGATGGCCGTAGCCGGCACCACGACGGCTGTCTGGCAAAGCCCCTCCTTCTCCTACGAGGGCGTCGCCGGCGATATCTCCTACGAGGGCGTCGCCGGCGATGCCTCGCCGGCGGTCAGCTTCGAGATGGACCGCCGCGCCAGCGTCGGTCAGCTGCTCGCGGTGGCGGGGAACTCGGCCGACTTCTCGGTTCGGCTCGTCGACGTCACCGGGGGCGGCGAGTCGGTCTCTCTGATCGCCGCCTCGACTCTCGCCGGGGCGGACTCCTGGACGGCGGTGCGGCAAGGCTCGATCGATCCCGGCCAGCTAGTGATGGGGCACGAGTACAGGATCCAAATCACCACCCGCTACACGACCGGGACCAGCGTCCTCGTCAGCGGCAGTGCCGACTACGACAACGTCGTGCTCGAGGCGGTCCCGGCCGGCGGCGATGGCAGTGGCGGCAAAGGGAGCGGCGATGGCGGGCTCAGCGAGAAGCGCCTCGGAGAGCTGGTCCGCGCCGCGACCCCAGGCACCGCGATCCTGACCGGCAAGGGCAAGCGCCTCCTGGTCAGGGTCAGGTGCCCGCGCAAAGCTGGCCGCACCTGCCGGATCACCGCGCAGGGGCTGCTGAAGAAGCGCAAGCCGGTGACGAACCGGCGTACGGTCAAGGTGCGTAAGGGCAAGGCGAAGCTGGTCGTGCTGCGGGTCAAGCCAAAGGCGCGGACCAAGGTGGCCAAGCGCAAGCGCCTGCTGGTGCGGCAGAAGGTGAGGGCGGGGAAAACCGTGGCGATCGTCTTCAAGAGCCGCAAGCTGATCCGCCGGGAGGTCGGCTGATGTCCGGCTGGCGGATTCGCTGGCGCGCTAGGATCGTCGACGGACCGTGCTAGGCGGGGAATCAGCGGTGCCTTGTAACCCGCAATCCGCTCTAGCGGGGCCGAAAACCGTTCCGAGGGGCTGGCCGTCGGGGTCAGTGCGTTGCGGGCGGCGTTGACGGCCGGGTCCTGCGCGACGTGGGCACGCGAATCAGGTCAGGTCCGGAAGGAAGCAGCCTTAAGCGGATGCCGCGGGTGCCGCAGGCGAGCCCGGCTCGAGCCAAACGCGACGGACACGCCCGGTGACCTCGCTTCGAAGGCGGGTGCACGGTCCATTCTTCGCCGTTGCGGGTTTTCCCGGGCTCTAGCCCGGGAAAGTCGCGCAGCGCCTAGCCGATCTAGTCGATCAGGCGGAGCGTCATCCGCTTGACCGCTATGCGCCAGGTCAGCGCTGCGAAGCCGAGCAGGAAAGCGAAGCGGGCCAGGTCGACCGCCTCGAAGCCGAAGGCCCCACCGCGGACCAGCTCAACCAGCTGGTGCAGCGGGTTGAGCTGGGCCACCACCTGCACGCCCTCAGGCAGGCCGTCGATTGGGAAGAAGGTGCCGGCGACGAGGAAGAGGGGCGTGATGCAGAGCGCCGTCACGTAGTTGAACTGGTCGATCTTGGCCACGGTCGCCGCCATCGCGACCCCGAAGCCGGCGAAGCCGAGCGCGGTGATGAAGCAAAAGAGCGGCACCAGCAGCATCCCCCAGGCGGGGTTGAGACCGAAGCCGATCGTCACGATCAGCGGGAAGCAGCCGTAGACCGCGGCGCGCACGCCGATCCAGAGCATCTCAGCGGTCACCAGCTCCTCGACGTCGATCGGGGCGGCGAGGATCGCGTCGTAGGTGTTCTGGAAGCGGTGCTTGACGAAGGTGCCGAACATTGCCGGCAGGGCGCTGGAGAAGATCACCGCGGTGGCGACCATGCCGGTGCCGACGAACTCGACGTAGGGGAGGCCGTTGACTTCGTCGACCAGTGTCGCGCTCAGCCCGAGCCCGAAGGCGAGCAGATAGACGATCGGTTCGAGCACGCTGGAGAAGGTCGTCCCCTTCCAGTAGGTACGGAAGTTGGCGACCTCACGGCTCATCACGCCGGCGATCGCCGCTGGTTCTAGTCGCCTCATCGTGGTTGCTGCAGCCCTCATTCCGCCTCCTCCCCGGTGAGCAGCACAAAGACGTCCTCGAGCGTGGCGGCGCGGATCACCGCGTCCTCGGGAATGGCGCCGTTGCCGGCACGCTCGGAGCCGACGATCGCGATCGCCGGTCCGGCCGGGCGCACGCGCAGCCCCTGCTCCTCGGCGATCCCCCGCACTTCGGTCAGCCGCTCGGGCGGCCCGTAGACCTCGGCGGTGTGGGTGCCGGCGTGGGCGGCGATCAGCTCGGCGGGGTGGGCGCGGGCGATGATCTTCCCCTCGTTCATCAGCGCCACCTCGTCGGCGAGCCGCTCCGCCTCCTCGATGTAGTGGGTCGACATCAGGATCGTCACGCCGCGCGAGCGCAGGCTGTCGATCAGCGACCAGAGCTCGGTGCGGATCTGCGGGTCGAGGCCGACGGTCGGCTCGTCGAGCAGAATCAGCTTGGGGTCGTGGATCAGGCCGCGGGCCAGCAGCAGGCGCCGGCGCATTCCTCCGGAGAGCTCGTCAACGGCGTCGCGGCGGCGCTCGGTGAGGCGGGCCAGCGCCAGGCCCCGATCGACCGCGGCGCCGACGTCCTCGACCCGGTAGAGCCGCGCGTACACCGCCAGGTTGTCCTCGACCGTGACGTCGACGTCGAGGTTGTCGAGCTGGGGGACGACGCCCATCTCGGCGCGGGCGGCCTTTGAGTCGCCGGGCAGCTCGTGCCCCAGCGCCCGCAGCTCGCCGGCGTCGGGGATCGCCTGGCCGGTCAGCAGCCGCATCGTCGTCGACTTGCCGGCGCCGTTGGGGCCGAGCAGGCCGAGGCAGATGCCCTCGGGCACGTCGAGGTCGAGCCCGTCCACCGCCGTGATCGGCCCGAATCGCTTGACCACCCCGCGTAGCTCTATCGCTGCCATGCCCTAAAGACCTTGTTCGTGACCGGGATTCATCGCTTGGCTCGCATGCTTGCACGGCGCCGGTCTCTGCCCCGGTCCGCTTCGAGACTGGAAGACTGCGCGCGGTGTTGGACGAGCGCTGGATCAAGTCGCTGCATGTGGCGACCATGCGGGAGGAGGACCTGCACGCCGAGCACGAGCCGCACGTCCTCTTCCAGGCCTCGACGATCGGGGCGCTGCTAGACGGTGCCTACGAGGGCGACCTCAGCTTCGCCGAGCTGGCCGAGCACGGCGACCTCGGCCTCGGCACGCTGAATGGGCTCGACGGCGAGATGATCGCGCTTGACGGCGGCTTTTACCGGGCTGACGTCGACGGCTTCGTCCACCCGGTGGCGGCGAGCGAGAGGACGCCGTTCGCCGTGGTCACCGAGTTCGCGCCGACGGTTGAGGCGACGATCGAGGGACCGCTGGCGCATGAGGAACTGCTGACGCGGCTCGACCAGCTGATCCCCGCAGAGGCTTCCTCCTGCGCGATCCGCCTCGACGGCGACTTCGAGCTGGTCCGCGCCCGGTCGGTCCCCCGCCAGGAGCCGCCCTACCGTCCGCTGACCGAGGTCGTCGCCGAGCAGCACGTCTTCGAGCTCGTCGAGGTGACCGGGACCATGGTCGGCTTCCGCTTCCCGACCTACGCTGAGGGGATCGAGGTCGGCGGCTATCACCTCCACTTCATCAGCGAGGACCGCTCGCGCGGCGGCCACGTGCTCAGCTCGCGGGCCGAAGAACTACGCGTCCGCCTCGATCCCTCCAACGACCTTCACATCGAGCTGCCGCCGCAGGTGGAGTTGGCCGATCCTGAGCTTGCCACTGCGACCCACGCCGCAATCGAGCGAGTCGAGCGTTGACCAGTCGCGTTTGGCGTCATATAGGCGACAAACGCGACTGGTCAACTAGCAGCGGCGGTAGAGGATCCAGGACTCATTGCGGGCGACCTCGCGGAAGCCGGCGGGGACGGGGGTCTCGAGGCGGGCCGGGTCGTTGGGGTCGAGGATGAAGTTGTGGACGACGAAGGAGCTGGCCGGGTCGAGGAAGTAGCCGCGGCGGGGCTGGCGCTGCTCGGAGGAGCTGACGATCCGGCTTGGGCGCAGGTCGAGGTCGAAGGCGAGGCGCGGGACGGCACGGTGGTTGGGGACCGAGATTGGCAGGCAGGGCGGCTCGAACGCGCCGGAGGCGGCGAGGTCGTCGAGGTCGTCCTCGATCTCGCTCTGGTTGGTCAGGTCGACGTCGACCCGGTGCAGGAGGTCGTACTGGTTCGGTCCCCAGGCGACGAACATCAGGGCGACGATCGCGGCGAAGACCTGCCAGGCGCGGCGCCAGGGATGGCCAGGCTCCAGCAGGCGCCAGCCGAGCAGCGCCAGCGCCGCGAAGACGGCGAGGATCGCGGCGGCGAGCATCGTGTAGCGGGGGATGATCGCCAGGCCAGCGGTGGCGAGCACGGCGAAGGCGGCGAGGGCGAGCGCCGCGGCGGTGACGCCGACTGTGGAGCGGCGGCGCAGGAAGGCAAGGCCGAGGACGACGCCCCCCGCCGCGCCGACCATTCCCGGCCACTGCAGCACCTCGCCAAGGCGGCGCGGGCCGTAGAGGATGAGGTCGACGGGCCCGGTTTGGCGCTCCAGCGTCTCGACGGTCTCGCGGGTGCCGGTGAACGAGTAGGTGGGGCTGCCGGCTGTTATCCAGTCGAACACGGCCCAGAGAATTGGACCGGCAAGGGTTAGAGCAATGAGACCGGCCGCAGCGAGGGGGGCACCTCTCGCCCGGACAATCGCCGATCTAATTAGGCCGGCGATTTGAGTATCCGCCCGTTCGAGAGGTGCCCCCCTCGCTACGGAGGTCGCGGGCTGAGCATCTGCCTGCTCGAGAGCCGCCCCCGCCCCCTCTTCATGCTTGCTTTCACCGGACAGCTCAGGTATCAGCAGCAGATAGGCCAGATAAGCGAGTGAGAACAGCCAGGCCTCTGGGCGCAGGAGGCCCGCCAGGGCCAGTAGGGCTAGGACGGACCAGCCGGCTCGGGGCCGGCGGGTCTCTAGGACCAGCGCGGCTAGGACTAGGGCTATGTAGGGGACGTCGATGTAGGCGCGTAGGCCGTTGGATAGGTAGGGGGCGCGGGTTAGGACCAGCAGGGCTGCTACGGCGCCGATCGGGCGGTCGAACCAGAGCGAGCCGAGCCGGTAGACGAGGTAGCCGACTAGGCCGAGGGAGACGTAGGCGACGACCATCGTCAGGTCGATCGCGCCGTCTCCCAGCGGGGAGGCCACCAGGCCGAAGAGTTCGGCGAGGGGATGTGGGGTGGGGGGCAGTGTGGCGCCGCGGTCCGGACTCAGACCTTCCGCCAGTTCCCGTCCCCAGAGGAGGCTGTAGATCGTGTCGTAGTTGGGGAAGCCGAGCGGGAAGAGCAGCAGCAGGACAATCGCGACGGCGGCGACCCAGGCAAGCGGTACGAGCAGGCTTCGCGCCCCCGAACGCATCGGGGCAAGGTATCGGCGCGGATACACTGGCCGCAGTGCCGCCCGCGAGCGATTCGACCTCCCTCTACCGCCGTCACCGCCCCGGTTCATTCGACGAGGTGGTCGGCCAGCAGCACGTCGTCCGCACCCTGCGCAACGCGGTCGAGCAAGGCAAGGTCCACCACGCCTACCTCTTCGTCGGCTCGCGCGGCACCGGCAAGACCTCGATGGCAAAGATCCTCGCCCGCTCGCTCAACTGCGAGCGCGGCGGGCCCACCGTCACTCCCTGCGGCGAGTGCGAATCGTGCGTGACGATCGCCTCCGGGACCTCGATCGACGTGATCGAGATGGACGCCGCCTCCAACCGCTCGGTCGACGACGTCCGCGACCTGCGCGAGCGGGTCGCCTACGCGCCAGCCGGCGGCCGCTGGAAGGTTTACATCCTCGACGAGGCGCACATGCTGACCAAGGAGGCCTGGAACGCTTTCCTGAAGACGCTCGAGGAGCCGCCGCCGAACACGGTCTTCGTCCTCGCCACCACCGAGTCGCACAAGGTGATGGCGACGATCGCCGACCGCTGCCAGCGCTTCGACTTCCAGCGCCCCTCGCTGGAGCAGATCTCCGAGGTGCTGACGCGGGTGGCGGCGGCGGAGGGAATCGAGGTCGAGGACGGCGCGACGGCGATGGTCGCCCGCTCCGCCTCGGGCAGCTTCCGCGACGCACTCGGCACCCTCGACCAGCTGGTCGCCTTCGGCGGCGAGCAGGTGAAGCTGGAAGCGGTGCTGGAAGTGCTCGGCGCCGCCGACGCGGAGTTGCTCTTCGAAGCGGTCGACGCGATCCTCGTCGAGGACCCCAAGGCGGTCCTGCTAGGGGTGGAGAGGATGGCCCGCTCTGGTCGCGACCCCTCGCAATTCGCCCGCGACCTGCTCGGCCACCTGCGCCACCTGCTCGTCACCCAGACGGTTGGCGAGGTGCCCAACACCTTCGTGATCACCGCCACCGATTCCGACCGGCTCGCTGCCCAGGCCGCCGCGGTCGGCCCCGCCACCTTGGTCCGCACGATCGATGAGCTGGCCACTGCCCTGACTGCGGTGCGCGAGGGCGACGATGCCCGCATGGCCGTGGAGATTGCACTCCTGAAGGCCGCGCGGCCTGATCTGGATCCGTCGAGCGAGGGCCTTCTCCGCCGTATCGAGAGGCTGGAGCAAGGGACGGGGGCCGCTCCGGCCGCGGGTCCTGTCGCCGCAGGGGACCCACCGCCCCCTCCGGTAGCTAAAGCTTCCTCAGGGGCGGTCCCCCCTGCGGCGCCACCCGCGGCAGATTCCGCACCAGCTGACGACGTTGCTCCACCCGATGCGGCCGAGCCTGAGCCGTCTGATGAGGAGGTATCTCCAGCGGGTGGCGCGGATGTGGAGGGGCCGAGAACGGAGGCGGAGCCCCCGCCCGCAGGCTCCTCCACAGCCGCGGCAGGACCCGCGGGCGAGAGCGACCTCGACCTGGAGCAGGTTCAGCGCATCTGGCCTGCGGTGCTCGACAAGCTGCGGGAGACGAGTCCTGCGCTTGCCGCAACATTCGACGGGGCACGTCCGGTGGGGCTGGACGAGGACGTGTTGAAGATTGGCTTCCCCGCCGATCTGACATTCAACAAGCGAAAGGCAGAGGCGCCTGAGAAGCGAGATCAGCTTGCCGACGCCATCGAGACGGTTGCCGGCACCCAGTTGCGCCCCGTCTACGTCTCGCTCGACGGCGCGGAGGAGGCGCCGGCGGGGGCCGACGAAGAGAGCGCTGCGCCCGAGTCCGACGAGATGGACGAGGACGCGCTGATAGAAAGGCTGAAGAGCGAGTTCGACGCGGAGGAGGTCAGCTAGATCGTGGCGAGAGGCGGCGGCATGCCCGGTGGGTTCGACGTGAACGCGCTGATGAAACAGGCGCAGAAGATGCAGGACGAGATGCTCCAGGCCCAGGAGCAGCTCAAGGACGAGGTCGTCGAGGCGAGCGCCGGGGGCGGCATGGTCAAGGTGAAGATGGGCGGCGACCTGAGCTTGCGCGAGATCGTGATCGACCCCGAGGCGATCGACCCCGAGGAGGCCGAGCTGCTCGCCGAGATGGTCCAGGCTGCGGTCAACGAGGCATTGCGCGCGGCCCAGGAGCTGGCCAGCTCGAAGATGGGCGGGATCACCGGAGGCGGCCTGGGCGGCCTGCCAGGAATGTGAGCGCCGAGGGCCCGGCGCCGCTGGCGCGCCTCGTGGTCGAGCTCTCGCGTCTGCCGGGGATCGGCCAGCGCACCGCGCAGCGGCTCGCCTTCCACCTGCTGCGCGCGCCCGACGAAGAGGCGGCGGCGCTGGCCGAGGCGATCCGCGAGGTGAAGGAGAAGGTCGGCCTCTGCGAGCGGTGCTTCAACCTCGCCGAGGGCCCGCTCTGCCGGATCTGCACCGACACGACCCGCGACCAGGCGACGATCTGCGTGGTCGAGGAACCTGCCGACGTGATCCCGATCGAGCGCACCCACGAGTACCGGGGCCTCTACCACGTGCTCGGCGGTGCCCTCTCGCCGATCGACGGCGTTGACGCCGAGGACCTGAAGATCGCCGAGCTGGTGCCCCGGGTCGAGGGCGGCGAGGTGCGCGAGGTCGTCCTCGCCACAAACCCGACCACGACCGGGGAGGCGACCGCGTTGCACATCGCCGAGCGCCTGCGCGGCCAGGCCACGGTCACCCGCCTGGCCAGCGGCCTGCCTGTGGGAGCCGACCTCGAGCACGCCGACGAGGTCACCCTCGGCAAGGCCCTCGCCGGCCGCCGCAGTCTCGACTGAAGAGTTCCAATTTGGACGAATTGACTGGACGATTGTCCATTCGCAAATAGCGAGTTTTTCTGCGAGTGTCATCCGGGCTCTTGGGCAAGGTGACGGTGTGGCGGATGACAACGACTCAGGATCAGGCTCTAATCCGAGCGATCTCGCCCGCGAGCTGTTCGCCGTGGCTGCGCAAAAGCTCGCCGAGGACTTCAGCTCGGTCACAGCGACCGCGGTCGAGGCGCTGCGGGAGGAAGGGACTGCCGTGGGCGGAGGGGTCGATGACCCGGAGCCCCGCCCCAACCTGCGCGGCAACGGCGAGGTGCGCCGCCGCCTCGACCAACTGATCGAGGCCCACCGCCGCTACGAGCACCCCTTCAGCCTCGTCGTCTTCGACGTCGAAGGACCGGGTGTGCGCAACGGCGCCGGTGAAGGAGGCAGGGAGACGGCGCTGACCGTGGCTGGGGCGGCGCTGCACGACAGCGTTCGCATCCTCGACGACACTTTCCGGCTCGAAGGCAACGGGCTCTGCGTGCTGGCGCCCAACCAGAGCACCGTCGGTGGCGTGCAGATGGCGGAGCGGCTGCTGGGGATGCTGGACGAGCTGGAGGCCGCCGGAGGCCTGAGCATCTCGATCTCAGCCGGGGTGGTCGCCTGCCCTGACCACGGCGACGAGCCGGAGGCGCTGCTGCAAAAGGCCGATGAGGCGATGTGGCGGGCGCGCGCGGTCGGCCAGCCGGTCGGCGTCGGCGCGCTGGAGTCCCGCTCCGGCTCCTTGCAAGATCGCTGACAGATTCCGTAAATCTGTCCATAACCAGCGTAAACCTGGGTTTTCGGTGCCAGAATGCTGCGCATGCCGGGCATCCGAACCAATGCCGCTGCCGAAGTTCTCGGCGTCAGCCCCAACACATTGCGGAGCTGGGAGCGCCGCTACGGCTACCCCACGCCGAAGCGGACCGAGGGCAACCATCGCAACTACGAGCTGGTCGAGCTGCAGACCCTGCGCGACGCGCTCGCCCAGACCGGCAACATCTCCTCGGCGATCGAGCTGGCGCGCCAGCGCCAGGAGGCGCCGGCGAGCAGCGGCAACCTGCTCGCGGCGCTGGAGAGCTTCGACGAGGACGCCGCCGACCGCGCGGTCGAGGAGAGCCTGGCGCTGCGGCCGCTGGAGCGCACGGTCGAGGAGCTGCTGCTGCCGGCGGTCGACGAGCTCGCGACCGATCCCGAGCGCGAGGCCGAGCTGGAGTTCGCCGCTCGCTGGGCGATGAGCTGGTTGCACGGCGCTCGCCGCCTCGCCTCTGCCGCCTCCCGCCCGGCTGGGATCCTGCTGCTCGACTCGAGCAATGCCCAGGACGCGGAGGAGGTTCACGCCCAGGCGCTCGACCTGACCCTGCGGCGGGCGGGCTTCCGAGTCTTGATGCTTTCCCATGAGCTCGGCGAGGAGCGCCTCGATCGCGCCCTGCGCGCGCTCGACCCGACCGCGATCGTCCTCTGCGGCCCCGGGCAGGACACCGCTTCGGCGGTGCAGCTGGTGCGCAAGATCCGCGAGCTCGGCTTCGACGCGCCCCTCTTCGGCTTCCGCGCTAGCGGCCTGATCGGCGATGCGATCCCCTCCGCGGGGAGCGCGCC
Source organism: Solirubrobacterales bacterium (assembly GCA_035557635.1). Taxonomy (GTDB): domain Bacteria; phylum Actinomycetota; class Thermoleophilia; order Solirubrobacterales; family 70-9; genus VRUE01. Next base: position 12,646 of record DATMDR010000003.1, on the reverse strand, counting down.
AAGCGAGGTGACCGGCATGCTCAACGCCGATCTCCGCCGCCGCGCCACCCAGGCCTTCGCCTGAGGCCACCTGACCGGCGCATCTCTGCGTCCTCGGTCGCTCACGTGCAGAGCACGCTTCGCTCCCTGCGTCCTTGACCTGCTTGGCCAGCCGGCCTCAGGCGAGCTCCGCAGATGAATATGCGTTATATAGATATACTTCGATATTAGCTCTCATGGCCGCCGACCTGAAGCTGACCCCGAAGCAGAAGCGCCCGGCGGGCGAGCCCTGCTGCGAGCCGGTCGTCTATCCCGACGTGCAGCGCGAGCAGGCGCAGGGGATGGCGACGATCGCCAAGGCGCTCGGCGACCCGATCCGCCTTCAACTGGTGGACGTGCTGCGAAAGCACGCGGGCAAGGTCTGCGTCTGCGAGCTGGTGCCCCTGTTTGATCTTTCCCAGCCCACCGTTTCCCACCATCTCAAGGTCTTGCGCGATGCGGGTATCGTCGCCTCTGAGCGCCAGGGACTTTGGGCCTACTACTACGTGATCCCCGATTCCCTGGAGGAGTTCTCGAAATGGCTGAAATGACCGAATCGACCGGCGACACCGCACCCTCGACCTGCTGCCCGCCGGACCAGCAGATTGACTGCTGTGCACCTTCTGACAAGGCGGAGTGCTGCGTTCCCAAATCCTCGAGCTGCGGGTGCTCGGGCCAGTGAGCGAGATTCGCCTCTTCGATCCGCAGACGCTCTACCGCCACTGGGAGGACCAGCAGTGGTCTCCTTTCGCGATCGACCTCGACGCCGACCGTGAGCAGTGGCAGGGGCTCGGCGGCGAGGACCGGGGGCTGATCTTCTGGGTGCTCTCCTCGCTGATGGTGGCCGAGGAGCGGATCACGACCAAGTTCTCGGGTCTGGTTGGGGCCTACGGCACCGAAGAGGAGGCGACGTTTCTGGCGACCCAGCAGGTCGACGAGGCCCGCCACATGCAGTTCTACGCTCGCTTCCAGGACGAGGTCGTCGCCGACCCGGCCGCGATCGCCGCCCACGTAGAGCGCGCCCGCGAGCAGATCTCACCGGCCTTCCGGGCGATCTTCGACGTGTCCCTGGTCGAGGCCCACGAGCAGCTCGTCGCCAGTCCCGAGGACGCCGAGGCAAAGGTCCGCTTCGTCACCCTCTACCACCAGGTCCTCGAGGGAACGCTGGGGCTGACCTCGTTCAACTTCGTCACCGGGTATTTCGAGCGCGAGAAGCTCCTGCCAGGTTTCGTCGAGGGCTACTCGAAGATCCACCACGACGAGCAGCGCCACATCGGCTACGGCACCTGGTACCTGCGCCAGGCCGTCGCGGACGATCCGGCGCTCGGCGACGTCGTGCGCCAGACGCTGCGCGACCTGCTGCCGGCGGTCGCCGAGTCCCTGACCCCTCCGGACCGCGACGGGACCGACTGGGACGCGTTCGGCGCCAACTCGGAGGAGATCCGCGACTTCGCCATCGGGGGCCTGAAACGGCGCCTCGAGATCATCGGCGTACCGCTGTCGACGCTCTAGAGGGCGACCTGAAGCGCTGACCTATGCTCGCTCCGGCTCCGGCTCGCTCGTCTCGCTGATCCCGAAGCGGTCGTAGAGCCGCCGCAGGGGCGCCGGCGCCCACCAGTTCCATTTGCCGAGCAGCTCCATCAGCGAGGGGACGAGCAGGGCCCGGATGATGCTGGCGTCGATCAGCACCGCCAGCGCCGTGCCGACGCCGTTCTCCTTGATGAAGATGATCTGCGAGGTGGCGAAGGCGCCGATCGCGACGGCGAAGAGCAGCGCCGCGGCGGTGACGATCCGTCCCGTCCGCTCCAGCCCGATCGCGACGCTCTCCGAGTCCGAGGCACCGTGGTCGCGCGCCTCCTTGATCCGCGAGAGCAGGAAGACGGCATAGTCGGTCGAGAGGCCGAAGGCGACCGCGAAGAGCAGGATCGGCATCGTCTGCTCGATCGCTCCCGGGCTGGTGTAGTCGAGCAGTCCCTCGAAACGGCCGTCCTGGAAGATCAGCACCAGCAGGCCGAAGACGGCGCTGAGGTTGAGCACGTTCATGATCAGCGACTTGATCGGCAGCACCACCGAGCCGGTCATCAGGAAGAGGATCACCAGGGTTGCGATCACGATGATCGCGAAGGCGACCGGCAGGTGGCGGGTGAGGCTGTCCTGGAAGTCGATGAAGTCGGCGGTGGCGCCGCCCACCTGCACCGTCGAGCCAGGCGGACCTTCGATGTCGCGGACCCGCTCCACTGTCGACTGGCTCGCCTCGGAGGCGAACGGGTTCGTCGAGACGGCCTGGATCACGGTCACACCGCCCTCGAGGGGCTGGGGTGGGAGGACCGCGCCGACTCCCTCGGTGCGGCGCACCTGCGCCGCGATTCGGGCCGAGCCTTTCGGCCCAGCGCTCTCGACCGCGACCCAGATCGGCGTCTCGCGGTAGGGCGGGAACTCTTCGCTGACCGCGTCGTAGGCGCGGTGCGCGCTCGCCTCCTCCGGCAGGACGCTGGGGTCGACCGTGTTGAACTTGATCCCGAGGAAGGGGAGGCCGAGCACGATCAGCAGCAGGGCGCTGAAGGTCGCGACCGGCGCCGGCCGGCGCATCACGAAGCGCGAGAGCCGGTACCAGAAGCCCTGCTCGTCGGGCCGCGTGTCGGCCTCGGCACGGCGCTGCAGGGCGCGCGGCGCGAGTGAGTTGACGCGCTTGCCGAGCAGGGTGAGGACGGCGGGCAGGACGGTCAGCGAGACCGCCGCGGCCAGCAGCGCCACCAGCGCACCGCCCAGCCCCATCGAGTAGAGGAAGCGCTGCGGGAAGACGAGCAGCGAGGCGAGCGCCGCCGCCACGGTCAGCGAGGAGAAGAAGACGGTGCGCCCGGCGGTTGCCATCACGCGCCGCATCGCCGCCAGCCCCGGCCCGTCCTTGGCGATCTCCTCGCGGTAGCGGGAGACGATGAAGAGGCTGTAGTCGATCGCCAGCCCCAATCCCAGCCCGGTGGTCAGGTTGAGGGCGAAGATCGAGATCGAGCCGAATTCGCTGGCGATCCTGAGGATGAGGAAGGTGCCAACAATCGCCAGCAGGCCGATCATCACCGGCAGCAGCGCCGCGACGAGGCTGCGGAAGAAAACGAAGGAGAGCAGGAAGAGCAGCGGGAAGGCGATCAGCTCGGCCGTGCGCAGGTCCTCCTCTACCTGCTTGTTGACCTGCTCCTGGGCGACGGCGGCGCCGCCGACGATGACGCCCGGGCGGTCGGCGAGCTGGTCGGCTATCTCGCTCCCGCTCTCCTGCCACTCCTTGTCGTCGGTTGGCCTCAGCGCCACCGCCAGGTAGGTCGCCTGGCCGTCTTTGGAGACGAAGTCGCGTGAGCGGGTGTCGTAGTAACCGGTCACGGACTGCACGTCGCGGCGGGAGCTCAGCTCCCGTTCGAGGGCGACGATGCGGGCGCGGGTGGTGCGTTTTGCGACGGGTGCGTCCTCGACCACGACGATCGCGCCGGGCGGGCGGTGGCCGGCGGCCTGAAGCGCCTCGCGCGCCTGCACGGTCTCGGTGTCGGGGTCGTCTGCCCCGTAGGGGTCGAGGCGTTCGGCGACCGAGCCGCCCAACGCGCCGGCGGCGAGGAAGAAGACGATCGCGATGAGGCCGACGCGGCGGGCGCGGCGATTGGCGAGGCGGGCGAGGGCGTCGAACATCAGTTGCTCCCTTCCTGGCTGGTTTGTGCGAGCAGCTGGGACTCCATCCGCTCGCACCACTCTGCGAACCACTGGTTGAACTCGATCCCACCCCGCAGCACCATCAGCGGGAAGGGGTCGTCGTCGTTGTCCTTGGCCTTGGGCTCGATCGCCTGCAGCCGCTCGACCATTTCGCGGCGGTGCTCGCGCATCGAGGCGAGGATCGTCGCCGCTTCTTCGGGCGGAAGGACACCGGCAAAGAAGAGCTTCAGCAGACCCTCCTCGCGCATCTCGTAAGTCGTGGGCGGCTGTCGCAGCCAGTCCTTCAGGGCCTGCTCGCCATCCGGGGTGATCGCGTAGACGGTGCGCTTGCGCTCGCCGCGCGGCTCGTCGACCCCCTCGACGAGCCCGGCCTCGGAAAGCCGCTTCAGCTCCGGGTAGATCTGTCCGTAGCTGGCCGCCCAGAAGAACCGGGTCGAGTCGTCGACCAGGGCCTTGATCTCATAGCCGGACCGCGGCTCGCGACTGACCATGCCGAGGATCACGTAGGCGGTCGGGCTCAGCTCCATGCGCGGCAATATATCGGTCAGATATATCAGCCAAGCGTGATTTGGGTCACGCAGATGTGGGTGCTCAGGCCCGTCTATCCTCAGCCGTCAGGCATGAGCGAGGGGAATTCCGACATCGTCGTGATGAAGTTCGGCGGCACTTCGGTCGCCGGCGCTGAAGAGATCAAGCGCGCCGCAAGGCGGATCGTCGCTGCCCGCGAGGCTGGGAGCCAGGTGGTCGCGGTGCTTTCGGCGCGCGGCAAGACCACCGACGAGCTGGTCGCCCAGGCCCTTGAGATCTCGCCGCGGCCCGACTCGCGCGAGATGGACATGCTGCTCTCGACCGGGGAGCGGATCTCCTGCGCGCTCTGCGCGATGGCGATCCACGACATGGGTCACAAGGCGATCTCGCTGACCGGCTCGCAGGCAGGGATCGTCACCGACTCCTCCCACACCAACGCGAAGATCATCGACGTCCGCGCCGACCGCATCAGCGAGAAGCTCGGCGAGGACCGGATCGTCCTCGTCGCCGGCTTTCAGGGGGTCTCGACCGACAGCCATGACGTCACCACGCTCGGTCGCGGCGGCTCCGACACCACTGCCGTGGCCCTTGCCGCGGCGCTCGGGGCGAGCGTCTGCGAGATCTACACCGACGTCGCCGGCGTCTTCAGCGCCGACCCGCGGATCGTCCCCGATGCTCGCAAGCTCTCGCTGGCCTCCTTCGAGGAGATGCTCGAGATGTCGGCCTCGGGGGCCAAGGTGCTGCAGCTGCGCTCGGTCGAGTACGCGCGCAACCACGGTGTCCGCATCCACTGCCGCAGCAGCTTCGAGGACGGCCCCGGTACCCTCGTCGTCACCGAACTCGAGGCGGAGCAGGAGACCGTGGAGCAACCTTTCGTCACAGCCGTAACCCACTCCGAGTCAGAGGCGCGGGTGACCCTGACCGGGATCCGCGACGAGCCGGGCGTCGCCGGTGAAATCTTCACCGCGCTGGCAGATGCGGACGTCAACGTCGACGTGATCATCCAGAACGAGCCCGTCGGCGACGACCAGCTGGCCGATCTCTCGTTCACGATCGCCAGCGGCGACCTGACGAAGGCGATCGAGGCGATCGAGGCGCTGGGCGAGGTCAGCAAGGGCATCCGCACCGACGAGCGGATCGGCAAGGTCTCGATCATCGGCGCCGGCATGCGCTCCCACCCCGGCGTCGCCGCCAGGGTCTTCGAGGTGCTGGGCGGGGAGCGAATCAACATAGAGATGATCTCCACCTCGCCGATCAAGATCTCGTGCGTCATCTCCGCCGGGGAGATCCCGCAGGCGGTGCGCGCGCTGCACCAGGCCTTCGACCTCGGCGCCGACGCGGTCAAGCCCGAGGACCCGACCGGCGCCGGACACCGGCCCACGGTCAGCGGCTGAGCCCGGCCGTCATACTCGGCATGAGCGCGGAGCGAGCAAGCGTGCATATCTGGTTCTTCGCGCCGCGAGCGAAGCGCGAAACTGTGTGAATGACGGGCAACGGCTACAGAGTCGGGGTGCTGGGCGCCACGGGAGCGGTCGGCTCGACCATCCTCGGCGTGCTCGCCGAGCGCGATTTCCCCGCCTCCGAGGTGGTTCCCTTTGCCTCCGAGCGCTCCGCCGGGCGCCAGATCGAGTGGAACGGCTCGGTGCTGGAGTGCCTGCCCCTGAACGAGACGACGATCGAAGGACTCGACGTCGTCCTCTCCTCGGCGGGCGGAGCGGTCAGCTCCGAGTGGGCGCCGAAGCTGGTCGAGGCCGGCGCCGTCGTGGTCGACAACACCAGTTACTGGCGCATGCACGAGGACGTGCCGCTGGTCGTCGCCGGGGTCAACTCGGAGGCGGCCGATGCCCACAAGGGAATCGTCGCCAATCCCAACTGCACGACGATGGTGGCGATGATGGCGCTGGCGCCGATCCATCGCGCGGTCGGCCTCGAGCGCATCGTCGTCTCCAGCTACCAGGCGGTCTCCGGCACCGGCCAGAAGGCGATCGAGGAGCTGCGGGCGCAGTCCAAGCAGGTCCTGGAAGGCGAGGAGCACCCGCTCGCCTCGGTCTACCCGCACCGGATCGCCTTCAACGTCCTGCCCCAGGTCGAGAGCTTCAAGGACGGCGACGACTACACCACCGAGGAGCGCAAGGTGATGGCCGAGACCCGCAAGATCCTCGGCCTCGGCGAGGAGGTGGGGATCTCCGCCACCTGCGCCCGCGTGCCGGTCTTCAGCGGCCACTCGGAGTCGGTCAACGTGCAGACCCGCGATGACCTCTCGCCCGATGACTGCCGGGCGCTGCTCGCCCAGGCGCCTGGAGTGGCCGTCGTCGACGACCCCGCCGCCGGCCGCTACCCGCTGGCGGTCGACGCCGCCGGCCGCGACGAGGTCCTGGTCGGCCGCATCCGCCGCGACCCGGGCCAGGAGCGCTGCCTCAACCTCTGGGTAGCCGGCGACAACCTGCGCAAGGGCGCCGCCACCAACGCGGTTCAGGTCGCCGAGCTCCTGATCGAGCGGAACCTGCTCAACGGCAACTAGGACGACTCTCGTTCGGCGTTGCTGCAGTTTCCCGGGTGATAGTCCGGGGAAGTCACGCAGCGGCGTGCGGTTTGGGTCAGGACGCGCTGTACGTAGGCCCGTTCGTGTTTGACCTGCCGATGGGTAAAGCGCAGGGTCGTCAGTCCAGCCGCGGTGTGAGTCTGGTCACGAAGTTGGTCGCGAGCCTGTGCCGACGGCGTGCGGTGGTAGCGGAGGCCGTCGGTCTCGACGACCAAACCAAGGTCGGCCCAGAAGAAGTCGACCTCGAATCCGTTGATCCATGCCTTGGTGAGCGGCATTGGCAACCCGGCTGAGGTGGCGATCGAGCGGAACCGAACCTCGAGATCCGAGTCCGCTAGGCGGAATGTGCTCTGGTCGAGCAGAGCGCGAAGCGGTCGAACGCCGGGTTCCCCTGCGAGGTTCTCGATTTCGTCTCTCAGCGTCTCCGGATCGATCAGGTCACGCTTGTCGGCCTCGTTGATCATTCGCTCGAGAACTCGCGTCTCACTTTCAGCGGCGATGTCGAGGAGGGTGCGCACCACATTGGTGACCGGAATGTCGTCATGCCGCACGATGTCCGCCTCGGGCAGCGAGGGACGGCTTCTGGCGCGAATTCCCGACCGTCGAGGCGCGGAGCGTCGCCTTACGCTGACTTCGACCGGCCCATCCCGCTCGACGCCGATGCCCCACAGTGCAGCGGCGCTTTGATGGCTCAGCGCCGCCCCGTCGCCACAGGCGAGAACGGCTGCCATCCAACGCCGCTTGGGGGTCAGCTGGGGCCAGCCGACCGCGTAGACGCCCCGGAATACGGGATGCAGGCGACCGGTGACGATTCGATGTTCGATCGCTTCTTCCCCGAAGCCGAGCGCAAGCAGCTGTCGCCGGGCGACGATTCCGTGCTGCCGACCTGCCAATGCCCAGGCTCGTCCGCTCGCACTCGACTTTCCCCGGGTCATCACCCAGGAAAGTGCAGCAGGGCCGCCAATTCACCCCCTTACGTCGAACTCGAAGGAATCTCCGTCGAAATGCCTTAGTCGCCGAGGTCCTCGGCGATCTCACCGAAGCGCTCGACCAGCTGGCAGAAGAAGTCGTGGCGGGTGACGACGGCGTGGACCCGGCCCGCGGTGGCGACCGGGACGATCAGGACGCGGTGGTGGAGGAAGAGCTCGGCGAGCTGGGTGTCTGAGTACTCGTCCTCGACGAGGACGTGGTCGGTGGTCAGGTAGCGGCGGATCGGCTGCTTGGCGCACTCGCTGCGCCGCTCGATCGTCTCGTCGACTGAGCGCGAGACCATCGCCGCCGAGGCGAGCTCGCCGACATAGCCGGGGAACAGCGCCGCCATGAACTCGCGCTCGCCGAAGATCCCGGCGAAGCGGCCGTCCGCCTCGACCGCCGGCAGCGCCGGCAGGCCGGCGTCGACCACCCGCCGCGCCGCCGCGCCGATCAGCTCGTCGGCACCGAGCGGCTCTATCTCCCGCAGTGCCTCGTTGATGATGGAGTCGGGCATAGTCGTCTCCTCCTCAGAGCGCGATGTAGCGGATTGCGATGTAGCCGGTTGCCAGAACGATCGAGATAAAGGTCACAGGGAGACCGATTCGTAGGAAGGTCATGAAGCCGATCGGCGTGCCTGCGCGCTCGGCGAGCCCGGCGGCGGCGACGTTGGCGGCGGCGGCGATCATCGTCGCGTTGCCGCCGAAGCATGCGCCCAGCGCCAACGACCACCAGTAGGCGTCGTCGCCGGTCGCCCCGGCGTCCTGTTGCAGTTCCTTGACCACGGGGATCATCGCCGTGGTGAAGGGGATGTTGTCGACAACCGCCGAGCCGATCGCCGCGACCCAGACGATCCCCAGCAGCTCCGCCGTTCGCTCGCCGCCGGTCACGTCCTTGACCGCATCGGTGATGTGGCCGATCGCCCCGGTCGCCTCCAGCGCCCCCACCATCACGAAGAGACCGATGAAGAAGAAGAGGGTGGTCCACTCGATGTTGGAGAGCGCTTTCTCAAGCTGCACCCTCGTCACCAGCAACCCGATCGCGGCCCCGGTCAGGGCCACGGTCGCCGGCTCGACATGGAGCGCCTGGTGGGCGAAGAAGGCGAGCACGGTCAGCGCCAGGACCGGGCCGGTGCGGCGTAGCTCGGCCGCGTCGCGAATTGATGCTGCCGCATTGAGCCCCATCACCGCCGCTCGGTTCTTCTCGTCGACTTGGAGGCGGCGGCGGAAGACGAGGTAGAGCAGCGGCATCACAACCGCGAAGGTGACGATCACGATCGGCGCCAGGTTGACGATGAAGGCGTTGAAGCTGAGCCCGGTGGCGCCGGCGATGATGATGTTCGGCGGGTCGCCGATCAAGGTCGCGGTGCCGCCGATGTTTGAGGCGATTACCTCGATGATCAGCAGCGGCACCGCGTCGATGTCGAGCGCGTCGGCGAGCAGGAAGGTGATCGGCGCGATCAGCAGGATCGTGGTCAGGTTGTCGAGGAAGGCAGAGAGCAGGGCGGTGATCCCGGCAAGGCTCATCGTCACCGCAAAGGAGCGTCCGCCGGAGATCTGCCCGGCGCGGATTGCGACGAAGTCGTAGACCCCCGTCTGCTGGGTCAGGTAGACGAGGATCATCATCCCGACCAGAAGGCCGATCGTGTTGAAGTCGACCGACTCGATCGCCTGCTCCTGAGAGAAGTCGCCGACGAAGAGGACGACGATCGCGGCTCCGAGCAGGGCGACGTTGGTGCGGTGCAGCTTCTCGCTGGCGATGATCGCCAAGGCGATGAGGAAGGTAGCTACGGCGATGGCCATTGAGCGCCTTTCGGGGTCGACGACGAACGTGCCGACCAGGCTTCCCGGCTCACCTCATCGAACACTACCTGCTCCAGGACCCGACATAGAAGCGGGTGGAGCGCTTGGTCTGGACCCTTCAGGCAGGAACGCCGGCCAGCCGCTCCTCGACCAAGCCGGTCGAGGCGATGTGCTTGCTCATCCCGAGCTGCTTGGGCTCGTAGCCGAGGGCGAGGCCGACCAACTGCGGCAGGTGGAGGACGGCGAGGCCGAGGTCACGGTTGACGACCTTGGCCGCCTCGGGCTGCTGCATGTCGAGGTTGAGGTGGCAGAGGGGGCAGGGGGTGACGAGGCAGTCGGCGCCGGCGTCGATCGCATCGCCGACATGGGTGCCGGACTGGCGCAGCGAGGTCTCGCGGTTCATCGTGATCACCGGGAAGCCGCAGCACTTGCGCGCCCCGTCGTACTCGACCACCTCGCCGCCGAGCGCCTCGATCACCTTCTCCAGGTAGAGGTCGCGTTCGGGGAACTCGTCATAGCCGAGCCGCTCCTTGGGGCGCACCACGTAGCAGCCGTAGAAGGGTCCGACCCGCAGTCCAGAGAGCGGCCTCTGCACCTTCGCGGCCAGCTGGTCGAGCCCGTAGTCCTCGACCAGCACCCAGAGGAAGTTCTTGTTGGTGAAGCCGTCCTTGCCCTTCTCGTAGGCGAGTCCCTGGCCGCTCAGCACCTCGTTGATGTGGGCGCGGTAGGAGGAGTCGGCATCGAGCCGCTGCTGGCACTCCGACTGGGCGCCCTGGCAGGTCGAGCAGATGTTCATCATCGCCAGCCCGGTTTCCTGGGCGAGGGCGAAGGTGCGGGCGTTGAGGGTGTCGGCCAGCTCCTGGTTGTGCTCGGCGATTACCCCGGCGCCGCAGCAGTTGGCGCGGTCGAGTTCGACCAGCTCGATCCCGAGACGCTCGGCGACCAGCGCCATCGAGCCGTGCAGTTCCGACGTGAAGCCGCGCGAGACGCAGCCGGGCCAGTAGGCGAGCTTCATGCGGTCTCGACCTCCCTCTCGTCGGGCTCGGGCTCAACGTCCTCCTCGCCCTTGATGTACAGGTTGAATTCCTCGCGGTGTTCCTCGGCGTGGGCGTAGATCGCCTTCACCTCGTCCTGGGCGCCGTCGGGGAGCTTCGGGTGGACGCCCGGGATCAGCTTCGACAGCGAGCGCGCCTTGCCGGTCTTGAAGGCGCGGATCACCGTTGGGATCGAGCCGAGCAGGCCCTTGATCGCGCTCTTGGTCGGCTTCAGCTTGCCCTTGACGCCGGGCGCGTAGGACTCCTGCAGCAGCAGGGCCTCGTCGAGCGTCCCCTTCTTCTCGATGATCTTTATGAAGGCGGCCTCGTGGTTGTGCCCGTTGTTGGGGTCTTCGATTCCCTCTTCGCCGGCTTTGCGGCGCAGGCGCATGATCTGGTCCATCGGCGCCACGCCCTTCGGGCAGGCGTCGATGCAGCTGAAGCAGTGGGTGCAGTCGTAGATCCCGTGCGGGTCGTGGGCGAGATCGTGGAGCCGCTCCTTGGTCTCGGCGTCGCGCGGGTCGCCGACGAAGCGGTAGGCCTTCGCCAGCGCCGCCGGGCCGATGAAGCCGGGGTCGGCCTCCATCGAGAGGCAGGAAGAGACGCAGGCGCCGCACTGGATGCAGGCCATCGACTGGGTGATGTCGATCATCGACTCCGGCTCGACCACGTACTCGCGCTCGGGCGGGTTGCCGTGGGGGAGGAGCCACGGGGTGACGCGGCGGATCTTCTCCCAGTGCGTCGACTCCATGTCGGTGATCAGGTCCTTGATTACGGGCATGTTTCCCATCGGCTCGACCACGATCGGGTTCGCGGCCGATCCGTTCGCTGAGCCGGGCGGCGGCTGCTCGTCGGAGCCGCGGGGAGGAGCCGCATCAGCCTCCCTTCGCCGGTTGGCCGCCTCGTGCGCCTCGCCGAGCATCGTCTTGCAGCCGAGCGTCGAGGAGCCATTGACCTTCATCCCGCAGGAGCCGCAGATCGCCGCCCGGCAGGAGCAGCGGACCGCCAGCGAGCCGTCGTCGCGGTCCTTGGCCTGGAGGATCCCGTCGAGCACCGAGAGCGAGGGGTCGAGGTCGACCTGGAACTCCTCCCAGTAGGGACCCTCGCCGCTCTCCGGCTGGTAGCGGCGGACTTTCAGCGTGTACTCGGCCATCTAGTAGGTCCTCTCCTGGGGCTCCCACTGGGTCATGGTCACCTCTGAGTATGAGATCTCGGGCCCGTCGTCCCCGCGCTGCAGGTCGATGTGTTTGAGCCACTCCTCATCATTGCGCTCCGGGAAGTCGGTCCGGTACTGGGCGCCGCGGCTCTCTTTGCGCTCCAGCGCCGCGACGCAGGTGCAGACCGCGTTGTCGAGCATGTAGCCGAGCTCGATCGCCGCCAGCAGGTCCTGGTTGAAGACCCGGCCGTGGTCGTCGACGTAGGCGGACTTTGCCTCCTCGGCGAGGCGGCGCACAGTCTCCAGCGCCTCCTGGATCCCGGCCTCGTCACGGAAGACGGCGACGTGCTTGTCCATCGTCGTGCCCAGCTCGAGCTTGATCTCCGAGACGCGCCGGCCGGAGCCCTTCTCGCGCGCGAGGATCGCGTCGACCGTCGCCTGCTCGGCCTCGAGCACCGCCTGGGACGGGCGCGAGCCCTCGAGTCGCTTGGCGCGGCCCGCCGCGTCGACGCCGGAGCGGCGGCCGAAGATCAGCGTGTCGAGCAGCGAGTTGGCGCCGAGCCGGTTGCCGCCGTGGACCGAGACGCAGGCCGTCTCGCCGGCGGCGTAGAGGCCGGGGATGTCGGTGCGGCCGTCGACGTCGGTCTTGATCCCGCCCATCGTGTAGTGGTTGCCGGGCTTGATGTGGATCGGTTCGCGGGTGATGTCGACGCCGGCGAAGTCGCGGCCGACGAGGACGATCTCGCGCAGCGCCTCGTGGATCCGCTTTTTCGGCACCACGGTGATGTCGAGGGCGACGGTGCCGTCGGGGAAGCCGCGGCCCTCGTCGATCTCGGTCTGCTCGGCGCGGGAGACGACGTCGCGCGAGGCCAGCTCCATCTTGTTCGGCGCGTAGCGCTCCATG
>DATMDR010000002.1:0-13596 GCA_035557635.1 Solirubrobacterales bacterium | reverse complement strand
TTCATCAGCCCCAGCTCGTGCGAGTTACGGGTCTGGATCAGGCGGTCGCCGATCCGGAAGCGGTCGTGGAGGGCGCGCTTGCCGTCGCCGTTGAGGCGGGCCTGCAGGCGCTCGTTGAGGGCGTCGATCCCGACCGCCCCCTTGTACATCGGCGCCAGCACCTGGACGTCGCGGATCGGGTCGACCTCGAAGCGCTTCGGCGCCCGCTCGGCGACGACCTCGACCACCGTCTCCAGGGCCCGCTCGGGGCTGGGCCGGTCGATGAAGAAGAAGTCGTGATCCTGGTCCGCCGTCGGCTGCAGGTGCGGCGGGCGCCCGTGGTTGATCTCGTGGGCGGCGGTGGTGATCATCGAACGCGCCGCCTGGCGGAAGATCTGGCTCAGCCGCACCACCGGCGCCGCCGCGGAGGCGATCAGGTCCTCGAACGGCTTGCCGGCGCCGATCGGCGGCAGCTGGTCGGCATCGCCGACGAGGACGATGTGGGTGGTCTCGGCGAGGCCCGCCAGCAGCACCTCGGCCAGGCGCAGGTTCAGCATCGAGGACTCGTCGACGACGATCAGGTCGACCGGCAGCGGATGCCCGGGGCGGAAGGCCGGCTCGCGGCCGGGCATCCACTCGAGCATGCGGTGGATCGTCTGCGCCTCGTGCCCGGTCGCTTCCTCGAGGCGGCGCGCGGCGCGACCGGTCGGTGCGCAGAGGGCGATCCTCGCGTCGGCGGCGTCGGCCTCGGCGACGATCGCCCGCGTGCAGACGGTCTTGCCGACGCCCGGCCCTCCGGTGAGCACCGAGATGCGCGAGGCGAAGGCCCCCGCGACCGCCGCCCACTGCTCCTCGGTCAGGCCGTGGGCGTGCTCTCCGTCTGCCGGGGGCGACTCGCCGGGATCGTGGTCGAGATGGGGGGGAGCCGCGGCGCGGGTGGCGAGTGTCGCGGCGACCGCCAGCTCGGAGGCGTGGGTGCGCTCGCGATAGGCGCGCCCCTCGTCGAGCATCAGGCCCGGGGCGCCGACCAGCACGTCGGGATCGGCCGCCAGGCCGATCAGCTTTGAGGTGCGGCGGGTGAGCTCGTCGACCGGCAGGAACGCGTGACCTTCCTGCTCAGCCTCTGCGATTGCGAAGACCGCTGCCGCCTCGGCCCGCCGCGGCGACTCCGGCGGCACGTCCCCCGCCAGGGCGATCCGGTCGGCCCGGGCGAAGCCGACGCCCTCGACCTCGGTGAGGCGGTAGGGGTCCTCGTGCAGGACCGCCATCGAGCGCTCCTCGAAGCGGCGGTGGATCGGCGCGGCCAGGTGAGCCAGCCCGTGGGGGGCGAGTTGGACGTGGAGGTCGCGAATCGCCCGCGAGGCGTGCCACGACTCGGCCGCTGCGGCCGCCTGGCCGGGGCTGACGCCGCGCAGCGAGCCGAAGACGCCGGCGGGATCGGCGGCGATCGCCCCGAGCACGCCCTCGCCGTGCTCGTCGACGAGTCGCTCGGCGCGGCTGGGGCCGATGTGGCGCAGCGAGGTCAGGTAGGCGACGCGGCCCTCGCGATCGGCGGGATCGAGCGGCAGCGCTCCCTGCGCCTTGAGCTGCCGGCCGTACTTCGTGTGCGTCTGCCAGTCGCCGCTCACTTCGGCCCGGTCGCCGGCGCCCAGATGGGCGACCGGGCCGACCAGGGCGAACTGCTCGCCTGACTCCACCTCCTCCACCTCCAGCACCGCGTAGCCGTCGTCCTCGGCGCTGAAGATCACGCCCAGCACCTCGACCGTGCCGGTGAAGGCGGCCGCGTCGGCATCGAACAGTGTGGCTACGCCCTCCATCGTTCAAAGCTAGCCGCCCGCGCGGCGCTCACCGTCGCTTTGTTCGCACTTTCCGGGCCATAGGATGCGAGTCTCCGATGCCCGACCGAGCTGACCGACCTCCGTACGTCGACGAGCACTCGATCGAGGTGGAAGCGGGCGCAGATGCCACCTGGGAGGCGGTGCTTCGCGTCGCCGAGCGCTCGACCGGCTCGGGGGGAGGATCTCGGGCTGCTCGGCTGCTCGGCTGCGCGGACGTCGAGGCTTCGGGCCCGCGGCCGCTTGCCGTCGGCTCGGCTTTTCCCGGCTTCCACGTCGAGACTGCGGAGCGCCCGCGAGAGCTGGCGCTGGCCGGCCGTCACCGCTTCTCCGATTACCTGCTGACCTTTCGTATCGACGATCTCGGTGACGGCCGCACTCGCCTCCGCGCCGAGACCCGCGCGGAGTTTCCGGGCCAAAAGGGACGTATCTACCGGGCGCTGGTGATCGGCACACGAGGTCACGTGCTGGCCGTGCGCCGCATGCTCGGCACCGCCAAGCGGCGTGCCGAGGCGATCGGGCGCGCTCCCGGCTACTCAGCGGTGCCTTGACCGTTCCCGCCAGCGGCCTCTGCGATTCCTGCCGGCACCAGCAGCTCGTGCCGAACACGCGCGGCTCGGTCTTCTCGCTCTGCCTGCGCTCGCGGACCGACCCCGACTATCCCCGTTACCCGCGGGTCCCGGTCCTCAGCTGCCGGGGGTATGAGCCTCGGCCGGCTTCCTCGCCGCCCCGATAGCGCCGCCGATCAGCCCCAGCCCGACCACCACCGCGGCGAGCCAGACGAGCACGCCAAGGATCGGCACGAGGGCGAGGGCACGCAGGATCGCAAGCCCGGCGAGGAAGGCGAGGATCTGCCCGCGCGGCGGCTTGACGATCGCCCGGCCGAGCGCCCAGGCGGAGGTCACGTAGGCGATCGCCGCCAGCGGTAGCAACGCCAGGCCGATGCCGATCCCCAGCGGCAGGCCGACGAGGGTGATCGCAGCAAGGAGGGCGGCGAGCGGCAGGACGATGAGGATCGCGATCCCGATCGCGATCGTCGGGCCGATCCGCTCGCGTGCCTGCGCGAAGACGGCGTCGGCGGCGCGAGGGGCGATCAGCAGGAGGAGGATGCCGAGCACCGCCGCCGAGATGCTCATCGCCAGCCAGAAGACGAAGGCGCCGATGAAGGGGAAGAGGCCGATCGAGTCGGCCCAGTCCTCCTTTTCGATCGAGCCGCCGACGGTCGCCGTGGGCGCCACCTGCGGCCGCTCGTCGCCATAGACCAGGTCGCCGCTGACGCTGGCGGTCGGCAGCAGGCGCGCCTGCCCCCCGATCGTCACCAGGTTGCCGTCGATGCGGCCGGAGACGAGCGCGTCGCCGGCCGCGAGCACGACGTCGCCGTCGACCCTGCCCGCGATGCGGGCGTCGCCGTTGACGATAAAGACGCCCTCGACCGTCTCGCCTCGCTCGACCGTGACGTCGCCGTTGATGACGACCGTCGCCTCCTCGGCGTCGCCTCCGGACTGAGCAGCGGCGCCAGGGGCAGCGGCGGCGAGCAACGCTAGCGACGCTACGAGGAGGACCAGAGCGCGGCGCATCTAGTCAGCCTAGCTCGCCATCGGGTCCGGCTCGCCCAGCTTCGAGTTGTCGGGCGCCACGTATTCCCCGCCGGGAACGCCTCCCAGGGCGAGGAGCCGGATGCCGTCCGGCCCCGGCCAGACCTTGCGCATGGTGCCGGAGGCGACGCGGGCGATGTGGTCGGGGTCGAGCGGGAAGCGCTCGCCGGCGATCTCGATCTCGCCGCCCCCGCGCAGCGCCACGAAGACCTCCTCCTGGCCGTCTTGCGCGTGGTCGTGCTCGGGGTAGTTCTCGAAGTTGGGCGGCAGGTCGATGATCGACATGCCGAACGACTCGATGCCGAGCTCGGCGCGGGCGCGCTTGAAGGCGCCGAGGTAGACGGCTTCCATCTCATCGATCTTCTTCACGGTGTGGGTGCTCATGGGGTTCCTCCCGTTGCGATGTGGACCGTTCGATCATATGACACTTTGAATATCAAAGTGAGACCAGGCATTGCGATGATGCTGAGCGGAAACGAGCGGGAGGTATGCATGGAGGTCGGAATTGGATTGCCCAATGCCGTAACGGGCACCACTGGCGAGCAACTGGTCGAGTGGGCGCGCCGGGCGGAGGCGCGGGGCTTCACCACTCTCGGCACGATCGATCGCGTCGTCTTCTCGAACTACGAGCCGCTGACGGCGCTCGCCGCCGCCGCAGCGGTCACCGAGAGGATCGGCCTCACCACTGCGGTCCTGCTCGCCCCACTGCGCGAGAACGCCGCCGCGCTCGCCAAGCAGGCGCTGAGCGTGCACGCCTTCTCCGGCGGCCGCCTCACTCTTGGCATCGGCCTCGGCGCGCGCGACGACGACTACGAGTTGAGCGGCGTCGACATGCACGGTCGCGGTCGCCGTCTCGACCAGATGCTGGAGAAGATCGAGGAGATCTGGTCCGGCGACGAGGTCGGCCCCTCGACGGCTGGCGCGCCTCGCCTCGTCGTCGGCGGGCACGCCGACGCCTCCTTCGCTCGCGCCGCTCGCTTCGGCGAGGGCTGGATCGCGGGCGGCGCTCCTCCGAGCGAGTACCCCGGCCTGGTCGAGAGGCTGAAGGCCGCCTGGGCGGAGGCCGGCCGTGAGGGCGAGCCGCGCGCGATGGGCCTCACCTACTTCTCGCTGGGCGAGCGGGCCGCGGAGAGCGCCAGGGCCTACGCCCACGACTACTACAACTGGCTCGGCCCGGATGCCGCCGACTACCTCGCCTCCACCGCCGCCCAGGACGGCGAAGCCGTGCGTAAGTACCTCTCCGGCTTCGAGGACGCCGGTTGCGGCGAGCTGATCCTCTTCCCTTCCTCGAGCGATCCCGAGCAGGTCGATCTGCTCGCCGACGCGGTGGGAGAGTGGAGGGATGGATGAGGGGTCGAGGGGAGGCGCTGCTACCCAGCTGAGCGCCGACGTCGTCGTGGTCGGTGCCGGGTTGTCGGGGTTGGCTGCGGCGCGAGCGATTGCAGATTCGGGCCGCGAAGTGGTGGTGCTCGAGGCGCGCGAGCGGGTCGGCGGGCGGCTGCTCAACGCGACGCTCGGTGAGGGCGTGACGGTCGACGTCGGTGGGCAGTGGGTCGGCGACGACCACGAGCGGGTGCAACGGCTCGCCGGTGAGCTGGGGGTCGAAACGTTCCCCCAGCACGGCGCCGGCAGGAACCTGCTCGACGTCGGCGGAGTGCGACGGCGCTACCGGGGAACGATCCCGCGCCTCGGCCCGCGCGCGCTCTGGGACGTCTTCATCGCCCGCCGCCGCTTCGACCGGCTGGCAGCGGCGGTCGAAGCGGCGGCGCCGTGGGCTGCCGAGCAGGCCGCCGAGCTCGACGGCCAGACGCTCGCCGGCTGGATCGAGCAGAACACGAGGACGGAGATCGCCCGCAAGCTGCTCGGGCTCGCCGGCCGCACGATCTGGGGCACCGGCCCCGAGGAGCTCTCGATGCTCCACGTCCTCTTCTACGTCAACTCGGCCGGCGGCTTCGACAAGCTGATCGACACCGAGGGCGGGGCCCAGCAGGACCGCCTCGACGGCGGTGCCCAGCTGCTGGCGATCGGCCTCGCCGAGTCGCTCGGCGACCGGGTCCGCCTCGGCGCTCCGGTGCGCCGCATCGAGCATGGCGGCGGTGGCGTGCGGATCGGCGCCGACGGCCTCGATGTGGAGGCGGGCCGCGCGATCCTCGCCCTGCCGGCGGCGCTCGCCGCCAGGATCGATTTCGACCCGTCGCTGCCGGCGCGGCGCACGGAGCTCGCTCGCCGTTTCCGTCCCGGCCGGCTGAACAAGTGCATGGCGCTCTACGAGGAGCCGTTCTGGCGCGCCGATGGCTTCAGCGGTGAGGCGGTGACCGACGCCGGACCGGTGACCCTTACCTTCGACAGCTCGCCCCGCGACGGCTCGGCGGGTGTCCTGCTGGGGTTCGTCGGCGGTCCCGATGCCGACGAGATGGCTGGGATGGACGAGGCAGGGCGCCGCGCCGCCGTCCTGGCCTGCTTCGCCCGCCTCTACGGCCCCCGTGCCGAGCGTCCGCTCGACTACGCCGAGCAGGAGTGGTCGGCGGAGGAGTGGTCGGGCGGCGGCCCGACCTCCAACTTCGGCCCCGGTGGCTGGACCGAGTGCGGTCCGGCGCTGCGGCAGCCGGTCGGCCGCATCCACTGGGCGGGGACCGAGACCGCCACCGTCTGGAGCGGCTACATGGAGGGCGCGCTGCAGGCCGGCGAGCGAGCGGCTGCGGAGGCCCTGGCCAGCCCAGCCGCTGTGGGCTAGTGTCGTCGGATGGCTGGCCCCTATAGAACGGAGCTTCGATGGCCTACGAGATGCAGATCCGCGGCACGCAGGACGAGGTCAAGATCCGCAACCCGTGGGCGGTGGCCCTGCTGCCGTTCGTCACCCTCGGCATCTACCACCTGGTCTGGTGGTACCGGATCAACCGCGAGCTGCGTGACTACGGGCAGGCCAAGGGCTACGACCTCGGCCAGAACCCGACCAACTCGGTGCTGGCGCTCTTCCCCGGCGGCCTGATCGTCGTTCCGGCGCTGGTCACTTACTGGCGCGGCACCAAGCGGGTCCAGGGCGCATCCCGCCTCGGCGGCAACGAGGCGCTCAACGGCTGGATCGCGCTGATCCTCTACTTCCTGCTTGCGCCGGGGCTCTGGGCCTACATCCAGGTCTCGCTCAACGACCTCTGGCACAAAGAGGCGGACGCGCTGCCGGGCCAGGAGCTGCCGGCGGCACAGGAGACGTTGCCGCCGCGCATGCCCGAGGACCAGCCGGCAAGCCCGCCAGAGCAGCAGCCTCCCTCGCCCTAGGCCTGCGCGCTCTCCCTAGACTCGGGCGCGTGGATCGCGCTCTCCTCGACAGCACGCTGGCCGGCGCCGGCGAGCCCGCCTACCGCGTCTCGCAGGTGTGGGAGTGGGTGGCGCGCGGGGCGCGCTCCTACGAGGAGATGACCAACCTGCCGGCGGCGCTGCGCGAGCGGCTCGCCGCTGCGGTGCCGCTGTCGACCCTCTCGCTGGAGGCAGAGGCGCGCTCCGACGACGGCACCGTCAAGGCCCTCTTCCACACCGGCGACGAACGTCCGCTCGAGGCGGTGCTGATGCGCTACCGCGACGGGCGCCGCTCGGTCTGCCTCTCCTCGCAGTCCGGCTGCCCGCTGACCTGCACCTTCTGCGCCACCGGCCAGATGAAGTTCGGCCGCAACCTCAGCGCCGACGAGATCCTCGACCAGGCGCTGCACTTCCGCCGCACCGAACCGATCGATCACGTCGTCTTCATGGGAATGGGGGAGCCGACGATGAACATCGACGCGGTGCTGGCCGCCTGCGAACGGCTGCCGGACCTGGGGGTGACCCACCGCCGCACCGCGATCTCGACCGTCGGTTGGGTGCCGGGGATCGACCGTCTCGCCGAGTGCGAGATGCCGCTCTCGCTGGCCCTCTCCCTGCACGCGCCCAACGACGGCCTGCGCTCGCAGCTGATGCCGGTCAACGACCGCTACCCACTGGCCGAGGTGCTGGCGGCCTGCGAGCGCTACCGCGCCCGCCGCCGTCGCAAGGTCTTCGTCGAGTACGTGATGCTCGACGGCGTCAACGACCTGCCCGAGCACGCCCGCGAACTGGCGGCGCTGCTCGACTCCCGCGCCTACAAGGTCAACCTGATCCCCTACAACCCGACCGGCGCCTACGACGGCTCCTCGCCCGAGCGGATCGAGCGCTTCCGCGCGATCCTCGCCGAGCATCGTCTCGCCGCCACTGTCCGCCTCACCCGTGGCCGCGACATCGACGCCGCCTGCGGCCAGCTCGCCGCCAAGGCTGCAACCGCGTAGATGGCGGCAGCGGCCCGGCAGGGACGGATCCCAGTCGTCCTCCCGGGCGAAGAGCGCGGTCCGCTGCGCAAGATCCTCGGCCGACTTGCGATCGCCCTCGCCCTGATTGCGTTCGTCGCCGTAGTGACCTACGCCGGACGCGGCGGCTACCTCGACCCCGAGGACGGCCACATCGGTCTGCTCGACGCCTTCTACTACTCGACCGTTTCGATCACGACCACTGGCTACGGCGACATCCGGCCCGTCTCAGATGGTGCCCGGCTGGCGACCACGGTCCTGGTGACACCCGCCCGCGTGCTCTTTCTCATCCTCCTCGTCGGCACCACGTTGGAGATACTGGCGGAGCGCAGCCGCGAGGCCTACCGACTGGTGCGCTGGAGGAAACGCTTGAAGGACCACACGATCGTCTGCGGGTATGGCGCCAAGGGGCGCAGCGCTGTGCGGACGCTTATAAGCAAGGGGATCGGCGCCACCGAGATCGTCGTGATCGAGCCCAACGCGGAGGCACGCACGCGGGCGACCGCCGACGGGCTCGCCGTTATCGCCGGCAGCGCCGCAACCCAGGCTGCCCTGCTCGAGGCGGGAATCCGCGAGGCCAGCGCGCTGGTCGTCGCCGCCGACCGCGACGACACCGCCGTGCTGATCGCGCTGACCGCCCGCGAGCTGAACACCGAGGCGACGATCGTCGCCTCTGTGCGGGAGGAGGAGAACGTCCACCTCCTTCACCAGAGCGGCGCCGACGCCGCGATCACGTCGTCCGGTGCCGCCGGCCGTCTGCTCGGTCTCTCGACCCAGACCCCGCAGGTGACCGAGGTGATGGAGGACCTGCTGACCGTCGGCGAGGGTCTCGACATCTCCGAGCGATGGGTAGGCGAGGCCGAAGCGGGTCCTCTTCCGCGACGCGCGCACGAGGCGATCATGGTGGCGATCGTCCGCGACGGCGAGGTGATCCGCTTCGATGACGACCGCGCCGCCGAGCTGCGCCCGGGCGACCGCGTGCTCGAGCTGGTCAGTCACCGCAACTAAGCAGCTGTCATCGCTCTGCCCGGCCCCTGTTTGGCCGGTCAGCCAATTAGGATTCCGGCATGGCCGTTGAGACCCCGGGCAAGCAGGCGTCTCGGGTTCCGCCGCCCAAGCAGCTGAGCGACAACCCGGTCGTCCGGGTCGCCGACGACGTGCGGGCGGAGTTCAGGGTGCGCCGCCGCGGGACCTACCCGCCCGGGCCGCAGAGCTTCAGCGCCGGCCGCACGCTGCAGGCGGCACGCGACCCGCTGCCGCTGCTGCTCTCGCTCTACGAGGAGCACGGGCCGATCTTCAGCGCCCGCCTGCTCCACCACCCGGTGATCTTCATGCTCGGCCCCGAGGCGAACCACTTCATCACCGTCGCCCATCCGGAGAACTTCCACTGGCGCGAGTCGAGCTTCGGCGACCTGATCCCGCTGCTGGGCGACGGGTTGCTGACGATCGACGACGCCTACCACGACCGTGCCCGCGCGATCATGATGCCGGCCTTCCACCGCGACCAGGTCCGCGCCTCGGTCGAGACGATGATCGCCGAGGCGACCCCGGCGATCGAGCGCCTGCGGCCGGGTCAGGTCGTCGACGTCTACGAGTGGATGCGGGAGTTGGCGATGCGAATCGCGATGCGGGCCCTGCTCGGCCTCGACCCCGACGAAGCGGGCAAGGGCGCCGCCGCGGCCGAGCACTTCGAGCGCGCGCTCGGCTTCTACGGGATCGACTTCCACCTGCGCCTGCTGCGCGGGCCCGGCTCGCCCTGGTCGAAGATGGTCCGCTCGCGCGCCGTGCTGGACAAGATCGTCTACGGCGAGATCGCCCAGCGCCGGGCCGATCCCGACCCGGAGAAGATGGACATCCTCAGCCTCTTGCTCGGGGTGCAGGACGAGGCGGGGGAGGGGTTCACCGACAAGGAGGTGCGCGACCAGGTGATGACCCTGATGTTCGCCGGCCACGACACCTCGACCTCGACCCTGACCTTCATGATGCACGAGCTGGCGCGTCACCCCGACGTCCTCGCCAAGCTCTGCGAGGAGCAGGACCGGGTGCTCGGTGGCGATGCGCCGGACATCGAGAAGCTCGAGCGCGAGATGCCCTACCTCGAGATGGTCCTCGACGAGGTGCTGCGCCTCTACCCGCCGGCCTGGATCGGCCCGCGCCGCGCCGTCCGCGACTTCGAGTTCGGCGGCTACCAGGTCGTCCGCGGCTCCTACGTCAACTACTGCTCCTGGGCCAGCCACCGCATCCCGGAGGTCTTCCCCGAGCCCGAGGCCTTCATCCCCGAGCGCTTCACCCGGGAGCGCAAGGCGGCGCTGCCGCGCGGCGCCTACGTCCCCTTCGGCGGCGGCAGCCGGATCTGCATCGGAAAGCGCTTCGGCCAGACCGAGGTGAAGCTGGTGGCGACGATGCTGCTGCAGAGGCTGCGCCTCGACGCGATGCCGGGCCGGACCATGACCGTGCGCCAGATGCCCACCCTCTCGCCCAAAGGCGGTCTGGAGATGCGGGTACTGTCGCGCGGTTGACGGCCCCCTTGCTGCATCTCTCGTGAGCGGTTACGGTCGAGGCGTCCCCGATCGAACTGAGGAGAGACGATGGAGGCAGCTGAGCAGTTCCGCGAAACGCAGAAAGCGATTTGGTCCGCAGGCGACTGGCCCGGGTTTGCCCCAATCGTCCAGGACGTCGCCAACCTGGTCGTGGAGGAGATCGGCGTCGGCGAAGGTCAGGACTACCTCGACGTGGCGACCGGCAGCGGCAACGCAGCGATGGCCGCCGCCGCCAGGGGCGCCAGTGTGACCGGGCTCGACTTCGTTCCCGCCCTGGTCGCGGCGGCGCGCGCCCGCGCCGCGGAGGCCGGCGTCGAGGCCGAGTTCGTCGAGGGCGATGCCGAAAACCTGCCCTTCGACGATGACTCGTTCGACCGCGCCACCTCGATCTTCGGCGCGATGTTCGCGCCGCGCCATCAACGCGCCGCCGACGAGCTGGCGCGGGTGACACGGCCAGGCGGCGTCTTCGCCGTCACCGCCTGGACTCCCGAGGGCCTCAACGGGCAGATGTTCAAAACCATCGGGGCCCATATGCCGCCCCCGCCGGAGGGCATCGTGCCACCGGTGATGTGGGGTGATGAGGAGCACGTGCGGGACCTCTTCTCAGGGTCCGGACTCGAGGTCAGCTGCGAGAAGCGCATGGCCGACATCTCGTGGGACTCGCTCGTGAGTTGGATCGACCACTGCGAACGCAACCTCGGCCCGACCGTGATGGCGAAGGCCGTCCTCGAGCCGCAGGGTAAGTGGGAGGCGGCGCGGGCCGACCTGATGGCTCTCGCGGAACGCTTCAACGAGGCCGACGATGGCTCGATGCGGACGCCGGCCGAGTACCTGTTGACCACGGTGGCGGTCTCCGCTTGACCTCGGTCGACGCTCTGCGCGCGCGCTTCGCCGGCGATGTCTTCGCCGACGGCGAGGACGGCTACGAGGACGCTCGCACGATCTTCAACTCGATGGTCGGCAAGCGCCCGGCCGCGATCGCCCAGTGCGAGAGCGCTGAGGACGTGCGGGCGGCACTTGCCTTTGCCCGCGCGAATGGCCTCGAGGTCGCCGTTCGGGGCGGCGGCCACAGCGTCGCCGGCGCCTGCCTCACCGACGGCGGTTTGACGATCGACCTGCGCCGGATGAATGCGGCCAGCGTCGACCCGGCGGCGCGCACGATCACCGTTCAGGGTGGTGCCGCCTGGGGCGACTTCGACCGCGCCTGCCAGCCGCACGGCCTCGCCGCCACCGGCGGGCGGGTGTCCACCACCGGGGTGGCCGGCCTTGCGCTCGGCGGCGGCTCGGGCTGGGTCGAGCGCAAGTTCGGCCTCGCCTGCGACAACCTGCTCGCTGTGGAGCTCGTCACCGCCGACGGGCGCACCGTGCGCGCCTCCGAAGACGAGCACCCGGAGCTGTTCTGGGCTCTGCACGGCGGCGGCGGCAACTTCGGCATCGCCACCGAGCTGACCTTCCGCCTGCACGAGATGCCGGCCTTCACCGCGGCGCTGCTGTTCTGGTCGCCGGAGGCCGGTCCCGAGCTGGCCCGCGCCTACCGCGAGTTCATCGAGTCGGCGCCCGATGACGTCGGCGGCGGGCTGATCTATCTGACCGGCCCTCCCGAGGAGTTCGTCCCTGAGCATTTGCACAACCAGCTCGCGGTCGCGGTCCTCGTCACCTACACCGGACCGGAGGCCGAGGCGCGCGAGGCGATGGCGCCGCTGCTGGAGCGAGAGCCCGAGGGGGAGATGATCGCCGAGATGCCCTACGCCGAGCTGCAGTCGATGCTCGACGACCCGCCCGGCTTCCGCAACTACTGGTCGGCGGAGTACCTGAACGAGTTGCCCGACGCGGCGATCGACGCTTTCTGCGCCCGGGCCGACGGGATCATCATCCCCTCGCCGACCCAGCACATCATCTTCCCCTGGGGTGGAGCGGTTTCCCGCGGTGCCTCGAGTTCGCCGCTGGCGACGCGCGAGTCGCCTTGGGTCGTCCACCCGCTGACCATGTGGGAGGACCCGGCCGACGACGAGCGGGGGATCCAGTGGACGCGCGACGTGCGCGCCGACGTCCAGCCCTGGGCTACGGGCGCGACCTACCTCAACTTCGTCGGCGACGAGGGCGAGGAGCGGATCGTCTCAGGCTACGGGCGCGAGAACTACGACCGCCTCGCCGCGATGAAGGCGGAGTACGACCCGGAGGACGTCTTCCACCTGCACCACCCGATCCGCCCCGCCGCGGCTACTTGATGAAGAGCATCTCCTCGTACTTGGGGAGCGGCCAGAGGTCGTCGGCGACGACCTTCTCCAGCTTGTCCGCCGCCTCGCGCACCTTCTCCATCGCGGCGATCTGCTGGTCACGGGCGTGGATCGCCATATCCAGACCCTCGAGCCCGGGGTCGCCGTTGGCTGTTTCCAGCTCGGTTAGCGCTCCCGTCAGCTCCTCGATCAGGCTGCGGGTCTCGCCCTCCAGATCGGAGACGCCGGCCTCGCCGAGCAGCGCCAAGTGGCGCAGAGCCGCCGGCAGGAGCATCGTCTTGGCGATCGAGAAGGTCGTCTCGGCCTCGATGTTGGCCCGGATCCAGTACTGCTCGACCCAGACCTCGTAGCGCGACTCCAGCTCTCGCTTGGAGAGCACCTCGTAGTTCTCGAAGGCGGCGACGGTCTGGTCGGCGAGCACCTCGGGCAGCGCGTCGGGCGTCGTCTTCAGGTTCTTCAGCCCGCGCTGCTCGGCCTCGGCGTGCCAGGCCTCGTCGTAGTTGTCGCCGCCGAAGACCACGGGCTTGTTGGCCGAGTAGGACTCCTTGACGACCTCGATCACGGCCTCGGCGACGTCCATGCCGCCCGAGGTCTTCGCCTCCAGCTTGTCGGCGAGCTCGTCGATCGCCTCGGCGGCGATCGTGTTCAGCACCGTGTTGGGGAAGGCGAGCGACATGCTCGACCCCAGCGCCCGGAACTCGAACTTGTTGCCGGTGAAGGCGAAGGGCGAGGTGCGGTTGCGGTCGCCGCCGTGCATCGGCAGCGCCGGCAGCACCGTGGCGCCCAGCTCGAGGAAGGAGGCCGGCGTGTGGGGGTCGCCCTCGCCGGTCGCGATCGCGTCGAAGACCTTCTCCAGCTCGGCGCCGAGGAAGATCGAGATGATCGCCGGCGGCGCCTCGTTGGCGCCGAGGCGGTGGTCCTGGCCGATGTTGGCGACCGAGGCGCGCAGCAGCCCCTGGTGCTTGTTGACCGCCTGGATCACCGCGGCGCAGAAGAAGAGGAAGTGGACGTTGTCGGCCGGGGTGTCGCCGGGGTCGAGCAGGTTGGAGCCGGTGTCGGTCCCCATCGACCAGTTGTTGTGCTTGCCCGAGCCGTTGACG
>DATMDR010000001.1:0-15619 GCA_035557635.1 Solirubrobacterales bacterium | reverse complement strand
ACCAAGTCGAAGTTCGACAACCTCTACGGCTGCCGTCACTCGCTGATCGACGGGATCAACCGCGCCACCGACGTGATGATCGGCGGCAAGGTCGCCGTCATCTGCGGCTACGGCGACGTCGGCAAGGGCTGCGCCGAGTCGCTGCGTGGCCAGGGCGCCCGCGTGATCGTCACCGAGATCGACCCGATCTGCGCCCTGCAGGCGGCGATGGAGGGCTACGAGGTGCGGACGCTCGATGAAGTCGTCGAGACCGCCGATATCTTCATCACCGCCACCGGCAACAAGGACATCATCACTGCCGGCCACATGGCCCGGATGAAGCACAACGCGATCGTCGGCAACATCGGCCACTTCGACAACGAGATCGACGTCGCGGGGCTTGAATCCTCGCCGGCCGAGAGGGTCAACATCAAGCCGCAGGTCGACGAGTGGCGCTTCCCCGACGGCCACTCGATCATCCTCCTCTCCGAGGGCCGCCTGCTCAACCTCGGCAACGCGACCGGGCATCCGAGCTTCGTGATGTCGAACTCGTTCACCAACCAGGTGATCGCGCAGATCGAGCTCTACGGCCAGCCCGAAGGGTTCACGGCCAAGGACGTCACCGTGCTGCCCAAGCATCTCGACGAGAAGGTCGCGCGCCTGCACCTCGCGGCGCTCAGCGTCAACCTCACCGAGCTGTCCGAAGAGCAGGCCGCCTACCTCGGCATCCCGGTCGAGGGTCCCTACAAGCCCGATCACTACCGCTACTGACCAGGGCACCTGAGCGCGTTCGCCTTTTGTCGGGCATAGAGCAACAAATGCCGAACGCGGCATGAAGGCGATGGTGCTCGCAGCCGGGTTGGGTACCCGGCTGCGCCCGATCACCTTCGGCATCCCAAAGCCGATGGCGCCGGTGGTCAACCGGCCGGTGATGGAGCACGGCATGCGTCTGCTGGCCCGCCACCGCTTCACCGAGACGATCGCCAACCTGCACTGGTTCCCGGAGACGATCGAAGGCCATTTCGGCGACGGCTCCGAGTTCGGCCTCGAGCTGTCCTACAGCCACGAGGAGCAGCTGCTGGGGACCGCCGGAGGCGTTCGCAACGTCGCCGGCTTCCTCGGTGACTCGTTCCTGGTGATCGCGGGCGACGCGCTCACCGACATCGACCTGGCGGCGATGCGCGAGTTCCACGAGTCCCACGGCGGGATGGCGACGGTTGCGACCAAGCGAGTCCCCGACACCAGCGAGTTCGGAGTGGTGATCGCGGGCGAGGACGGCCGGATCCAGGGCTTCCAGGAGAAGCCCGAGCCGGCCGAAGCGCTCTCCGACCTCGCCAACACCTGCATCTACATGTTCCGGGCCGAGATCTATGACTTCTTCCCGCCGCCTGGCGCGAGCAAGGCGGCCGGCCCCGACGACCCTCCGGGCTTCGCCGACTGGGCGATGGACGTCTTTCCGGCGCTGCTCGAGAGCGACGTGCCCTTCTACTCGCACGAGATCGACGCCTACTGGAACGACATCGGCAACCTCGAGGAGCTGCGGCAGAGCAACTTCGACGCTCTCGGCGGCGCCGTCGCCGTCGACGTGGGCGCACCCGAGGTGGGACCGGGAATCCGCTCCGCGGTCCCCTTGGAGGACGCCGAGGTCGAGGGGCCGGCGCTGATCGGTGCCGGAGTCGAGCTTGGCCCGGGCGCACGGATTCAGGGACCGGCGATCGTCGGGGACGGCTGCCGGGTCGGCGCCGGCGCCTGGGTGCGCGACTCGATCCTGCTTGCGGGGGCGGAGCTGCCCGCGGGCACGATCCTCGCCGGCGGCATCGCCGGCCGCTTGACCAAGTCCTGACTAGGAATCCATCCGACGACTCCCCACGCACGCCTGGCGGCGGCGGGCACGGCGCGGTGCGGCGTCCTCAGTCGGCCAAATAGCGCTGCTATTCGGCCTCCCTGCGTCCTTGCCCCGCTTTGCCCGGCGCTCGCCAGCCGCACGCGCGGAGTCCCCGAATGGACTCTCACTTTTGACATTCCACGCGCCACGTGTGCGTCGGCACCCCGGAGGATCGGGGCGTGAAGGCTCTGCACGCCGTCGCCGCCAGCCTCGTCCCGCCGCTCTGCGCGGCCTGCGGACGCTCTTGTCGTCCCGAGGCAGTCCTCTGTAACCGTTGCGGCCGGCGCCTGGCGGCCGCGTCGCCGTTTACCGGTGCCGGTCCGCCCGGCCTCGACCGCGCCTGGTCCTCGGCGCCGCACGAGGGCGTTGCCCGCGACCTGGTCGCCGCGCTCAAGTTCCGTCAGCTCCTCCCCGTCGCGGAGCTGATGGCCGACCGGATCCACTGGCTCGCCCCGGCGAACCTGCTCAGCGGGGCGATCGCCCCTGTCCCGACCGCCACTCTCCGCTCGATGCGGCGCGGCTTCGACCCAGCGGCCGAGATCGCCACGGCCCTCGCCGCTCGCCTGCAGAGCCCGCTGACCCCCTGCCTCACCCGTCGAGGCGGGGGTCGGCAGGTCGGCAAGCGCCGCGCCCAGCGCATCGGCCACCCGCCCCAGATCGAGGTCAAGGGCCCAGTCCCCCGCAGCGTCCTCCTCGTCGACGACGTCCTAACGACCGGCGCCACGCTCTCGTCCTGCGCAGCAGCTCTCCGAGCGCACGGCGCTGTGCGCGTCATGGCGATTACCTTCGCGCGACGGTTGTGACCCGCTTGCCTGGGTAGATGCAGAGGCGTACGATCGGACGACCCAGCCCGAAGGAGGCACTATGCGGATCGAGATTCGTGGTCGCAACGTCGAGATCGACGATGAGCTGCGGGAACACGTGACGAAGCGATTTCGCCGGGTGGGGAAGCAGGTCTCGGAGCTGGCGACGCTCGACGTCGAGATCTCGGAAGAGCGAAACCCCTCCATCACCGACAGTCAGGTGGCCGAGGCGACTCTCAGGTTGAAGGGGAAGACGCTGCGTGCCCACGAGGCCTCGCCCGAGATGGCTCACACGATCCATGAACTCGCCGAGGACATTCGGCGTCAGGTCAAGAAGCACCGCGAGCTGCGCCGCAAGCGCAGCCAGACGCGCCGGGCCGTCGCCCGCATGCGCGGTCGCACGGCCTAGGGCCGGGACGACTCTCAACCCACCGCCCATCGCTACCCTTGGGTCGATGCCTGACGCAAGGGAAATGGTTACGCGCGCGCTGCGCGTGGGGGAGGGGCGCAAGGCCAAGGGCTACCAGAAGCGCGCCGAGGCGATCAACCAGATCGAGCCGGAGATGGAACTGCTCGACGACTCGGAGCTGCGCCAGGAGGCCGACGCGCTGCGGGAGCGCGCTCGCAATGGCGAGCCGCTCGACGACCTCCTGCCGGAGGCCTTCGCGCTGACCCGCGAGGCCGGCCGTCGCAGCATCGGCCAGAGGCATTTCGATGTCCAGCTGGTCGGCGGCATGGTCCTGCACGACGGGGCGATCGCCGAGATGAAGACGGGAGAGGGCAAGACGCTGACCGCGACCCTGGCGGTCTTCCTCAACGCGCTTGCCGGCGACAGCGTCCACCTCGTCACCGTCAACGACTACCTCGCCCGCCGCGACTCCGAATGGATGAAGCCGATCTACGACACGCTCGGGGTTAGCGTGTCCGCGGTCCAGGAGGGCG
The DNA here is from genome assembly GCA_035557635.1 of Solirubrobacterales bacterium. GTDB lineage: Bacteria > Actinomycetota > Thermoleophilia > Solirubrobacterales > 70-9 > VRUE01. Next base: position 12,010 of record DATMDR010000001.1, on the reverse strand, counting down.
ACGACCACGCGACCAGGCAGCAGAAGTACTCCTGCGACGTCACCTATGGCACCAACTCCGAGTTCGGCTTCGACTACCTGCGCGACAACATGGCCGAAGCGCTCGAGCACTGCGTGCAGCGCGGCCATCACTTCGCGATCGTCGACGAGGTCGACAACATCCTGATCGATGAGGCGCGTACGCCACTGATCATCTCCGGCGCCCCTGAGCAGGCGGCCCAGCTCTATTACAAATTCGCCCGCCTCGCCCGGCAGATGAAAGGCGTGCCCGCCAAAGACAAGCTGCGCTCGCTGGGCGAGTCGAGGGACACCTCCGAGGTCGACTACGACTACGAGTACGACGAGAAGCACAAAACCGTCTCACCGACCGAGAAGGGCGTGAAGCGGGCAGAGGAGTTCCTCGGCGTCGACAACCTCTACCTCTCAGAGCACGGCAGCCTCGTCAACCACCTCTTCCAGGCGCTCAAGGCCGAGTCCCTCTACAGGCGCGACAAGGACTACGCCGTGATCGACGGCCAGGCGATGATCATCGACGAGTTCACCGGCCGCATCCTCGAGGGCCGCCGCTGGTCGGAAGGCCTGCACCAGGCGGTCGAGGCGAAGGAGGGAGTGGCGATCGGCGAGGAGAACCAGACCCTCGCCACGATCACCCTGCAGAACTACTTCCGCCTCTACGACAAGCTCTCGGGGATGACCGGCACGGCCCTGACCGAGGCCACCGAGTTCATGAAGATCTACAAAATCCCGGTGGTCGAGATCCCCACCAACCGGCCGATGGTCCGAGCCGACCACAACGACCAGATCTTCAAGACGAAAGACGGCAAGTGGAAGGCTGTGATGGAAGAGATCGTCGCCCGCCACGAGATGGGCCAGCCGATCCTGGTCGGCACAGTCTCGGTCGAGATCTCGGAGATGATTTCCGGCGAGCTGAAGCGAAACGGGATCGAGCACGCGGTGTTGAACGCGAAGCCCGAGCACGCCGAACGAGAGGGTGAGCTGATCGCGCAAGCGGGCCGCAAGGGAGCGGTGATGATCGCCACCAACATGGCCGGCCGCGGCGTCGACATCAAGCTCGGCGGCGACCCCGAGCATCTCGCCGAGCACGAGCTGAAGAAGCGGGGGCTTGGTCCTGGCGACGAGGGCTACGAGGAGGCCTTCGAGGCCGAGGTGGCCAAGTTCGAGCCGCAGTGCGCCGCGGAGGCCGAGGAGGTGCGCGATCTGGGCGGGCTCTTCATCTGCGGCACCGAGCGCCACGAGTCGCGCCGCATCGACAACCAGCTGCGCGGCCGCTCCGGCCGTCAGGGCGACCCGGGCGAGAGCCGCTTCTACCTCTCCGCCGAAGACGACGTGATCCGCCTCTTTGCCGGCGACCGCATCTACAAGATCCTCGACCGGCTCGGGCCGGTCGACGAGGAGGGTGGCGAGCTGCCGCTGGAAGCGAAGATGCTGACCAAAACGGTCGAGGGCGCGCAGAAGAAAGTCGAGGAGCAGAACTTCCTGATCCGCAAGCGGGTGCTCGAGTACGACGACGTGATGAACGAGCAGCGCCGCGTCGTCTACAAGTACCGGCGCGAGATCCTCGAGGGCCGCGACATGTCGGACGTGGCGCGCGACGAGATCGAGGGGGTGATCGAGCGCCTCGTCGACGAGTACACCCCCGGCGACGTGATCGACGAGTGGGACATGCCGGAGCTGGAGGGGCAGCTGCGCCAGATCTGGCCGGTCAGCATCGACGTCGCCTCGATGGCACCGGAGACGGTCGATCGCGAAAGGCTCAAGGACGAGCTCGACGAAGACGCGATGAACGCCTACGACGAGCGCGAGGGGCAGGTTGGCGAGGAGCTGACCCGCTACCTGGAGCGCTCGATCCTGCTGCAGGTGATCGACAACCGCTGGCGCGAACACCTCTTCGACATGGACTACCTGCGCGAGGGGATCCACCTGCGCGGCTTCGCCCAGATCGACCCGCTGGTCGCCTACAAGAACGAAGGCTTCTCCATGTTCGAGGAGCTGATGCACTCGATCTGGGAGGAGTTCAGCAAGCTGATCTTCCACGTCGAGGTGCAGGTGAACCCGGAGCAGGCGCGCCAGGCATTCGGCCCCAACGGGGGCTCGCAGCCGGCCGCGCTCGACTACTCGGGCGGCACTCTGGAAGGCCAGCCGTCGGCCCTGCAGCAGGTCGCCGCAGGCGGCTCAGAGGGGGGGGTGGAGACGATGGCCCCCCAGGCACCGGGGGGCAACGGCCTCGGCGAGCCGGTCGAGACCGTGGTCAAGGACGAGCACGACAAGGTCGGTCGCAACGACCCGTGTTGGTGTGGCAGCGGCAAGAAGTTCAAGAAGTGCCATGGGGCGTAGGGCCCATCTCGGCAGGGGTTCCACTTAACTTTTTGCGAAGAGACGTGGAATGGCCGGCGCCCATGGCGAGGCGCGCAAAAAGTACAAGACGTTCCACCCCTACCGAGATGGGCCTTTGATCCACGACCCGGTTCGAGAGTTCATCCGAACGTTCAACGAGCGGGATCTGGATGCGTTTGTCGCCGTTCTGCACCCGGAGGTCGAGCTGCACTCGATGCGCGGGTTGCGGAAGGGAAGGGATGCTGCTCGTCTCTGGGCGACGCGGGCTCCCGGTGGGGTGCAGCAGACGATCGAGCTCGAGGAGCTGCACGAGGAGACCGACCGGGCGGTGGCGCTGATCAGACGTGTCTGGCGCTGGGACGAGGATCGGTCGGCGGCGGGCGAGGATGAGATGGCCTGGTTCTTCGAGCTGCGAGGCCGGCGGATAAGCAGCTGGCGACCCTACGAGGACCGGGCCGAGGCGCTGAGTAAGCTGCGCTGATGGCCGATGCCGCCTCGACTGAATCGGTTCCGGCGCGGCTCGCCGAGATCCGCGGCCAGCTGAAGCTGCTCGCGGATTATCTTTGACCCGGTTTCGCTGGAGGCGGAGGCGGAGCGACTCGAGGCCGAGATGGGCCGGCCTGGATTCTGGGACGACCAGGACGCGGCCGCCCGCACCTCGGCTGCCCATGCCCGTGCCCAGCGCAAGCTGAGCACCTTCCGCGAGCTCGAAATCGAGGTCGACGATCTCGGTGAGCTGGCCGAGATGGCGGCCGAGGACGAGGAGATGGCGGCCGAGCTGAACGCGCAGCTGCCCGCGGTCGAGCGTCACCTCGCTGCGCTCGAAGAGGCACGCCTGTTCAGCGGCGAGTACGACGCCGGCGACGCTGTGGTCACGGTCCACGCCGGCGCCGGTGGCACCGACTCGCAGGACTGGGCCGAGATGCTGCTGCGGATGTACCTGCGTTGGGCCGAGCGGCGCGGCTTCGAGGTCGAGATGAAGGAGGCCTCGCCGGGGGAGGAGGCCGGCCTCAAGTCGGCCACCTTCATCGCCCGGGGAGAGAACGCCTACGGCCTCTTTGCCGCCGAGCGCGGCGTCCACAGGCTGGTGCGGATCTCTCCCTTCGACTCCTCCGCCCGCCGCCACACCAGCTTCGCCCAGCTCGATGTCGGCCCGCTGGTCGACGAGGGGGTTGAGGTCGAGGTCGACGATGCCGACCTGCGGGTCGACACCTACCGCGCCTCGGGGGCCGGCGGCCAGCACGTCAACAAGACCGACTCGGCGGTGCGGATCACCCACATTCCCACCGGTGTCGTGGTCCAGTGCCAGAACGAGCGCTCGCAGACCCAGAACAAGGCGGTGGCGATGCAGTTCCTGCGCTCGAAGCTGATCGAGCTGGAGGAGCGCAAACGGGCCGAGCAGCTTGCCAAGGAGCGGGGTGAGGTCAAGGACGTCGCCTGGGGATCGCAGATCCGCAGCTACTTCCTGCACCCCGATCAACGGGTCAAGGACCACCGCACCGGCCACGAGGCTGGGGATGCCCAGCGCGTCCTCGACGGCGACCTCGACGACTTCATCCGCGATTACCTGAACAAAACCGCTGCCTCGTCGGCGAACTAGGCGGTGGAGCCGCTGCGCTGCCTGGAGCGATCTTCTGCCGGGGAGCCGGAGGGGCTCCTGGTGCTCCACCACGGCCGCGGCACCGACGAGCGGGACCTGCTCGGCCTCGCCGACGCCCTCGACCCCGAGCGGAGGCTGCACGTCGTCACCCCACGGGCGCCGTTGGCGCTTCCGGGCTCACCGGGCTACCACTGGTACCTGGTGCCGCGGGTCGGCTACCCGGACCACGACACCTTCCACGGGGCGCGGCGCGCACTCGCGGAGCTGCACGACCGGCTCTGGGAGCAGACGGGGATCGAGGCCGGGCGCACCGTCCTCGGCGGGTTCTCGATGGGCGCGGTGATGAGCTACGCGATGGCCCTGGACGCCGACCGTCCGCCGGTGGCGGGGATCCTCGCCTTCAGCGGCTTCGTGCCCGTCGTCGAGGGCTGGCAGCCCCACTTCGGCGATCGCGGCGCGACCCGTGCTTTCGTCGCCCACGGCAGGCGCGACCCGATCATGGAGATCGAGTTCGCCCGCGGTGCCCGCGAGCTGCTCGAGGAGGGAGGGCTCGAGGTCGAGTACCACGAGTCCGATATCGGCCACCAGATTGATCCAGCGCACCTGCGCGACGCCAGCGAGTGGCTAGAGGGCGGCTAGTGCGGGAAAAGCACAAGCCGCCGGGAGGGGCACCCGGCACTCCTCCCAGTCGCGGCGATGTTCGCCACGATCTTTCCACCGCGCTCGTCCAGCTTCTCGGCAAAGCGGAAGACGCCGCTGTGGCCGAGATGGCGCCGAACAGAGCCAATCTGAACCGAGCCCCGCTGGATAGTGATCCGGGCGTCGAAGGGCTCGTTGGTCGTGTAGCCGATCGTCAGCTTCAGCTTGTCGCGCTTGGTGACCGCGTGGGCGCTGGCGCTGCGCAGGGGGCAGACGTCGCCTGGGAGTGGTTCGGCTTCTTCTTCCTCTTCCCATTCCTCTTCTGCCCAGTCTTCGACTTCGCTTTCCGCTTCCGCTTCTTCCCCTTCGAAGGTCGCCGACAGCGGTGCCAGGCCTGGCGTTGGGAAGGGGCTGTAAGCCGCAGCGGCTGGCTGCGCGGCAATGACGACGGCGGTGGCCAGCGACGCGATCAGGGCGGTCAGAGAAAGAGGCGACATTCGGGTAGGGATCGACCGCGATCGCTCCAGGCTTGAGCGCGGGCGCGCCTCTGCCTTCCCCAGTAGGTTCAGCGCATGCGCAGCGCGCCCCCAGAGCTCGACGGCGTCAGCCACCGCTACGTCGAGGTGGCTGGAACGCGGTTGCACGTCGCCGAAGCGGGGGAGGGGCCGCCGGTCGTCCTCCTGCACGGCTGGCCGCAGCACTGGTGGGTTTGGCGCAAGGTGATCCCGGCCCTGGCCGCCGAGCGGCGGGTGATCTGTCCGGACCTGCGCGGCTTCGGCTGGAGCGAGGCGCCGCCGGGGCGCTATGAGATCCAGGAACTCGCGGACGACGTCCTGGCTCTGCTCGACGAGCTGGCGCTCGACGAGGTGGAGTTGATCGGACACGACTGGGGCGGCTACGCCGGCTTCCTGCTCTGCCTGAAGGCGCCCGAGCGCTTCCGTCACTACCTCGGGCTGGGAATCGTGCACCCCTGGTTCGAGCCGCCGAAGCCGTCACCGCAGGCGCTCAGCCGGACCGCCTACCAATTCCTCCTCGCTAGTCCCGGCTTGGGCGCCGGCATCCTTCGCTACGTCCCGGCCTTCGTCCGGCTGGCGATCGAAAAGGGCTCTCACCCGGAGATGCGCTGGACGGCGGAGGAGCTCGATTGCTACGCGCGGAGCTTTCAGTCTCGCGGCCATGCGCTCGCCTCCTCGCACGTGTACCGAAGCTTCCTGGTGCGCGAGCTGCCTCGTCTCAAAAAGGGCCACTACCGTTCCCAGCGCCTCACCGTGCCCACCCGCATCCTCGCCGGCGAGGCCGACCCGGTGATCAAGGCCGACATCCTCGCCGGCTACGAGCCCTACGCCGACGACATGAGCGTCGAGATCCTCTCGGGCTGCGGGCACTTCGTCCCCGAGGAGAAGCCCGACATCGTCGTCGAGCGGGCGCGGCAGCTCTTCGGGCCCGTCGCCGTATCCAGCTAGAGCACGCCCTCCAGCTTCAGCAGCGCTTCCTTCATCGGCAGGCCGCCGCCGTAGCCGCCGAGGGCGCCGCCGCTGCGCAGCACCCGGTGGCAGGGGACGACGATCGGCAGCGGGTTGGCGCCGCAGGCGGTGCCGGCGGCGCGGACCGCGCGCTCGTTGCCGGCGCTGCGGGCGACCTCGGTGTAGCTGCTGGTCCGCCCGTAGGGGATGCGATTGATCGCCTGCTGGACTTTCTTGCGGAAGCCGTCGCTGAGCTGCCAGTCGAGCGGCAGCTCGAACTCGGCGAGCTTGCCCTCGAAGTAGAGGTCGAGCTCGCGGCGGGCCTCGTCGAGCCGGGCCGGCGCCTCCAGCACCCGGGGGGAGATCCGTGTCGCCAGCTCCTCCAGGGTGGCCTCGGCGCCAAACTGGGGAAAGCTCACCTTGACCAGGCCGCGCGGCGTCGCCGCCAGCAGCAGCTGCCCGAAGGGCGAGTCGACGGTGGCGTAGGCGACGTCGAGCAGGTTCTCGGCGTCGGCCCGATCGGCAAGGCGGTCAAGTGCGTCCTTCATGTCAACTCCTTTCTCAGTCGCTTGAGTCCCTCGTGCAGGCTGCGCCGCGCCGCCTCCGGTGAGCAACCGAGCGCCGCGGCGATCTCGGCGTGGGGCAGATCGCAGCCGTAGCGCAGGGAGACCGCGGCGCGCTGCTTGGGCGGCAGGGTGGCGACCGCGCCCCAGATCTCGCCGTCCGGCTCGGGGTCGCTGACCGCGACCTCGACGATCTCCTCCACCGGCACCGGACGGCGGCCGTTGGCGCGGTGATGGTCGGTCGCCTTGCGGTAGGCGATGGTCAGGAGCCAGCCGCGCAGGTTGCTCGCGTCGCCGAGCTTCGGGTAGGCGCGCAGCGCCGCCAGGAAGGTCTCCTGGAAGCAGTCGTCGGCGTCGCTGCGTCCGACCGCGCCGCGCAGCACCGCCATCACGTCGGCCGCGTGCTCGTCGAGCAGGCTCTGGAACGGGGGCAGGACGTTCACGCTATGGATTAAACGCTTCAGTCACCCCCGGCGTGAGATCCACCCCCACGCTGACTTCGCCTTCTTTCGCCATAACGGCGAAGAAGTGCGAAGTCAGCGAGCTGATCTAGGCTGCGCCTCATGGCGGAGTCGCTTACGGAGATCGTCGCCCGCGCTCTGGCTGAGGATGTGGGCGACGGTGACGTGACCTCGGAGGCGATCGTGCCGGAGGAGGCGCGGGGGCGGGCGCGGATCGTGCAGAAGCAACCCGGTGTGGCGTTTGGCTTCGCCGCGGTCGCCGAGGCGATGCGTCAGTGCGGGGTCGAGCAGGTCGACAACCTGGTGGTCGAGGGCCAGTGGCGCGATGAGGTGCTGGCGGATGTGGTCCTGGCGAGCGGCTCGGCACGGGCGTTGCTCGCGGCCGAGCGCACCGCGCTCAATTTCCTCGGCCACCTCTCGGGCATCGCCACGCTGACCGCCCGCTTCGCCGAGGCGGTCACCGGCACCGGCGCCCAGATCCTCGACACGCGCAAGACCACGCCGGGCCTGCGCGAGCTGGAGAAGGCGGCGGTGGCGGCGGGAGGCGGCCGCAACCACCGCATGGGCCTCTACGACGCGATCCTGATCAAGGAGAACCACATCGCCCTCGCCGGCGGGGTGGCGAAGGCCGTGCACGCGGCCCGCGGTGCGCACCCGGAGCTGGCGATCGAGGTCGAGTGCCGCGACCTCGAAGAGGTCGCCTACGCGCTCGGGGTCGGCGCCGACCTGCTGCTGCTCGACAACATGGACACAGAGCAGCTGCGCAAGGCGGTCGAGCTGCGCGACACCTCGGGTGGCGCCAAGCCGCCCTCGCTGGAGGCGTCGGGCGGCGTCTCCCTGGAGACCGTCCGCGAGATCGCCGAGAGCGGCGTCGACCTGATCTCCGTCGGCGCCCTCACCCACTCGGCGCCGAGCCTCGACTTCAGCCTCCTACTTGAGCAGGCGTGAGAGCCGCCTGTCCTTGAGCACCCGGCCGCCGGTCTGCTCGGCGGGGCAGTAGTTGGTCTGGTGCTCGGAGAAGAAGACGGCCTCGATCGTCGCGCCGCAGCGCGGGCAGGGCTCCCCCTCGTGCTTGTGGATCCGCAGCGGCTTCGGCGCCTTCTCAGGGAGCTGCTCGCCGATCGTCTCCTCGTAGTGGTCGATCGCGTCGCCGAGCACGTGCAGCGCCTGCCGCAGGCGCTCGGTCTCCTCCTCATCCAGCTCTGAGCCTTTCTTGAACGGGGAGAGGCGCGCCTCCCAGAGAATCTCGTCGACCCAGGAGCGGCCGATCCCGGCGATGTCGCCCTGGTGGCGAAGCAGCGGGTGCAGGTGGCGCGGCTGGTCGATCAGCTTCGCGAACTGCTCGTGCGGCGGCGCCGGCCAGGCTTCCGGTCCCAGCCTCGCGACTGCCTCGTCTTCCTCGACGGCCTCGGTCGGCAGCAGCTTCGCCCAGGCGCGCTGCTTGGTCCCGAGCTCGCGCAGCCGCAGCTCACGCCCGTCCTCGAGCCGGACCAGGACTCGCGACGCGCGGTCTTTGAGCGAGGCACGTTTGTCGAACACCCGCAGCCTGCCCGCCGACATCAGGTGGATCAGCAGAGCGTGGTCGCCGAACTCCACGACGAGGAGCTTGCCGATGCGCCGGACGCCGGACAGCTCCCGCCCCACCAACGCGTCGAGCGGCGGATCGAAGGTCTTCATCACGTTCATGCCCGGCGCCAGGGCCGACTCGACCACCGCACTGTCAAGCACCGCATTCAGCCGGCGCGCCGTTATCTCGACCTCGGGAAGCTCGGGCATGCCGAGAGGGTAGACTTGACGCAGCATTCATTCGACTGGTTTAAGGCGTTGCCGAGCCAGCGAACATCGGAAACGGAGGGCTCCATGCAGGAGCTGCCCACGATCCAACCTACGATCGCACCGGACCTCGGTCAGGAGGAGATCCGCGCGCTGAGCGGGGAGGTTCGCGCGCTCGCCGCCGAGCGCAACGCCGTCATCCTCGCCCACAACTACCAGCTGCCCGAGATCCAGGACGTCGCCGACCACATGGGCGACTCGCTCGGCCTCTCGCGCCAGGCGGCCGCCACCGACGCGGACGCGATCGCCTTCTGCGGCGTCCACTTCATGGCCGAGACGGCTTCGATCCTCTCACCCGAGAAGACTGTGCTGATTCCCGACCTCGACGCCGGCTGCTCGCTCGCCGACTCGATCGACGCCGACCAGCTGCGCGCCTGGAAGGCCGAGCACTCCGGCGCGGTCGTGGTGATGTACGTCAACACCTCGGCCGAGGTCAAGGCCGAGACCGACTACTGCTGCACCTCCTCCAACGCGGTCAAAGTCGTCGAGCAGATCTGGGCCGAGCACGGGCCCGAGACCGAGATCCTCTTCGGCCCCGACATGTGGCTGGGCGCTTTCGTCGAGCGCGAGACCGGCCTCCGCGACGATCCCGAGCGGCGCGCCCGCTTTCACATCTGGGACGGCGAGTGCCATGTCCATGCCGGCATCCGTCCCGACGACATTGCCCGCACCCGCGCCGAGCACCCCGAGGCCGAGTTCCTGATCCACCCTGAGTGCGGCTGCTCGACCCAGGCGATGGAGTACGTCGCCTCCGGCGACATCGAGGCCGAGGGCGTCCACATGCTCTCGACCTCGGGCATGCTGCAGCACGTCGAAGACAACCCCGACGGCAGCTTCGTCGTCGCCACTGAGAACGGGATGCTCTACCCGCTCCAGCAGGCGGCGCCGGAGGCCAACCTGATCGAGGCCAACCGGATGGCCTTCTGCAAGTACATGAAGATGATCACGCTGCCGAAGTTGCGCGACTCGCTGCGCGATATGAAGTTCGAGGTCAGCGTCCCCGCCGAGGTCGCGGCACGGGCGCGAGTGCCGATCGAGCGAATGGTCGCGATCGGCTAGCTCGGGGTAGAGTCCGGTCCAGAGTGTCTCCGGACCAGGCGACCATCGAACAGACGGCGAGCAGCGAGCAGCTTCAGGAGCTGGCGCAGCAGCTCCGGATCGACTCCGTGCGCGCCGCCGCCGCGGCAAACTCCGGCCACCCGACGTCCTCGATGTCGGCGGCCGAGCTGATGGCCGTCCTCTACGCGCGCTACCTGCGCTACGACTTCTCGGCTGCTGAGGACCCGGGCAACGATCACGTGGTCTTCTCCAAGGGCCACGCATCGCCCCTGCTCTACGCCCTCTACAAGGCTGTCGGCGCGATCGACGACGAGGAGCTGCTCAGCTTCCGCAAGTTCGGCTCGCGCATGCAGGGCCACCCGACGCCGGAGATTCCCTGGGTCGACGTGGCGACCGGCTCGCTCGGCCAAGGGTTGCCGATCGCCGTCGGCATCGCCCTCGCCGGCGCGCGGCTCGAATCGGCCGACTACCGGGTCTGGACCCTCTGTGGCGACTCGGAGCTGGCCGAGGGCTCGATGTGGGAGGCCTTCGAGCACGCCGGTTTCGCCAGGCTCGCCAACCTGATCGCGATCGTCGACGTCAACCGGCTCGGACAGCGCGGTCCGACGATGCACGAATGGGATACCGCTTCGCTCGCTGCCCGGGCGAGCGCCTGCGGCTGGGACGTGCAGGAGATCGATGGCCACGACGTCGAGGCGGTCGACGGCGCCTACGCGCGGGCGCTGGAAGTTGACAAGCCGGCCGCGATCTTCGCCCGGACGAAGAAGGGCGCGGGCGTCGCCGCGGTCGAGGACCAGGAAAACGCCCACGGCAAGCCGCTGGGTGACGCCGAGGAGGCGGTGCGGGAGCTGGGCGGCGAGCGCTCGATCCGCATCGCGGTGCAGTCCCCCCCGGAGGCGCCGTCCTTCGAGGTCGCACGGCAAGAGGTTGAGCGACCGGCGTACGAGATCGGCGAGAAGGTGGCCACGCGCGGCGCCTACGGCGACGCCCTCGCCTGGCTCGGCGCCATCGACGAGCGCGTCGTCGCGCTCGACGGCGAGGTCGGCAACTCGACCTACGCCGAACGGTTCGCGGCCAAGCACCCCGAGCGCTTCTTCGAGATGTACATCGCCGAGCAGCAGATGGTCGCCGCCGCGGTCGGTCTGCAGGTCCGGGGCTGGAAGCCCTTCGCGTCGAGCTTCGCCGCCTTCCTCAGCCGCGCCTACGACTTTGTCCGCATGGCCGCCATCTCCGACGCGGACCTGAAGCTCTGCGGCTCTCACGTCGGCGTCTCGATCGGCGAGGACGGCCCCTCGCAGATGGCGCTCGAGGACATCGCCGCCTTCCGCGCCGTCCTCGACAGCATCGTCCTCTATCCATGCGACGCAAACCAGACGGTCCAGCTCCTCGACGCGATGCGCGAGCACCGCGGCATCAGCTATCTGCGCACGACGCGCGGCGCGACGCCGGTCCTCTACGAGGCCGGCGAGGAATTCCGGATCGGCGGCAGCCGCACGCTGCGCTCCGGCGAGGAGGACGCCGTCACGCTGATCGGCGCCGGCATCACCCTGCACGAATGCCTCGCCGCCGCTGACGAGCTCGCCGGGCGCGGGATCGCCGCGCGGGTGATCGACCTCTACTCGGTCAAGCCAGTCGACGCCGAGGCCTTGCTCACGGCAGCCGCTGAGACGCAGGCGCTGGTCACGGTCGAGGACCACTGGCACGAGGGCGGCATCGGCGAGACCGTTGCCGGCGTTCTCGCCGGCAACGGCTCGGGCACCCCGCTGACCCGCTTGGCGGTCTCCGAGCGCCCTGCCAGCGGCAGCCCGGAGTCGCTCCTCGCCGCCGCGGGAATCGACGCCCAGCACGTCGTTGCTGCGGTCGAGCGGGCGCTGGACCCAAGTCCCGCCTAGCGCGCTCCCTCAGGATTCGTTCTCGATCTTGATCTCGCCGCCGAGGGTGCCCTTGACCACTGCCTTGCCGCTGGCCGAGCCCGCTGCCTGAATCTCGCTTCCGGGGAGCTCGATGAGCATGTAGGTGACGTTGACGACCCCGACTG